>NZ_BAAGZO010000001.1:0-692117 GCF_054778395.1 Nocardioides korecus | reverse complement strand
CAACCGACGCCGCCGTCAGCGAGCCCTCGGAAAGCTCACACCGGTCGAGTTTGAGATGATCTACACGACCGCAGAAGCGGCCTGAACACCCCAACCCCTAACCGTCAACCAAAGCGGGGGCAGACCCGGTCGGCGTGGTTGACGCAGCGTTGATCGTCAGTGTCGCCAGAGCCGCGAGCACCGCAAGTACACGCACGATCAGGCGACACACGACTTCTTGTCCTTCAACGTGCTGCCCGCGAACACCCAGTCCTTGCCCTTCGGCTTGCCCATCCGAACGACGAGCGGGGTGACCAAGTGACTGGGCTTGTTGTCGAGCACGTCGCCGCTTTTCGTGTACTTCAGCTTGCTGTAGTCGGTGCATTGAACGATGACGACGTAGGTCGGTTTGACCGAGGTGGCGTACGTCCACAGCGGCTCAGCCGGGACTTCGCGTCGCAGGCCGCCCTTGTCGTAGTCCGTGGCCAAGGTCAGGGCATCCCGCTGCCAGAAGAGCGAGAACTCCTGCAGAGTGGCTCGAGCGTCGGGGGTGTCCTTGCCCTTGCGGTAGATCTCGTTGGAGAGCTTCGTGTACTGCTTCCATCGCCGCAGGGCAGCGTTGTAGGTGTCCATCTGCTCGTGGGTGAATTTGTCTTGCCAGCCGGTTGGAGGGCCTCCGGTTCCGCTGGGGTCACTGCTGGGGCTGGGATCTTTGGTGCTCGTCGGGGCGCTCGGCGGAGGCTTGGATTCCGGGTCACTACCGCCGCCGCAGGCGGCAAGACTGCCGCTACAGGCCGCGATCAGGGTGAAGGTCACCAGGCGTTGGTGGAGAGTCATCGCGTAGTCCTCCACGCATGGTGCCGTCCTTGCGGCAACTGATTGTGCCTAGCGTCGGCCGCTGGGGAGGCTTGCTCTGGTTGGAAGTGTCTGCGCGGTGCGCTGGGGCCGGTTGGGCTCACCGTGAGGGGCCAAGAACTCGGCGACGGGCGACCTTCGCTGACTCCGCGATGCGGATGGGGTGCCCGAGCGCCCATTGGATGCCTCCCCCGGTCGGTTCGGTCTGCATCCTCGAGATTCCGATATTTGCACCCTCCCGCGCTAAGCGCAACAGGTGGTTGATCGGGCACAATCACGGTTATGCCACGCCTGTCGACGCCCGGAGACATGCCGAAAGAAGTGCTCGTGGCGATCGAGACCATCGGCAACAACGTGCGAACCGAGATCTTGCGACAAACCTCTGAGCAGGGTCTAACGGCGCTCGAACTGGCCGACCGGATCGGCGTGCATCCAGCAAGCATCCACCGAAACCTGATCGTGTTGGAGCGCAGCGGGCTGGTTTCTGCCGACGTCGCGGCGGGCAGACGCCGTGGACAGTCCGTGATGTGGAGAACCGAGGCAGCCGAGGTCGCGGAGGTGGGACGCATCTGGGTGCGGTACGTGTGCTCGGCATCAAACTCAAAGACCTGAGGCGGCATAGGGGACATCACACGAAGGCTCCCGTCTGGCCTTCCTTCGTGCCGGGGCACCTGAGCACCTGAGCACCTGTGGGTGAGTGGTGTCATCACGGCGACTCCGCGGTGGGCCAGTAGGCCTGGTCGATGCGGGCAGCGGCGTCGCGGCGCATCGGCTCGAGGACATGTTGGTAACGGGTGAGCAGTGATGACTGGGACCAACCGAGCAGGGCCATCACGACGCGTCCGTCCACGCCTTGGGCCAAGAGCATGGTGGCGGTGGTGTGTCGGGCGTAGTGCAGTCGCAGTGGGGGGACGTCGGCTCGCTGGGTCAGGGTGCGCCAGGCTTTGGCGTCGACCGAGGGATGCTGCGGGTGCCCATCGGGCCGCGGGAACACGAGGTGGTACTCGTGCCAGGCGGGCCCGGCGACAAGCTGGTGAGCGGCCTGGTCGCGGCGGTGCTCACGCAGTTGCTGCATCAGCTGTCGCGGAACCGCGAGCGTCCTGCGACCCGCCCGTGACTTGACATCTTCGAAGATCCAGCCTCCCCCAGTGCGCTGGGGACACTTCGACGGTTGGTGGTCTGGTTGGGGATCACCGCACGCATGGTGCCAACCCGGACGCTGCAGCTGGCGCCGCACCCTGATCTGCTGGTTCTCGAAGTCGATGTCATCCCACATCAGTCCGAGCGTCTCGCCCTGCCGCAACCCCAGGGCCAGGGCGACCGACCATCTTGCGCCGTTGGGCAGTTCGGTCGCCGCTAGCAGGAGCCGACGGCACTCCTCTAACGCGTACGGCTCGAGCTCGACCTCGCGCACACGCGGGACCACCGCGTGGGTGCACGGGTTGGCGACCAGCAGCCCGCGTCGCACGGCGGTGTTCAGGGACGAGCGCAGAATCCGGTGCAGCGCGAGCGCACTTCGCGGGAAGCGCTCGGCTACCCGGAACAGCAGGTCGTCGATGTCGCGTACGGCAATCCGTGCCAGCGGCCTGGACCGCAACGGTCCGCAGTGTGTCCGGATGAGGCTGGTGTAGTTGTCGAAGGTCTTGGGCTTGCGGGTGCGCTGGATGATCACCAGCCACTCGTCGAGCCACTGGCCCAGGGTGAGCTGCTGACTCGGACTGGGCCGGCGCCCCGATCGGGCTCGTTCGCTCTCCAGCGCCGCGACCTTCTCCGCGACCTCGGTGCGGGTGCGTCCTCGCACATGGCGCCGGATCGGCTTGCCCGCATCGCTGGTTCCCATCGAGACATACCCCTGCCACTGACCCGTCGTTGATCGGTAGATCGAGGAGCGACCGTTGGCGGCCCGGCCACGGGATTCGATCCGGCTCACGACGCTGCCACCACGTCAGTCGCCGCTGTGCGGGGCGTGCTTTCCTGATGGGCCGATGAGCTCTGCGCTGTCAGAGTCGGAGCCAGTTCTGGGGAAGTCTCTGCAGCCGTCTCGGGGCCGGGGACCTCAGATGCCTCTCGGAACTGCGCTAGCTGCTCGGCGGTGATCAGAGTGCGGGCGCCGACCTTGAGGTGCCCAAGGCGGCGTTGCTTGAGCAGCTTGTGCAGCATGGACACACTCACCCCCAGCTCGGTCGCGGCGGCACGGACCGAGTACACCGAGCGAGATCCGGCGCCGTCGTTGCGAACCTCAGGGGTGACCGCGGCAGCGTGCGCCAGAGCCTGGGCGTCCAGCGCGATCTCTCGGTGCAACCGGTCCACCTCGGCCAGCCGCTGCTCCAGATGGGCCAGCAAGCGGTCGATCTCAATGTGGAAGTCGGCCGAGGGACTTGTGCGGTACCCGGTGGCGTGGCGATGGGTGTCCATGGCTTCCAAGGTCGCCAGAGGAGGTGCCTGCGATCACGTGGCAGCGGGCGATCTTCTGGCCCGGGAGGGAATCCAGCACCCGGCGGTGCAGAGGACCTGGGACCTACACCGGCGTACCTGGGAGTGCATCGCTCTCGCACCAACTGCAACCAGAACTGCACCACTTGCCTCGTCTCTGAGGGCTTGATGCGGTATTACTGGCGATCTGTAGGCGTCTGACCTGCGGTTATGTAGTGAGCCGCCTGTCGGAATCGAACCGACGACCTTCTCATTACGAGTGAGACGCTCTACCGACTGAGCTAAGGCGGCGCAGTGCCCGGCCGGTGAGCCGGGCACGCCGGACGAGTCTAGGGGATGCAGGGCGCCCCCCACCAACCGACCCGGGATCAGCAGGACAGGCCGTTGCGGGGCACCTTGCCGCGCACGAGGTAGCCCTCGACGGCGTCGTCGACACAGGTGTTCCCCTGCTGGAAGCCCGTGTGCCCGTCGCCGTCGCGGGAGACCAGGACGCCGCTCTGGAGCTGCTTGGACAGCGCCACGGCCCAGGGGTACGGCGTGGCCGGGTCACGGGTGGTGCCGACGACGACGATCGGGGGCGCGCCGGCGGCCTTCATCGCGTGGGTCGTCTGGCCGCTGTCCACGGGCCAGGCCGCGCAGGTCGAGAGGCTGTAGGCGAAGCCACGGCCGAAGACCGGCGAGACCTTCTCGAAGGCCGCGAACTGCGCGGGCACCTGGCTCATCGGGGTGGCGTCGCTGTGGTCCAGGCAGTTCACGGCGTACAGCGCGGCGATGGCGTTGTCGGTGTAGCCCGAGGGCCCCCGCGAGGTGTACTGGTCGGAGAGCTGGAGCAGCAGGTCGCCGCGACGCTGGTCCAGGGCCTGGCGCAGCGCCGCGGTGAGCAGGGGCCACAGCTGCTTGAGGTAGAGCGGCTGGAACATGCCGTACGTCGCCAACCCCTCGGTCAGCGGGCGTCCTGACGACGTCGGCAGCGGGGTGGCGTCCAGCTGCTTCACCAGCTCGCCGAGGCGGGTCTGGGCCGAGGCCACCGTGCTCCCCAGCGGACATCCCGGGCGGGACACGCAGTCGCGCAGGTAGGCCTCGAACGCGGTCTGGAACCCCTTGGCCTGGCCGAGCGAGAACGCGACGTTCGACAGCGACGGGTCGATCGCGCCGTCGAGCACCATCCGGCGCACGTGGGTCGGGAACAGGTCGGCGTACGTCGTCCCGATCAGCGTGCCGTACGACGCGCCCAGGTAGTCGAGCTTCGGCTCCCCCAGCGCCGCGCGCAGGATGTCCATGTCCTTGGCGACCTCGACGGTCGACATGTGCCGGGTCAGGTCACCGCTGCGCTTGAGGCAGCCCTCGCCGTAGTCGCGGGTGAGGCGGGTCAGGGTGTCGACCTCGGCCTGGTTGTCGGGGTCGGGGTCGGAGGCCAGGAACCGGTCGGTCTCGGCCGTGGTGGCGCAGCGCAGCGGGGTGCTGCCCCCGACACCGCGCGGGTCGAAGCCGACGATGTCGAAGTAGCGGCTCAGCTGGGGCCCGAAGGCGGCCTCGCCGGCCTCGGCGTACTCCACCCCGGAGCCGCCGGGGCCACCCGGGTTGACCACGAGCTGGCCCACGCGCTCGCTGCGCCGCTGGGCGGGCACCGAGACGACGGCCAGGCTGATCACGGTGCCGTCGGGCTTGGCGTAGTCCAGCGGCACCTTCAGCCGCGCGCAGCGGTCGCCGTTGTCGCAGGAGGTCCACCTCAGCTTCTGGCCGTAGAACGTCGACAGCGCCGAGGGGGTGGCCGGCATCGCCGTCGGACCGCTGGGCGACGGCGGCTGGGCGGCGGGGCCGGAGCCGCCGCCGTCGTGGCCGCGCAGCACCGACACGGCCGCCCAGGCGGCCAGGCCCAGGGCCAGCACGCCCACGACCAGCGAGACGGCCGTGACCGCCGCGATGGTCGCCGTGCTCCAGCCGCGGCGCGGCGGAGGCGGCGGGGGGTACGACGGGGGGAAGGGCTGCGACATGGGCCCAGAGTAGGGGCGCGCGCCAGCCGCCCGACGCGGTCTCAGTGCCGGGGCACCTGCAGCGCGACCGTCATCGACTCCAGCGCCAGCAGCGGCGGCACGTTGAACTCCAGCATCTGCTCGCGTGCCTCCAGCACGGCCTCGATCCGGCGCAGGGTCTCCTCCGGCGTCGACTGGCGGGCCAGCGCCACGACGTCGCCCCGCAGCTCCTCGTTGACCATCTCGACCCGGGTGTCGAGCTGCAGGGTGAGGACGTCGCGGTAGACCGAGATCAGGTCCATCAGGCTGCGGTCGACCACGTCGAGCACCCGACGCTTGGCCCGGGTCTTCTGGGCCTTCTCCAGGTCACGCAGGGCGGGGGCGTACTCCCGCGGGCGGCGGCCGCGCTCCACGACGCCGTAGGCCCGGTCGAGCTCGGTGCGCTCGCGCTGGTCGCTGACCGTGGTGAGCGCGTCGGCCTCCTCCTTGGCCAGGTCGTGCAGGTCGGCCGCCGCCGCCAGGCAACCCCCCAGCGAGGTCAGGCGCGAGGGCACCGCGACCACCTCGCGGCGACGTCGGCGGGTCGGCTCGTCGCGGGCCAGCGCCCGGGCGCGACCGATGTGGCCCTGCGAGGCGCGGGCGGCGTACGCCGCGGTCTCCTCGGGCAGACCCACGGCCCGGACCAGGAACGAGGTGACGTCGTCGACCGAGGGGGTGGCCAGCACGACCAGGCGCGTGCGGGAGCGGATCGTGGGCAGCACGTCCTCCACGGTCGGCGCGCAGAGCAGCCAGACCGTGCGGACCGTCGGCTCCTCGATCGCCTTGAGCAGCGCGTTGGCGGCCTGGTCGGTGAGCCGGTCGGCGTCCTCGACCATCATCACCTGCCAGCGGCGCCCCACCGGGGCCAGCGCCGAGGTGCGCACCAGCTCGCGGACCTCCTCGACGCCGATGGAGAGCTTCTCGGTGCGGGTGACGCGCACGTCGGGGTGGGAGCCGACCGAGACCTCGTGGCAGGAGTGGCACTCCCCGCACCCGCCCCGCTCGCACTGGAGGGCGGCGGCGAAGGCCAGCGCGGCGTTGGAGCGGCCCGACCCCGGCGGGCCGGTGAACAGCCAGGCGTGGGTCATCTCCCCCGCGCCCTCGGCCGCGGCGCGCTGCAGCAGCCGGATCACGGGCGTCTGGCCCACGAGGTCGGCCCAGACGCCGGTCTGCTCGCTCACCGGGCCACCACGGGCAGCAGCGGCTCGACCCGGGCCAGGACGGCTTCGGCGACGTCGTCGACCGGCGCCCGGGCGTCGAGCACCAGGTAGTGCTCCGGGTCCTCGGAGGCCAGCCGCAGGAACGCGGCGCGGACCCGCTCGTGGAAGTCGACCGGCTCGCCCTCGATGCGGTCGCGGCCGGTGAACCGGCTCATCCCCTGGCTCGGCTCGAGGTCGAGCAGGACGGTCAGGTGCGGGCGCAGGTCGCCCGTCGCCCAGCGGGCCACCCACGCCAGCTCGGCGACGTCGAGAGCACGGCCCGCCCCCTGGTAGGCCAGCGTGGAGTCGACGTAGCGGTCGGTCACCACCACCTCGCCGCGGGCCAGCGCCGGGAGCACGACCGACTCGACGTGCTCGGCCTTGTCGGCGGCGTAGAGCAGCGCCTCCGTCCGGTCGGCCAGGGCCCCGGTCGCGGGGTCGAGGACGATCCGGCGGACCTCGGCGCCCACGGGGGTGCCGCCCGGCTCACGGGTCAGCAGGACCGTGTGGCCGGCCGCCTCCAGGTGCTGGCGCAGGCGCCGGGACTGGGTGGACTTGCCGGCCCCCTCGCCGCCCTCGAAGCAGACGAAGAGCCCGCTGTCGGCGTACGCCCCGGGGAAGTCCTGCACGCCGACACCCTAAGCGGCGCCACCGACATCCCCGTCCTCAGCCGTCCTGCGGCAGGTGGCCGAGCACGCCCACGAACCGCGGCGCCCCGCCGTACGCCGCCCACGTCGCGGCCGGCACGGCCCGGAACGGCGCCGCCAGCTTCTGCAGCTCCTCGACCATGCGGTCCTCCCCGGCGAAGAACGCCCACGGCCAGACCACGCGCACGACCCAGCCGGGTTGCACCGAGACCGATTCACCGACCCGCTCCAGCTCGGCGCGGACCTCGGGCGTCAGCACGCCACGGACGAAGTCGGGGTCGCCCAGGGCGCGCCAGTGCCGCTCGAACCCCGGGTCGCCGAGCTCGACCTCGGTGAGACCGGGGTGCTGGTGCCCGCGGTGCATCTTGCTGCGGCCCCGCACGGCGGACAGGAGCGGGTAGCTCTGCTCGGTGGCCAGCGCGACCACGCTGTAGCGCTCGGTGCCGTCGGCCACGGAGCCCTGCGCGCTCATCTCTCGCTGGTGCCAGGTGAAGGCCATGAAGCGGCACCCCTGCAGCTCCCCCGCGACGGCGTCGCTGGCCCGCCCCGGCTCCCGGGCCGCCGCGAACGGCCAGCCGTCCCAGCCCGCCACCAGCGGCGTCGCCTCCGGGAGCGGTGTCCAGCCCCGCGACTCCACGGCGTCCTGGCCGCGCTGCTTGCGCGCACGGGCACGCAGGACGACGAGCACGGCGGCCACGGCCAGGAGGCCCCACACGCAGAAGATCAGGATCGCGGGAAGCGGCATGACCCGAACCTAGGGGAGGGCACCACCTCGGGTCGGGAGGTCCCCGCACGGACGCGCCCCGGGGGCGGGTTCCCGCCGCACGTGTCCGATTCACCCGACTCGGACGCCCGGATCTCGGTACCGTCGATCCCGGCTCCGGGAGGAGCCCTGATCCGGGGGGACGGCGATGGACGGGTTCAAGGTGGTCGCGGGCGACATCCGCGCCTCGGCACGCGAGATGGAGGCGGCGGCCACCGGGGTTTCGGGCGCGAACCCGGGCCACGACGTCGCCGACGTCGCCACGGCGTTGCCCGGCGGGCAGAGCGCGGGCGCCGCGACGGCCCTGGTGACAAAGTGGACGGCCCGGTTCAGGGGGTGGCACGACGACGCCCACAGCCAGGCCGAGCGGCTGACCACCGCGGCGGCCAACTACGACGCCAGCGACTTCGCCGCGGACCAGCAGCTGCGGCTGCTGCTGCGCCGCACCGGCGAGACGATCTCCTAGGGGCAGCCGTGGTCACCATCAACCAGCTGCTGACCTGGAAGCCGGCCACCTTGTCCACCGTGGCCGACACCCTCGTGCGGCGCCGCAAGGCGCTGGTCGCCCTCCAGGACGAGATCGACGGCGGCAAGCCGCCGCAGACCTGGGTCGCCGGCTCCGCCGCCGGGGCGCGCGCCGAGCACGAGAAGCTGCGCCTGCGCCTCCTCGACCTCGTCGCCGAGGTGTCCGACGTCGCGGTCAACCTCGACGACGCCCAGGCGCGCATCACCCGGGCCTGCAGCGACCTCCACGACGCCCTGTCCGCGGCCCAGGCCAAGGGCCTGGACGTCGACCGTGAGACAGGTCGGGTCAAGGACCCCCGCACCTACACCGAGGACCAGCAGTCCGAGCGCGACTCGATGGCCACCGAGGTCGACCGGATCGCCGGCGACGTCGACGCGGCGCTCCAGGACGCGCAGCAGGCCGACATCGACCTGGCCTCGGCCCTGAAGGGCGCAGCCGACGGGACGACCGAGGGGGGCACCGGCAGCCTGGACCAGGCGGCGGTCCAGACCCCGACCCGCATGGACCACATGACCCCCGAGGACCTCGCCAAGCTCCTGGGCGACCAGGTCACGATCAACACGATCACCGCCTACCTGGAGATGGAGGCGGACATCGGGAGCTTCGACTTCCAGGGCAAGGTCCAGGGGGAGTACAGGGTCACCGCCGACGGCACGACGTTCCTCGCCCTGCACCTCGAGGCCGGCCTGGGGCGGGAGATCTCGGTCGGCGGCTCGTCCGCGGACGCCTCGGCCGGCGGGACCACGGACCTCGAGCTGAAGTTCGACTCCCCCGAGAAGGCCCAGGCGTTCCTGGCCGGCCTCAAGGACAAGGCCCTGGACGACGTCGGGTTCTGGGACGCGGCCACGGGCCAGGCCCCGGCGCTGGTCGCGGGCAACGTCGCCCGCTACGTGGAGGCCCAGGACATCGACAGCTTCCGCGTCGGCGCCTACGCCTCGGCCAAGGGCGAGTTCGACACCCCGTGGGCGCGCGGAGCGATCGAGGGCCGGGCCGAGGCCTACGTCGACCTGGCCAAGGACCAGGTCGGGCTCAAGCTCGAGGGCAAGGCCGACGCCGAGGTCGGCGCCAAGGGCTCCGGCTACGACGCCGCCGCCTCCCTGGCCGGGGAGGTCAAGATCGACAAGAACGGGAACTTCGACTCCCTCACCCTCACCGGCAAGATGAGCGCCCTGGCGGCCAACGAGCGGCTGGGGGTCTCGATGCCCCCCGACACCAGCACCGGCGCCGGGGTCGACGTCCAGCTGACGGTGGACTCCAAGAACCCCGCGCTCGCCGACATCAAGAAGGCCTTCGAGGCCGGCGACGTCGACCGTGCCAAGGACCTCGCCCTCGACAACGGGCAGCTCCTGGTCCGGCAGACCACCATCGAGCAGTACAAGGTGGAGAAGCACGACGTCGACTTCGGCGTCGGTGAGGTCAAGGTCGGGTGGGGGGCCTCCGGCGAGACGGCCAACCAGCTCTGGTTCCGACCGGCCGGCGAGAACCAGGTGCTCCAGATCGACCCACGGATCCTCCCGGTGAACAGCAGGCAGTGAGATGACGACGACCTTCGACGAGACTGACCTCGGCCCCGTGACGATGGAGGCCCCGACCTCCCCGGTGCGCCACGTCAGGGCGACGTACGGCCACCTGTGGCAGTGGACCGGTGACGGCGAGGACCTCTTCAGCCTCTCGGTCGCGGTCCGCGGCACCCGCATCGGCACCGCGCAGGGGGTGCGCGACCACCTCCACCACGAGCTGCTCCAGATGCGGGTCTCACCGCTTCCCGAGCCGTCGTCCCGACCCTCGACCGAGGACCCCCGGGCCGCCACCGGAGCCAGCGGCGTCGACGTCTGGGTCGAGGGCGCCGTGGGCGCCGCCGCGGCCGAGATGACCGGTGAGGTCGCGGGCAACCACGTGCGCGAGCGGGTCGTGGTCACCACCGACGGCCGCCTGATGCACGTGATCCGCATCTTCGTGCCCGACTCCCCCGCCGGCGACGAGGTGCTGGCGCGGATCAGCTCCAGCCTCGAGCTGCGACCGTGGGAGATCCCGGCGTGAAGGCCGTCGGGCTCGTCCTCGGCCTCTTCCTGGTCGCTGCGGCCGGCTTCGCCGCGGTGGTCTTCTGGCTGCTCACGCGGGGAGGCAGCCAAGCCGACCTCACCCGCCGGGCGCCGGCCACGGTCGTCACGCAGGACGACTCCTACGACCGCAGCCTGGGCTCCGGCTACCAGCTCGACTACGCCTACCGCTCCGGCGGCCGGTGGTACGGCAGCAAGGAGTTCGTCTCCCGCCGCTACTGGACACCGGGCCAGGCGATCTCGGTCTGCCTGGACCCCGCGTCCCCGCAGCGACACGTCCTCACGCTCCGCAACGAGCGGTGCGGGCAGGACGTCGTCACCGGTGAGGACACCACCGAGGCGACCCCGCGTCCGGCACCCGCCACGACCCGCTGAGGGGTACGCCGGGACCGGCGGGCCGGGCCACCCTGCCCGCGCGTCGGGCTAGGAGCCGCTGCGCCGGACCGAGCTCAGGCACGACTCGGCCTGCGCCTGCTCCGTGGCGTCCTTGTTGCGCGTCATGTTCGCGAACACCCGGACGCCGCCGCCCACGGCGACCACCGAGACCGAGAAGGCCGACTCCTGGGAGGGGTAGCGGAGCGTCGTGAGCCGGGCCTCCAGGCCCGCAGGACGCAGGTCCGCCGTGCCGACCACGTCAGCGCCCTCGGAGGCGTTCTTCAGCGCCTCGCTCGAGGCCCGGTCGAGGGTCTGCGTCGAGGGCTGCACGAACAGGAAGCCGTCGCCCTTGCTCGTGCCGGGCGGGAAGAGCTGGAGCGCCGCTCCCGCCTTGCCCGAGACCACCTTCCAGCTGGCCGGGACCGTCATCGACACCCCGCGCGCAGCCGTGACGACCTTGGTCGGGAAGCGTCCGCCACCGCACCTGCCGTCGGCCTGCACGGCGCCCGAACCGGTCCCCGAGGAGGAGGACGCCGACGGGCTCGGGGAGGTGGACGCGCCCGGGGAGGCCGACGCCGAGGAGGACGCCGACGGGGAGGAGGACGGCGCGGACGAGGACCCCCCGGAGGAGCTGCCGCACCCGCTCGTGGCGAGCAGCGCGGCGGTGAGGAGCACACCGGGAGCACGGAGGCGAGAGACACCCGAGACGGTCATGCCGCGACCCTACGGGTCCCGGCCATCGACGCGCCGCCGATCCCCGAGGCCCGGCGCCCACCCCTCACGTCCGCCCGCCGGGCCGGGGACGCGCGGCCCTCAGGACTTCTCGGCGGCGGTCTTCCGGGTGGTCGCCTTCTTCGCGGTCGTCTTCTTCGCGGTGGTCTTCTTGGCCGTGGTCTTCTTGGCCGTCGTCGCCTTCTTGGCGGTGGTCTTCTTCGCGCCGGTCTTCTTGGCCGCCTTCTTCGCCGGGCCCTTCTCGCGACGCTCGGCCAGCAGCTCGGCCGCCCGCTCGGGGGTCAGCTCGGCGACCGAGTCGTCCTTGCGCAGGGTGGCGTTGTACTCGCCGTCGGTGACGTACTCGCCGAAGCGACCCGCCTTGACCACCATCGGCTGCCCCGAGACCGGGTCGTTGCCCAGCTCCTTGAGCGGCGGGGCGGCCGCGGCACGACCGCGCTGCTTGGGCTGGGCGTAGATCGCCAGCGCCTCGTCGAGGGTGATGTCGAAGATCTGGTCCTCGGTCTGGAGCGAGCGGCTGTCGGTGCCCTTCTTCAGGTAGGGCCCGTAGCGACCGTTCTGCGCGGTGATCTCGAGACCCTCGGCGTCGGTGCCCACCACCCGCGGGAGCGAGAGCAGCTTGACCGCCTGCTCGAGGGTGACCGTGTCGACCGCCATGTCCTTGAAGAGCGAGCCCGTGCGGGGCTTCTCCTTCTTCGGCGCGTCCTCGGGGAGGACCTCGGTGACGAAGGGGCCGTAGCGGCCGTTCTTGGCCACGACCTGGAGCCCCGTCTCCGGGTGCGTCCCCAGGACGGTCTCCTCACCGGCCGGGTTGGCCAGCAGCTCGCGGGCCTTCTCCATCGTCAGCTCGTCGGGCGGCAGGTCGTCGGGCACGTTGGCCTTGCGCGCGAAGGCGGTGCCCTCGTCGTCGGGACCCTCGAGGTAGGGGCCGTACTTGCCCACCCGCAGGTGGACCCCGCTGTCGGGACCGCCGATCGGGAAGGTGGCCAGCTCCTTGGCGTCGATGTCGCCGAGCTCGTTGACCAGGGTCTTGAGGCCCTCGACCTCACCGCCGCCGAAGTAGAACTCGGCCAGCTCGGTGTTGCGGTCCTTGCGACCGCCGGCGACCTCGTCGAGCACGTCCTCCATCTGGGCGGTGAACTCGTAGGACACCAGCCGGGTGAAGTGCTCCTCGAGCAGCCGGATCACCGAGAACGCGAGCCACGCCGGCACCAGCGCGGTGCCCTTCTTGTAGACGTAGCCGCGGTTCAGGATCGTCCCGATGATGGAGGCGTACGTCGACGGGCGGCCGATCTCGCGCTCCTCGAGCTCCTTGACCAGGGTCGCCTCGGTGTAGCGGGCCGGCGGCTTGGTGGCGTGGCCCTCGGCGCGCACGTTGGCCGCGCTGACCCGGTCGCCCTCCTCGACGTTGGGCAGCCGGGTCTCGGTGTCGTCGCTGGAGCCGCCGTCGTCGGTGCCCTCGACGTAGGCCTTGAGGAAGCCGTGGAAGGTGATCACGCGACCGCTGGCGGAGAACACGACGTCCTCCCCGGTGGAGGCGGTGCCGCCGAGCCGGATCGTCACCGACTGGCCCTGCGCGTCGCGCATCTGCGAGGCGATGGTGCGCATCCAGATCAGCTCGTAGAGCCGGAACTGGTCACCGGTCAGGCCGGTCTGCGCCGGGGTGCGGAACGAGTCGCCGGCGGGCCGGATCGCCTCGTGCGCCTCCTGGGCGTTCTTGACCTTGGAGGTGTAGGTCCGCGGACTCTCGGGGAGGTACTCCGCGCCGTACAGCTCCCGGGCCTGGTTGCGCGCCGCGTTGATCGCCGTCCCCGACAACGTCGTGGAGTCGGTGCGCATGTAGGTGATGAAGCCGTTCTCGTAGAGCCGCTGCGCCACCGACATGGTGGAGGAGGCGCTGAAGCCGAGCTTGCGGCTGGCCTCCTGCTGCAGCGTGGTCGTGCGGAACGGCGCGTAGGGCTTGCGCGTGTAGGGCCGCGACTCGCGGGAGCGGATCGCGAACTCGGTGTCGCGCAGGTGGACCGCGAGCTCCTCGGCCCGGGTCTTGGTCAGGTGGACCACGGCCTTGGCCCCGGACGCGGCGGACTCCTTGAGCTCGCCGTCCTGGCCGAAGTCGGAGCCGCGGGCCACGCGGGTGCCGTCGACGGAGTGCAGGCGGGCGGGGAACATCCGCTGCTCGTGCTTCTCGCCGGCGTCGAAGGTGCCCTCGAGGTCCCAGTACGACGCCACCCGGAACGCGATCCGCTCGCGCTCCCTGTCGACCACGAGCCGGGTCGCGACCGACTGCACGCGGCCCGCGGACAGCCCGGACATGACCTTGCGCCACAGCACGGGGCTGACCTCGTAGCCGTAGAGGCGGTCCAGGATGCGGCGCGCCTCCTGGGCCTCGACGAGGTCCATGTCGATCTGGCGCGGGTTGGCCACGGCGGCGTTGATCGCCTGCGGCGTGATCTCGTGGAACACCATCCGGTGGACCGGGATGTTCTTCGGCTTGAGCTCGTCGAGCAGGTGCCACGCGATGGCCTCGCCCTCGCGGTCCTCGTCGGTGGCGAGGTAGAGCTCGTCGGCGTCCTTGAGCAGGCCCTTGAGCTTGGTCATGTGCGACTTCTTGTCGCGGGAGACCACGTAGACCGGCTCGAAGCCGTGGTCGACGTCGACGCCGAGGCGGGCCCAGGACTCGCCCTTGAGCTTGGCCGGGATGTCCGCGGCGCTCTGGGGGAGGTCGCGGATGTGTCCGATGGAGGACTCCACGACGTAGCCCCGGCCGAGGTAGCCCTCGATGGTGCGGGCCTTGGCGGGGGACTCGACGATCACGAGCTTGTGTGCCACTGCTTGGTTACTCGTCCTTTGCAACGCGGTTGCGCCCGGCGGCCGTCTGCTGCGACCCCTCGGGCCCCGTCAAGGTAGCGCGTCGGTCCGGCGGCCAGCCAAACGCGGCGGCGCCGTGAGGCCCGGGACCCCCTCGGCTGTGACCCGGGTCCCACGGCCGCCCCCTACGGGGGCCCTCCCGACGCCGTACGCCGACCAGCTGGTCCACCACTGGTCTAGTTCCGGCCGTGCCAGCTGTCCCACAGGGCGGCGTAGGAGCCGCGCGCCGCGACCAGCTCGTCGTGCGAGCCGAGCTCGGAGATCCGGCCGTCCTCGACCACCGCCACCCGGTCGGCGTCGTGGGCCGAGAACAGCCGGTGCGCGATGGCGATCACCGTGCGGCCCTCGAGCACCGCGGCCAGCGACCGCTCGAGGTGACGCGCCGCCCGCGGGTCGATCAGGGAGGTCGCCTCGTCGAGCACCAGGGTGTGGGGGTCGGCCAGGACCAGGCGGGCCAGCGCGACCTGCTGGGCCTGGGGCGCGGTCAGCGGGTGACCACCGGACCCCACCACGGTCTCCAGTCCCTCGGGCAGCGCGTCGACCCACTCCAGCGCGTCCACCGCACGCAGGCTGGTGCGGACCTGCTCGACGGTCGGGTCCACCGAGGCGAGCGCGACGTTGTCGTGCACCGTCCCCGCGAAGACGTGGTGCTCCTGGGTGACCAGGGCGACGTGGCCGCGCAGCTCGTCCAGGGGCAGCTCGACCAGCCCGACGCCACCCACGCGCACCGCCCCGGTGCGCGGCGGGTGGATGCCGGCCAGCAGCCGCCCCAGCGTCGACTTGCCGGCCCCCGACGGTCCCACCATCGCGATCCGCTCGCCGGGGGCGACCTGCAGGTCGACCCCGTGCAGGACGTCGCGGCCCTCGACGTAGGCGAAGCGCACGTCCTCGGCGTCGAGGTGCTCCCCCACCGGCTCCTCGCCGCTGACCTGCCGGTCGTCGGGAACCTGCCCCACGCCCAGCAGGCGGGCCAGGGAGGAGGCACCGATCTGGAGCTCGTCGAGGATGGACACGATCCGGTCGACGGGGTCGATGAGCATCTGGACGTAGAGGGTCGCGGCCGTGACGTCGCCGAGCGAGACCGACCCCTGGGTGTAGAGGTAGCCCCCGAGCAGCAGCGTGCCGACGGTCGGGACCAGGTAGGACAGCTCCATGCTGGGGAAGAACACCGTGCGCAGGAACAGGGTGTAGCGCTCGGCGGCGTAGGACTCCCGGATGTCGTCGTCGACCGCGGCGATCCGCTCCCGGCCCAGGCCGAGGGCCTCGACGGTCCGGGCGCCCTCGACGGTCTCGGTGAGCGTCGCGTTGATGGCGGAGTACGACGCCCCCTCGCGCAGGTAGCCGTCCTTGGCCCGGGCGAGGTACCAGCGCAGCCCGATCACCAGCGGCGGTACGCCGAGCAGGCACGGCAGCGCGACCCACCAGCCGACGCTGATCGCGGCGGCGAAGGTGACGATCGCGGTCACCACCGCGATCACCCACTCGGGCAGGGCGAACCGCACCGACCACCCGAGCTGGTCGACGTCGCGGCTGGTGCGGGTCAGCAGGTCACCGGAGCCGGCCGCCTCGACGGTGCCGATCGGCAGGGACAGGGTGTGGGCGACGAAGTCCTCGCGCAGCTCGGCCAGCACCTGCTCGCCCAGGACCTGGCTGACGTAGCGGGCGT
Source organism: Nocardioides korecus (assembly GCF_054778395.1). Taxonomy (NCBI): domain Bacteria; kingdom Bacillati; phylum Actinomycetota; class Actinomycetes; order Propionibacteriales; family Nocardioidaceae; genus Nocardioides; species Nocardioides korecus. The sequence goes on along the minus strand of NZ_BAAGZO010000001.1, from coordinate 676,002 downwards.
AGCGGGTCAGCACGGTCTGGGCCAGCAGGAACGCCGCCAGGACCATCACGATGCGGTCCACGTGACCGGTGGTCGTGCCCTGCTCCACCGACTGGACCAGGTCGCCCAGCAGCCGCGGGGCGGCCAGGCCGGCCAGCGCCGCGAGCAGGTGCAGCACCAGCGCCCCGCCGAGGATCCGCGGGTGGCGGCGGGCCAGCGCGCGGACGTAGCGACGCACCGCGGGGGTGTCCGCGACGGGCAGCGCGGTGGTGACCGGCGGGCTGGTGGGCGGGCAGGTGGGGGTGCTGGCGGGGGCGCTCACGAGCCCACCACCTCCTCGGCGGTCTCGCGGGTCACGACGGCGCGGTAGGCCGCGTCGCCCAGCAGCTCGGCGTGGGTGCCCGTGGTCGCCACGCGCCCGTCCACGAGCAGCGCGACCTCGTCGGCGCTGTCGAGCACGAGCGGGCTGCTGGTCACCACCACGGTGGTGCGCCCGGCCCGGTGCTCGCGCAGGCGGGCCGCGATCCGGGCCTCGGTGTGGGCGTCGACCGCCGAGGTGGGCTCCACGAGCACCAGGACCTCGGGGTCCAGCGTCAGGGCGCGCACGAGCACCAGGCGCTGGCGCTGGCCCCCGCTGAGGGTCCGGCCGCGCTCGGCGAGCACCGAGTCGAGCCCGTCGCGCAAGCCCTCCAGGACGTCCTCGGCCGAGGCGGTGCGGAGGGCGTCGGTCAGGGCACCGGTCGTGTCGTGGGCCGGGTCGCCGGTGGTGTCGCGGGCCGGGTCGCCGGCGCCCCGGGTGTCCAGCCGGTCGCGGAGCCGGCCGGAGAAGAGGGTCGCGCCGGTGTCGGAGACGACCACCCGTCGGCGTACCTCCTCCTGGGGCAGGGCGCTCAGCGGCACCCCGCCCAGCAGCACCTCGTCGTCGGCCTGCGCCGCGATCAGGCCGAGCCGGTCGGCGAGCCCGGCGGCGTCGTCGGGCCGGTCGCAGACGAGCGCGACGAAGCGCCCCGCCGCCACGTGCAGCCCCGAGCGCAGGTCGACCAGGTCCGAGCCCTCCGGCGGTGACGCGGCCACCTCGGCGGGGTCGGCGTGGTCGGGCTCCAGGGCCATCACCCGGCACACCCGACGGGCCGAGACCAGCCCGCGGATCAGCCGGTTGGCGAACTCGGTGACGGTGCGCAGCGGGATCATCAGGAACGCGGAGTAGCCGTAGAACGCCACGAGCTCGCCCGGGGTGATCAGGCCCTGCACCGCTTCGCGCGCGCCCAGCCAGACCACGACCACCACGAAGACGCCGGGCAGGAACACCTGGAGCGCGTCGAGCAGCGACTGCAGCCGTGCCACGGCGACGCCGGCGGTGCGCGCCTGCTGGGACCGCACGCGGTAGCGGGCCAGGAAGACGTCCTCGCCGCCGATGCCCCGCAGCACCCGCAGGCCGCCGACGATGTCGGCCGCGGTGGTCGAGAGCTCCCCCATCAGGCCGCGCTGGGCGTCGCTGCGCCGCTGGAGCGGGCGCAGCAGCGGGCCCACGAGCAGCATCAGCACCGGCACGCCGACGAGCACCACCAGCCCGAGGGTGAGCGAGGTGCGCAGCAGCAGGACGGCGACCACGACGAAGGAGACGATCGCGCCGACGAACCGCGCCGAGACGTCCATGACCTGGCCGAGGTGGGACAGGTCGGTGGTGCCGATGGCGACCACCTCCCCGACCGAGGCCCGGCGCGGCAGGGTCGCCCCCAGCCGCACGCTCTGACGGGCCACCAGCTGGACGGTGCGGTAGGCCGCGACCAGCCAGTTGGTGACCGCGAACCGGTGGCGGGCGATGCCGCTGGTGGCCTGGACGAGACCGACGAGCAGCATCAGGCCGGCGTACGCCAGCAGGGCGCGGCCGTCGCGCGCGGCGACGCCGCGGTCGATGGCCCGCCCGATGACCGCGGGCATCACGGCCTGCGAGGTCATCCAGATGCTGCCCAGGAGCATCGCGGGCAGGAGGGTGCGGACCTGCCCCCGCGCCAGCCACCACAGGAAGCGGGCGGGAGAGCGGTGGTCGGGGGTGCCCGGGTGGGCCAGGGGTAGTGCGCGCACTCGCGTCAGGTTAGGCACCCGCACCGACAGGACGCCAACCGTTTTCCGGGTGTCCCGCCCGGAGGGTGTCCGGCGTCTCAGCGCGCAGGACGGAAGCCGTCCGCGCACGCCGGGTGAGGCCCCGGGGGCCGTCAGGGACGCTCGCCGCGCAGGCGGGCGACGTAGCGGTCCGCGGAGCGGCGTACGGCGGCCGCACCGTCGCGCACGACCACCGCACCGAACCAGCCGCCGTAGACGACCTCGAAGTCGAGCCGCTCCACGCGGTCCGCCACCTCGAGCACCGCCGCCTCGTCGAGCGGGATCAGGTTGGGGAAGCTCCACATGAAGCTGACCCACTCCCGGTCCTGCACCACGGTGATCGTGTCGCCGGTCAGCAGCGCACCGCGGCCGCCGGCACCGGCCGGCCAGTGCAGCACCGAGGCGCCGTCGAAGTGCCCGCCGGTGCGCACCACCTCGGTGCCCGTCACGGGGACGACGCTGTCGTCGTACAGCTCGATGCGCGACGAGGGCCGCATGATCCACCGCTCGTCGGCACGCGGGAGGTGGAGGGTCGCGTCGAAGGCGTCGGCCCAGTCGACCATCGCGCCGTGGAAGTGCGGGTGGGAGACGCAGATCGCCTGGATCCCCCCGAGCGCCTCGACGCGCTCGCGGGTGGCGTCGTCGAGGACGGGCACGCAGTCCCAGAGCACGTTGCCGCCCGGGGTCTGCACCAGCAGCGCGCGCTGGCCGATCGCCACGGGCGGCTCGCAGCCGATGCCGAGCAGGCCCGGCTCCTCCTCGCGCACGTCGTTGCGGGTCGTGGCGAGCAGCTCGGGACCGGTCGTCCAGCGCTGGCCGTCGCGGCCGACGTACTGGCGCTCGTCGAGGCAGATCGCGCAGCCCTCGGGCGGCTCCGGGGTGTCGGCGTGCTGCACGCCGCAGGTGCGGCAGATCCAGGCGGGCACCGCCCCAGGGTCACACCTCCAGGAAGCCCTCGGCAACCAGCTCGCGCACCACCGGGACGTACGCCGACCGCAGCTCGACCTCGTCCCCCTCCAGCAGCTGGGCCAGCGCGCCCAGCACCTGCCCGACCGACAGGTCGCCGTCGAGGGCACCGACCAGCGCGGCCTCGACCGTGTCGACCTGCCGGGCCCGCCGCAGGCCGCGCTGCTGCCGCACGACGATCTCCTCGGGGTCCTCCGCGCCGGGCGCCCCGTGGGTCTCCTGACGCAGGTCGACCCGGGCCACCGGCGCGCTGGCGAGCAGCGCCTCGTCGTCCAGGCCGCGCAGCACCTCGACCCGGTCGAAGAACCCACCGACCTCGGGACCGATCGGCTGCTCGACGTCGTAGGGCCACTCCTCGAGCCGCAGCACCGGGTCGGCCGCGTCGGTGCGCCGCAGGTTGATCCACCCGAAGCCGACCCCCTCGGCGCCCTGCTCCTCGAACCAGGACAGCCAGGTGTCGTAGCGGCGGTGGTACTCCTCCGCCCCGAGCGTCCCGGTCGAGGGGTGCAGCCCGGCGTCCTTGAGCCACAGCTCGACGTAGGACGGCAGGTCGATCACCTCGCGCTGGACCACCCAGGCGTCGCAGCCCTCGATCCAGCCCGAGAGCCGCTCGTCCCAGGGCTGGTCGCGGTTGATCGTCCAGTTGGCCAGCACCTGGCCGGTCCCACCGGGGGTGAGCAGGCCCGGGAGGCCCCGCACGATGTGCTCGACGACGCGGTCGCCGGGCAGCCCGGAGTCGCGGTAGACCAGCTGCTCCCCGGTCGCCGGGCTGATCACGAACGGCGGGTTGGTGGCGACCAGGTCGAACTGCTCGCCGGCGACCGGCTCGAAGAACGACCCGGACCGCACGTCGAGGTTGTCGACACCGTTGAGCGCGGCGTTGAAGCGGGTCAGCCACAGCGCGCGCTCGTTGACGTCGGTCGCGACGACCTCGGTCGAGTGGGCGGCCAGGTGCAGCGCCTGGACGCCGCAGCCGGTGCCGAGGTCGAGGGACCGGCCGACCGGCGTACGACGGGTGAGCTGGGCCAGCGACGTCGCGGCCGAGCTGATCCCGAGCACGTGGTCGCCGCGCACCTGCGAGGGCGCGCCGTCCAGACCGGGGGTCAGGTCGCTGGCCACCCACAGGTCCGCGTCGTCCACGGCGTACGGCCGGACGTCGACGCGGGCCCGCACCTCGCCGATCGAGCGCTCGAGCAGGCCGGCGGTGCAGAGCCGGTCGAGGAGGCCGGGCAGGGCCCGCTCGACGTCGTCGACCCGCGCGGGCGCCTGGAGCAGCCACAGCCGGGTCAGCGTCTCGACCGGGCTGCCACCGCGCGTGGCCCGCAGCCCCGGCAGGGTCTCGTTGCGCGACAGGGCCGAGTGCGCCACCGGCCCGAGGACCGCGGCCACCCCGTCGTAGGTGAACCCGGCCCGTCCGAGGACCTCCCCGAGCTCCCGGGCCAGGTCACCGTCCCCCGCCCGACCGCCGTGCCCCCGGCCGGAGGAGGTGTCCTGGGCGCTGCCGTGCTGGTCTTCACTCACCGGGGCCACGCTACCCACCCCGCCGACCACCCCCTCGGCCGAGAGGGGGATCCCTGCACGCCCCCACGCGCCGAGAGGGGAATCCCTGCACGCCACCACATGCCGACCGGGGGATCCCTGCACGTGGGGCGTGCACGGATCCCCCGGTCGGCGTCGTACGGCGTGCGCGGATCCCCCGGTCGGCGTGTGGGGGGCCCTCTCGGCGTCTGGTCAGACGGCGTCGTGGGCGACCACCGGGGCGTCGTCGGTCATCACGTTGCCGCGGCGCTTGGAGACCACGACCGCGACCACGATGGCGGCCAGGGCCACCAGGGCGATCAGGATCCGCAGGACGTCGTTCTGGCCGTCGTCGATGCTGAGCGAGACCACCGCGCTGGCGATCAGCAGCGAGACCAGGTTCATCACCTTGATCAGCGGGTTGATCGCCGGGCCGGCGGTGTCCTTGAACGGGTCGCCGACGGTGTCGCCGATGATCGTGGCGGCGTGGGCGTCGGAGCCCTTGCCGCCGTGGTTGCCGTCCTCGACCAGCTTCTTGGCGTTGTCCCAGGCCCCGCCGGCGTTGGCCAGGAAGACCGCCATCAGGGTGCCGGTGCCGATGGCGCCGGCGAGGAACCCGGCCAGGGCCTCCACCCCGAGCCCGAACCCGACGGCGATCGGCGCCATCACCGCCAGCACGCCCGGCGTGACCAGCTCGCGCAGGGAGTCGCGGGTGACGATGTCGACGACCTTGCCGTACTCCGGACGCCCGGTGCCCTCCATGATCCCGGGGATGTCGCGGAACTGGCGGCGCACCTCGTAGACCACCGCGCCGGCGGCACGCGCGACGGCGTTGATGGCCAGCCCGGAGAACAGGAAGACCACGGCCGCGCCGAGCAGGATGCCGACCAGGACGCCGGGGTTGAAGACGTCGAAGACCAGGCTGCTGCGGGCGACGCCGGCCTTGGCCACGGACTCGAAGACCGAGGTGGAGTAGGAGCCGAACAGCGCGGTCGCGGCCAGCACGGCGGTCGCGATCGCGATGCCCTTGGTGATCGCCTTGGTGGTGTTGCCGACGGCGTCGAGCTCGGTCAGGATCTGCGCACCCTCGGGGCTGACGTCGCCCGACATCTCGGCGATGCCCTGGGCGTTGTCGGAGACCGGGCCGAAGGTGTCCATCGCGACGATCACGCCCACCGTGGTGAGCAGGCCGCAGCCGGCCAGCGCCACCGCGAACAGCGACACCGTCAGCGTGGCCCCGCCGAGCAGGAACGCCCCGAAGACCGCGGCCCCGATCACCAGGGTGGTGTAGACGGCCGACTCGAAGCCGACCGAGAGCCCGCTGAGGATCACGGTGGCGGCGCCGGTCAGCGAGGACTTGCCGACGTCCTTGACCGGCTTGAACTCCGTGCCGGTGAAGTAGCCGGTCAGGGCCAGGATGCCGGCCGCCATCACGATGCCGATCACGACCGCGACGGAGGCGATGATGCGCGGGTCGCCCGAGACCCCGGCCATGTCGCGACCGGCGATGTTGGAGAAGCCGGAGAAGCTGCTCGGCAGGTAGAGGAACGAGGCCAGCACCGAGACCACGGCGCCGACCGCGGCGGAGATGTAGAAGGCCCGGTTGATCGTGGTGAGGCCGTTCTCCCCGGGGCGGGGGCTGGTGATGTAGATGCCCAGCACGGCGGTCAGGGCGCCGATGGCCGGGATCAGCAGCGGGAAGACCAGCCCGTCGTTGCCGAACGCCTGCGAGCCGAGGATGAGCGCGGCGACCAGGGTGACGGCGTACGACTCGAACAGGTCGGCGGCCATGCCGGCGCAGTCACCCACGTTGTCGCCGACGTTGTCGGCGATGGTGGCGGCGTTGCGGGGGTCGTCCTCGGGGATGTTCTGCTCGACCTTGCCGACCAGGTCGGCGCCGACGTCGGCGGCCTTGGTGAAGATGCCCCCTCCGACCCGCATGAACATCGCCAGGAGCGCCGCTCCGAAGCCGAAGCCCTCGAGCACCGCGGGGGCCTCGTCCTTGAACAGCAGCACCACGACGCTGGCGCCGAGGAGGCCCAGGCCGACCGTGGCCATGCCGACGAAGGCGCCGGTGCGGAACCCGATCTTCATGGCCGGGTCGCGCCCGACCGTGTTGGCGGCCGCGGCGACGCGCAGGTTGGACTGCACGGCCAGGGACATGCCCAGGTAGCCGATCGCGGCGGAGAAGCCGGCGCCGACGACGAAGAACGCCGACCGCCCGATCCGTACGCCGAGGGAGTCGGCCGGGAGCGCCAGGAGGGCCACGAAGGCGACCCCGGCGAACACGGCGAGGGTGCGGAACTGGCGGGTCAGGTAGGCGTTGGCGCCCTCCTGCACCGCGTGCGCGATGTTCTGCATGTTCTCGGTGCCCTCGGGCGCGGCGAGCACCTCGCGGCGGAACATGACCGCCATGGCGAGCGCGGCGATCGCGATCAGGGCGACGAGGACGACCAGGACGAGGTTGCCCCCGGCGAGCTCGACGACGGCAGGGTGCATCCCGGTCATGGGTCTCCTCAGGAGTTCGACGCAGCAGACGACTGCTGCGCAGTGTATGTGTCTCACATCACAGCGCAGTGATCTGAGTCACACCGCCGCGAGTGTCGTGCGCCGGAATGCCGAACGCCCCCGGGGAGTCCGGGGGCGAACGGGTGCGGATCGGTTCGATCCGGGGGTGTGTCGAGGGGGGCTCAGTCGCCGAGCGCCGCGCCCTCGGAGTCGTGGATGGTGAAGACCTTGGCCAGCCCGGTGATGCGGAAGATCTTGAGCAGGCGGTCCTGGGAGCAGATCAGCTCCATCGAGCCGTCCTGGGCGCGCACCTTCTTCAGGCCGCCGACCAGGACGCCGAGGCCCGTCGAGTCCAGGAAGTCGACGCCCTCGAGGTCGATCAGGAGGTCGTGGCGACCGTCCGTGACCAGCTCGCCGATCTGGTCGCGCAGCTTGGGGGCCGTGTAGACGTCGATCTCGCCACCGACGGACACGATCGTCCGGCTGCCGACCTCACGGGTCTCCAGCGATAGGTCCACGTTCTCTCCTCCGAGCTCGGGGACGAGCCCGTCCCCCGCTCCACGACCAGTACGTCTGCGACATTGAACCACGGGCGCTCACGCCCCGGGGTCAGGTTGTCGGTGTCCGCTGCGAGACTGGGCGGGTGCCGGTGAAGGATCTGCAGACGCTCGTCGAGCGGCTCGGCGCTGCCCCGGGTCGCGAGGCGGGCCTGACCCACCTGGAGGTCGTGCCCGCCCGCGAGGCCGCCCCCGCCGAGTGGCCCGAGTGGCTCTCGGCGCCGGTCCGCACGGCCCTCTCGGCCACCGGCATCGCCACCCCCTGGACCCACCAGCGGGTGGCCGCCGACCTCGCCCGGTCCGGGACCCACACGGTGCTCTCGACCGGCACCGCCTCGGGCAAGTCGCTGGCCTACCTGATGCCCTCGCTGGAGGAGATCGAGTCCGCCCGCGGCCCCAAGGGCCAGCGCGGCGCCACCGTCCTCTACCTGGCCCCCACCAAGGCGCTGGCGCAGGACCAGCTGTCCACCCTGCGACGTCTCGAGCGCGCGGGCCTCCCGGGGCTGCGCAGCGGCACCCACGACGGCGACTCCACCCCCGAGGTGCGGGAGTGGACGCGCGACCACGCGGAGTACGTCCTGACCAACCCGGACATGCTGCACCGCTCGCTGCTGCCGGGCCACGCGCGCTGGACGCGGTTCTTCGCCTCGCTGCGCTACGTCGTGGTCGACGAGTGCCACCACTACCGCGGCGTCTTCGGGGCCCACGTGGCGCAGATCCTGCGGCGGCTGAGGCGCGTCGCGGCGCTGTACGGCGCGTCGCCCACCTTCGTGCTGGCCTCGGCCACCGTCTCGGACCCGGAGGTCTCCGCCTCGCGGCTGACCGGCCTGCCGGTCTCCGCCGTCGACCTGGACGGCTCCCCCCGCGGTCGCCTGACGCTGGCCCTGTGGGAGCCGCCGCTGGTGCCGGGCCAGGGCGAGAACGGCGCCCCGACCCGCCGGGCCGCGACCAGCGAGGTGGCGGACCTGCTCACCGACCTCGTCGTCGACGGCGTCCGCACCCTCGCGTTCGTCCGCTCGCGCCGGGGCGCCGAGACCGTCGCCCTCGCCGCCCGACGCCAGCTCGCCGAGGTCGACCCGTCGCTGGTGGAGCGGGTCGCGGCCTACCGCGGTGGCTACCTCCCCGAGGAGCGGCGCCTGCTCGAGGAGGCCCTGCGCAGCGGGGAGCTGGTGGGGCTGGCCGCGACCAACGCCCTCGAGCTCGGGATCGACGTCAAGGGGCTCGACGCCGTGCTGCTGGCCGGCTTCCCCGGCACCCGCGCCGCCCTCTGGCAGCAGCTCGGCCGGGCGGGTCGCGGCGCCCGCGACGCGCTCGGGGTCATGGTCGCCCGCGACGATCCGCTGGACACCTACCTGGTCACCCACCCCGAGGCGCTGCTCGGTCGTCCCGTGGAGGCCAACGTCTTCGACCCCGACAACCCCTACGTGCTCGGCCCGCACCTGTGCGCCGCCGCGGCGGAGTCGCCGCTGACCACCGAGGACCTGCCGATGTTCGGGCCCGGCGCGCGGGTCGCGGTCGACGCCCTGACCGCCGGCGGGCTGCTCCGGCGGCGTCCGCGGGGCTGGTTCTGGACCGACCGCAGCCGGGCCAGCGACCTGGCCGACATCCGGTCGACCGGGGGCCCGCCCGTCCGGCTCGTCGAGGACCGCACGGGCCGGGTGCTCGGCACGGTGGACCACCACGCGGCCCACGGCACCGTGCACCCCGGCGCGGTCTACCTCCACCAGGGCGAGACCTGGTCGGTGACCGAGCTCGACCTCGAGGAGTCCGTCGCGATCCTCGAGCGGTCGGTCCCCGACCACTCCACCTCGGCCCGCGAGATCACCGACATCGAGATCGTCGAGGAGCGCCGGTCGGTCCCGTGGGGCGCCGCCCGGCTCTCGCTGGGCCAGGTGCAGGTCAGCCACCAGGTCGTCTCCTTCCTCAAGCGTCGGGTGCCGACGGGCGAGGTGATCGGCGAGGAGCCGCTCGACCTGCCCGAGCGGGTGCTCCAGACCACGGCCGTGTGGTGGACGCTGCCCGACCACGTGCTGGCCGAGGCCGGCCTGGAGCAGGCCGACCTGCCGGGGGCCGCGCACGCGGCGGAGCACGCCTCGATCGGGTTGCTGCCCCTCTTCGCGACGTGCGACCGCTGGGACATCGGGGGCGTGTCCACGGCCCGGCACGCCGACACCGGGATGCTCACCGTCTTCGTCCACGACGGCCACCCCGGTGGTGCCGGGTTCGCCGAGCGCGGCTTCGAGGCGGCGTCGGCGTGGCTGCGCGCGACCCGCGAGGCGATCGCGTCCTGCGGCTGCGCCGAGGGCTGCCCCTCGTGCGTGCAGTCCCCCAAGTGCGGCAACCAGAACAACCCGCTCGACAAGGCCGGCGCCGTGCGACTGCTCGACCTCCTCCTCGCCGGCGCTCCGGCGGACTAGGGTCGGTCCCACCGCCCGCGTTCGAGAGGACCCCTCGTGATCGTCGTCGCCCTGCTCCTCCTGGTCATCGGTGTCCTGCTGGTCGTGGCCGCGGTCCTCGGGGGCGGCGCCTCCGCCAGCCTCGACCTCGGCGCCTACACGCTGCAGACCAGCGCGTCGGCCGTGTTCTTCCTCGGCATGGCTTCCCTGCTGCTGATCGTCCTGGCCCTGGTCCTCTTCCGCGCCGGCGCCCGGCGCGCCTCGGCCCGACGCCAGGACCGCAAGAAGGTCAAGCGGTTGAGCTCGCGCCTCGACGAGTACCAGCGCGAGGAGCAGGCCTCCCCGACCACCCACGAGGACACCGCCCCCCGCTGAGGCGGCGACCCGGATCGGCGTACGCCGGCCCGGTCGACCACCGCTGTCTGGGCCCCCTCACCGGAGCCCGCCCGACGAGTCCGTGACCGGCCCCGCCCAGGCCCGGGCCGGGAGGTCCAGCGCGCCACCGGGGAGGTGCACGGTGTCGGCGACGACCTCGACCCCGACCCTGGATCCCTGGACCCGGCACCGTCGCAGCACCGACCGGTTGCTGCGCGCCACGGCGGCGGCCCGGCCGCAGGCCGACCCGCCCAGCTGGAGCTCACCCGCGCCGGCGAGCGCGGCCAGGTCGGCGGCGGTCTGGGCGGTGCGGTGCGTGGCGACGGCCGCCACCACGGCGCCGGCCAGGCAGATGACCACCACCAGGACGCCGGTCATGGCCAGCGCCAGGACGGTGCCGGCACCCCGCTCGTCCCGACGTCGGGAGGTGCGCCGCCTCACCGGGTCGGCTCCTGGGCGGCGAGGGCCTCGGCGTGCAGGTCGATCCGCGCCCAGGAGCCGAAGAGGCCCAGCGGAGGCGTGACCGGGCTGGTGACCCGAGCCCGGACCTCCCCGCCCCCGACGGCCACGCTGACGCGGGAACCGGCCGGCGCGACCCGCCGCCCCAGCGAGAGGGCCGGGCCGGGGCCGTCGGAGCGCGCCGCCGAGCGCGCCACCTCCCGGGCGGCGTCGATGGCCCGGACCTGGGTGGCGCCCAGGGTGACCAGCCACGCCAGGGACAGGGCGAGGACCGCGAGCAGCGGTAGCGCCATCGCGGTCTCGGCGGTGACGGCTCCGCGGTCGTCGTGTCGCGTCACGGGGGGCTCCTTCGAGGGGGGCGGGTGGTGCGGGACCGGTCGGGACGGACCGGGGTCGGACGGGGCGGGGTCCCGGGACCCGGGCAGGTCCTGGGAGCCGGGGTGGTGGCCGGTGGGACGGGCGGACCCGTCCCACCGGCGGACCGGGATCCTCAGAACGGCAGCAGCGACTTGATCGCGGTGAAGATCAGCCGCAGGAGCTCCTGCCCCATGTCGCTGGTGAGGAACTTGAAGAGGAGCGCGGCGAAGCCGACGCCGCAGCCGGTGACCGTGGCGTACTCCGCCGTCGTGGCACCGGCCTCGTCCCGCCAGGACCGGCCCGCCCGGACCGCGGCGACGTCGACGGCCTCGGACTGGTGGCACCGCTCGCCCTCCGGACGGGGTCGGACGACGGGCGCGGGGACCGGGCCCGGGATCCGGGCGGTCACCGGGCCGGCCTCGGCACCGGCCACCCGGAGGTGGCTCCGGCCGGCGGTCGGGCCGGGGACCCGGACCGTCGTCCGGTTGGTGGTGCGGGCGGTGAGGGGGAGGGTGGCGCTCATGGTGTTCTCCTACTGGTGTGGGACCGGCTCGGGGCCGGGGGTTTCCTGACGACGAGGAGGTTGTCCCGGGCCGACCGCGGTCCACCACGACGACTTCGGCCGCTGTGGAGAACCCGGCCGGACGAGGCCCCTGTGGACGACGACGTCGCCCGACGGGTCTCAGCCGAAGAGCCGCATGGAGCCGAAGACGCCGGCCACGAGCGGGACCACCCCGAGCACCACGAAGGCCGGCAGCAGGCAGAGCCCGAGCGGGGCGGCCGTCCTGACCTCGATCGAGCGCGCACGGGTCTCGACCTCCGCCCGGGCGCGCTCGCGCAGCTCGACCCCCAGCTGCTGCACGGCCCGGCTCACCGAGGCGCCGCTCTCGTGCGCCCGGCCCACGGCCCGGCCGAGCGGGCCGAGCTGGGGGTGCTCGGCGACGCCGCGCCACACCTGGGCCGGGTCGACCCCCATGTCGAGGCGGTGGTGGATCCGGGCGAGCTCCTCCCCGACCGGTCCGCCGAGCGCGTCGGCCACGACGAGCAGCGACCCCTCGGGCGAGCCACCGGCGTCCAGGCAGGCGGCGAGCAGGTCGACGCCGACGGGGAGGTCCTCCAGCAGCTGCTCCCGACGGCGTACGACGGCCGGGTCCTCCGCGCGCCCCAGGACCCACCAGACCACCACGCCCGACAACGCCGCGGCCGGGACTCCCACGGGGCCGCCCGTGAGCGCCCAGCCCCCCAGGGCGGCGACCGTGGCCAGGAGGGGGCGCAGCCGGAGCAGGGGCGCGCGCTCCCCGGCCGCACCGGGCACGGGCGGCGAGTCACGACCACCGCGACGCGGGTCCGACTCCGTCACCGGCGTCCGCGGCCGTCCCGGCACGATCAGCAGCACCGCGACGGCGACGAGCGCGGCGACCGGCAGCAGGGCCGGGTTCACCGGCGCAGCACCCGGTCGGCGATGCGTTCGATCCAGGTCAGCCCGCCCAGGCTCAGCCCGAGCCCGAGACCCAGGCAGACCAGCCCGGCGGTCGTGCCGGTCAGGAAGCCGACCGGGTCGCCGCCGACGCCGGCCCCCAGGAGCAGCACCCCGACGGGCAGGACGGCCAGCATCCGGGCGGTCGCGTGGGCCGCCGAGAGCTCGGCCGCCACCAGCCGGGTGGTGCGGCGCTCGGCCCGGATCGAGTCGGCGGCCCGTGCCAGCGCCGCGGCGAGCCCGGCCCCCGTGGACTGCGCGACCTGCCAGGTCGCCGCCACCGTGCGCAGCTGCCGGGCTCCGGGGAGCTCGGCCAGCTCGCGCAGGGCCGCGGGGACGTCGGCGCCCATCCGGGCCGCCACCGCCACCGGGGCGAGCTCGGCCCACTCCCGGGCGGCCCGGTCCAGGCACTGCAACGGGGGCTGCCCGACGGCCAGGTCGGAGGCCATCGCGTCGCACGCGGACTGCACCTGCTCGGACCGGGCGTCCGCGACGCGCGCCCGCCGACCGCGCCGGACCAGTCGCAGGACCGCGCCCAGGACCACGAGACCCTCGACGACCAGGACCACGGCGTGGCCGTCCACCGAGGACCAGAGCACCACCGCGCCGAGGCCGACCGCGGCCACGACGAGCAGCGGCGGGAGCGGCCGGCGCGGCGTCGACGGCCCGGGGCCGCGGCTGCGTCGGGCGGGGACCAGCAGGCTCGCCCCCAGCCCGGCCAGGACGGCGGCCACGAGACCCTCGGGCGTCAGGGCTCCCGGGGTCACGGCTCGACCAGGGCGGTGAGGGCGTCCAGCCCGGGCCCGCCGCGCAGCCGGCCGTCGTCGCCCACGACCACGCCCGCGACGACCTCCACCAGGCCGCGGTCGTCGCGGGTGACCACCCCGATCTCGCGGACCCGCCGGCGACGGTCCTCGCCGCGTCCGAGGTGCACCACCACGTCGAGCGCGGAGTGCAGCTGGCTGTGGGTCGCCTCCCGCGACAGGCCCGCCGCCAGGGCCAGCCCCTCGATGCGGCTGGGCACGTCGGCCGCGGAGTTGGCGTGCACGGTGGCGCACCCGCCCTCGTGGCCGGTGTTCATCGCCGCCAGCGTGTCGACCACCTCGGCGCCCCGGACCTCACCCACCACCAGGCGGTCGGGCCGCATCCGCAGGGCCTGGCGCACCAGCGTGCGCAGGGTGATCTCGCCCGTGCCCTCGATGTTGGGCGGGCGGGCCTCCAGCGCGACGACGTGGCCGTGGTCGGGCCGCAGCTCCGAGGCGTCCTCGACCAGCACCACCCGCTCCTGCGGACCGACCAGGCTCAGCAGCGCGTTGAGCAGCGTGGTCTTGCCCGAGCCGGTGCCGCCGCTGACCAGGAACGCGAGCCGACGGCGTACGACGGCCTCCAGCAGCTCGGCACCCGCCTGCGGCACCGCCCCCTCCTCGACCAGCTCGGCGAGGGTGAAGACCCGGGGTCGCGGGACCCGCAGCGACAGCACCGTGCCGGGTCGCGAGACCGGCGCCAGCACAGCGTGGAACCGGGTGCCGTCGGGCAGCCGCAGGTCGACGTACGGCGACGCGTCGTCGAGCCGCCGACCGCCGCTCGACGCGAGCCGCTGGGCCAGCCGGCGCACGGCACCGTCGTCGGCGAACCGCACCCCGGTCAGCTCGAGCCCGCCGCCCCGGTCGATCCAGACCTGGCCCGAGCCGTTCACCAGGACGTCGGTGACCCCGGGCAGGCGCAGCAGCGGCTCGAGGGGGCCGGCCCCGACGACGTCACGGTGCAGCGCGTCGTGGACGGCCAGGACGGTGGCGTCCCCGACCGGACGACCCTGCTCGCGCAGCGCCCGGGCCACCAGCTGCGGCGTCAGCGGGGCAGCGTCGCGGGCCAGGCGCTCCCGGACCCCGTCCAGGAGCTCGCCGGTGACCTCCCCGGTCGCGCCCGGGCCGATCACGCCCGTCCCCGGACCGACGTCGAGGGGTGGTGCCGGCTCATGCCGCGGTGACGCCGTCGCCGCCGGCGTGGGGCGCGGTCAGTCGCCCGAGCATCTCGCGGGCCGTGCGGGACAGCACCCCGCGCCGCGAGCGCGCCGGTCCGGCCCCGAGGTCGATCGACTCGTCGAGCCCGCGCTGGTCGGTCATCTCCGCCAGCAGCGGCAGCCCCAGCAGGCGGCTCACCGACTGCGGCGAGACCCCGCTGCGCCCACCGCGGGTCACCAGGTGCCGCCGGGTCGAGCCGTCGGGCAGCCGCGCGGCGACCCGCGCCGCGGCGCTGACGCCGGGGACGGTCAGCGTGCTGACCAGGACGACGTGGTCGCAGCGGCTCACCACCTCCTCGACCACCGGGTCGTGGTGGCGCGGGAGGTCGACGACCACCGTCGCGAACCCCCGTCGGCCGGCGGAGAGCACCTCCCGCACCGCGAAGGCCTGCAGGGAGGCCGGTCGGTCCGCGGGCCAGGTGAGGACCGACAGCGCGTCGGCGCGGGGCAGGGCCTCGCGCAGGGACCGCGAGCTCAGCCGGCCGGTGGTCTGCAGCAGGGAGTCCCACCGGACCCCGTCGTCGTCCTCCAGGCCCAGCACGCGGTCGATGCCGGCGCCGAGCGGGTCGGCGTCGACGAGCAGCGCGGGACCGGTCTGCGCGGCTGCCTGGGCCAGGACGGCCGCGAGCACGGTGGCCCCCGCTCCCCCGGACCCGCCCACCACCCCGATGGTCACCCCGGGGGTGGCCCCGCCGTCGCCGACGTCGGTGAGCAGCTCCACCAGCCACGTGTCGGAGCTGGGCAGCCCGGCCACGCTCTCGGCCCCGAGCACGACCGCGTCGCGGAAGACGGCGTCGGCCACGGGGGTCGCCCCCACGACGTGCACCCGCGGTCGGCGCGGCGGGCTGCACGCCGCCAGCCCCGGGGCGGCGTCGGACCCGACCAGCACCACCGGGGCCCCACCCCAGCGGGACAGGGCCCGGGGCGGGTCGCCCACCACCTCGACCACGACCCCCGCTGCTGCGGCGAGGCGGTGCACGTCGGCGACCAGGAGCGGGTCGGCGGAGACGAGGAGAGGAGGGCTGGGGTCCATGCCCCGAGCGTGCGGACGACCGCCGCCCGGCGCCACCCCCGGAACGCGACCTGTGGACAACCCTGCCTGCCTAGACTCGGAGCATGAGCCCGGTGGCCCCGCCGACGGCGGCGTTCTTCGATCTGGACAAGACGATCATCGCCAAGTCCAGCACGCTCGCGTTCAGCCGGGAGTTCCAGGCGGGCGGGCTGATCTCGCGCGGGGCGATGCTGCGGTCGGCGTACGCCCAGTTCGTCTACCTGGTCGGCGGCGCCGACCACGACCAGATGGAGAAGATGCGGGCGTTCATGTCGCAGCTCTGCGTCGGCTGGGACGTCGCCACCGTCAACGAGATCGTCGCCGACACCCTGCACAACATCGTCGACCCCCTGGTGTACGACGAGGCCGTGGGCCTGATCGAGGACCACCACCTCGCCGGCCGCGACGTCATCATCGTCTCCACCAGCGGCTCGGAGGTGGTCGAGCCGATCGGGGCGATGCTCGGCGTCGACGACGTCGTCGCGACCCGGCTGGAGGTGCAGGACGGTCGCTACACCGGCGAGATCTCGTTCTACGCCTACGCCGAGAACAAGGCCTCGGAGATCCGCCGCCTGGCCGACGAGCGCGGCTACGACCTGTCCCGCTGCTGGGCCTACAGCGACTCCGTCACCGACGTCGCCATGCTGGAGGCGGTCGGGCACCCGCACGCCGTCAACCCCGACAAGGACCTGCGCAAGATCGCCCGCGAGCGCGGCTGGCCGATCCTCGTCTTCGACAAGCCGGTCGCCCTGCGCAGCCGCGTGCACCTGCCGCCGGCCACGCCGACGATCGCGGCCCTCGCCGTCGGCGGCGCAGCGGCCCTCGGGGCCGCCTGGTGGCTGGGTTCGCGCCGTCGCGCCTGAACCACAGATGTCAACCCTTGAGATGCACCCGCGAGGGGCGTAGACAGGGATCCACAACTGCACCAACCACACACGGCGCCGGTACCCACGCGGCGATCTACCCATCATCTGGGCGTTGGTCTCACCCGGTCGGTCCGGGGGCCACAGTTAGACAGTGCACGCCTGGTAGCCGGCACCGTGTGTTCGAGCGGCATCGAGAAGTCCTCCCCCGGAGGTCCTCCCGGTGCCGCTCACCTGTGCGGGGCCGTCAGCGGCGCGGCTGGCGCAGGGGGCTGGCCTCGGCGCCGGCCGACTGCGCCTCGGCGGCGTACAGCAGCCAGGCGTGCAGCCCCGCGCGACCGCCGTCGCGGTACCCCCGCAGGTTCGACTCGTACGCCGCCCGCAGCGCCAGGTGCCCCGCCTCCGGCACCACCAGCGAGGCCGGGTCGACACCGCGAGCCACCAGCACGAGGCGCTCGGCGGCCCGGGCGACCAGCCCGTTGCCGGAGGCGAACGGCGCCGCCGTGACCAGCTCGGCGTGCACCAGGGCGGCCACGACCAGGGCCGGCGCGCGCGTCGCCAGCACCGTGCGGCCGAGGGCCTGCAGCCGGTCGGCACCGTCACCGCCGACGGGCCGGCCGGGGGCCTCGCCGCCGGTCAGGGCGTGCACGCGGGCCAGGGCCTGCAGCGGCGAGCGGCCCCACACGGGGACCAGCGAGAGCAGCTCGGTGCTGATCCGCACGGCTGCCTGGGCGGGGGCGTCGCCCTCGCCCTCCTGGACCTCCTCCAGCGTGCTGCCCGACCCCTCGAGCACGGCGCTCGCGTGCGCGCCGCGCAGCAGGGAGTCCGTGGTCTGCTCGGGCGTCGTGCGGCGGAGCCCCCGGTCGCGCAGCATCACGTCGATGCCGTCCCGGGTCGCGGCGTACGCCGAGGGCACGCCCTCCAGCTCCTCGAGCCAGGCCAGGGGGTCGGCGGGTCCGCCGGCGCGGGCGGAGGGCGGGGAGGCGGGGGACGCAGGGGACACGAGGAGCCACGCTATCGGGTAACTTCGAGCCCACGATGAGCACGGCGACCCCTCCCCCCGCCCGGTCCTTCGGCGAGGTCGCCGACGCCTACGACCGAGCCCGCCCGTCCTACCCCGACGAGGCGGTCACGTGGATGGCCGGCACCCCCAGCGCCTCGGTGCTGGAGCTCGGCGCCGGCACCGGGAAGCTCACCGAGGTCCTCGCCCGCGCCGGGCACTCCGTGCTGGCCACCGACCCGCTGCCCGCCATGCTGCGCCACCTCGGCTCCCGGGTCCGGGTCGCCCACGTCGCGGCCAGCGCCGAGCACGTCCCACTGCGGTCCCGCTCGGTCGACCGGGTGGTGGCCGGGCAGGCCTTCCACTGGTTCGACCACGACCTGGCCCTGGCCGAGGCCGCGCGGGTGCTGCGACCCGGTGGCGTCCTGGCGCTGGCGTGGAACACCTACGACACCTCGATCCCGTGGGTGCGACGCCTGGAGCGGCTGCTGACCCCGCCGGAGGGGCGCGAGCAGGACCGCTCGTTCCCGCTCAAGGAGTCGCCCTACTTCGGCTTCGTGGAGGAGCGCTCCTTCCGCTTCTGGCAGGTCCACACCTCGCGCTCCCTGCTCGACCTGGCCCGCTCGGTCTCCTACGTCGCCACGATGCCCGAGCCCGAGCGCGAGGCCCTCCTCGCCCAGGTCGCGACGCTGTACGCCGACTACGGCCGCGGCCACGACGGCATGCAGCTGCCCTGGGTGACCCGCTGCTACCGCGCGGTCGTGCGGCACCAGGAGCTGCCCGAGGAGGCGCCGGCACCGCAGCGCGCCGACCGGCCCGAGGACGACGCCCCCCGGTCCGAGGACGAGCAGGAGGTCGACGAGCAGACCCCGGCCCCCACGCGGCCGCGACGTCCCCCCGAGGACCCCGGCATGCAGCTCATCGACTTCCGCTGAGGTCCCGCGCACGACCCGCGCACGACTCGTGGACGAGCCGTGTCCGCATGCTGCGCGGTCGTTGACCACCGCAACGACCCTGCGTACGGTCGAAGTGACTGTGTCCCACGTCACTCGTCCTCACTCGGGAGCTGATCCATGTCACCTACGCACGACGCCACCCCTGCCGCCCCCGCCGCCCCCGCTCGTGGTGCCCACATCGCCGACCCGGGTCCGCTCGGGCTGGCGGCGTTCGCGCTGACCACGTTCGTCCTCAGCCTCGTCAACGCCGGCCTGCTGCCGGCCTCGGTGGAGCCGGTGGTCTTCGGGCTCGCCCTGGCCTACGGCGGCGGGGCCCAGCTGCTGGCCGGGATGTGGGAGTTCACCAAGGGCAACGTCTTCGGCGCGACCGCGTTCTCCTCCTACGGCGCGTTCTGGATCTCCTTCTGGTGGCTGACGGCGCACCTGGAGGGCTACAAGATCCCGGCCGGCGACGTCGGCAAGGGCGTCGGCACCTACCTGGTCGCGTGGGGCATCTTCACGGCCCTGATGACGGTGTGCGCCACCCGGGTCAACCCGGCCGTGCTGACGGTGTTCGTGCTGCTGACCCTCACCTTCTTCCTGCTCGGCATCGGCGACCTCAGCGGCACCGAGGGCATCACCAAGATCGGCGGGTACGTCGGCATCCTCACCGCGATCGCGGCCTGGTTCGGGTCCTTCGCCGGCGTCTTCGCCTTCACCCACGGACGCCAGCTGGTGCCGAGCAGCGCGCGCGAGGGCTGACCCCGCCCCGCGGCCCGGCCCGGCGCCGCACGACCTGCCCGACCGGAGCGTCCCGACCACCTTCCCGGAGGGTCGTGGGGACGCGGCCCGGCTAGTAGGTTCGATCACATCCACAGCACTGACGAGGAGCACGCGATGAGCGAGTCCAGCCAGAACCTGTCCAGCCTGGCCCACGAGGAGCGCAGGTTCGAGCCGTCGGCGGAGTTCGCCGCGCAGGCCAACCTCACCCAGGAGACGTACGCCGAGGCCGAGGCCGACCGGCTCGGGTTCTGGGAGAAGCAGGCCGACCGGCTCGACTGGGACCAGAAGTGGGACCGGGTCCTGGACTGGGACGACCCGCCCTTCGCGAAGTGGTTCGTGGGCGGCCGCATCAACGCGGCGTACAACTGCGTGGACCGGCACGTCGAGGCCGGCCACGGCGACAAGGTGGCCTTCCACTGGGTCGGCGAGCCGGAGGACGACACCCGCGACCTCACCTACGCCGACCTCAAGGACGAGGTGTCCAAGGCCGCCAACGCGCTGACCGAGCTGGGCGTGAAGACCGGTGACCGGGTCGCGATCTACATGCCGATGATCCCCGAGACCGCTATCGCGATGCTGGCGTGCGCCCGCCTCGGCGCTCCCCACACCGTGGTCTTCGGCGGCTTCTCCTCCGACGCGCTGGCCAGCCGGCTCGCCGACTGCGACGCACAGGTCGTGATCACCTCCGACGGCGGCTACCGCCGCGGCGCCCCCTCGGCGCTCAAGCCCGCGGTCGACGAGGCCGTGGCCAAGGCGAAGGACAAGGACGGCCACGAGGTCCGCCACGTGCTCGTCGTGCGCCGCACCGGCCAGGACGTCGAGTGGGACGACTCGCGCGACGTCTGGTGGCACGACGCCGTGGACGGCGCCTCGGCCGAGCACGCGTGCGAGTTCTTCGACTCCGAGCACCCGCTCTACGTCATGTACACCTCCGGCACCACGGGCAAGCCCAAGGGCATCCTGCACACCACCGGCGGCTACCTGGTCGGCTGCTCCTACACCCACTGGGGCGTGTTCGACCTGAAGCCGGAGACGGACGTCTACTGGTGCACCGCCGACGTCGGCTGGGTGACCGGGCACTCCTACGGCGTCTACGGCCCGCTGGCCAACGGCGCCACCTCGGTGATGTACGAGGGCACCCCCGACACCCCGACCAAGAGCCGGTGGTGGGAGATCTGCGAGAAGTACGGCGTCACGATCTTCTACACCGCCCCCACCGCCATCCGGACCTTCATGAAGTGGGGCGGCGACATCGCCGGCGAGCACGACCTGTCCACGATCCGCGTGCTCGGCTCGGTGGGCGAGTCGATCAACCCCGAGGCCTACGTCTGGTACCGCGACAACATCGGCGCCGGCGAGACCCCGGTGGTCGACACCTGGTGGCAGACCGAGACCGGGTCGATCATGATCAGCCCGCTGCCCGGCGTCACCGCGGGCAAGCCGGGCTCGGCGATGACCCCGATCCCCGGCATCGTCGTCGACGTCGTCACCGAGGAGGGCGAGTCGGTGCCGAACGGCTCCGGCGGCTTCCTGGTGGTCAAGGAGCCCTGGCCCTCGATGCTGCGCACCCTGTGGGGCGACGACGAGCGGTTCAAGGAGACCTACTGGTCGCGGTTCGCCGACCAGGGCTACTACTTCGCCGGCGACGGGGCCAAGAAGGACGACGACGGCGACATCTGGCTGCTCGGTCGCGTCGACGACGTCATGAACGTCTCGGGCCACCGGCTGTCCACGACCGAGATCGAGTCGGCGCTGGTGTCCCACCCCAAGGTCGCCGAGGCGGCCGTGGTGGGCGCGGCCGACGAGACGACCGGTCAGGCCGTCTGCGCGTTCGTGATCCTGCGCGAGTCCGCTCTGGCCGATGGCGAGGAGGCTCCCGACTCGCTGATCCAGGAGCTGCGCAGCCACGTGCAGAAGGAGATCGGCGCGATCGCCAAGCCGCGCCAGATCATGATCGTCCCCGAGCTCCCGAAGACCCGCTCGGGCAAGATCATGCGCCGCCTGCTCAAGGACGTGGCGGAGAAGCGCGAGGTCGGCGACGTCACCACGCTCGCCGACTCGACCGTGATGGACCTGATCAGCAAGGGCGTCAAGTCCGGCACGGGCGACGAGGGCTGACCCTCCCAGCGCGCACGTAGGGCCCGGTCGTCACGACCGGGCGAGCACGTGGGGCCGGGCGTCCGGTTTCCCAGGTTATGAACCCGTGCTGCCTCTCTACACACGGTGCATCGTGTGCAGAGAGGCAGTTTCGGTTCATCACCTGGGAAACCGGACCTGGCGGGCTCGGGCGGTACGCCCAGCGACCGGTCAGGCTGCGGGCTGCTCCCGGTCGGCCTCGACCAGCTCGGCGACCAGGTCGGTCAGGGCGCGCTCGAGCTCCGGGTCGACCAGGCGGCCGTCGGCCAGCACCTCGTGCACCGTCGCGACGCCGAGCGAGGTCTCCAGCGGACGCGCGCCAGCGACGCCGAGCACCTTGACCAGGTCCTCGCGGGCCCACTGGGCTCCGCGCGGGGACGGGCTGACCGAGACCACGGCCGCGGGCTTGCCGTTCAGCGGCGAGGCCCCCCGGGGGCGCGAGGCCCAGTCGATCGCGTTCTTCAGCACGCCCGGGATGGTCCCGTTGTACTCCGGGGTGGCCACGACGAGCGCATCCGCGGCGGCCACGGCGGCCCGGAAGGCGCGCACCGGCTCGGGCGCGGCGTCTCCGTCGAGGTCCTGGTCGTAGTGGGGCAGGTCGCGCAGCCCGTCGTACGCCGAGGACCGCACGCCCGCGGGCAGCAGCCCCTCGATCGCCTCGGTCACCTGCCGGGTCCACGAGTCGGCCCGCAGGGACCCCACCAGCACCAGCACGTCCATCGTCTCAGCATCAGTTGTCACGACAACCTCCAACGCGGCGGACGCCCAGGTATTCCCGGGCCCGGTTTCCCAGGTGATGAACCCGTCCTGGTTCTCTGCACACGTTGCACCCTGTGCAGAGAGGCAGTTTCGGTTCATCACCTGGGAAACTCCCCAGCCGTCACCACCCGACCCACCACCGCAGCGAGCCGCAACGGGCCGCAGCTCAGAGCTGCGAGGACTGCTTCCGGTCCGCCCCGGCCAGGCCGGTCTTGGCGAGGCTGGCGACCGTGGTGACGGCCAGGGTGCCGACGATCACGACCAGGGAGAGCCAGATCGGGATGTCGGGGGCCCAGGCGATGTGCTCGCCGCCGTTGACGAACGGCAGCTCGTTCTCGTGCATCGCGTGCAGGACCAGCTTGACCCCGATGAAGGCCAGCAGGAACGCCAGGCCGAAGGAGAGGTAGACCAGCCGCTCGAGCAGCCCGCCGATCAGGAAGTAGAGCTGGCGCAGGCCCATCAGCGCGAAGATGTTGGCCGTCAGGACCAGGTAGGGCTCCTGGGTCAGGCCGTAGATCGCCGGGATCGAGTCCAGGGCGAAGAGCAGGTCGGTGGTGCCCAGCGCCAGGACGACCACGAACATCGGGGTCATCACCCGCTTGCCGTTCTCGCGGCTGAGGATCTTGGCGCCGTGCCACTCGGCGGTGGCCGGGAACCGCTTCTCGACGAACTTGATCAGACGGTTCTCCTCGAAGTCGTCATCGTCGTCGTCGTCGACGCCCTCCTTGGCCAGCTTGGCCGCGGTGTAGATGAGGAACAGGCCGAAGAGGTAGAAGATCCAGCTGTAGTTGTTGATCGCGGCGGCGCCCACGAAGATGAAGATGCCGCGCATGATCAGCGCCAGCACGATGCCCACGAGCAGCGCGCTCTGCTGCAGCTGCTTGGGCACGGCGAACTTGGCCATGATGATCAAGAAGATGAACAGGTTGTCGACCGAGAGCGAGTACTCGGTCAGCCAGCCGGCGAAGAACTCGGTGCCGTACTGGTGGCCGGCCACGACCCACACGCCGATCCCGAAGACCACCGCCAGGCCGACGTAGACGGCCAGCGCGACGCTGACCTCCTTCTTCGAGGGCTCGTGCGGCCGCCGGCCGATCACGAGGATGTCGAAGAGCAGGATGGCGGTGGTGACGCCGATCGTCAGCCACCAGACCAGGGGGGACACGTCCACGGGGATCCTCCGGACTCTCGAGCCGCCCCCCGCGCGGGTGCGCAGGGCAGGACGGCAGGCATGGATGTCCGGAGGTCTCTTCCGCCACCGAGGTGACCGGCGGCCCCGGGTCGGGCCCGGTTGCACCGGGACCGGCCGTGATGACGAGGCCGTCGCGAAGGAATACTCCCCTCCAACCTGCTCATCCTCCCAGACGTGAGCCCCTGCTCGCAAAACGGTGGGAACGCGCCGGCTCCCCGCCCCCGTGGCAGGGTGGCGTCATGAGCGACGACACACGTGAGTCCGGACCCGACATCGCCTTCTGGTTCGACCCGGTCTGCCCCTTCGCCTGGATGACCAGCCAGTGGGTGCGCCAGGTCCGCGCCCAGCGGGAGTACGTCGTGGAGTGGCGCCTGATCTCGCTGCGCCTGCTCAACAAGGACGTCGACTACGACGCGCAGTTCCCCCCGGAGTACGAGGCCGGGCACATCGCGGGCCTGCGCCTGCTGCGGGTCGCCTCCCGGGTCCGCGACGAGCACGGCCAGGACGGTCTCGACGCGTTCTACGCCGCGTGCGGCGCCCACGTCTTCGACACCCCGCCCGAGGAGGGGGTGCAGGAGCAGCAGGTGCGCGAGCAGCGCGGCACCAGGGCGTACGCCGCGGCCGTGCTCGCCACCGCCGGGCTCCCCGAGGAGCTGGCCGACGCGGTCGAGGAGTCCGAGCGCGACGCCGGCATCCAGGCGGAGACCGACGAGGCCCTGGAGCTGACCGGGCGCGACGTCGGCACGCCGATCATCTGCTTCCAGCCGCCGGCGGGCGTCTCGTTCTTCGGGCCGGTGATCAGCCGGCTGCCCAGCGACGAGGACGCCGTGCGCCTGTGGGACCACGTCGTGGGCCTGGCCTCGTTCGCCGGGTTCGCCGAGCTCAAGCGCAGCCTGCGCGAGCGGCCCCAGCTGCGCGCGATGGGCGTCGAGCCGGGCGGCACCGGCGTCACCGAGGACTGGCACGGCGGCAGCCGGCGCCAGCACCGCTGAGACCCCTGCGGTCCGCGCCGCGCCACGGCCGTCCCGGGGTGACCCCGCCTGCCGCTAGTGTCTGGGGCGTCTCTCCACCCGCCTGAGAAGGGAACCACCCATGGCACACCGCGAGCCCGTGCAGGCCGAGGAGCCCACCATCGGCAAGCTGGTCGTCGACGCCAGCCGCGACGTCTCCAGCCTGGTCCGCAGCGAGATCGCGCTGGCCAAGTCCGAGCTGCGAGTCTCCGTCAAGGCCGGCGGCCTGGGCATCGCGCTGTTCGCGGTGGCCGGCTTCCTGGGACTGCTGGCGATCATCATGCTCTCGGTCGCGTTCGCCTACTTCCTGCACATGACCGGGCTCGACCTGGCCTGGTGCTACCTGATCGTCTTCGGCGTCTACGTCCTGCTCGCGGGTCTGCTCGCGCTGGTCGGCCTGAAGAAGGTCAAGCAGGTCAAGGCGCCCGAGCGGGCCATCGCCCAGGGCAAGCAGATCCCCTCGGCGTTCAAGCGCGGCTGACCGCACGGCGCACGACGCGACGAGGCCGGCCCGGGAACCTCCGGGCCGGCCTCGCTGCGCCCGGGGCGGCTCAGGCGCAGTTGCCGCTGGAGACCCGCTGGTCGGTGCGCAGGCCCCGGGCCGCGGCCCGGCTGACCTGGTCGGCGGTCAGGGCGTAGCCGGTCTGCGGGTCGCTGACCGAGGCCGCGAAGACCACGCCGAGGACCCGGCCCGAGGTCGAGACCAGGGGGCCGCCGGAGTTGCCGGGCCGGATGAGGCCGCGCACGGAGTAGACGTGGCGGGTCACGGTGCCCTGGCCGTAGATGTCGGGCGAGCGCAGGCGCTGGTCGCTGCGGATGCGCGCGGGCTGGGCGTCGAACGGGCCGTCCTGCGGGAAGCCCAGGACGGCGGCCGGCTGGCGCTCGCGCCCCGAGAGGTCGAAGGACACCGTGGGGCCGCGCAGGCCCGGCACGTCGAGCACGGCCACGTCGACCTCGGGGTCGTAGTAGACGACCGTGGCCGACAGCTGGCGGCCACCGGCCCGCACCACCGGCTGGGTGACCCCGGCGACGACGTGGGCGTTGGTCATCAGCTTGCCCGGGGCGTAGAGGAACCCGCTGCCCTCGACGCCGCTGCCGCAGCGGTTGTTGCTGCGCACCTTGAACACGCTGCGCTCGGCCCGCTGCACGTCGGGGTCGCGCAGCACCCGCCGCGGTGCGGGTGCGACGTTGACGATGCGCTCGCGGGCGAAGGGCTCGAGGTAGCGCGGGAAGAAGCTGCTCCCCACGACGTCGTCGAAGGACCGCAGCGCCTGCTGGGCCCGGGCCGGCATCAGGTCGTTGACGGTGATCAGCACCTTGGAGGAGCGCACCTCGGGGCTGATGCCGGGGATCCGCGACCCGCTGATGGCCGAGCCGAGCATCCAGGCCACGACCAGCACGGCCGCCACGCTCAGGGCGGCGCCGCCGACGGCGTCCAGGGCCCGGACGGGCTGCCAGGTCAGGCGGGCCCGCAGGCGGGTGCCGGCGTACTGGAAGATCGCCTGGCCCACCGAGGCCATCACCAGGACCACGAGCAGGGCGCCCAGGGAGACCCACAGCGACGGGGCGGCGTCGCCCAGCAGCATCGGCGCGATCCAGATGCCGACCAGGCCACCGAGGATCAGGCCCAGCGTGGCGAAGGCGCCGGCCACGAAGCCCTGCCAGTAGCCGGAGAGCGCGTAGGCCAGGGCGAGGGCCACCAGGCACCAGTCGAGGAAGTTCATGCGGGTCCTTCTGCGGGGGGAGGGGTCAATCTTGACCCAGACCGAGCATGTAGTCCGGCAAGGTCGTCTCCACGCCTGTGTCCCAGGGACGGGTCCACCCGACGTGGTCGAACAGCTTGTTGACCAGGCCGGCGGTGAAGCCCCACAGCACGAGGTCCTTGCCGGGCCCGATCAGGAAGCCCGGGCTGGAGTAGCCGCGCGGGTGGGTGACCGTCACGCGGTGCCGTGGGTCGAGCAGCTCCTCCAGCGGCACCCGCAGCACCTCGTGCACCTCGGCCGGGTCGACGACGTCGACCGGGGTCGGCTCCCGCCACCACCCGACGACGGTGGTCACGGCGAAGTTGCTCGGCGGCAGCCACAGCTCGGGCATCGACCCGATCACCTCGACGCCCGCGGGGTCCAGGCCGGTCTCCTCCTCGGCCTCGCGCAGCGCGGCGGCGATCGGGGAGGCGTCCTCGGGGTCGATGGAGCCACCGGGGAACGAGATCTGGCCCGGGTGGGAGCGCATGTCGTGGGCCCGCTCGGTCAGCAGCAGGTCGGGTCCGTGGGGCCCCTCGCCGAACAGCATCAGCACGGCGCCCTTGCGGGTGCGGGCGCCCTCGGGCGGCACGAACCGGCTGATGTCCTCGGCCCGGATCGTCTCCAGCCCGTGGACCACCGGGTCCAGCCAGGAGGGCGTCGCGGCCGCCCCGGGACGCGCGGTCACCGGCGCACCCCCAGGTGGGTGGCGACCAGGTCCTCGAGCTGCTGGGTCGAACGGATCACCATGCCCTGGGCGAAGACGGCCCGGCCCTGGGCGTCGACCAGGACGACCTGCGGGATCCCGCGGGAGCGCGTCAGCCGGAGGATCTGGCCGTCGGCGTCGCGGTAGCTGGGGTAGGTCACACCGCTGCTGCGGAGCAGGTCGCGCGCGGCCTGGGGCTGGGTGTCCTGGAAGTCGAGGCCCACGACGTCGACCTTGCCGGCGTACGCCTTGGCGAAGGCGGCGTAGCGCGGCAGCTCCTCGCGGCACGGCCCGCACCAGCTCGCCCACACGTTGAGCACCGCGGGCCCCTTGAGGTCGCGCAGCCTCAGCTCGCCGGAGCCGGACAGCGCCGGGAAGGTCAGGTCGGGCAGCGGGGTCGGGGAGATCCCGGCGGAGGCCGCCGCGGTCGGGGCGGGAGCCGCGCCCGACGTCGCGCCGGACCCTCCCCCGCAGCCGGCCAGGCCGACCAGGGCCAGCGCCGCGGCCGACAGGGACACCGAGAGCGACACGGCGCGACGGGTGCTCACGCCGGCCCCTGGGTCTTGACCAGCGCGGCCGCGGCCGCGGCGTCCGTCGGCCCGGTGCCGTACGCCGGACACCAGTGCGCGACCGGGCAGGCCCCGCAGGCCGGCTTCTTGGCGTGGCAGACCCGGCGACCGTGCCAGATCAGGTGGTGGCTCAGCATCGTCCAGTCGCGGCGGGGGAACAGCTCGCCGACGGCGTGCTCGGCCTTGACCGGGTCGGTCTCCTCGGTCCAGCCCAGCCGTCGCGCCAGCCGACCGAAGTGGGTGTCGACGGTGATCCCGGGGATGCCGAAGGCGTTGCCCAGCACCACGTTGGCCGTCTTGCGACCCACGCCCGGCAGCGCGACGAGGTCCTCCAGCCGCGCCGGGACCTCCCCGCCGTGGTCGGCGACCAGGGCCGCCGAGAGCTTCAGCAGCGACTCGGTCTTGGCCCGGAAGAACCCCAGCGGCCCGACGACCTGCTCCAGGTGCTCGCGCGGGGCCGAGGCCATCGCCCGGGCGTCGGGGTACGCCGCGAACAGCGTCGGCCGCACCGCGTTGACCCGGCGGTCGGTGGTCTGCGCGCTGAGCACCGTGACGACCAGCAGCTCGAAGGGGGTGTCGAAGTCGAGCTCGCAGCGCGCGTCGGGGTAGGTCTGCGCCAGGACGCGGTCCACCTTCCGCGCGCGACGGACCAGGGAGGTGTCGGGCACGCCTGACAGGGTACGGCGCTCCTCGAAGCCGCCGACGCGGTCATCACCTCCCCGGGCTTGCGTGGGTCGCGTGGCGCCACGTCGGTGGATACGACAGACTGTGACCTGGAGAACACCGAGGAGAGTCACCGACGCCGCGATCACCCGCGTGGTCGTGCCTGGGTGCCGTGAGCGAAGAAGGGCCTTCCACGTGGACAACGACGTACTCCGTCAAGCACCGCTGTTCAGCGCGCTCGACGACGAGGCGGCCGGCGCGCTGCGCTCGTCGATGGGCGAGAACCGGCTGCGACGTGGCGAGGTGCTCTTCCACGAGGGCGACCCGGGCGACAAGCTCTACATCGTCGCCGACGGCAAGGTGAAGCTCGGCCGCACCTCCTCCGACGGCCGCGAGAACCTCCTGGCCATCCTCGGCCCGGGCCAGATGTTCGGCGAGCTCTCGCTCTTCGACCCCGGCCCGCGCTCGGCGACGGTCACCGCCGTCACCGAGACCGCGTTCCTCTCGCTGTCCCACGACGACCTGCTGCGCTGGCTCGAGGGGCGCCCCGCCGTGGCCCTGGGCCTGCTCGCCCAGCTCGCCGGGCGGCTGCGCAAGACCAACGAGGTCGTCGCCGACCTGGTCTTCTCCGACGTGCCGGGCCGGGTCGCCAAGGCGCTCCTGGACCTCGCCGACCGCTTCGGCCGCACCGCCGACGACGGCGTGCACGTCCACCACGACCTCACCCAGGAGGAGCTCGCCCAGCTGGTCGGCGCCTCCCGCGAGACGGTCAACAAGGCGCTCGCCGACTTCGCCTCGCGCGGCTGGCTGCGCCTGGAGCCCCGCTCCGTGGTCATCCACGACGTGGAGCGCATGCGCCGTCGCGCCCGCTGACCCCCGCGGCGCGCCGGCCTCAGTCGCGCGCGTCGAGGTGCTGGAGCTGGGCGCGCACCGAGAGCTCGGCGGCTCCCCACAGGACCTCGTCGACGTCGGCGTACACGTCCTCGACCACGGCACGGGCCAGGTCGTCGGAGGCCACCAGGTCGGGGCGGTCCCGCCCGATCCGCTCGACGCTGGCCGCGACCTGGTCCAGACGCGCGCGCCGGTGCTCCCGGTAGCGGTCCAGGGCGCCCAGGGCGTCGCCGATCACGGGCCCGTGGCCGGGCAGGATCGTGGCGAGCCCGTCGCGCTCGCACAGCCGGTGCAGGCGATCCAGGGAGTCCAGGTAGGCGCCCAGCTGCCCGTCGGGGTGCGCCACGACGGTGGTGCCGCGGCCGAGCACGGTGTCGCCGGTCAGGACCGCGCCGTCGCCGGGCAGCACGAAGCTCAGGGAGTCGGCGGTGTGGCCCGGCGTGGCCACGACCCGGACCTCGAGCCCGTCGACCTCGACGACGTCGCCGCCGGCCAGGCCCTCGGAGCCCAGGCGCCACTCCGGGTCCAGGGCGCGCACGCCGCAGCCCACCCGCTCGGCGAACGCGCGCGCGGCCTCGGAGTGGTCGAGGTGGTGGTGGGTCAGCAGCACGACGCCGACCTCGCCCGCCGCCTCGGCGACCGCGTCCAGGTGGGCCTCGTCGGGCGGGCCGGGGTCGACCACGACCGAGCGGCGGGCGCCCGGCTCGCGCAGCACCCAGGTGTTGGTGCCGTCCAGGGTCATCATGTTCGCGTTCGGCGCCAGCAGGCACCGTGCCCGCTCCCCGAAGGCGCCCCCGGTCCAGGGGGTCGCGGTCGGCTCGCTCACCCGCGCGACTCCAGCAGCTCGTCCATCCACGGCGGCGCCGTCATCGTGGTGCCGTGCTCGTCGGTCTGCAGCTGCGGGGTGAACATCTCCACCGAGCGGTCCCGGGCGGCCTCCAGGACGGCCGCGGGGTCGGCGTACTGGCCCACCTCCAGGCAGGTCTGGTAGGTCGGCGGGAGCATCAGGATGCGCTGGGCCTCGGAGTCCTCGACCGCCTGAAGGGCCGGCGACCAGGTGACCTGGTCGGACTCGGTCGAGACGTCGCGCGTGCGCTGCCCCTCGGGCAGGTCGGCGACGAAGAACCAGGTGCGGTAGCGCCGGGGCTCGAACTCCGGGGTCAGCCACGCGCGCCAGACGCCGAGCAGGTCGGTGCGCAGCACCAGCCCGCGTCGCGCGAGGAAGTCGGTGAAGGCCAGCTCCTTGCCCTCCAGGGCGGCGCGGTCGCGCTCCCAGTCCTCGCCCGTGGTGTCGGCGACGACGTCGTCGGCGTGCTCCCCGGCCAGGAGGACGCCGGACTCCTCGAAGGTCTCGCGGACCGCGGCGCAGACCAGGGCCCGGGCCTCGGCCTCGTCGGTGCCCAGCTGGCGCGCCCAGGTCGCCGCGTCGGGACCGGCCCAGGCGACGTCCTGGTCGAAGTCGCGCGGGTCCACCCCACCACCGGGGAAGACGCACATGCCGCCGGCGAAGGCCATCGAGGTCTGGCGACGCAGCAGGTAGACCTCCGGCCCCTGCGGGCCCCCGCGCATCAGCACGACGGTCGCGGCGTCCCGCGGCTCCGCCGGGGTCTTGTCACCGTCGGTGAAGGCGCGGGCGCTCTCCACGAACGCCGGGGGCAGCTCGACGCGGGGGCGGGGGCTCACCGGCTCAGACCTCCACGACCAGCTCGACCTCGACCGGCGCGTCGAGCGGCAGCACGGGCACGCCCACGGCCGACCGCGCGTGGCGACCGGCCTCGCCGAAGACCTCGCCCAGGAGCTCGGAGACGCCGTTGGCGACCTGGGGCTGGCCGGTGAAGTCCGGGGTCGAGGCCACGAACGCCACGACCTTGACGACCCGCTTGACCGCGGAGAGCTCACCGACCTCGGCGCGCACGGCGGCCAGCGCGTTCAGGGCGCACTGCCGCGCGCACTCCACGGCCTCCTCCTGGCTCACCTCGCCGCCGACCTTGCCGGTGGCGATCAGGCTGCCGTCGCGCATCGGCAGCTGGCCGGAGGTGAAGACGTGGTTCCCGCTCCGCACCGCCGGGATGTACGCCGCCACGGGTGCGGGCACCTCGGGGACCTGCAGCCCGAGCGCCTCGAGGCGCTCCTCGGGGGTGCTCACTGCACCGGACGCTTGAAGTAGGCGACCAGGTTCTCGGGGTTCATCCCCGGGACCATCTGCACCAGCTCCCACCCGTCGGAGCCGAAGTTGTCGAGGATCTGCTTGGTGGCGTGCACCAGCACCGGCGCCGTCATGTATTCCCACTTGGTCATGGCCGCCACCCTAGTCCCGTGACCGACCAGCCGAGCGACCCTCGCCTCCTGCCCGACCTGACCCTCCGCTACGCCGACCACGAGGACGGCCTGGTGGACGTGCACCTGCCCGGCGGCTCGCTGCCGGCGGCCGACGGCGGCCCGCCGGCGCCGCTGGTCGTCTACGTCCACGGCGGCTTCTGGCGCACCGCCTTCGACCGCCGGCACGCCCGTCCCCTGGCCCGGGCGCTGGCCGACGAGGGCGCGGTCGTGGCCTCGGTGGAGTACCGCCGCGTCGGCCCGGAGGATGCGGAACAGGGAGCGGAGGGCGGCTGGCCCACCACCGGCGACGACGTGCGCCGTGCGGTCGACACGCTG
Source organism: Nocardioides korecus (assembly GCF_054778395.1). NCBI lineage: Bacteria > Bacillati > Actinomycetota > Actinomycetes > Propionibacteriales > Nocardioidaceae > Nocardioides > Nocardioides korecus. Next base: position 644,332 of record NZ_BAAGZO010000001.1, on the reverse strand, counting down.
CCCGCCCTCCTGGCCGAGGTCGGCGTGCGCACCGGGCCGACGCGCCTGGTGGGTCACTCCGCGGGCGGCCACCTGGTGCTGTGGCTGGTCGCGACCGGTGTCGCGTGCGAGCGGGTGGTGCCGCTGGCGCCGGTCTGCGACCTGGGCGAGGCCACCCGCCGCCACCTCGGCGACGACGCGACCGCCGCGCTGATGGGCGACCGGGACCCGGCCGTGGCCGACCCGATGGTGCTGCTCCACCAGCACCCGGCCCCGGCCGACCGTCCGGCCGCCACCGTCGTGCACGGCCGCGCCGACGACGTCGTGCCGCTCGCCCTGAGCGAGGGCTTGGTCGCGGCCCACCCGTGGATCGACCTGGCGGTGGTCGACGGCGACCACATGGCCGTCATCGACCCCGGCTCGCCCGAGTGGACCGTCGTGCGCCACGCGGTGCTGGGCTAGGACGACGCACGACGCCCGCCCCGGTCGGTGACCGGGGCGGGCGTCGTGGTGAGGCTCAGGTGCGGCTCAGGAGGCCGCGTCGAGCGTCGGGTAGTCGGTGTAGCCCTCGGCGCCGCCGCCGTAGAAGGTGTCGGGGTTGGGCTCGTTGAGCTCCGCACCCTGCTTCCACCGCTCGGCGAGGTCGGGGTTGGCCAGGAACGGGCGACCCACGACGACCGCGTCCGCGAGACCGGTCTGCAGCAGCTCCTCGACCGAGTCCAGGGCGGTCACGTCGCCGAAGCCGCTGTTGAGCAGCACCGGGCCGCCGAAGCGCGTGCGGAGGTCCTTGACCAGGGGCTCGATCGCGTCGAGCGGGCTGGCCAGGATGCTCAGGTAGGCCAGGCCGAGCGGGGCGATGGCGTCCACGAGCGCGGCGTACGTCGCGTCGAGGTCCTCGCCCGGCTTCTCGCCCATGCCGTTGAACTGGTGTCCGGGGGAGATCCGCAGACCGACGTGGTCGGCCCCGATCTCCTCGGCGACGGCCTTGACGACCTCGACCACCAGGCGGGCACGATTCTCCGGCGAGCCGCCGTAGACGTCGTCGCGCAGGTTGACGGTCGGGTCGAGGAACTGGTGCAGGAGGTAGCCGTTGGCGGCGTGGATCTCGACGCCGTCCAGGTGGGCCTTCTCGGCGTTGCGCGCGGCGGTGACGTAGTCGGCCACGATGTCCGCGACCTCGTCGGTCGACGGCGACCGGGGCACGTCGTGGGCCTTCGGGCCCTCGGCGGTGATCATCTCGCCGGGAGCCTGCTCGGCGCTCGCGGAGATGGTCTCGACGCCGCCCTTGTTGTCGGCGTGCGCGATGCGGCCGGCGTGCATGATCTGCGCGACGATCGTCCCGCCCTTGCCGTGGACCTCGTCGGCGACGCGACGCCAGCCGGCGACCTGGTCGACGGTGTAGAGCCCGGGCACGTTGAGGTAGCCCTGGCCGACCTCGCTGGGGGCCACGCCCTCGGTGATGATCAGGCCGGCTCCGGCGCGCTGGCCGTAGTACTCCGCGTTGAGCTCGGTGGGCGCGTTACCCTCACCGGCGCGGTTGCGGGTCAGCGGGGCCATCACGAACGACTGGGGGAGCTCCCAGGGGCCGATCTTGACGGGAGTGAAAGCGCGGGACATGGGCCACCTCTCGGTAGGGAAGTACGACTCCCTGCCCAACCGCGCCCTCGTCCCGGACATTCCCCACCCAGCCGGACGAGACGGGCACCACACCCGGCGTTCACCGGCCGGTGAGGATCTCCGGCTCGGTCTTCTCGCGGACCTCGTCCTCGGTGACCCCGGGGGCGAGCTCGACCAGGCGCAGGCCCTCGTCGGTGACGTCGAGGACGCACAGGTCGGTGATGATCCGCTGCACCACGGCCCGGCCCGTGTAGGGCAGCGAGCACTCCTGGACGATCTTGTAGGCCCCGTCCTTGGCGTTGTGCTCCATCAGCACGATCACGCGCTTGGCTCCGTGCACGAGGTCCATCGCGCCGCCCATGCCCTTGACCATCTTGCCGGGGATCATCCAGTTGGCGATGTCGCCGGCGGCCGAGACCTGCATGGCGCCCAGGATCGCGGCGTCGATCTTGCCGCCACGGATCATCCCGAAGGACAGGGCGGAGTCGAAGAAGCTCGCGCCGCGTCGCAGGGTGACGGTCTCCTTGCCGGCGTTGATCAGGTCGGCGTCCTCCTGGCCCTCCTCCGGGTAGGCACCGACGCCGAGGATGCCGTTCTCCGACTGGAGGACCAGCTCGACGTCGTCGTCGACGTAGTTGGGGACCAGGGTCGGCAGGCCGATGCCCAGGTTGACGTAGGAGCCGTCCTCCAGCTCCGAGGCGGCGCGGGCCGCCATCTCCTCACGGGTCCAGGCCATCTCAGGCACCTTCCTTGGCGCGCACGGTGCGCTTCTCGATGCGCTTGTCGGCCGCCTGCTCGGGGGTCAGCGCCACCACGCGGTGGACGAAGACGCCGGGGGTGTGGATCTCGTTGGGGTCCAGCTCGCCGGGGTCGACGAGCTGCTCGACCTCCGCGATCGTCGTACGCCCGCACATGGCCGCGAGCGGGTTGAAGTTGCGCGCGGAGTCGCGGTAGACGAGGTTGCCGTGGCGGTCACCCTTCCAGGCGCGCACCAGCCCGAAGTCGGCCACGAGGGCCTCCTCCAGGACGAACTCGCGCCGCCCGTGCTCGGTCTCGAACTCGCGGGTCTCCTTGGGCGGGGAGGAGACGGTGACGTTGCCGTCGGCGTCGTACCGCCACGGGAGGCCGCCCTCGGCGATCTGGGTGCCGCCGCCGGTCGCGGTGAAGAAGGCCGGGATGCCGGTGCCGCCGGCCCGCATCCGCTCGGCCAGGGTGCCCTGCGGGGTGAGCTCCACCTCGAGCTCGCCGTGGAGGTACTGCCGCGCGAACTCCTTGTTCTCCCCCACGTAGGAGGCGACCATCCGCCGGATCCGCTTCTCGCCGAGCAGCAGTCCCAGGCCCCAGTCGTCGACCCCGGCGTTGTTGGAGTAGGCCTCGAGGTCGGTGGTGCCGGCCTCCAGCAGGGCCTCGATCAACGTCGAGGGGATGCCGCACAGGCCGAACCCGCCCACGGACAGCGTCGCGCCGTCGGGGATGTCGGCGACCGCCTCGGCCGCGCTCCGGACCACCTTGTCCATCTGGCTCCTCCCAGGGCCGGCGGCCGGTGGACCGGCCGCGCGTGTGGCCCACGTCACCGCGGGCCGTCCCGGCGATCCTGCCACGTCTGCTGTGCCCCGGATCACCCCAGGTGCGGGCTCCGGCGTGGCTACGCTGCGACCCATGCCCGCGTTCCCCGAGGTCGACCTGCACGTCGTCACCGGCAAGGGCGGGACCGGCAAGAGCACCGTCGCCGCCGCCCTCGCGCTCGCCCTCGCCGCTCGCGGCGGCTCGGTCCTGCTGTGCGAGGTCGAGGGCCGCCAGGGCATCGCCCGGATGTTCGACGTGCCGCCGCTGCCCTACGAGGAGCGCCTGGTCGCGCAGGGCACCTCCGGCTCCGGCGACCTCTACGCCCTGGCCATCGACGCGGAGTCGGCGCTGCTGGAGTACCTCGACATGTACTACCGGCTCGGTCGGGCCGGGAAGGCGCTGGACCGCTTCGGCGTGATCGAGTTCGCCACCACCATCGCCCCCGGGGTCCGCGACGTCCTGCTGACCGGCAAGATCTACGAGGCGGCCAACCGCAACAAGCGCAACCGCGGCGCCCGGACGTACGACGCCATCGTGCTCGACGCCCCGCCCACCGGACGCGTCGCGCAGTTCCTCAACGTCAACGACGAGCTCGCCGGCCTGGCCAAGGTCGGCCCGATCAAGGCCCAGGCCGACGTCGTCATGCAGCTGCTGCGCTCGCCCCGCGCGGCGATCCACCTGGTCACCGTGCTGGAGGAGATGCCGGTGCAGGAGACCGCCGACGGCATCGAGGAGCTGCGCCGCATCGGCCTCCCGGTCGGCGGCGTGGTCGTCAACATGGTCCGGCCGCAGGACCTCGACGCCGACGCGCGACGTGACCTGCTGGCGCACTCCGAGGACCGCGCGGGACTCGCGACCGCCCTCGAGCAGGCCGGCCTCGACGCCGCCCCGGGCCTCGTGGACGCCCTGGTCGCCGAGGGGCGCCACCACGCCGAGCGGCGCCGGCTGGAGGACACCCAGCGCGACCTGGTCGCCCACCTCGACGTGCCGGCGTACGAGCTGCCGCTGCTGCCCGGCGGGATCGACCTCGACGGCCTCTACGACCTCGCCCGCACCCTGACCCGGAAGGGCCTGGCATGAGCGCCGACCGCCGCCGCACGCCGTCCGCCGACCGCTCCGGCCAGCCGGGCCGCTCCGGCGCCCGCCGGGGTCCGCTCGTGGGCGGCGACGAGCCGCGCCGCGCGCTCGACGTCGACGCCCTGCTCGACGACCGCTCCCGCTCGATCATCGTGTGCTGCGGCTCGGGCGGGGTCGGCAAGACCACCACCTCGGCGGCGCTGGCGCTGCGGGCCGCCGAGCGCGGCCGCAAGGTCGTGGTCCTGACCATCGACCCCGCCCGTCGGCTGGCGCAGTCGATGGGGATCGAGGAGCTGGACAACACCCCGCGCCCGGTGCCCGGGGTGGTCCCGACGGGCTCGACCGACGGGGGCGGGTCGCTCGACGCGATGATGCTGGACATGAAGCGCACCTTCGACGAGGTGGTGCAGAGTCAGGCCAGTCCCGAGAAGGCGGCCCAGATCCTGGCCAACCCGTTCTACGTCGCGGTGTCGAGCTCGTTCGCGGGCACCCAGGAGTACATGGCGATGGAGAAGCTCGGCCAGCTCGACGCCGAGGCGCGGCGGACCGGGCGCTACGACCTGATCGTCGTCGACACCCCGCCCTCGCGCAGCGCCCTGGACTTCCTCGACGCCCCGGAGCGGCTCTCCAGCTTCCTGGACGGCAAGTTCATGCGGCTGCTGCTGGCCCCGGCACGCGGCCCGGCCCGGCTGATGACGGCGGGCTTCGGGATGGTCACCAACGCGATCACCAAGCTCATCGGCGCCCAGGTGCTCCAGGACGTGCGCGCGTTCGTGGCGGCGTTCGACACCCTGTTCGGCGGCTTCCGCCAGCGCGCCCAGCGCACCTACGAGCTGCTCCAGGACCGGCGGACGGCGTTCCTGGTGATCGCGGCACCCGAGCCCGACGCGCTGCGCGAGGCGGCGTACTTCGTCGAGCGCCTCGGCGCCGAGCAGATGCCGCTCGCCGGCCTGGTCGTCAACCGGGCCAGCACCCGCCCCGGCGGTGGTCTCAGCGCCCACGCGGCCATGGCGGCCGCCGAGCGCCTGGACGACGTCGGTTCGTCCGACGCCCGGACGAGCACCGACGGGGACGCTCGGACCACGGCCGCGGCCCTGCTCCGGCTGCACGCCGACACCGAGGTCGTCGTGGACCGCGAGCAGCGTCTCACCGACCGATTCGCCCACGCCCACCCCGAGGTGCCGGTGGTCGTGGTGCCGGCGCTGTCGACCGACGTGCACGACCTGGACGGCCTGCGGCACGTGGGCGACCTGCTGGCCCGCACCGACTGAGGTGCACGTCCGGCGTTCCCGCTGCTCCCAAGCCCGGGATCGCCCGTCGTGCCACTCGATCGGACCGTTCGGGTCAGGCGGTGACCCCGACGGCGGCCTCGTGCTCGGACTTCGCGGTCTCCAGCAGCTGGCGCCACGAGGTCACGTTGGGGCGCTTGCGGAGCAGGGCCCGACGCTCACGCTCGGTCAGACCGCCCCACACCCCCCACTCGATCTCGTTGTCGAGCGCCTCGGCCAGGCACTCGGCCCGCACGGGGCAGGCTCCGCAGACGGCCTTGGCCTTGTGCTGCTCGGCCCCGCGGACGAAGAGCTCGTCCGGCGTCGACTTCTGGCACAGGGCCACATTGGCCCACATCTCGTTCCAGGACATGTTCCCTCCAAAGTTCATGGTCCTGGGTTTTAACCGGCTCGCCCCGATACGTCCGTTTTAACCCACTCACAGACTAAAGAGACAGGGATATTCGGAACAGACCCGACGGGGTCAATCTCGTATGGCCCGAAATGACTAGGTCGAGCGCGGCACGCGGGGGTAAAGGCCCCACCGCCCCGTACTCTTGTGCTATGCCGCGCCACCGCCCCCGACTGTCCTTCGGCACGATCGTCTCCCACCTCGGGGTGATCGTGGCCGTCTCCGTCGTCCTGGGGGTCCTGGCCGCCGGCCTGGTCGTCCCCGTCGTCGGCGCCCTCGGCTACGCCGCCGGCGCCACGGCGTCCTCGATGAAGGACCTGCCGCAGGCGCTGACGGCCTCGCCGCTCTCCCAGCGCAGCCGGGTCCTGGACTCCAAGGGCCGCCCGATCGCGGTGTTCTACGACGAGAACCGCGTCAACGTCCCCCTCTCCAAGGTCGCCCCGATCATGCGCAAGGCGATCGTGGCCATCGAGGACTACCGCTTCTACCAGCACGGCGCGCTCGACGTGAAGGGCACGTTGCGCGCCTTCGTCAACAACCAGACCGCGGCGGGCAGCACCCAGGGCGGCTCCTCGATCACCCAGCAGATGGCCAAGATGACGCTGCTGGCGCAGGCGCGGACCCCGGAGGCGCGCAGGGCGGCGACGGAGAACACCTACCAGCGCAAGATCCAGGAGCTCCGGCACGCGATCGCCTTCGAGCAGAACTACTCCAAGGACTGGATCCTCGAGCGCTACCTGAACCTGGCGTACTTCGGCGACGGCGCCTACGGCATCCAGAGCGCCGCCCGTCGCTACTTCTCGGTCGACGCCTCGCAGCTCAACGCCAAGCAGGCCGCCACCCTCGCCGGCCTGGTCAAGAACCCGGTCGGCTTCGATCCCTCGCGCTACCCCGACCGCGCCCGCGCCCGCCGCAACGTCGTGCTCGAGCGGATGGCCCAGCTCAAGGTGATCCCGCAGGCCCAGGCCGACCAGCTCACGGCCCAGAAGCTGCGGCTGCGGATGAGCTCGAGCCGCAACGGCTGCCTGGGCACCCAGGCCGCGTTCTTCTGCGACTACGTGCGCCGCTACCTGCTCGCCGACCCCGCCCTGGGCCGCACCGTGACCGACCGCGCGACGCTGCTCAACACCGGCGGCCTGACCATCAAGACCACCGTGGACCTCGACTTCCAGCGCTCGGCCGACGCCGCCACCGCCGCGGCCGTCCGACCCACCGACCAGGCCATCGGCGCCCTCGCGCTGGTGCAGCCCGGCACCGGCGAGGTCAAGGCGATCTCCCAGAGCCGTCCGATGGGCCGGGACAAGAAGGCCGGCCAGACCTTCCTGGACTACGTCGTGGACAGCAAGTACGGCGACTCCAACGGCTTCCAGGCCGGCTCGACGTTCAAGGCCTTCGTGCTCGCCTCTGCGATCGAGCAGGGTCTGCCGACCTCGACGACCTTCAACAGCCCCCCGAAGCTGAGCGTCCCCCAGAACGACTTCGCCGACTGCACGGGCCCCTACCCGATCTACAGCAACTGGGACCTGGGCAACTCCACGGGCAGCGGCACCTTCGACATGACCACGGGCACCCGGAAGTCGGTCAACACCTACTTCGCCCAGCTGGAGAAGAAGACCGGCATCTGCGAGCCCTACGCGATGGCCAAGGCGATGGGCGTCGACCTCACCGACCCGGGCAGCGAGCGGGTCCCGTCCTTCGTCCTCGGCGTGGCCGACGTCAGCCCGCTGGAGATGGCCGGGGCCTACGCGACGTTCGCGGCGCGCGGTGAGCACTGCACCACCCGTCCCGTGACCCAGATCCTCAACGCCCAGGGCAAGGTGTTCAAGAACTACCCGGCGCAGTGCCAGCAGGTGATGTCCCAGCGCACCGCCGACACCGTCAACGGGATCCTGCGCGGCGTGCTCGAGCCGGGGGGCTTCGGCCAGAACCTCGCGCTGGACAAGCCGTCGGCGGGCAAGACCGGCACGATCAACAGCAACATGGCGGTCTGGTTCAACGGCTACACCCCGACGCTGGCCACGGCCGCGATGATCGCCGGCGCCAACTCCCAGGGCCAGCCGATCACCCTGAACGGCACCCTGGTGGGCGGTCGCTACGTCGGGGAGGCCTTCGGGTCGACCCTGGCCGGTCCGATGTGGTCCGCGGCCATGCGGGGGGTCCAGGACAAGCTGCCGTACGAGAACTTCACCTCCCCGGCCGGCGACAGCACCGACGCGGTCCAGATCAAGATCCCCGACGTCACCGGGATGGGCAAGGCCCGCGCCACCGAGACGCTGGCCGGGCTCGGGTTCTACATCGACACCGGCGCCGACAAGTCCTCGAGCGTGCGTCGGGGCCGGATCGCCGACACCAGCCCGGCTCCGGGCGCCAGCGCCCCCCGCGGCTCGCGGATCACGCTGTTCCCCTCGGGGGGCTGAGCCCCACCAGGACGACCGACGCCCCTGCCCCCGCTGGGGTCAGGGGCGTCGTCGTTCCCGGAGGACCTAGGCGAGCTGGCGGCGGACCTCGCCGGCGACCGCGCCACCGTCGGCGCGACCCTTCGTGCGCGGCGTCAGGACGCCCATCACGCGGCCCATCGCCCGGGGGCCGTCGTCGCGGACGCCGAGCTCGTCGATCGTCTGGGTGACCAGGGCGACGATCTCGTCCTGGCTGAGCTGGGCCGGCAGGTAGTCGGCGATGACGGCCAGCTCGGACTGCTCCTTGGCGGCCTGCTCCTCGCGCCCCGCGTCGGCGAAGGCCTCGCCGGCCTCGCGACGCTTCTTGGCCTCGCTGGTCAGCACCCCGAGGACGTCCTCGTCGGTGAGCTCGCGCTGCTCCTTGCCGGCCACCTCGGCGTTGGTGACGGCCGTCAGGACCATCCGCAGGGTCGAGGACCGGACCGCGTCACGCGCCTTGATCGAGGCGGTGAGGTCCGTGCGCAAGCGCTCCTTGAGAGTTCCCATGCGTCCCATTGTGGCAGCCTGGGGCCATGTCGCCCCACTCGGTTTCCGGCCCCTCCCCGAGCACGCGACGGGGGCTCGGCCGCACGGCACGAGGGGCGGCGTGGGGCCTGGGCGCCGGGGCGGCGCTCGGCGCCGCCACCCTGGCCTGGTCGGCCGGCGTCGAGGTGCGCGCCTTCACCACCCGGCACGTCGAGGTGCCCGTCCTCCCCCGCGGCCACCGGCCGCTGAAGGTCCTGCACCTCTCCGACCTGCACCTGACGCCCTCCCAGGGGGTCAAGCGGCGCTGGCTCGCCGGCCTGGCCGACCTCGAGCCCGACCTCGTCGTCGACACCGGCGACAACCTGGCCCACCGCGACTCCGTCGACCCGCTGCTCGACGGGCTGGGGCGGCTGCTGGACGTGCCGGGGGTCTTCGTCTTCGGCTCCAACGACTACTTCGCCCCGACCCTGCGCAACCCGTTGTGGTACCTCCTGCCCGACGACGGCCACCGCAACACCCACACCCCGGCCCTGCCCTGGCGCGACCTGCGCACCGGGTTCGAGCGGCACGGGTGGACCGACCTCACCAACACGACCGCGCGGCTCACGGTCGGCGACACCACGATCGCCTTCACCGGGGTCGACGACCCGCACCTGGAGTACGACGACCTCGACGCCGTCGCCGGTCCCGCCCCGGCCGACGCCGACCTGCGGATCGGGGTCGCGCACGCCCCCTACCTGCGGGTGCTCGACCAGTTCGCCCGCGACGGCCACGAGCTGACCCTCGCCGGGCACACCCACGGCGGCCAGGTCTGCCTGCCGTTCAAGGGCGCCCTGGTCACCAACTGCGACCTCGACACCGGGCGGGTCAAGGGCCTCCACCGGCACCCCGCCGACTCCTCCCCGGACGAGCCGGGGACCTCGTGGCTGCACGTCTCCGCGGGCGCCGGCACGTCGCCGTACGCCCCGGTGCGGCTGTGCTGCCGACCCGAGGCGACCCTGCTGACCCTCGTCCCGGTCGCCTGAGGACGGCGTACCGGACCCGGTGCGGAGCACCCCTCCGACTCCGCTAGACTCTGCGAGGCCCGCGGTCGAGGAACATCGAGACCCGGGCGCCGGGGTGTGGCGCAGCTTGGTAGCGCGCGTCGTTCGGGACGACGAGGCCGCAGGTTCAAATCCTGTCACCCCGACCACGTCATCGAAGCCGGGCGGACCACCAGGTCCGCCCGGCTTCGTCGTACCCCGGGCCCCGTCGCGCCCTCCGCTCCACGCGGCGCCGGCCGGTCGGCGTACGCCGGGAGGTTGTCGGCCGAACGGTGACCTTGTCGGGTGAACGTTCGCCCGAGAAGGTGACCGATCCCCGGTTCACCGGGGAAAGGTCCCTCCCGAGGTGGGGATGGCCGCCGAGCCCGGACCTTGTCGGCCAAACGGTGACCTTGTCGGGTGAACGTTCAGCCGATAACCCGACTGATCCCCGGCTAGCCGGGGATCAGTCGCCCCCTCCTCCTAGGGTGGGGGCGCGGCGGTGGGCCGCGAGGGAGGAGACCTCATGAGTGAGATCCCGTCGACGATGCGGGCCAGCGTGCTGCTGCGCCAGCGCGTCGTGGAGATGCAGGAGCGGCCGGTGCCGCGGCCGGGGCCGGGCGAGGTGCTGGTGCAGGTGCGGTCGGTGGGGGTGTGCGGATCCGACGTGCACTACTACACCGACGGCCGCATCGGGGACTACGTCGTGGACCAGCCGCTGGTGCTGGGGCACGAGGTCTCCGGCGTCGTGGTCGACGTCGGGCCGGGCGTCGACGAGGGTCGGGTCGGGGACCGGGTGGCGATCGACCCGCAGCGACCCTGCCTGCGCTGCCGCCAGTGCATCGCGGGCCGGATGAACCTGTGCCCGGAGATGGAGTTCTACGCCACCCCGCCGATCGACGGGACGTTCTGCGACTACGTCCTGGCGCCGGACCAGTTCGCCCACGTGGTGCCCGACGCCCTGTCCTTCCACGCCGCGGCGCTGCTCGAGCCGTTCTCGGTGGGGCTGTGGGCGTGCGGCAAGGCCGGGGTCGAGCCGGGGTCGCGGGTGTTCATCACCGGCGGCGGCCCGATCGGGGCCCTGAGCGCCCTCGCGGCCCGGGCGTACGGCGCCACCGACGTCGTGGTCAGCGACCTCGTGGAGTCCCGCCGCGAGCGCATCCTGGGCCTCGGCGCCACCCGCGCCGTGGACCCGCGCGACGACGACTTCGACGCCGCCGCGCTCGAGGCCGACGGGTTCATCGAGTGCTCCGGCGCCCACCCGGCGCTGCTGCAGGGGCTGACCAGCCTGCGCGGCGGTGGCACGGCCGTCCTGGTGGGGCTCGGTGCGGAGACGATGGAGCTGCCGGTGCAGCTGATCGCGAGCCGGGAGATCTCGCTGACCGGGGTGTTCCGCTACGTCGACACCTGGCCGGCCGCGATGGCCACGGCGCTGAGACCAGACGTCGACCTCGACGCGCTGGTGACCGCGGAGTTCGCCCTGGAGGACGCCGAGGAGGCGCTCACCAGCGACTCCGACCCGCAGAGCATGAAGTCGATCGTGGTGGTGTCGTCGTGAGCGTCCTGGACTCCTTCTCCCTGGCCGGCCGGACGGCCGTGGTGACCGGCGGCTACCGCGGGCTGGGCATGGCCTTCGCCCGCGGGCTGGCCGAGGCCGGCGCCGACGTGGTGATCGCGGCGCGCGACGAGGCGGCCAGCGTGGCCGCGGCCGAGGCGCTCGCCGCCGAGACCGGGCGCACGGTCGTGGGCACCCGCCTCGACGTGGCCGACCCCGAGGGCGGCCGCCGCGTCGTCGAGCTCGCCCTGGACGCGACCGGGCGGATGGACGTGATGGTCAACAACGCCGGCACCTGCCAGCACAAGCCCGCGCTGGAGGTCTCCCCGGCGGAGTTCCGCGAGGTGTTCGAGGTCAACGTCGACGGGCTGTGGCTGATGAGCCAGGCCGCGGCGCTGCACTTCAAGGACACCGGCGGTGGCGCGATCGTCAACATCGGCTCGATCTCGGGGCACATCGTCAACCGGCCGCAGTGGCAGCCGGCGTACAACGCCTCCAAGGCCGCGGTCCACCAGCTCACCAAGTCGCTGGCCGCCGAGTGGGCGCCGCTGGGCATCCGCGTCAACGCGGTGGCGCCGGGCTACGTCAAGACCGAGATGGCGCCGGTCGACGAGCCGCAGTTCCGCGCCCGCTGGATCGAGGACGCGCCGATGCAGCGCTACGCCCTGCCCGAGGAGATCGCCCCGCTCGTGGTCTACCTGGCCTCGGACGCGTCCAGCTTCATGACCGGCTCGGTGGTCACCATCGACGGCGGCTACACGTTGTTCTAGGTGGCCCGGACGCGGGGCGGCGCATTCGCCTCCGCCGCCCCGCATCCGTGGCACTATCGGCCCCATGGCCGAGGACCGACGCAAGGAGCCGAACCTCGAGCTCCCCTCCCTGTTCGGACGCAAGAAGAAGCAGAAGGACGAGACGCCCCCCGAGGCCGTCCCGGGGTCGCCTGCGGAGACGACCGGCCCCACGCCCTCCGTCGCGGCGACCACGTCCGAGGCGCCGAGCTCCCCCGACACCGGGCGTACGCCGACCCGGCCCGCCCCGCGCCCGGCCACCGGCCGCCGCCGTCCCCCGCCGCCCCCGCCCCCGGGCGCCGGCAACGCCTCGGCGGCGGCCGCCCCTGCTGCCGCACCCACCCGACGTCCTCCCACCCCGCCCCCGGCCGCCCCCACGGCCACGCCCCCGGTCACGCGGACAGACACACCCACAGCGAGTCCCGCCGCCGGGACGACGGCGTCCACCCCTCCCGCCACCCCCGGGGCAGCGGCGCCCGCAGCGGCTCCTGCGGCCGAGACGGCTTCGACCGCGCGCGCCGCCGCGCCCGCCGCCGAGCACGGGTCGCGATCGCCCTCAGCCGCTCCTGCGGCCGAGACGGAAGCGCCGGCCGTCGGGTCCGGGACCCGCGGACCCGACTACGAGCAGCCCTACGACCCCCGTGACGCGGACGGTCGGGACCGGCCCGTCGCCGCCCCGGCCGCGAGCGCGGCCGCCGCGGACCACGACCAGGACCACGACCAGGACCAGGACGGTGACGGTCGTCGGGGCCGCCGCCTCCCCTGGGGCCGCAAGCACTCGGGGTCCGACGACGACACGACCGAGCGCCCGGCAGCTCCGGCGGCCGTGGCACCCCCCTCGACCCGCCCGGCACCGGACGGCCCGGGGACGGCCGCTCCCGTCGCAGCGGCTGCGCCCGGCGGCGCGAGGTCCGCGCAGGACACCGACACCCTGACCGCGGCCCCGACGACCACCCTCCCGGCGCAGGGCGGCGACACGGACGGGGCCGCCGAGCCCCGCCGCCGGGCCCGCCGCCGTCCCACGATCGACCCCCGCGTGGGCGCCGTCGTGGTCGGCGTCGTGGTGGGGCTGATCGGGGTCGTGCTCTTCTACCTCGCCCAGGTCGGCTGCAACGCGGTCCGCGGCGTCAACAGCTGCGGCGGCCTCGGCGTCGCCGCGCTGCTGCTCGTCGCCGCCGTCGAGGTCGTCGTGGGGTCGGTCCTGCTCAAGGCGATGTCACTGACCGAGACCACGAGCACCAGCCTGCTGGCCGTGGGCATGGTCGCGGTGATCGCGATGGCGGTCTTCTTCGGGGCCCTGGACTCGGTCTGGATGTTCCTGGTGCTGCCGCTGCTGACCGGCGCGACGTTCCTGGCCTCCTGGTGGATCACCCACGCGCTCGTCGAGGACCTCGACACCTGAGCGTCCTGCTCAGGCGGCGAGGTGGTCGCGCACGCTGCGCGGCTCCCGCCCGAGCAGCTCACCCAGCCGGAGGTCGGTGCCGCGGAAGAAACCGTCGCGCGCCGCTTGGTACATCCCCAGGGTGAAGCGGGCCCGTCGCTCGTCCGTCCCGGCGGCGACCTGCTGCGCGACCCACTCCTCCTCGTCCACGACCTCCAGCCGCACGGGCCGGCCACTCACCTCGGAGGCAACCTGCGCCACCTCGGCGAAAGTCGGGGCCTCGGCAGCGGTCATCGTGACCGGGCCCTCGAAGCCCCCGCCGGCCGCGAGGACGACCGCAGCCGCCTCGGCGGAGTCCTCGCGTGAGGTCCAGGAGACCGGGCCGTCGGCGGGCACCGTCACCACCCCGGACTCGCGCCAGGGCCCGGCCAGCCAGTCCAGGCTGTGCAGGTAGAACCCGTTGCGCAGCGACGTCCAGGGCACGCCGCTGGCAGCGAGGATCTCCTCGGTGGCCGCGTGGTCCCGGCCGGGCTTGAAGGGCGTCTCGGGCGACGCACCCTGGTGGCTGGTGTAGAGGATGCGGCCCACCCCCGCCTCCACGGCCGCCGTCACCGCCGTGCGGTGGAGGTCGACCGCGTCGGCGGTCGGGTCGTTGGAGGACACCAGGAGCAGCTGGCTCACCCCGGCGTACGCCGACCGCAGGCCGGCGGGGTCGGCGTAGTCACCCTGGCGAACCTCGACCCCCAGCTCGGTCAGGTGGGTCGCTCGTGCGGGGTCACGCACGACGGCCACGACCTCCGCCCCGGGTGACAGGCGCAGCAGGTGGCCGAGAGTGGCCCCGTTCAGGGCGCCGGTGGCGCCGGTGATCGCGATCATCGCCATCTCTTTCCGTTGTTAACGCTTTAAGGTTATCGACGTTAACACATCGCGCCGAACCGCGATATCGTCGACGACATGAGCGCCCGCACCAGGCCCCGCGACCGGACCCGGACCGAGATCGTCCAGGCCGCCGCCCGGTTGCTCCAGGAGGGCGGAGAGGCCGCGGTCACCACGCGCGGCGTCGCAGAGGCCGCCGGGGTGCAGGCCCCGGCGCTCTACCGCCTCTTCGGGGACAAGGACGGGCTGCTCGAGGCCGTCGCCGAGCACGTCATGGACACCTTCGTGCAGGCGAAGGCCGCCGAGGCCCGCGACGCCGTCGACCCCGTGGACGACCTGCGGCGCGGCTGGGCCAGCTACCTCGACTTCGGCCTGGCCAACCCGGCCCTCTTCGTCCTGCTGACCGATCCCCGTCGCAGCGCCGACTCCCCCGCTGCGCGCTCAGGGCTGCAGGTGCTCGCCGCTCGGGTGCACCGCCTCGCCGAGCACGGGTTGCTGCGCACCGGGGAGCCCCGGGCCGTCGCCCTCGTCCACGCCGCCGGGGTGGGGACCGTCACGACCCTGCTGGCACTGCCGCCGGGCCAGCGCGACCCCGGCTTGGGCCAGGCGATGCTCGACGCGGTGCTGCACCAGGTGCTGCACGACCCGTCGGAGGACGGGGTGCAGGACACGCGGGAGTCGGGTTGCGTCCCGACCGCCGTCCGGCTCAGGGCCCGCACCCAGGAGCTCACCGCGCTGAGCGCGGCCGAACGTCTCCTCCTGGGCGAGTGGCTCGACCGCGTGGTCGAGCAGGGCTAGCGGGCTGCGAGCAGCTCGGCGATCTGCACGGTGTTCAGCGCCGCGCCCTTGCGCAGGTTGTCGTTGCTCACGAACAGCGCCAGGCCACGGTCGTCGGGGACGCCGGGGTCCTGCCGCAGCCGCCCGACGTACGACGGGTCGCGGCCGGCCGCCTGGAGCGGGTTGGGGACGTCGCTCAGCTCGACCCCGGGCGCACCGGCGAGGATCTCGCGGGCGTGCGCGACCGTCATCGACGACGCGAACTCGGCGTTGATGGCCAGGGAGTGACCGGTGAAGACGGGCACGCGCACGCAGATGCCGGAGACGGCGAGGTCGGGGATGCCGAGGATCTTGCGCGACTCGTTGCGCAGCTTCTTCTCCTCGTCGGTCTCCTCCAGGCCGTCGTCGACCAGCGACCCGGCCAGGGGGACGACGTTGTAGGCGATCGTGCGCTCGTACTTCACCGGGGCCGGGAAGTCGATCGCCGAGCCGTCGTACGCCAGCTCGCGGGCCTTGTCGCCGCCCGCGGCCACCTGGGTGGCCAGCTCCTCGACGCCGGCGACGCCCGAGCCGGACACCGCCTGGTAGGTCGAGGCGATCAGCCGGGTCAGGCCCGCCGCGTCGTGCAGCGGCTTGAGCACCGGCATCGCGGCCATGGTCGTGCAGTTGGGGTTGGCCACGATGCCGCGCGGGATCGAGTCCAGGGCGTCGGGGTTGACCTCGCTGACCACCAGCGGGACGTCGGCGTCCATCCGGAACGCCGAGGAGTTGTCGACCACGACGGCGCCGGCCGCGGCGAACCGCGGGGCCTGGGCGCGCGAGGTCGTGGCCCCGGCGGAGAACAGCGCGATGTCGAGCCCCGACGGGTCGGCGGTGGCGGCGTCCTCCACCGTCACCTCGAGGTCACCGTGGCGCAGCACCTGGCCCGCGGAGCGCGCGGAGGCGAAGAACCGCACCTCGGCGGCCTCGAAGCCGCGCTCGAGGAGGATCTGGCGCATCGCCACGCCGACCTGACCGGTCGCCCCGACGATGCCGATCCGCACGTCACCCCTGCCGGCCACGGCTAGCGCCCCGACCCGCCGTAGACGACGGCCTGGACCTCGTCGGCGTCCAGGTCGAAGGCCGTGTGGGTGGCGGTGACCGCCGCGTCCACGTCGACCTCGTCCACGATCACCGAGATCCGGATCTCGGAGGTGGAGATCATGCCGATGTTGACCCCGGCCTCGGCGATCGCGTTGAAGTACTTCGCGGTGACGCCCGGGTGCGAGCGCATGCCGGCGCCGATCAGCGAGACCTTGCCGATCTTGTCGTCGTAGAGCAGCGAGGCGAAGCCGATCTCGCCCTTGAGCGCGTCCAGGGCCGCCATCGCGGCGGTCCCGTCGGTGCGCGGCAGGGTGAAGGAGATGTCGGTGAGGCTGGTCGCGGCGGCGGAGACGTTCTGGACGATCATGTCCAGGTTGATCTGCGCGGTCGCCAGGGCGTCGAAGATGCGCGCGGCCTCGCCGACCTTGTCGGGAACCCCGACCACGGTGATCTTGGCCTCGCTCCGGTCGTGGGCGACGCCGGAGATGATGGCGGCTTCCATTCCTGCCTCCTGGTGGGCCTCGTCGGTGATGCTGCCCGACACGATCGTCCCGTCGAGGTGACTGAACGAGGAGCGGACGTGGATGGGGATGTCGTAGCGGCGGGCGTACTCCACGCACCGCAGGTGCAGGATCTTCGCGCCGCACGCCGCCAGCTCGAGCATCTCCTCGTAGGTGACGCGGTCGAGCTTGCGGGCCGTGGGGACGATCCGCGGGTCGGCGGAGAACACGCCGTCGACGTCGGTGTAGATCTCGCACACGTCGGCCTGCAGGGCGGCGGCCAGCGCGACGGCGGTCGTGTCGGTGCCGCCGCGGCCCAGCGTGGTGATCTCGCGGGTGTCCTGGCTGACGCCCTGGAAGCCGGCGACGATGACGATGTGGCCGTCGTCGAGGGCGGCGGAGATTCGGCCCGGGGTGACGTCGATGATCTTGGCCTTGCCGTGGACCGAGTCGGTGATCACGCCGGCCTGGGAGCCGGTGAAGGAGCGGGCGGTGAAGCCGAGGTCGGAGATGGCCATCGCGACCAGCGCCATCGAGATCCGCTCGCCGGCGGTCAGCAGCATGTCCATCTCGCGGGCCGGCGGCAGCGGGCTCACGGCGGCGGCCAGGTCGAGCAGCTCGTCGGTCGAGTCGCCCATCGCCGAGACGGCCACGACCACGTCGTGACCCTCCTTCTTGGCCTCCACGATCCGGCGCGCCACGCGCTTGACCGCGTTGGCGTCGGACAGGGAGGAGCCGCCGTACTTCTGCACCACAATGCCCACGGTGCCGCGCTCCTCGGGTTCGACTGCTGGGACGGCCCGGACCGAGCCGTGGACGATTCTACGGGGCGGGGCGGACCGGTCCCGCCGCCCGTCCGCCAGCCGTACGCCGCGGCGCGCCGGCGTGGGGCCGCGTGTGCCGGCCCGGGTCAGCCCTCGAGCGCGTCCGCCGCCGCGACGAGGTCGTCCTCGCCCTCGATGTCGGCGTCGAGGCGCGAGTGGGCGACCACCGAGTGCAGGGCGCTGAGCACGCCGCACGCGTTGGTGCCCCACGAGGCCAGGTAGGAGAACTGCCACCACCACAGCGCCTCGGCCACGTCGCCGCGCCGGTAGTGGCGCAGCCCGTGGGCCACGTCGCTGGCGATCAGGGTCAGGTCGTCGCTGAGCTGCGTGGGGACGGTCTCGGGGTCGTAGGGCTCGAGGTTGTGGGCGTAGGTGTCGATCTCGCCCAGGACGTCGGCCAGGCGCAGCCTCATCGCGTCCAGGTCGGGGTCGGGCCCGCCGTCGGGCTGGAACTCCTCGCGCGGCTCGAAGTCGATCTGCACGCCCAGCCGGGCCCCCGCCAGCAGCAGCTGGCTGACCTCGAGCAGCAGCAGCGGCACCGCCGTGCCGGTGCTCTCGCCCCGGGAGATCTCCTGCAGTCCCAGGAGGAACACCTCGGCGGCGTCGGCCACCTGGCTCGCGAGCTCGTCGAACTCGTGGCCCTGCGTGCGGGTCTGCACCTGCGTCTCACTCACCTGCGTTGCGCCTTCCTGCGAATGCTCGTCCCAGGGTGACCTCGTCGGCGTACTCCAGGTCACCGCCCACCGGAAGTCCACTCGCCAACCGCGTCACGCGCAAGTCCAGGGAGCGTAAGAATCGGCTGAGGTAGGCGGCGGTCGCGTCGCCCTCGATGTTCGGGTCGGTGGCCAGGATGACCTCGGTGACCGCTCCGTCGGCCAGGCGGGCCATCAGCTCGCGGATGCGCAGCTGGTCGGGTCCGATGCCCTCCAGCGGCGAGATCGCGCCCCCGAGCACGTGGTAGCGCCCGCGGAACTCGCGCGTGCGCTCGATCGCGACGACGTCCTTGGGCTCCTCCACGACGCAGATCAGGGTCGGGTCGCGACGCGGGTCCAGGCAGATCCGGCACCGCTCGGCCTGCGAGACGTTGCCGCAGACCTGACAGAAGGTCGCCTTGGCCTTCATCTCCACCAGGGTGTCGGCCAGGCGGCGCACGTCGGCCGGGTCGGCGGCGAGCAGGTGGAAGGCGATCCGCTGCGCCCCCTTGGGGCCGACACCGGGGAGGCGGGCCAGCTCGTCGATCAGGTCCTGGAGGACGCCCTCATACACCAAAACCCCCCGTGGGGCGGCTCTCCGGAGCGCCCGGGAGACCACCGGCGGCACCGAGGTCGAGGTCCAGCCCGCCGCCGGCCAGCGGGCCGAGCGCCTGCGAGGCGAGGTCGTCGACGCGGGCCTTCCCGTCGCGGTAGGCCGCGACCACCAGGTCGCCGAGGTCGGTGAGGGCGTCGGCGTCGGTGAGGTCGATGCTGGCGGGGTCGAAGGAGACCGCGGTCAGCTCGCCGGTCCCGGCCAGCGTCACCGTCACCCCGCCGACCGATCCCTCGACCGTGGCGGCGGCCAGCTGCTCCTGGGCCGCGACGAGCTGGGACTGCATCTCCTGGGCCTGCTGCAGCATGGACTGGAAGTCGAAGCCGCCGGCGGCGTCGAACGGGTTGTCGGTCATGGGGTGCTCCTGGGGTGGGGGCTGGGCGTCTGGGTCGTGCTCGGGCGGGTCGGTCAGGTGTGCGGGACGTCCTCGATCACGGTCGCCCCGAGCTCGCGGGCCAGGAGGGCGGCGCCGTCGAGCCCGTTGTCCTCGGCCGTCGGGTCGTCGCGGTGGGCGTCGGCGTCGAGGTCGGGTCCGCGCTCGGACGGAGGCTGCTCGCCCTGACGGGTCGGGGCGATCCGCGAGCGGGCGGCGGCGACGGCACCGCGGTGGCCGGTGTCCGGCGGCGGGCCCGGCTCCTCGTCCTCCTCCGGCGGCGGCTCCTGGGCCCAGGGCGGGGGCGGACCGGCATCGCCTGCGGCGCGACCGCGACCCGGGTCCGTCGGACCCGCGGTCGTCGCGCCGGAGCGACCGCCCGGGGCTGAGGGCCCACCCGAGGGCGCTGTCGTGCCGCCCGGGCCACCGGGGGCACCGGGGCCGCTCGCGTCGGGACGGACGGCGGGGCGGGTGACCCGCGGGGCCGACTCCGCGCCCGGGCTGGCCGACGGGTCCACGACCGTGTCGACCTTCCAGTCGGCGCCGATCATGTCGATGGCGGCCTGGCGGAGGATCTCCTCGCTGCCGCCGCCGAGGAACGAGTCGCGGGCCCCGGCGGTCTTGAAGCCGACGGTCAGGCTGGTCGCGTCGACCCCGATGACCTGCGCGTTCTGGCTGAGCAGGATCCAGGTGAAGCGCCGCATCTTCTTGACCTGCTCGAGCAGGTCGGGCCAGATCCGGCGCACGTCGGCCAGGGAGAGGTGACCCGCACCGGCAGCGGCCGGCGCGGCCTCCGGGGTCGGGGGCGCCGTCGGGGTCTGCGCCACAGGGACCGGCTGGGACGGAGGCTGCACAGGTCGGGCGGCCTGGCCCGAGGAGCCGGGGCCCGGGGGCTGGGCCGGGCGGTCGTCCTCGGGACGTCCCTCGGCACCCGGGCGGCCCGACGGCCGAGACGGGGCCGGCTGGGCTGGCTGGGTCGACTGGGCCGGCTGGCCCGGCTGGGGCGCCGGGGACGACCCCCGGCGGTCCGGACCACCGCCCTCGGGGGGCGGGCCGTCCACCTCGGGGCCGGTGGGGCGGGGCGGGGAGCCGGCCGAGGCGGCGGGACGGGTCGGTGACGCGGCACCGGCGGGCTCCTCGGGCCGGCGTGCGGGCCCCTGGTCGCCCACGGCCGACGGCGCTCCGGCGACCGACACACGCCGCTCGAGGCGGTCCATCCGCGCGGAGATCCCCAGCGCGTCGTGGTCCACCGCAGGCAGCAGCACCCGCGCGCAGATCAGCTCGAGCAGCAGCCGCGGGGTCGTCGCGCCCCGCATCTCGGTCAGGCCCGAGGCCACGATGTCGGCGGCACGCACCAGCTCGGCCCGGCCGAACCGGGCGGCCTGGGCGATCAGGCGCTCCGACTGGTCCTCGGGAGCGTCGATCAGGCCCGAGGTGTGGGCGTCGGGGACGGCGGCGGTGATCACCAGGTCGCGCAGCCGGCGCAGCACGTCCTCGGTGAAGCGACGGGGGTCCTGGCCGGTCTCGATCACCTTGTCGACCACGCCGAAGACACCGGCGCCGTCACCGGCCGCGAAGGCGTCGACGACCTCGTCGAGCAGGTTGTCGGGGGTGTAGCCCAGCAGGTTGGTCGCGACCTCGTAGGTCACGCCGTCGGGGCCGGACCCGCCGAGCAGCTGGTCCAGGACCGACAGGGAGTCACGGGCCGACCCGGCACCGGCACGGACCACGAGCGGGAGCGCGGCCTGGTCGATGCGCACGCCCTCCTTGTCGCAGAGCTCGGCCAGGTAGTCCGAGAGGACCCGGGGCGGGATCAGCCGGAAGGGGTAGTGGTGCGTGCGCGAGCGGATGGTCGGGATGACCTTCTCCGGCTCGGTGGTGGCGAAGATGAACTTCAAGTGCTCCGGGGGCTCCTCGACCAGCTTGAGCAGAGCGTTGAAGCCCTGCGAGCTGACCATGTGGGCCTCGTCGATGATGTAGACCTTGTAGCGGCTGGCCACCGGCGCGAAGAACGCGCGCTCGCGCAGGTCGCGGGCGTCGTCCACGCCGCCGTGGCTCGCGGCGTCGATCTCGATGACGTCGACCGAGCCGGGCCCGCCCCGGGCCAGGTCGCGGCACGACTGGCACTCGCCGCACGGGTCGGAGATGGGCGCCTTCTCGCAGTTCAGCGCCCGGGCCAGGATGCGGGCGCTGGTCGTCTTGCCACAGCCGCGGGGGCCGGAGAACAGGTAGGCGTGGTTGACCCGGTTGCGGGCCAGGGCGGCGCGCAGGGGGTCGGTGACGTGGTCCTGCCCGATCACCTCGGCGAAGGTCTCCGGCCGGTAGCGGCGGTACAGCGCGAGGGACGTCTCCACGCGGCCACCCTAACCGCGGGCACCGACAGGGGTCAGGGGCCGGGAGGCCGGGGACGCGAAGGCCCCCCGTGCACCCGGAAGAGCCCACCTGCCCTTGCTGCCTTCCGGCCCTGGGGGAGTTCAGTGAGGTACCGCCGCACGGGGGGTTGCCAGGAGTCTAGGAGACGGCTCCGGTCGACGCGAACCCGGTCCACCGGACCCGGGCGGGACGCGCCGGGCCGACCGGCGTACGGCCCGATTTCGCGCCTGCCGAGGCCTACCGGTAGCCTTCCCGGCGGAGGATTCGCCTAGTGGCCTATGGCGCTCGCTTGGAAAGCGGGTTGGGTTAACAGCCCTCAGGGGTTCGAATCCCCTATCCTCCGCCACCAGCAGCTCAGGACCTCGGCCCAGGTCCGGTCACGAGCTGCACGCAACGCCGACGCGGCCCTCACCTCAGGTGGGGGCCGCTTCGTCGTGCGCCGGGTGGGTCAGACGTCCTCGCCGACGTCGATCCGGTTGCCGTCGGGGTCGACCATCACGAAGGTCCGCATGCCGTGGTCCGCGACCCGGAGCGCCCCGACCACCTCGACCCCGTGCGACCGCACGTGGTCGTGGAAGCCCTCGACCCCCTCGACCAGCAGGTGCAGCACGTTCTGCTCGCCGGCGCGGTGCGTCGGGTCCAGGGCCAGGTGGATCTCGGCGGCGTCGCGCTCGACGATGACGAACCGGGCCGGCTGCCCGTTGCGGAACGTCTCGACCATGCCGAGCACGCCGACGTAGAACTCGAGCGCGGCCTCGAGGTCGCGGACCGGGACGGTGGGCGCGGCGCGACCCAGGACGTAGGGGCGGGAGTCGATCGGCACGTTTCTCCTCGCGGTGCGCTGGACGGGGTCCGACCAGCGTGCCTCCTCGGACCCCTCCCGCGCACCCCCAGAACCTGATCCGCTGGCCCGGGGACGCGGACCTGTGTATCGTACACACTTGTCGTCGTCCCCCCTCCGTCCCAGGAGCCCGCGTGCCCCCCTCCGAGCGTTCCCCCGATGTCGCGGCCCCGGCCGCCAACCCCGTGCTGGCCGTCGTCGTCCTGTGCTTCGGCGGCCTCGCCGCGGCGCTGACCCAGACCCTGGTGATCCCGATCCAGAGCGAGCTGCCGAAGCTGCTCGGCACCGCCCCTGCCAACGCCTCGTGGGTGATCACCACCACCCTGCTCGCCGCCGCGGTCTCGATGCCGGTGGCCGGCCGGGTGGCCGACCTGGTCGGCAAGCAGCGCGTGCTGGTCGTCAGCGCGGCGATCCTGCTGGTCGGGTCGGTCGTCTGCGCGATGGCCGACTCGCTCGTGCCGATGCTCGCCGGGCGGGCCCTGCAGGGGATGGCCATGGGCTTCATCCCCGTCGGCATCTCGCTGCTGCGCGAGATCACGCCGCCCTCGATGACCTCGACCTCGATCGCCGCGATGAGCGCGACGCTCGGGGTGGGCGGTGCGATCGGGCTGCCGCTGTCGGCCTGGATCGCCGACTCCTACGACTGGCACGCGCTGTTCTGGCTCTCCGCCGTGCTCGCCGGGCTGATCCTGGTCGCGACCGTGGTCGTCGTCCCCCACGTCCGCGACGCCTCGGGCGGCCACCTGGACCTGGTCGGGGCGGCCGGGCTGGCGGTCGGGCTCATCTCCTTCCTCGTGGGTGTCTCCAAGGCGACCGAGTGGGGCTGGGGCGACGTCCGCACGCTCGGCGCGATGGTCGGCGGGGTCGTCGTGCTCCTGCTGTGGGGCGCCTACGAGCTGCGCCAGGCCGAGCCGCTGGTCGACCTGCGCACCACCGCCCAGCTCCCGGTCCTGCTGACCAACCTCGCGGCCGTGGCCATCGGCTTCGGGATGATGGCGCAGTCGATCGTGGTGCCGCAGCTGCTCCAGCTGCCCGAGGCCACCGGCTACGGCCTGGGCCAGTCGATCCTCGCCGCGGGCCTGTGGATGGCCCCGGGTGGCCTGATGATGATGGTGTTCGCGCCCGTCTCGGCGAACCTGATGCGCCGCCTGGGCGCCCAGCGCACCCTGATGATCGGCGCCGGGGTGCTCGGCGTCGGCTACCTCGTCGCCGTCGCGCTGATGGGCGCGCCCTGGCAGCTGCTCGTCGCCTCCTGCGTCGCCTCGGCGGGCGTGGGGATCGGGTACGCCGCGATGCCCACCCTCATCCTCGACGCGGTCCCGCCGCGCGAGGCCGGCGCCGCGGTCGGCCTGAACGCCCTGATGCGCTCGGTCGGCACCACCCTCGCGGCCGCGCTCATGGGCACGGTCCTGACCAGCTCCACGCACAGCCTGGGCGGCTTCGCGATCCCCACCCAGGGCGCCTTCCGGCTCTGCTTCGTCATCGGCGCCGTCGCGGCCTTCGTGGGGGTGGCCATCACCGCCACGATCCCGCGCCGCGGCCGGGGCTCCCAGGACCCGACGTCGGTCTCACCGGTCACGGCGCACGCGACCGTCTGACCCGCTGCACCCAGCCGGGGCCCCTCAGGACGTGGGGGGCCCCGGCTGCTGCGCGTGGACGGCGTCGAGGGCGTCGTTGAAGGCCTTGAACGACGCCACCATCGCGGCGGCCCGGTCCGCGCCGAGCTCCGCCAGCGCCCGGGAGTACGCCGCGCCCCGCAGCCGCCCGTCGTGCAGGTAGGCCCGCTCCCCCTCGACCGTCGGGCGCACCCGCGGCGCCTTGACACCGGGCTCCTCGATCCGCTCGAGGTGGCCGTGCCGGATGGCGGCGTTGACCTGCCGGTTGATCGTCGAGCGCTCCAGCTGGAGCTCCTCGGACAGCTCGCGCATCGTCCGCGGGCCCGACTCGTGGAGCACCCAGAGCAGCCGGAAGGCGGACGTCTCCAGCTCCGACCCGGCGTACGTCGTGGACCGGCGGGCGTTCATCCGCAGGATCTCCTCGCCGAGCGCGCGCAGCAGCTGCTCGTCGGGCTCGCCCGTGGTCATCGCCCACCTCCTGTCGGGGGCGATCCTCCCACCTGGTGGTCGGGGCTCCGCACGACGTCGCGGTCCACCGCGCTGCGCAGGTGCGCGAGGAGCCGCTCCCGGGCACGGGGGACGTAGAGGAGCTCGTCCACCGCCGCCCGGTAGGCGGACATGAACGGCCGGTCGAGCCACCACCGACGTCCACGGTGGGCCGTGGCCACGACCAGCCCGACCAGGACGACCGCGGCGACCCCGAGAGCGGCGTACCCCATGGCGGCACCGTAGCCGCGGCCACCTGCCCTACGCGGTGAGGTCGCCGGTGGTCTCGTCGTGCGGGCGCGCGTCGGGCGCGGACTCGTCGGGCAGCAGCGCCCGGTCGAGCTCGACCGCGGTGCGCAGGCGGGTCAGCGCGCGGCCCCGGAGCTGCGGCAGCGCGACGGCGTACGCCGCCGCCAGCAGGCCGAAGACCACACCCCGCACGGCGGTCCAGGAGAAGCCCGAGCTGATCAGGGACTGCAGCTGGAAGGACCCGAACAACGCGAGCACGACCAGCGCCACCTGGGCCCACCGCTGCGAGCGCACGGCGGCCTCCGACTGCTGGGCCGCGAGCAGGCACTCGGCGTACCGCAGGCCGGCGCGGGCGTGCTCCGGCGGGACCGCCTCACCACGACGGGTCGCCCGCTCGACCTGGCGCTGCTCGGCCTCGGTCAGCCCCAGCTCCTGCACCGTCGCGCGGTAGTCGGCCATGGAGGGCCGCGTCAGCCACGACCGGCTGCGGCCGCGGGCCGCGAAGGCCACGAGCACGACGACCACGATGACCAGGAACACGGCGTAGCCCATGGCCGCACCGTAGCCGCGACCCGGTCGCCGTCGGCAATCGTGCGAGGGGCCGGGTCAGCCGTTGCGGCGGGCGATCTCGGCGTTCAGGACGGTGGCGAAGCCGCACCAGGCGGGGTACGGCGCGAGCGCGCGGCCTAGGGACGGGTCGACGCGACCCAGCCGGCGGGTCAGCCCGGCGGAGTGGGCGGCCAGGACGGCGCACCAGGCCGTGGAGACCCAGGGCTGCCGGACCCGCCAGAACAGCACGCTCCAGCCGGTGTTGAGGACCAGGTTGACGCCCAGGGCACGACGCAGGTCGGCGGCCTCGTCGAGCCGGCCCTGCGCCTGGAGGGCCGTGAGGGCGGCGGCGGTGGTGACCGCGAGGTCGGCGTACAGAGGGGTCCAGACGAGGGGGAAGACCAGGGGCGGCGGGTTCCACGGGGGCAGGTCGGCCTCGACGTACCAGCCCGCGTCGGGGGTGGTCGCGGCCGCACCGACGCCGGCGCTGACCGCGACGGCCGTGCCGGTGGTGGTGAGGTGTCGCAGGCCGCGGCCGGTGAGCAGGCGGCGCCAGGTGGTGGTCACGACGCCTCCGGGAGGGGTCCGAGCGGACCGTCGGCGGGCTTGCGCTCCTCGAGCCCGGCCATCCCCCACCGCACCAGGGCGGTGGAGAGGCTGCCGGCGCCGGAGGCGAGGCGTACGCCGGGGCCGTGCACCGGCAGCATCAGCGAGCGGCGCGCCCAGCCGGGCAGCAGCGCCACGCCGCCGGCCGCGATCAGGGCGTACCCCGGTCGGGCCACCAGCGGCACCGGCGGGTTGAGCAGCATGAAGCGGGTCGCCTCGCGTGCGGCCGGCGTCGACTCCAGCTCGGGACGGTAGTCGCGGACGACCTCGTCGAGCTCGGCCACCGTCGTGGGCAGGTCGGTCGCGCCCAGCAGCTCGGCGGCGACGTTGGCCTGGCGGACGTAGAGGTCGGCCTCCTGCGGCGTCAGGGGCTCGGCGGCGTAGGCCTGGAAGGCGGAGAGGAACGAGCGCACCTCGGCGACGTGGACCCAGCGCAGGAGGTGCGGGTCGTCGGCGGCGTACGGCCGGCCGCGGTGGTCGGTGCCGCGGACCGTGCGGTGCACCGACCGGACGACCGCGATGATCTGCTCGGCGTCGGCGACGGTGCCGAACGTGGTGGTGGCCAGGTAGAGGCTGGTGCGCTGCAGCCGGCCCCACGGGTCACCCTGGTAGCCGCTGTGCCCGGCCACACCCGCCATCGCGAGCGGGTGCAGCGACTGCAGCAGCAGCGCGGCGATGCCGCCGGGGAACATCGCGGCGTCGGCGTTGACGCGCCACACCGGGTCCTCGGGGGTGAACCAGCGCTCCCCCTCGGCCCCCCAGATCCGCTCGGCGCGCTCGGGGGCGTCGTCGCCCGCGACCTTGGACCGCAGGGCCAGACCCACGCGGCGCTGCAACGATCGAGCGACAGGGTTCGCGGTCAGGCTCGGCACGCTCCCGAGGCTAGCCAGGGGGTGGTGGGTGGTGCGCTGGGCGGCGGGTCGTCAGCGGCGGCGGCCGGTGCCGAACATGCCGCGCACGATCTCGCGGGCGGCGGTGCGGGCGACCTGCTTGAACATGGTCGAGCCGACGACCTCCTCGACCATCGACTTCTCCCGCGGGGCCCGGCCGCGGGGGGCCGAGCGCTCGGCCTCGCGACGCAGCTTCTCCTCGGTGGTCGCGCGCTCCTTCTCGGCCTTGGCGTCGGCGGCGGCCTGCTCCTTGGCCAGCTGCTCGGCCTGGGCGGCGGCAGCGCCGGCCTCGAGCTTGCCGGCCAGGATCTCGCGCGCCGACTCGCGGTCCACGGCCTCGCCGTACTTCGCCTGGAGCGGGCTGGCCCGCACCGCTGCCTCCATCGCGGCGGCGTCGGCGGCGCCCATCAGCGACTCGGGCGCACGCAAGCGGGTCCAGGCGACCGGGGTGGGGGCGCCGCGCTCGTTCATCACCGTCACGATCGCCTCACCGATCCCGAGGCCGAGGATGACCTGCCCGAGATCGTCGTACGCCGAGTGGGGGTAGGTGTTGACGGTCTGCTTCAGCGCCTTGGCGTCGTTGGGCGTGGCCGCGCGCAGCTGGTGCTGGACCCGCGAGCCGAGCTGGGCGAGCACCGAGTCGGGCACGTCAGTGGGCGACTGGGTCACGAAGAAGACCCCGACGCCCTTGGAGCGGATCAGCCGCACGGTCTGGGCGATGGAGTCCAGGAACGCCTTCGAGGCGTCGTTGAAGAGCAGGTGCGCCTCGTCGAAGAAGAAGACCAGCTTGGGCTTGTCGACGTCGCCGACCTCGGGGAGGTCGTGGAACAGGTCGGCCAGCAGCCACATCAGGAAGGTGGAGAAGATCGCGGGGCGGTCCTGGAGCTGCGGCAGCTCGACCAGCGAGATCGTCCCGCGACCGTCGGCGCCGACCTGGAGCAGGTCGCGGCTGTCGAACTCCGGCTCCCCGAAGAACGCGTCGGCGCCCTGGTCGGAGAACGCGATCAGCTCGCGCAGGATCACCCCGGCGGTGGAGGCCGAGAGGCCACCGAGGTCCTTGAGGTCGGCCTTGCCCTCCTCCGACGTCAGGTGCTTGACGACCTCGCGCAGGTCGGCGAGGTCCAGCAGCGGCAGCCCGGCCTGGTCGGCGTAGTGGAACACCAGCCCGAGCGAGGACTCCTGGGTGTCGTTGAGCCCCAGCACCTTGCTCAGCAGGGTGGGTCCGAAGGCGGTCATCGTGACGCGCAGCGGCGTCCCGGTGCCCTGCCCGCCGAGGGCGAAGAACTCCACCGGGAAGCCGGTGGCCGCCCACTGCTGACCCACGGACGCGGCGCGCGCGACCACCTTGGGGTTCTCCGCGCCCGGCTGCGAGAGCCCGGACAGGTCGCCCTTGATGTCGGCGGCGAACACGGGCACGCCGTTGGAGGACAGCTGCTCGGCCAGCAGCTGGAGGGTCTTGGTCTTGCCGGTGCCGGTCGCCCCGGCGACCAGGCCGTGGCGGTTGAGCATCGACAGCGGGATCCGGATCGGCACCTCGCCCAGGGTGGTCGCGTCGACGAGCAGCCCGCCCAGCTCCAGCGCGGCCCCCTCGAAGGTGTAGCCCGGTGCGACCGCGGCGCTGATCGGGCTGGACGACGGCGACGGGGCGGCAGGGCTCTGCGACATGCCGGTCAGCGTAGACCCGGCGGGTGACGGCGCGGCCGTCGCGAGAGAGCGGTCTCGGCGGATGACCGACGGGACGCAGGGGCCGCCCGGCGTACGACGCCACGGGGGCGCGACGTCCCTATGATGTCGGCGTGATCTTCAAGCGCGTGGGCGACGGCCGGCCCTACCCCGACCACGGGCTGGCCCCCCGGGACTGGGCGGCGCTGCCGCCCCGGCCCGTGCGCCTCGACGAGCTGGTGACCACCAAGGACACCCTCCAGCTGGCCGCGCTGCTCGACGAGGACTCCACCTTCTTCGGCGACCTCTTCGCCCACGTCGTGCAGTGGCACGACGAGCTCTACCTCGAGGACGGCCTGCACCGTGCCCTGCGCGCCGCGCTCCAGCAGCGCCTGGTCCTGCACGCCCGGGTGCACGCGGTGGTGGGCTGAGGTGGCGCGCCGCAACGTCGTCAGCGGGGTGACGCTGGTGGTGCTGCTCGTCGTCCTGGGCGGCATGGCCGTCTACGGGTTCAAGGCCGCGACCGCGCCGCTGCCCGACACCTCCTCCGGCCCGGCCCGGTGCGACTCGACCTCCAAGGAGGTACGCCGCGCGATCGGCCGCGGCGACGTCCAGGTCAGCGTCTTCAACGCCGGCACCCGCGCGGGCCTGGCCAGCAGCACGCTGGACAAGCTCGAGGCCGCCGGCTTCCAGGGCGGCAACACCGGCAACGCCCCCGGCGACGCCCAGGTGCGGCGCGTCCAGGTCTGGACCACCAAGGCCAACGACACCTCCGCGCGCCTGGTCGCCCTGTCCCTGGGCAAGGGCACCCGCATCGTGGTCGTCCCCGACGACCTCGGCCCCGGCGTCGACGTGGTGGTCGGCAACGGGTTCCGGCAGCTGGACCCCTCGGCCCCGCGCCGCCTGAAGCTGCCCAAGGCTGTCGAGACCTGCGTCAACGTCGGCGGCTGACCCCGGCCCGACCGGCGGTCTCGGACGGGTGGCTCGTACCTGCCGGGATCCGGGCGTGCATCCGCTACACAAATGTGTAGCTGCGGCGTCCGAAACAGGGCCTCGGGCGCGCATCTCCTACACAAATGTGTAGCTGCGGCGTCCCGGAGAAGCCCTCAGCCCGCAACCGCCACACACATGTGTAGCAACGACGTTCAGAACGGGCCCCCACGCTGCATCTCCTACACAAATGTGTAGCTGCGGCGCCGCCCCGCACCTCCCGTACGCCGCTCAGGCCGGGGGGCGCCGGCCGAGCCACTGGGCCAGGCGGCCGCCGACGGAGACGGCGCGCAGGCGCTGCTCGGTGGCCTCGCGCTCGCGGCGCGGGGTGACCACCAGGACGTCGTCGCCGTGGCGCAGCACGGTGCGCCGCTCGGGCACCAGGGTCGAGCCGTCGCGCACGATCAGGGCCACCGACGCACCGGCCGGCAGGCGGAGCTCGCCGACCTCGACGCCGTGCATCAGCGAGGCCGGCGAGATCCGCACCTGGAGGAGGTCGGCCGCGACCCGCTCCAGGGGGGCCGCCTCCACCTCGAGGTCGCGCGGCTCGCTGCGGCGGGCGACCCGGAGCAGCTTGGCCACCAGGGGCAGCGACGGGGCCGTGAGCAGGGTGTAGATCACCACGATCACGAAGACGATGTCGAACAGCTGGACCGCCCCGTCCAGGCCCGCGGACAGGGGGATGGTGGCGAGCACGATGGGGACGGCGCCACGGAGTCCGGCCCAGGAGACGAAGGCGATCTCGCGCGGGGCCATCGGCTGGGCCAGCGAGGCGACCGCGACCGAGAGCGGGCGGGCCACGAAGGTCAGGACCAGGCCGGCGACGATCGCGACCCCGACCGTGGACAGGTGGATCCGGCTCGGCGTGACCAGCAGCCCCAGCATCACGAACAGCCCGATCTGGGCGAGCCAGGCCACGCCCTCGGAGAACGAGCGGGTTGCCGCCCGGTGGGGCAGGTCAGCGTTGCCGAGGATCAGCGCGGAGACGTAGACCGAGGCGAAGCCCGACCCGTGCAGGGCGGCCGTGCCGGCGTACGCCAGGACGGTGAAGGACAGCACCGCCAGGGGGTAGAGGCCCGAGCTCGGGAGGGCGGAGCGACGCAGCAGCCACGCCCCGGCGGAGCCGACGACCAGCCCGCCCAGCACGCCGATCCCGAGCTCCCACACGATCTCGCCGAGGAAGCCCCACACGCTGTGGCTGCCCCCCGCGCTGATCAGGGTGACCAGCACGACCGTGGGCGCGTCGTTGAGGCCGGACTCGGCCTCCAGGGCCCCGGTCAGCCGGCGCGGGAGCGGCACGCGGCGCAGCACCGAGAACACCGCCGCGGCGTCGGTGGGGGACGTGACCGCACCGAGGAGGACCGCCAGCTGCCAGCTCAGGCCCAGCACCAGGTGGGCGAACATCGCCACGACCAGGACGCTGACCGCGACGCCGAGCGTCGCCAGGGAGACCCCCAGCCGCATCACCGGCCGGATCTCGGGCCACGACGTGGTCAGGCCGCCCTCGGCCAGGATCAGCACGAGCGCGGCGAAGCCCAGGGCGTGGGCCAGCTCGGCGTCGTCGAAGCTGACCCCGAGCCCGGCCTCGCCGAGCGCGACGCCCATCAGCAGGTAGACCAGGAGGCTCGGCAGGCCGATCCCGACGCTGAGACGCACGGCCAGGATCGCGAGCAGCAGGACCCCGGCGCCGACCAGGAGCGCGTGGTCCAGGGTGTGCACGTCGAACGTCATGGGCCTCGTCGATCGTCGGCGGCGGGCGCTCCAGTCTAGGGCGCCCCGGAGGTCCGCCCGACCAGTGCGAGCCCGTGCAGGGCGCCGGCTCCGTCTCACGTCGAGGACCTGGGGACTCCCCACGAGGCCCGCCCGTCGCTAGCGTCCGACCAGGAGCTCCGGTCGGCCGGGCCACCGGGCATCGCGGAGGTGAAGGTGCAGCTGCCGCCCCGGGGCGTGCTCCGCCCCCGCCCGGACCCGACCTCGCGCGGTCGCCAGGGTCGGCTGGAGCGCTCCCTGCTCCGGCTGCACGGTCTGCTCGTGCTGAGCTGCGCGCTGTTCACGATCCTGCCGCTGGGCGTCGCCGACGCCACGCCCGCGGAGACCGTGGCCCGGCTCCTGCTCACGGCCCTGCACCTCGGCATCGCCGTGGACCTCCAGCGCCGCGGCGAGCGCCTGGTGCACCTGCCCCTGACCGTCGCGGGGGTGCTGCTCGCGATCGTGCTCGACGCCGCGGCCACCCCGGGCGACATCACCGCCGGCCTGGCCTACTCCAGCTTCGCGCTGAGCACCGCCCGCCTGCTGCGCACCCGGTGGTTCCTGGCCACGCTGCTGGTCACCGGGCCCGTCGAGCTGGTGCTCCGGTGGGCGGGCACCGACCGCGCCGTCGGGCTGACCGAGGCCTTCGACGCCTGGCTGCTCACGGTCGCGCTGACCTCCTCGGTGGCGGTCTTCGTGGACTCCCTGGAGGAGCGCACCCGCCGGGCCGAGCAGCTCGACGTGCGCGCCCGGGCCCGCGAGCTCGAGCTCGAGCGGGCCCGCGAGCGGGCGGCGGCCGCCGACCTCGCCGTACGCGTGCTGCACGACGACGTGCTCGGCGCCCTGCACCTGCTGGTCGACGCCCGTCCCGAGGACGCCCCGCGGGTCGTGCGCAGCTGTGCCGCGACGGTGGCCACGGTCCGCGGCGTGGTCGAGTCCGGCGACCCCGGGGCCGACGGCGCCCACGCCGGGGCTCCCGCCGCGGACCCGCGGACGGCGACCCCGTGAGGATCCCCCGATCGGGCAGGGCCGCCGCGGCACCCGGTCCCGGCGAGCGCGGACACCTGCGCGCGTCGGTGGACGACGTCGTCGCCGAGGTCCTGGCGAGCAGCCCCGTCGAGGTCGCGGTGCGCTCCTCGGGCTGGGCCGCGGCCTCCTCCAGCTCCCCGGACCCGACCACCGTCACGGCCCCGGACCACCTGGGGCCGGGGCTCGGCCGGCTGCTGGGCGAGGCGCTGCGCAACGTCGCCCGCCACTCCGGCACCGACAGCGCCGAGCTCGAGGTGGAGGGCCTGCCCGAGCACCTGGTCGTGCGGGTCGTCGACCACGGCCGGGGGCTGCCGGTGCCACTGGCCGAGGGGTTCGGGATGGGCCGCTCGATCCGCGGCGTGGCCGCCGACCTCGACGCCGAGGTCCACCTGCGCGACACCCCCGGCGGCGGCGCGACCGTCGAGGTGCGGGTCCCCCTGCTGGCCCGGCCGGCGGCCGCTCCCCCCGGACCACGCGACCTCCGGGCGGGGCTGGGGGCCCGGATGGTGCGCACCTACGACGACACCGTCTCCTTCTCGGGCGGCACGATCTCGCTGGTCCGCGCGATCGCGTGGCCGCAGGGGGCCGTGTGGGCCTACCTCGCGGCGAGGTACTCCCTGCGCTGCCCCGACCCCGTCCCACTCCTCCTGCTGGCCGCGGCCCTCGCCGTCCTCACGGCGTTGGTCGCCCGACGGCTCGAGCGCCGGGCGCCGACCACCGGCTGGCTCGCCGGCACCGCCCTGGCCCTGGTGGCAGCGGAGGTCGTCGGGCTGGTCCTGCTGCCGCCGGGCGCGATGCTGGACTACCGCAGCTGGTCGGTGGGGTCCGTCGCCGTGCCGGTGATGATCCTGTGCGTCTTCCTGCCGCTGTGGCTGGGCGTCCTGGTCGCGCTGCCCCACCTCCTGGTGGTGCTGGTCGTGGCCTCGGCGGACCCCTCGCTGACCCTGGGCCGGTTCCCGGTGGGCTCCTCCAACGCGGCGGCGTCCACAGCGGTGCTCGGGATGGCCGTCGGCCTGCTGCTGCGGCGTACGACGAAGCAGGCGCGCGCCGACCAGGACCGCCTCGAGGCCGCCGAGAGCGCGCTCCTGGCCCGCGAGGCGCGGAGCACGATCGCCTCGCTGCACCTCGACCACACCCTGCGCGAGGTGGTCCCGTGGCTGGAGCGCGTCGCCCGGGGCGAGGTCCCGGTGGGCGACGACGCGACCCGCTCCCGGGCCAGGACGCTGGCGCTGGAGGTGCGCGACGACCTCTACGCCCCCGGCCTGCTGCGCCCCGCCGCGCGCGACGCGGTCTCCGGCGCGCGCGGGCGGGGGGCGCGGATCGAGATCGGGGCCGGGCTGCCCACCGGCCCCGGGACCGCGCCCGCCGGCGAGCTGCTGCGCGTGCTGGCGGCCCAGGTCGACGCCGGCGCCAAGGTGACGCTCTCCCCCGCGGGCCGGGGCCAGGCACGGCTCGTGGTGGTGCCGCCCCTGGAGGACCCGGTGCTGGCCGGGCTGCGCCGCACGCTGGCCGAGGACAGCGTGCTGTCGGTGGACGCCGACGCGTTCCGCACCGTCGTCGTGCTCTCCACCGGCACGGCGTACGCCGACCTGGGCGACCCGGGCGAGGTGGGCGCGGTGGGCGAGGTGGACGAGGTGGTCCGGACCTCCGCCGCCGGAGGTGCCCCCGGATCCGGGGGGACGACGTCGACCACCGGCCTGCGGTAGCAAGGACCGTGCTCGCGCCCCCCTCGCCCCTGCTCCGCGTCGCGGTCGTGGACAACTTCGACTACGTCCGCGACGGGGTCGTCGCCGACCTGCGCGCGCGGCCCGAGAGCTTCGCCGAGCCCACCGCCCACACGACCACCGAGGAGGTCTTCGCGCTGCCCGAGCCCCCCGACGTGGTGGTCCTCGACCTGCACCTCGGACGCGACGACACCCTGTCCACCCCCGCGATCCCCGACCTGGTGGCGCGCGGCTCGGTCGTGGTGCTCTACACCTCCGAGGAGCGACCGGCCCAGCTGCGCGCCGCCGTCGCCGCCGGGGCCGCCGGCCTGGCGCTGAAGAACGACGGTCGCGAGGCCATGCTCGACCTGGTCCTGCGCGCTGCCCGCGGGGAGTTCGACTGCAGCAGCGTCCTGGCGCGCGCCCTGGTCACCGACCCCCTGCTCGCCCCCTACCTGACCGAGCGGCAGGTCGAGGTCCTCGGCTGCCTCAACGACGGGCTCACCCGCCAGCAGGTGGGTCGCCGGCTGGGCATCTCGCTCGACACCGTCGGCGACCACCTCAAGGACGTCCGCCGCAAGTACGCCGACGTGCAGCGCGACGTGACCAACACCGGCAGTCTGCTGCGCCACGTCACCCGCGACGGCTACCTCGACTGAGGGCAGCCGCGTCCCGGGACCCCCGGATCCGGTGGTGTCCCCGCGGAGCCGGCCCGGCCTAGCCTCGGGGAGCCGAGCCGGCGGCCGGTCCCACCCGTCGGGTAGGTCGGGCCGGCGGACCGGCCGCACCGGTCCGGCCGGACGCTGCACCACCGGGGGGTGTGCACGTCCGGCCGGCCCTCGCGCTCCTCGGTCTCCTTCCGCCCCGGTCCGCCCCGGTCCGCCCCGGGCCGCCCCCGCCCGCTCCGGCCCGCTCCGGGCCGACAACTCGTTTGTGGCCACCGGGGGTGGTCGGCTGGAATGGCCGGCATGACCCCCCACGGCGACTCCCCCCGCACCGGTTCGCGGGCACCCCACCTGGTCGAGCCGGAGCTGCGCGCGGTCACCGGTGAGACCTTCGGCGACTACTCCCGGGCGATCGCCCTGGGGTTCGAGGAGACCCACCACTCCGAGACCGACGAGCTGGAGCGGCGGATGCTGGAGGGCCGCGCGTTCGGCTTCGCGGTCGGCGACCGGTGGGTCGGGACCTGCGGCAGCCTGGCGCGGCGGCTGGTCGTCCCCGGCGGTGCGGACGTCGCGACCGCTGCCGTCACGGCGGTCACCGTGGCCGCGCCGTACCGCCGACGCGGGCTGCTGAGCGCGATGATGGCCCACGAGCTCGAGCGGTGCGTCGAGCGCGGGGAGCCCCTGGCGGCGCTGTGGGCCTCGGAGTCGATGATCTACGGCCGGTTCGGCTACGGCCCCGCCGCCGACCGGGTCGTGCTCACGGGCACCAGCCGCCGGCTGGGGTTCCTGCCCGGGGTGGCGTCCGAGGGGTCGGTCGACGACGTGCCCCGCGAGGACTTCCTCGCGGCCGTCCGCGGGCTGCACGACGAGGTGGTGCGGGAGCGCCCCGGCGCGTTCGTCCGCGACGAGGCGGTGTGGGAGCTCGCGCTGCTCGACCTGGAGTTCGTGCGCCGGGGCGCGATGCCGCTGCACCACCTGCTCCACCACGCGGCCGACGGGACGGTCGACGGGTTCGCGACCTACCGCTTCAAGGAGGGCAGCGGGGACGAGGAGGGCGAGGTGCGCGTCAAGGACCTGGTGGCCGAGTCGCCGACGGCGTACGCCGGGCTGTGGCGCTACCTGCTCGACCTCGACCTGACCCGCTCCTTCCGGCTCTGGAGCGCGCCGCTCGACGAGCCGCTGCGCCACCTCGTGAGCGACGCCCGGGCGGTGCAGACCGAGGTCACCGACAACCTCTACGTGCGCCTGGTCGACCTGCCCGCGGCCCTGGCGGCGCGGTCGTACGCCGCCGACGTCGACGTCGTCCTGGAGGTCACCGACGCGCTGCTGCCCGCCAACGCCGGGCGCTGGCGGGTGAACGCCCCGGCCGGCGGCACCGCGACCGTCACCCGGGTCGAGGACGCCCCCGACCTGTCGCTGGGGATCCTCGAGCTCGGTACGGCGTACCTCGGGGGGCCGCGCCTGAGCGACCTCGCCCGCGCGGGCCGCGTCGTCGAGCACACCCCGGGCGCCCTCGCCGCCGCCTCCACGGCGCTGGGCTGGCACCGGGCGCCCTGCTGCCCCGACATGTTCTAGAGGTCGGGCCCGGCCGGGCCGAGCAGGTCGCGCGCCGTCGTCTGGCTGATCACGACGGAGTCCACGACGCCGCTCGCGACCGCGGAGCGCACCACCGCCGCGCAGTGCTCCCCCGGCACCGCCGCGACCACGTGCGGCACGGCGGCGAGGTCGGCGGCCGACGGGCAGACCAGGCGCTGCGAGACCGGTGGTCGCGGCAGCGTGCCGTCGGGTCCGACGAAGACGCCCGAGACCTCGCCGAGCACGCCGTGCCGGTCGACCTCGGCGCGGTCCGCCGGCGTCATCGCGTCGTGGAGGGTCGAGGCCCCCGGGGCCCAGCGCCCCACCGCCACCACGGCCACCGTCACCGACGCGAGCCGGCCGGCCGCCCCCGCCACCTCGGGCTGGTGGCGCACCGCCTCGGCGGCCTTCTGGTCCACCTGGATCGTCGACGCGTGGAAGACGTACGCCGGCCCCCCGGTGGCCGCCGCGAACCGTCGCACCAGCTCGACCGAGCCGCCCTCGCCGGGTCGCGGCAGCGCGCCCGTGAGCTGGACGACCGGCACCCGGGGCAGGTCGGACATCTCGTCGACCGCGGCGGCGACCGTGCGCGACCAGGCGATCCCGACGACGTCGTCGGTGGTCAGCACGCTCCCGACCAGACGGGCGGTCGCCGACGCGATCTCGGCCCGGGTCACCGCGTCGGGCGACGCGGCGCGCACCACGAGCGCGTGCCGCAGCCCCAGCCGGTCGCGGACCGCGTCGCCGAGCTCGACGTCGACCCCGTCCGGCGCCTCGACCTCGGTGCGCACCCAGCCCCGGCTCCGGGCCCGCTCGAGCATCCGGGCCACCTGGAAGCGGCTGAGCCCGTAGTGGTCGGCCACGGCCGTCTTGGTCCACCCGTCGAGGTGGAACCGTCGGCAGACCTCGAGGGTGAGCAGCTCGTGACCCGGCGACACGCCACCACCTCCTCCACCCACCGCTCAGATGAGCGTTTGCCGCTCACTGTCCCACGAGGCGTTGACCGCCGCGCGACCCGAGCGAGACGCTGCACCGGGCCCACCGACACTCCGCATGCGGGGGCCCACTCGGGGAGGGACACCATGACCGGCGCAGGCGAGGGCAGCACGACGACCCGTGAGGACACCGGACCCGTGGAGCCGCCCGGGCCGGACACCCCGCGCCTGCTGACCGGGCTGATGCTGGCCGCGGCGATCGTGTCGGCGGTCTCCGGGATGCTCTACGGCTACGACACCGGCATCATCTCCGGCGCCCTGCTGCAGATCACCAAGGACTTCGGGATCGGCGCGGGCATGAAGCAGGCCATCGCGGCCGGCATCCTGCTCGGCGCGGTGATCGGGGCCCTGTCGTGCAGCTTCCTCTCCGACCGGTGGGGGCGGCACCGCACGATCCTGATGATCTGCACGCTCTTCGTGGTCGGGAGCCTGCTCTGCGCCGTCTCGCCGAACGCCGTGCTGCTCTCGCTGTCGCGGATCGTGCTCGGCTTCGCGGTCGGCGGCGCCACCCAGACCGTGCCGATGTACGTCGCCGAGCTGTCCCCCACCGCCATCCGCGGCCGCCTGGTCCTCTGCTTCCAGCTCGCCATCGGCGTCGGCATCGTGATCGCGACGCTCGTGGGCGCCAGCGAGGTCGTCGACTGGCGGATCTCGATCGGCGCCGCCGCGGTGCCGGCCGCGCTGATGCTGCTCTTCCAGCTCCGCCTGCCCGAGAGCCCGCGCTGGCTGATCAAGCAGGGCCGCCAGGACGACGCCGAGCGCGTGCTGAGGTCGGTGCGGCCCCACGGCTACGACATCGAGCCGGAGGTCGAGGAGATCCTCGAGCTCGAGCGGCGCAAGCAGGAGACGTCGGACTCCCACCGCGGCTGGAGCGGCCTGCGGCAGCCGTGGGTGCGGCCCGCCGTGGTCGCCGGCTGCGGGCTCGCGATCTTCACCCAGCTCAGCGGTATCGAGATGATCGTCTACTACGCACCGACGATCCTCACCGACAACGGCTTCTCCGACTCCGCGGCGCTCCGGGTCAGCGTCGCGCTGGGGCTGACCTACCTGGTCATGCAGGTGCTCGGGCTGTGGATCGTGGACAAGGTCGGGCGCCGCCGCCTCACGCTGATCATGACGCCGGGCGCGGTCGTGGCGATGCTCGTGCTGGGCACGTTCTTCGTCACCGACAACGCGGGCAAGGCCTCCACGCCGTACATCATCGGGTGCCTGGTGCTGTTCATGGCCTTCACCGCCGGCGGCATCCAGCTGATGGGGTGGCTGGTGGGCTCGGAGATCTACCCGCTCGCGGTGCGCAGCGCGGGCACCAGCGTGCAGTCGGCGGCGCTGTGGTCGACCAACCTGCTGATCACCCTGACGCTGCTCACCATGATCAACGCGTTCGGCGTCGGGCAGACGTTCTGGATCTACGCCGGCTTCAACGTGGCGGCCTTCGTCTTCGTCTACCTCAAGCTGCCCGAGACCACCGGGCACAGCCTGGAGGGCATCGAGGACCGCCTGCGCGACGGTCGCTTCACCCCGAAGGAGTTCGACCGCGCGGGCAGCTAGGCCGGGTCGTCGGCCAGCCAGGCCTCGAGGGTGCGGCGCGCGCCGCGAGCGTGCAGGGACTCCAGCGCCTCGAGGTAGGGCGTGGTAAACCGCTCCTGCCGGGCGAGGTCGCCGAAGAGGGCCTCGTCGTCGAGGAACGCCAGCGGCTCGTCGTGCTGCCGCGCGGCGCGGGCGGTCACGGCCTCCTGGCGCCGGTCGACGACCTCGATCGGGTCCCCGGACTCGTCGGTGCCCTCGGCGTACCGGGCCCACGAGGCGACCACGAGGGCCGAGAGCCGCACCTGCCCGTCGTGCTCGAGGTTGTGCCGGATCGCCGGCACCAGGAAGGTCGGGATCCGGTCGGAGGTGTCGGTGGCGAGCCGGGCGAGGGTGTCCTTGACCTCGGGGTTGGCGAACCGCTCGAGCAGGGTGTCGCGGTAGGCCCCGAGGTCGACGTCGGGCACCGGCTCCAGGGTCGGGGTCATCTCGCGGTCCATCCAGGCGCGCAGGAAGTCGGTGAACAGCGGGTCGGCGCAGGCCTCGTCGGTGCGGCGGTAGCCGCTGAGGTGGCCGAGGTAGGCCAGCGCCTGGTGGCCGGCGTTGAGCAGGCGCAGCTTCATCAGCTCGAAGGGCTCGACGTCGTCGACGACCTGCACCCCCGCCTCCTCCCACGGCGGCCGGCCGGCGCCGAAGCTGTCCTCCAGGGCCCACTGGAGGAACGGCTCGCACACGACCGGCCACGCGTCCTGCACGCCGAACTGCTCGGCCAGCGCCTCGCGGTCGGCGTCGGTGGTGCCCGGCGTGATCCGGTCGACCATGGAGTTGGGAAAGCGCACGTGCTCGCGCACCCAGTCGCCGAGGTCCGCGTCGCAGCGGTCGGCGAAGGCGGTGACGGTCTGGCGCGCGACGTCGCCGTTGCCCGCGATGTTGTCGCACGACATCACCGTGAAGGCGTCGGTGCCGGCCGCGCGGCGCCGCGCGAGAGCGTGGGCCAGGAAGCCGAAGGCGGTGGTCGGGGCCGTGTGCCCGGGCCCGTCGGCGAAGCCCGCGATGTCGGCCTGGAGGGCCGGGTCGCCGGCGTCGAACTCACCCGTGGCCTGGTGGAGGTGGTAGCCGCCCTCGGTGATGGTCAGCGACACGATCCGGGTCGACGGCGCGCTCATCACGGTGAGCACGGCCTCCGCGTCCGCGGGCGCGAAGAGGTAGTCGACGATCGCGCCGATCACGCGCGGCTCCAGCGACCCGTCGGGGTGCTTGAGGACCAGCGTGTAGAGGCCGTCCTGCGCGGCCATCACCTC
The DNA here is from genome assembly GCF_054778395.1 of Nocardioides korecus. NCBI lineage: Bacteria > Bacillati > Actinomycetota > Actinomycetes > Propionibacteriales > Nocardioidaceae > Nocardioides > Nocardioides korecus. Next base: position 604,205 of record NZ_BAAGZO010000001.1, on the reverse strand, counting down.
GGCCATCCGCTCGTCCTGCGGCATCAGCCCGACGCCGGTGATGCCCCAGCCGTCGGCCCGGCCGTCGGTGAGCAGCCGGTCGAGGTAGGCCGCCTCGTGCGCGCGGTGGAAGCCGCCGACGCCGAGGTGCACGATGCCGGTGCCCACCGCGCCGCGGTCGTACGCCGGCACGGGCACCCGCTCGGGGACCTGCGAGAGCGTCTCGGCGCTCAACCGGACCGGTGTCGTGCGGGTCGCCATCGGCGCGTCCCTTCCCCGAGGTCGGCCCGGTCCCGGGCCACTCGTGGAGCGTACGCCAGGACGCCGGCCGGGTCCGAGCGATCACAGCGCATGCACATCGGGGTTGGAGACGCTCCACAAGGCCCGCGCCGGCCCCGGACCGTCCACGACCCCGCGGCAGGCCGTGCTGGAGGCCCACTCCGGATCAGGTTGCCCGCAGCCGTCGGCCCAGGCCGCTGCGGTGGAAGACCAGGGGGTCGCCGGTGGCCTCGGCGTCGGCGTGGCGTACGGCGTGCAGGCGCAGCAGGACCAGGACGTGGTCACCGGCCTCGACCTCGCGCTCGATCGTGCAGTCGAAGAGCGCGAGGCCGTCGGGCAGGGTGACCGCGCCGTTGGCGTCGATCGTGTGGCGCACGCCGTCGAAGCGGTGGGCCGACGGTCCGGCCAGCTGCTGGCACAGCGGCCCGTGGTGGCCGGCCAGGACGGTGACCCCCAGGTGCTCGGCCCGGCGCAGGTCGGGCCAGGTGGCCGAGGTGCGCGCCAGGTTCACCGAGACCAGCGGCGGGTCCAGGCTGACCGACGTGAACGAGCTGGCGGCCAGGCCGACCACCCGCCCGTCGACCTCGGCGGCCACGGCGACCACGCCGCTGGGGAAGATCCCGAACGCCGTCCGCAGCGCGTGGGGGTCCAGGTCCTGGTTGGTGCGCAGTCCGGGCGTGACGTCCTGCGCCCCCAGGGCGAGCCGGCTCACGAGACGTCGGGCAGCAGGCCGCGGGCACGCAGGACGGGCTTGACGCCCTCGGCGAACCAGTAGGCCTCCTCCACGTGGGGGTAGCCCGAGAGCACGAACTCGTCGATGCCGAGGGCGGCGTACTCCTCGACGAGGTCCGCGACCTCGGTGTGGCTGCCCACCAGCGCGGTGCCGGCGCCGCCGCGGACCAGGCCGACCCCGGCCCACAGGCCCGGGTGGATCTCCAGCGAGCGCGCGTCGCCACCCGCGGCGGCCCGGCCGCCGTGCAGCGCGCGCATCCGCTGCTGGCCCACCGACTGCGAGGACTCGAGCGCCGCCTGCGCCCTGGCGATGTCGGCAGGGTCGAGCTCGGAGAGCATCTGCTGCGCCACGGCCCAGGCCTGCTCGCTGGTGTCACGGGTGATCACGTGCAGCCGGATGCCGAACCGCAGCGACCGCCCCGCCTCCTTGGCCAGGTGCCGCATCCGGTCCAGCTTCTCCGCGACGTCCGAGGGCGGCTCGCCCCAGGTGAGGTAGACGTCGACGTGCTTGGCCGCGACCGGGCCGGCGGGCCCCGAGGACCCACCGAAGTACAGCTGCGGCAGCGGGTCGGGCACGTCGCGCACCCGGGCGTCGGCGACGTCGTAGTACTCCCCCGAGAAGTCGACGCCCTGCTCGCGCCAGGCGCCGCGGAGCACGGTGAGGAACTCGTCGGTGCGGGCGTAGCGCTCCGCCGAGCCGTACGACGCGGGGTCGCCGAAGCGGCGCTGCTCGGCGGGCTCGCCGCCACTGACGATGTTGAGCAGCAACCGGTTGCCGGAGATCCGCTGGTAGGTCGAGGCCATCTGCGCCGCGAGCGTCGGGTGGATCGACCCCGGTCGGAACGCGACCAGGAACGTGAGCCGCTCGGTCTCGCGGATCAGCGCGGCCGTGGTCAGCCAGGCGTCCTCGCACCAGGTGCCGGTGGGGGTGAGGACCCCGGTGAACCCGAGGTACTCGGCCGTGCGGGCGACCTGGGCCAGGTAGTCGATGGTCGGCGGCCGGAACTGCGAGGCGGACCCGGCGCCCTGGCCGGACTGGCCGATGCCGCGGGGCACCGAGTGGCCGCCGCCGACCAGGGAGCGGCTGTCGCCGGTGGTGGGCAGGAACCAGTGGAAGTCCAGGGTCATGTGTTGTCCTTCTCGGCCGTCGCGGTCGCCTCGGCGACGACCGCGTTGAACTGGGTGGTGAAGTAGGAGCTCAGGTCCACGTCGGCGGTGACCTGCTTCTGGGCCTTGAACGCGTCCCACATCTGCTGCTCGGTGCTGACGACCTTCGCCCCGATCGGCAGGGGCGCGTAGGAGCGCCGGGCGACGGCGGCCGCGGTGACCTTGGGGTCCAGCCCGGTCTCCTTGGCCCACGTCGTGGCCCAGGCGTCCTTGTGCTTGGCCGCCCAGACCTGGGCCGAGGCGAGCCGGCCCAGGAAGTCCTTCAGCGCGGCGGCGGTCGCCTTGTCCTTGATCGCCTTGTCCCCGGCGACCTGGAAGGCCAGTCCGTTGACCAGGCCCTGGCCGTCGGAGAGGACCTTCGCGCCGGTGGCCTGCTGGGCCTGGGAGGTGAACGGGTCCCAGATCGCCCACGCGTCGACCGAGCCGCCCTTGAACGCGGCCAGCCCCTCGGTGGGCTGGAGGTTGACCGGCGTGATGTCGGACCAGGAGAGCCCGGCCTTCTTCAGCTGGGCCAGCAGGTTGTAGTTGGCCGAGCTGCCCTTGGCGACCGCGACCTTCTTGCCCTTGAGGTCCGCGACCGAGGCGATCGAGGAGCCCTTCGGGATCAGGATCGCGTCGCCGGAAGCGCCCTGGGAGTAGGCCGAGACGACCTTGATCGGCTTCTTCTGGTCGATCGCGAACAGCGGCGGGGTGTTGCCGACCCCGCCGACGTCGACCGCTCCGCTGCTGACCGCGTCGAGCAGCGGCGGGCCGGAGGTGAACGGCTTCCAGTCGATCTTGTACGGCAGCTCGTCCAGGTCGCCGGCCGCGCTGAGCAGGGCCTGGGAGCCGCCCTTCTGGTCGCCGACGGTCAGCGTGACCTTGGAGAGGTCGACCGATCCGTCGCTGCGCACGGCGGCGTCGTTGCTGCTCCCGCAGGCGGCCAGGCCGGTGGCGGCGAGGGCGAGTCCGAGGGTCGCGACGGCGTGACGGAGCAGGGGGCGTCTCATGATGCTTTCTCCTGACGGGTGGTGGTGCGGGCGGGGGTGCTCACGCCGAGCCGGTCGAGCAGCTCGGCGCGGAGGTGGGTGAGGTCGGCCGGGTCGCGGGGGCGCTCCCGGCGTACGACGACCTCGTGGCGGACGCGGCCGGACTCGATGACCAGGACCCGGTCGGCGAGCTGGAGCGCCTCGTCGACGTCGTGGGTGACCAGCAGGACCGAGGGCCGGTGCTCGCGCCACAGCCTGAGGACGAGCTCGTGCATCTCCAGGCGGGTCAGCGCGTCCAGGGCGCTGAACGGCTCGTCGAGCAGCAGCAGGCCAGGGGCGTTGACCAGGGCACGCGCCAGCGAGACCCGCTGGGCCTGACCGCCGGACAGCGTGACGGGCCAGACGTCGTGCTTCTCGCTCAGCCCGACCTCGTCGAGGCCGGCCCGGGCCCGGCGCCGACGCTCCTCGCGACTGCCCTCGTGCAGGGCGAGGGCGACGTTGTCGGCGACCCGCTTCCAGGGCAGCAGCCGCGGTTGCTGGAAGGCCACGGAGACGACCCCGTCGACCTCGACGCTCCCGTGGGTGACGGGGTCGAGCCCGGCCAGGGTGCGCAGCAGCGTGGACTTGCCCGAGCCGCTGCGACCGAGCACCGCGACCAGCTCGCCGGGGGCGATGTCGAGGTCGAGGCGGTCCAGCACGACGTGGTCGCCGAAGGCGCGGCGCAGGCCGCGGACCCGCACGCCGCGACAGGCGCGGGCGTCCTCCTCGGTGGTCGCGGGGGGTGCGATCAGCCGTGTCGCCATGCCAGTGCCTTCCTCTCGATGGATCGGACGAGTGCGTCGGTCGCCAGCCCGAGCAGGCTGTAGATCAGGAGGCCGCCGACGACGACGTCGGTGCGGCCGAAGGAGGCGGCGTCGGAGACCAGGTAGCCGATGCCGCTGGTGGCGTTGATCTGCTCGGCCACGATCAGCGAGAGCCAGGCCACGCCGAGGGAGAGCCGCAGGCCCACCAGGACCGAGGGCAGCGCCCCGGGGACGACCACGTGGCGCAGGCGCGACCACCACGACAGCCGGATCGCGCGGGCCGCGTCGAGGTAGGTGGCGTCGACCCCGCGGATGCCGGCGACGGTGTTGACGTAGAGGGGGAAGGCGACGCCGAGCGCGATCAGGGTGATCTTCGGCGCCTCGTCGATGCCCAGCCAGAGCACCAGGAGCGGGAGCAGCCCGAGGTGCGGCACGGTGCGCAGCATCTGCATCGGCGGGTCGACGACGTCCTCCCCGATCCGCGACATCCCAGCCACCGCGGCGAGGACGAGGGCGACGGCGGCGCCCAGGGCGAAGCCAAGGACGACGCGCTGCAGCGAGATCCCGGTCGCGGCCTGGAGGGTGCCCTTCTCCCACTCCTGACCCATCGCCCGCAGGATCTGCAGCGGCGGCGCCAGCCGGTCGGCGGGCAGCACCCCGGTGGCCGAGGCGACCTGCCAGACCACCAGCAGCGCGAGCGGGCTGACCGTGCGGCGCAGGGCTGCGACCCCGCGCCGGCCCCGGGGCGACCGGCCGCCCCGCCCCGGTGTGCTCGGGCGTGCGGTCGGCTCCTCGGGGGCCCGGTCGATCTCGACGAGTGGTGCGCTCATGACGTCTACCGTGCCACAAAGTCATCTAAAACTAGTAACTGACTACAGTTTGAGATGCGTGTCGTGAGGATGGCCGCGCGTGGCATGTAGATCGGGGTTGGAGACGCTCCACAAGGCTTCCGCCGGGCCCGGACCGTCCACGACCCCGCGGTAGTCGGCCGCGATCGGCCCTCGTCGGGCGGGCAGGGCGGGGCCGGGCGGTCGCGCTGCGCGGGGCAGGATGGCCGGCATGAACGATCGGATGCGGGTGGCCGCCCGGGCGAACGTGCCGCCCTTCCACGTGATGGACCTCCTCGCGGCGGCCTCGGCGCGGCAGGCCAGCCACGGCGACCTGGTCGACATGGTCGCCGGCCAGCCCTCGACCGGCGCGCCGGCCGCCGTGCGCGCCGAGGCCAAGCGGCTGCTCGACGCCGATACCCTCGGCTACACCGTGTCGACCGGCGTGCCCGAGCTGCGCGAGGCGGTGGCCGCCCACCACCGGCGTACGACCGGGATCGACGTGGGCCGCGACGACGTCGTGATCACCACCGGCTCCTCGGGCGGGTTCCTGCTCGCCTTCCTGGCCGCCTTCGACGTCGGCGACCGCGTGCTGATGGCCCGTCCCGGCTACGCCTGCTACCGCAACGTGCTGCGCGCGCTGGGCTGCGAGGTGGTCGAGCTGGAGTGCGGCGTCGAGACCCGCTTCCAGCCGACGGTCGCGCAGCTCGAGGCGGCGTACGCCGAGGGGCCGGTCGCCGGGCTGGTGATCGCCTCGCCGGCCAACCCGACCGGCACGATGCTCCTGCCCGACGAGCTCGACGCGATCGCGCGGTGGTGCGAGGAGCACGGGGTGCGGCTGGTCAGCGACGAGATCTACCACGGCATCACCTACGACGGCTCGGCCCCGCGCAGCGCCTGGCAGACCTCGCGCACCGGCATCGTGTTCGGGTCGTTCAGCAAGTACTTCTCGATGACCGGCTGGCGCCTGGGCTGGATGCTCGTGCCCGAGGACCTCCGCCGCCCCGTCGACGTGCTGACCGGCAACTTCACGATCTGCCCGCCGGTGCTCAGCCAGCGCGCGGCGGTCGCGGCGTTCACCCCCGAGTCCTACGCCGAGCTCGACGGCCACGTGGCGAGGTACGCCGAGAACCGCGCGATCCTGCTCGACGGCCTGCCGCGCCTCGGCATCGACCGGCTCGCCCCGGCCGACGGCGCCTTCTACGCCTACGCCGACATCTCCCACCTCACCGCCGAGGCCGGGCTCGACAGCCACGCCTGGTGCCTGCAGCTGCTCGCCGAGACCGGCGTCGCCTGCGCCCCCGGGGTCGACTTCGACACCCGGCGCGGTGGTGAGTTCGTGCGGTTCTCCTTCGCCGGCAGCGGCCCCGCGATCAGCGAGGGGCTGCAGCGGCTGGAGGCCTGGCTGGGCTGAGGGACCCGCGCGGGGTCGGCGTACGCCGGGAGGTGGTCGGCCGAAAAGTGACCTTGTCGGGTGGACGTTCGGCCGACAAGGTCACTTTTCCCCGGCTAACCGGGGATCAGTCGGCGGCCGAGGGACGCACACACTCTTAAACACCACGCAACAGCCCCGAAACGAACCGGGCCCAGGATCGGGGAATACCTGTCGGGCGACAGGTACCCCCGGACCGAAGGCCTGCCGATGACCACCACCGCACCCACCCCGACCGACGGCGTACGCCGTGCCGAGACCCACGACCTAGGCGAGCTCGGCTACACCCAGGAGCTGCACCGGGGCGTGGGGCACTTCGCCTCGTTCGCCGCCGGGTTCTCGTTCGTCTCCATCCTGACCACCGTCTTCCAGCTGTTCGGGCTGGGCTTCAGCTTCGGCGGGGCGGCGTTCTTCTGGACCTGGCCGGCGGTGTTCGTGGGCCAGCTGCTCGTGGCGCTGTGCTTCGCCGAGCTGGCCGCGCGCTACCCGATCTCGGGGTCGATCTTCCAGTGGGCCAGCCGCCTGGCCGGCACCGACTTCGGCTGGTTCGTGGGCTGGGTGATGGTGATCGGGCAGATCCTCACCGTCGCCACCGCCGCGATCGCGATGCAGGCCGTGCTGCCGAGCATCTGGAGCGGCTTCCAGCTGGTCGGCGGGTCGGGGGCCGACTCGGCACCCACCAGCCCGACCGGCGCCCAGAACGCCGTGGTCCTGGGGCTCATCGTGCTGGTCCTCACCACGGTCATCAACGTCCTCGGGGTGCGGCTGATGGCCTCGATCACGGCCGCCGCGGTGATGATCGAGATCCTCGGCGTGATCGCGCTCGTGATCGCCCTGTTCTTCCACGCCGAGCGCGGGGTCGGCGTGGTCGGCACCACCGCCGGGTCGGCGCCGGGCGCCTACCTCCCGGCCTGGCTGGCCTCGTCCTTGATGGCGGCCTACGTGATGGTCGGGTTCGACTCGGCCGGCGAGCTGTCCGAGGAGACCCACGCCCCCCGGCGCACGACGCCCCGCACGATCGTCCGCGCCCTGGTGGTCTCCGGGCTCGGTGGTCTGCTGCTGATCCTCGCCGGCCTGCTCGCCGCGCCCTCCCTGACCGACGGCAGCCTGGCCTCCGGCGGCCTGGCGGGCGTGCTCACCGCGCGGCTCGGCGGCGTCAGCGGACGGATCCTGCTGGTCGCCGTGGCGATCGCGGTCTTCGCCTGCACCCTGGCCGTGCAGACCTCCGGCTCGCGGATGATGTTCTCGATGGCCCGCGAGCGCTCGCTGCCGTTCTCCTCCTGGCTGGGCAAGGTCTCGCCGCGCACCGGCACCCCGATCGGCACCTCGGTCGTCGTCGGCGTCGGCGCCGCGATCACGCTGGCCGTCAACTGGGACCAGAGCGCCGTCTTCACCGCCCTGGCCTCGCTGTGCATCGCGATGCTCTACCTGGCCTACCTCGGCGTGACGGTGCCGCTGCTGGTCAAGCGCCTGCGCACGCCGGGCGGGCTCGAGGGCGGGCTGGACGAGGACGGGCAGCCGCTGTTCAGCCTGGGTCGCTGGGGCGTCGCGATCAACGGCGCCGCGATCGCCTACCAGGTCGTGATGGTGGTCAACCTGGCGTGGCCGCGGGCCGCGATCTACGACCTCACCAGCGGCACCTGGTGGCTGCGGTGGAGCGCGCTGCTGTTCATCGGGCTGACCCTGGTCGTCGGCGCGGTCATCCACTGGCGCACCCGGGTGCGCCACGGCGGCCCGATCCGCCTCCCCGTCCTGAAGACCTCCCACGAGCCGACGGGCGCGGTCTCGTGAGCCCGGCCGTCCCGCGCCCCGAGCGGGCCGCGCACGCCACCGCCAGCCTGGCCGACGCCCGCGACGACGCGCGCGGCCAGGGCGGCGGGGTCTCGGACTGGATGCCCTACCTGCCGGCCAGCTCCACGCCCCACCCGCCCGAGGGCGTCGACCCGGCCGGGCTGACCTGGGCCGAGACCGTGGCGCCCGGCGGCTACACCCACCGCCGGGTCGCCCGCGGCACCCGCCTCCGGCTCGAGGACGTCACCGGCGACGCCTGCGCGCACGTGCTGGTCCTCAACGCCGTCGAGCCGACCGACCGGCTCAACGTCGCCGACACCCAGAAGATCCCGTGGCAGGCCTACCTCGGCGAGGGGCACCCGCTGCTCTCCGGCGACGGGCGCGTCCTGGCCACGGTCGTGGCCGACACCTCCGGACACCACGACGCCTTCTGCGGCACCTCCAGCGACGCCTGGAACGAGGCGAAGTACGGCGACGCCTCCCCCCAGGGCCCGTCCCCCTCCGGCCACGGGCTGCTGGTCAAGGCCGCGGCCAAGCACGGCCTCGGGCCACGCGACCTGCCGCCCACGGTGTCGTTCTTCCAGGGCCTGCGCGTCGAGGACGACGGCGCCTTCACCTGGCAGGGCTCCGCCGGACCGGGGGCGTACGTCGACCTGCTGGCCGAGCTGCCCCTGGTGGTCCTGGTCGCCAACGTGCCGCACCCGCTGGACCCCCGTCCGGACTACGTCGTCGGGCCGCTGCGCCTGCACGCCTGGCGCGAGCGCCCCACCGGCCCCGACGACGCCCGCTTCGAGGCCTCGCCCGAGCGGCGCCGGGCCTACCTCAACTCCCTCGACTACGCGGAGAGCGCAGGACTGTGACCACCACCCTCACCAGCACCACCACGACCGTCCCCGTCGGCGCCGTCCACTCCCCCGACACCCCGCTGGACTGGAGCGAGCCGCTCGTCCCCGGCCGGGTCGTCCTCGACGACCGGGTCGCCCCCAACGCGCCCTGGTCGGCGGTGGTGGCGGCCGGCCACGTGCTGACCATCGTCGACGTGGGCGGCAACCAGTCGGCCGACTGCCTGGTCTACGACGCGCACGACACGTCCGAGCGCTACAGCGTCCCGGACACGCTGGCCTGGCAGGGCAACGCCTACGTCCGCGAGGGCACCGTCCTGCGCTCCAACCTGGGCGGGGCCCTGATGACGGTCGTCGGCAACGAGGTCGCCCGCCAGGACACCATCGGCGGCGCGTGCGGCAAGGAGTCCAACAGCCTCCGCTACGGCCACCACACCGTCTTCCAGCACGGCTGCCGGGAGAACTTCCTAGCCGAGGCCGCCCGCCACGGGCTCGGCGCGCAGGACCTGGTCAGCAACCTGAACTGGTTCATGAACGTGCCGGTCGAGGCCGACGGCACCCTGGGGATCGTCGACGGCATCTCCGGGCCGGGCAAGCGGGTCGCGGTGCGCGCCGAGCGCGACGTGCTGGTGATCGTCAGCAACTGCCCGCAGATGAACAACCCCTGCAACGACTTCGACCCCACGCCCCTGCGGATGCTGGTGACCGACCCGGGCGGTGCCGCGTGAGCGCCCACACCACCCCAGGCTTCGACACCCTGCTCGTCGCCAACCGCGGCGAGATCGCGCGCCGGGTGGTCCGCTCGGCCGGCGAGCTCGGCCTGCGCACGGTCGCGGTGTTCTCCGACGCCGACCGCGCCGCCCCCCACGTCCGCGAGGCCGACGTCGCGGTCCGGCTCGGCCCCGCCCCGGCGCGCGAGTCCTACCTGCGCGTCGAGGCGATCCTGGAGGCCGCGGCGGCCACCGGGGCCGGCGCGATCCACCCCGGCTACGGCTTCCTGTCCGAGAGCGCCGACTTCGCCCGCGCGGTCGAGGCCGCCGGGCTGGCCTTCGTCGGCCCCACCCCGGACCAGATCGAGCGGTTCGGCACCAAGCACACCGCCCGCGCGCTGGCCGAGCAGGCCGGTGTGCCGCTCCTGGCCGGCACCGGGCTCCTGGCCACCGCCGAGGAGGCCGTCGCGGCGGCCGAGGCCGTCGGGCTGCCGGTGATGCTCAAGGCCACCGGCGGCGGTGGCGGGATCGGCATGCAGGCCTGCCGGACCCTCGACGAGGTCGCCGCGGCGTACGACCGGGTGGTGCGGCAGGCGCAGACCAGCTTCGGCTCCGCCGGGGTCTTTCTCGAGCGGTTCGTCTCCCCGGCCCGCCACGTCGAGGTGCAGCTGTTCGGCGACGGGCAGGGTCGCGTCGCCGTGATCGGCGACCGCGACTGCTCGCTGCAGCGACGCAACCAGAAGGTGCTGGAGGAGGCCCCGGCGCCCGCGCTGCCCGACCGCGTGCGCGCCGAGATCCACGCGACCGCGCGGCGGCTGGCGGCGTCGGTGGACTACCGCTCGGCCGGGACCGTGGAGTTCGTCTACGACCCGGTGCGCGAGGAGGCGGCCTTCCTCGAGGTCAACACCCGCCTCCAGGTCGAGCACCCGGTCACCGAGCTGGTCCACGACGTCGACCTGGTCGCGCTGATGCTCGGTCTGGCCCGCGACGGCGCCGAGGGGCTCGACCCGACGGTCTTCACCCGCGACTGGGCGCCGAGCGGCTCCGCCGTCGAGGCCCGGGTCTACGCCGAGGACCCGGCGCTCGACAGCCGGCCCTCCTCCGGCCTGGTCACCCAGGCGGTCTTCCCCGGGCAGGGCGCCGAGCCGCTGGCCGGCGTGCGCGTCGACGGCTGGATCGAGTCGGGGCTGGAGGTCTCGGCGTACTACGACCCGCTGCTGTCCAAGGTGATCGCCGCCGCCCCCACCCGCGACGGCGCGCTCGACCTGCTCGGCGAGGCCCTGGCCGCGAGCCGGGTCGACGGGGTCGTGACCAACCTGGGCCTGCTGCGCGAGCTGCTCGACGAGGTGCCGCTGCGCAGCGCCACCCACGCCACCGCGACCCTGGCCGGCACCCACGACCCCGAGCCGCGCGTCGAGGTCCTCGAGGCCGGCGCGATGACCACCGTGCAGGACCTCCCCGGCCGGATCGGTCACTGGCAGGTCGGCGTGCCGCCGTCGGGGCCGATGGACCCGCTCTCGCTGCGCGAGGCCAACCTCTGCGTCGGCAACCCCGCCGGCGCCCCCGGGCTCGAGGTCACCGCGACCGGACCCCGCCTGCGCTTCACCGCGCCCGCGGTCGTCTGCGTGACCGGCGCCCCCGCCCTGGTCACCGTCGACGGTGCCCCCGTCGCGATGTGGGAGCCGGTCGACGTGCCGGCCGGGTCCGAGCTGGCGATCGGCACCGCCGAGGGCCCCGGCCTGCGGCTGGCGGTCGCGGTGCGCGGCGGCTTCGACGTGCCGCGCTACCTGGGCAGCTGCTCGACCTTCACCCTGGGCGGGTTCGGCGGCCACGGCGGTCGCGCCCTGCTCCCGGGCGACGTGCTGCGCCTGGGCTCGGCCGACGCCACCGAACCGCACCCCGCACTGCCCGAGGGCACCACGCTCACCCGCGTGGCCGGCCCCACCCCGGAGCACCGCCGCCCGCACCTGACCTCGACCTGGCAGGTCGGGGTCACCGAAGGGCCGCACGCGGCGCCGGACTTCTTCACCCGCGAGGACCTCGACACCTTCTACGGGTGCGACTACGAGGTGCACTTCAACTCCGCGCGCACCGGCGTGCGGCTGATCGGCCCCCGGCCGACCTGGGCCCGCGAGGACGGCGGCGAGGCCGGGCTGCACCCCTCCAACATCCACGACACGGCGTACGCCGTCGGCGCGATCGACTTCACCGGTGACACCCCGATCCTGCTCGGCCCCGACGGCCCCTCGCTGGGTGGCTTCGTGTGCCCCGCGGTCGTGGCCAGCGGGGAGCTGTGGAAGCTCGGCCAGCTGCGCCCGGGCGACACCGTGCGCTTCGTGCCGGTGCGCTCGGCCGAGGCCGCGACCCTGGTCGAGCGCTGCGCCTCGCCGACCGTGACCAGCCGCGGCGGCGACGGGGACGACGGCGTCTTCGACCGGGTCGTCGAGCGTCCGGGCGGCGAGCCGTCGGTGACCTACCGCCGCGACGGCGACGACAACGTCCTGGTGGAGTACGGCGACCAGGTGCTCGACCTCGCCCTGCGCATGCGCGTGCACGCCCTGATGACCCGCCTCGAGCAGGAGGCACCCGCCGGCCTCGTCGACCTGACGCCGGGCATCCGCTCGCTGCAGGTGCACACCGACCCGGCCGTGCTGGAGGCCGGCAAGCTGGCCGGTCTGCTGCGCGAGCTCGAGGACGACCTGCCGCCCACCCGCGAGCTGGTCGTGCCGTCGCGCCGGGTGCGGCTGCCGCTGTCGTGGGACGACCCGGCGGCGCGGCTGGCGGTCGAGCGCTACTCCACCGGCGTGCGCGACGACGCCCCCTGGACGCCCTCGAACATCGAGTTCATCCGTCGCGTCAACGGCCTGGAGACCCTCGAGGACGTGCACCGCACGGTCTTCGACGCCTCCTACCTGGTGCTCGGCCTGGGCGACGTCTACCTGGGCGCACCCGTGGCCACGCCGCTCGACCCGCGGCACCGGCTGGTGACCACGAAGTACAACCCGGCCCGCACCTGGACGGCCGAGAACTCCGTCGGCATCGGGGGCGCCTACCTGTGCATCTACGGGATGGAGGGACCCGGCGGCTACCAGCTGGTCGGCCGCACCACCCAGGTGTGGAACCGCTGGCAGCGCGGTGGCCTGTTCGCCGACGGACCCTGGGCGCTGCGGTTCTTCGACCGCATCGAGTGGTACCCCGTCTCCCACGAGGAGCTCACCGAGCTGCGCGCCGAGACCGCCGCCGGGCGCGGCCCGGTCGAGGTGGAGGAGGGCACCTTCGCGCTGGCCGAGCACGAGGACTTCCTGCACCGCAACGCCGACTCGATCGCGGCCTTCCGCGCCCAGCAGGCCGAGGCGTTCGGGGCCGAGAAGCAGCGCTGGCGCGCGTCGGGCGAGTTCGACGTGCGTCCCGAGCCGGCCGCCGCGCCGCCCGCCGCCGAGCCGGACGTGCCCGAGGGCGCGACCGCCGTGCGCGCCCCGTTCGTCGCGACGGTGTGGCAGCTCTCGGTGGAGCCCGGCTCGCAGGTCGCCACGGGCGACCAGGTGCTCTCGCTGGAGGCGATGAAGATGGAGACCCCGATGACCGCACCCGTGGACGGGGAGGTGCTCGAGGTCTATGTCAAGGCCGGCGAGCAGGTCTCCCCCGGGCAGGCCCTGATGGCCGTCGGAGCGGCGCGATGAGCCCGGTCAGCGCCGTCGCCCGGGTCGAGGCCGCCCTCGCCCGGCTCGACGACGTCGACCGGCCCGAGGTCTGGATCAGCCTGCGCCAGCCGGCCGACCTGCTGGCCGAGGCCGCCGACGTCGACGCCCGGGTGGCGGCCGGCGCGTCGCTGCCGCTGGCCGGTCTGGTCGCCGCGGTCAAGGACAACATCGACGTCGCGGGGCTGGCCACGACGGCCGGCGCCCCGTCGTACTCCTTCGCGCCGGAGGTCGACGCCACCGCCGTCGCCCGCCTGCGCGCAGCCGGCGTGGTGGTGCTCGGCAAGACCAACCTCGACCAGTTCGCGACCGGGCTGGTCGGGACGCGCAGCCCGTACGGCGCGGTGCGCAACGCCTGGGACCCCACCCGGATCTCCGGCGGCTCCAGCTCCGGCTCGGCCGTAGCGGTCGCCCTGGGCGTCGTCGACCTCGCGCTCGGCACCGACACCGCCGGGTCCGGCCGGGTGCCGGCCGCGCTCAACGGGCTGGTCGGGGTCAAGCCGACCAAGGGGCTCGTGCCCACCACCGGGGTGGTGCCGGCCTGCCGGAGCCTGGACTGCGTCACCGTCTTCGCCCGCGACCTTGCCCTGGCCCGGCGGGCCACCGAGCTGATGAGCGGCCCCGACGGCCAGGACGCCCGGGCACGCGAGGACCGGCCCGGCCGCGTGCTCCCGCCCGTGCCGCGCGTCGCGGTGCCGACGACCGAGCACCTCGACGGGCTGGCCGACGGCTGGCGCGAGGCCTTCGGACGGGCGGTCGACCACCTGCGCAGCCACGGCGTCGAGGTGGTCGAGGTCGACGTCAGCCCCCTGCTGGAGGCCGCGTCGCTGCTGTACGACGGCGCCTTCGTCGCCGAGCGCACGGCCGCCGTCGGCGACCACATCGCCCGGCACCGCGACCTGATCGGCACCGACCTGGACGCGGTCGTGGCGCAGATCGTGCTGGCCGGCGGCAAGGTCTCGGCCGTCGACTGGTGCCGCGACACCGAGCGCCTCGAGCAGCTGGGGCAGGTCGGGCTCGGGTTCCTCGAGGACTGCACGGCCCTGCTCACCCCGACCACGACCTGGCACCCGACCCTGGCGCAGCTCGCCGAGGACCCGGTCGGGGCCAACAGCCGGATGGGGCGGTTCACCAACTTCGCCAACCTGCTCGACTGCAGCTCGCTGGCGCTGCCCTGCGGGACGGTGGACGGGCTGCCCTTCGGGGTGATGCTCACCGGCCGCGCCCACGACGACCGGGCCCTGGCCGAGCTGGGCCGGCTGCTGAGCCCGCCCGTCGAGCTGTTCGTGGTCGGCGCCCACCTGGCCGGTCAGCCGCTGAACCACCAGCTGGTGGCGGCCGGCGGGTCGCTGGTGGGGGCGGTCGACACCGCCGCGACCTACGCGCTCAAGGCGCTGGCCACCACCCCGCCCAAGCCCGGCCTGGAGCGGGTCGCCGCCGACGGTGTCGCGGTCGCCGGGGAGGTGTGGGCGCTGCCCCCCAGCGGGTTCGCCGGGTTCGTCGCGGCCCTGCCCGCGCCGATGGCGATCGGGCCGGTCACGCTGGCCGACGGACGGGTGGTCAGCGGGTTCACCTGCGAGGCGGTCGCGCTGGACGCGGCGGCCGACATCTCGGCGTACGGCGGGTGGCGGGCCTACCTCGCGGCCCAGGACACCCGCCCCGGTCACCTGGGCGGCACCCCGGCGCCGCACCCGGCAGACTCGGCCCCGTGAGCAGGGCGAGCGGGACGGGCGGGACGGGCACGACCGGGGTCGGCGGCGACGCGTCTGCCCAGGAGCCGCGCGCCGGTCGTCCCCGGGCGACCCCGCGACGGCCGGGCGACCCCGCGCCGCGCCAGCAGATCCTCGACGCGGCGGGCGCGCTGCTGGCCGAGCACGGCGTGGCGGGCACCTCGACGCGGGCGATCGCCGAGGCGGTCGGGATCCGGCAGGCCTCGCTGTACTACCACTTCGCGGGCAAGGACGAGATCCTGCTGGAGCTGCTCGAGGCCTCCGTGAAGCCCACGCTGGCGCACGTGCCCCGGCTGCTCGCGCACCCCGACCGTGCCGCCGCGCTCGCCGCCCTGGCCGCGATCGACGTCGCGACGCTGCTGGGGACGACGTCCAACATCGGGTCGCTCTACCTCTCCCACGAGGTGCAGCGTCCGGAGCACGACGAGTTCCGGGCGCTGCGGGCCGAGCTCCGGTCGGCGTACGTCGTCCTGGCCGGCGGGTCGGACTTCGACGGTGCCGCCTGCCTCCAGCTCGTCGAGATGGTGATCCCGTGGCGGCGCGACGGCGACCCGGGGCCCGACGCGGCCGACCGGATCGCCACCGCGTGCCTGCGGGTGGTCGGGCACGACGACGCGGAGATCGCCCGCGCGATGACGGCTGCCCGCCACCTATCCGACGTCAAGGTCTAGACCACGACGGCGATCTGAGCCCGGGAACGGGACACGACCCCCGTCCGCCGTGGCGATGACTTAGGTTCTCGTCCTCGGCCCCAGCTCAGGGGCCCATTCTCGGGGGGAACACCACCGTGCGTCGTCATGCCCTTGCCCTGACCGCTGCCGCCGTCCTCGTGGTCGGCGCGCCGACCGCTGCGTCGGCCCAGACCTGGAACCACACGGACCCCGCGGGGGACGTCGTCCACGCCACCTGGAACCTCGACACCGACGAGGAGACCGAGGTCGTCGACCCCACGATCGCCGACGGCACGTGATCGGCTCGACGATCAAGCACAACCCCCGCAAGGTCATCGCCGTGCTGCGGTTCCGCGACCTGGTCGCCCCGACCGACGGCGTGACCCTCTACCAGCTCTCCGTGCGCACGGGCCGGATGAACCGCGACCTCGGGGTCGTGGCCACCCCCGACAACACCCGGGGCCAGCACGAGCTGAGCAAGACCAGCGGCCGCACGGTCCGGTGCCGCGGGCTGTCCCACCACATCGACTACACCGCCAACACCGTGACCATGTCGGTGCCCCGCGCGTGCCTGGGTCACCCGCGCCGGGTCTCGGCGGGCGTGGGCGTCCTGCGGATGTCGGGCGTCGCCCTGAGCGACTCCCTGGACACCACCGACCCGACCGCGCCCGCGATCATCGAGATGTTCGCCGACGACGCGCACAGCCCCACGGTCGCCGACAACCTGGTCTTCAGCCCCCGTCTCCGGCGCGGCTGACCCACCTAGCAGCACCGACCGGGCGAGGCTCCTCCCGAGGAGCCTCGCCCGGTTCCTGCGTCCCACCCACCCCCGGAGCCCGTCGTGAACCGTGTCCGCACCACCACCCTGTCCCTCGTCGTCGCGGCGACCCTCGCTCCCGCCCTCGCCGGCGGATCGGCGTACGCCGTGGACCGGCCGCACGTCCGCAGCCGCACCGACGCCGCCCACGACGTGGGCCGCTCGGTGCGCGACTCCTCGGACCACGAGACCGTCACCCCGGCGCCGGCGCGCACCGACGGCGACGTGCTGCGCAGCGTGGTCCGCCACCGGGCCCGGTCGGTGCAGGTCGAGCTGCGCCTGGCCTCCCTGCGCCGCTCCGGCCTCGCGGTCGGCGAGTCGCTGCGGATCGTGACCGACCGGCACGTGCGACGCGACATCACCGTGCAGCTCGTCCCGGGCACCGGCCGCACGACCGTCTACGTCGAGGGCCGTGACGGCCAGGACCGCCCCTGCCCCGGGATCACGGCCCGGATGGACTTCGCCCGCGCGACCACCTCGGTGACGGTCCCCCGCAGCTGCCTGGGCCGTCCGGACTGGGTCCGCGTCGGCGTCGGCGCCTACACGGAGACGTCGGAGAGCACCTACTACTTCGACGACGCCGGGGTGACGGGCGGCCGGGGCGACCAGCTGGTCCTCGGCCCCCGGGTCTTCCACTGAGCACCTGAGCACGCGGGCACCTGAGCACGCGGGCTCAGGCGGAACGGGTAGTCGCGCCCTGCCCGGCCACCGGTCCGCACCGCGAGGCTTCGGGGACCCGGTCCTCCCCGGACCACCTCGCTCAAGGAGCCGACATGACCGTTCGCCGCACCCTCCTCCCCACCGCCCTCGCCCTGCTCGGCGCGGTCGCGCTGCCGGCCGGGGTCGCGCACGCCGACACCCGGACCTTCCGCGACGCGCCCCACGACGTCGTCAGCGGGCCGTCCTCGGAGGACGTCCCCACGACCGTCGACCCGGGCCGCGCGGCCGAGGACGTCCTGGCCGTGCGCGTGCGCAACGGGCCGCGCGCCCTCCGGGTCACCGTGTCGTACGCCGCCCTCACCCCGGCCACCGCCCACGGCGCCGAGATCGTGCACCTGCTGGAGGTGCGGACCAACGAGGGGGTGGGCGCCGGGCTCTACCTCGACGTGCCGAGGGACGGGTCGAAGCCGGGTGGGGAGGAGGTCTGGGTCAGCCACCGACGGGCGCCGCAGGAGTGCCGGGCCGCGAGCGCGCACCTCGACCGGCGCGCCTCGACGGTGACGTACGTCGTCCCCGGCCGCTGCCTCTCGCACCCGCGCTGGGTGCGCGTCGGGGCGGGCGCCGGCGCGCTCGGGCCGGACCGCCAGTGGGCCGACGACGCGTTCCAGACCGGGCGGATCGGCCAGGACCTGGCGATGGGGCCGCGCGTGCGCCGCTGACCACGACCGACGCCTCCTCGGGAGCCAGGCCGAGTGCCGCACCAGGGTCGCGACCGGACCCGGCGCACGACGCTGGTGTGGCACTCGCGCCCGGAGCTAGCGGCGCGGGCGGTTCAGGAAGGCGGTCATCGCCTCGCGGGCCTCGTCGGAGCCGAACAGCCGGGCGCTGAGCGTGGCCATCTCCACCGCGTGGGCGTCGAGGTGGCGCACCAGCGGCTCGGCCAGCAGCGCCTTGGTCTCCCGCAGCCCCTGCGGGTGGGCCGCCTGCAGGTCGGCGCAGGCGGTCGCGACGGCGGCGTCGAGGTCGGCGGCCGGCACCGACCGGGTGACCAGGCCCATCGCGGCGGCCTCGGCGGCGTCGAAGGTGCGCCCCGTCAGGAAGGTGTCGGCCGCGGCGCGGCTGGTGAGGCGGGGCAGCACGGTCAGCGAGATCACGGCCGGCGCCAGCGCCAGGCGCGACTCGGTGAACGCGAACGTCACGTCGCCGCCGCAGATCACCAGGTCGGCGCCCGCGACGATCCCGAGCCCCCCGGCCCGCACCGGCCCGGCCAGGCGCACGACGACCGGCTTGGGGTGGGTGAGCAGCCGGCGCTGGAGGGCGACGAGCGCCTTGGTGCCCTCGCCCATCCCGTCCTTCGAGGCCTCCGACAGGTCGGCGCCCGAGCAGAACACCCGGTCGGCCGAGCGGATCAGCACCACCCGCGCCGACTCGTCCGCCTCGGCCCGGTCGAGGGCGTCGAAGAGCTGGGTCAGCAGCGCCCGCGACAGCGCGTTGCGGTTGTGGGGCGAGTCCAGCGTGATCGTCGCGGTCCCGTCCGCGACGTCGAGGTGGACCAGCTCGGGGGTCTCGGTGGCGTTCGGCACGGGGGCTCCTCAGGAGGTGGGGGACACGGGCGGGGTTGCGGGCGAGTCGGGCGGCGGGCAGCGGGCAGCGGGGCGGACGACGTACGCCTTGGCGAGGCTCGTGGACGGTTCCGACCCGGCGCGGGCCGGTGGAGCGTCTCCAACCCCGATCTACATGCGCCGTGTGCGCCGCCGCCGTGCGCCGTCCGGCCCTGCCGGCCGGCCCCGCCCGCCCGGCTCAGTAGGACTTCGGCAGGCCCAGGGAGTGCATGCCGACATAGTTCAGGATCATCTCCCGGCTGACCGGGGCGATCCGGCCCGCGCGGGCGGCGACGAGGAGCCCGGCGACGCCGTACTCCTGGGTGATGCCGTTGCCGCCGTGGGCCTGCACGGCCCGGTCGGCGGCGTCGCAGGCGGCCTCGGCAGCGGCGTACTTGGCCATGTTGGCCGCCTCGCCCGCGTCGCGACCCTCGTCGTAGAGCGCGGCGGCCTTCTGCGTCATCAGCCGGGCCAGCTCGATCTCGATCTTGCTCTGCGCCAGCGGGTGCGCCAGGCCCTGATGGGCACCGATGGGGACGCCCCAGATCTCGCGCTCCTTGACGTACGCCGCCGCCTTGTCCAGGGCGAAGCGCGCCAGACCCGTGGAGAACGACGCGGCCATGATGCGCTCGGGGTTGAGGCCGGCGAAGAGCTGGTCGAGCCCGCCGTCCTCGTTGCCGACCACCGCGTCGGCCGGCAGCCGCACGTCGTCGAGGTAGACCTGGAACTGGCGCTCGGGGCTGACGATCTCCATCGGGATGGGGTTGGCCTCGAAGCCCGGCGCGTCGGTCGGGACCACGAAGAGCACCGGCTTGACCCGGCCGCTCCCGTCGTCGGTCACCCGCGCGACGACGAGCACGTTGTCGGCCTCGTCGATGCCGGAGATCCAGACCTTGCGGCCGTTGAGCACCCACCCGTCGGCGTCCTTGCGGCCGGTGGTGGTGATCTTGTGGGTGTTGGTGCCGGCGTCGGGCTCGGTGATGGCGAAGGCCATCGTGCCGGTGCCGTCGCAGATGCCGGGGAGCCACTTCTGCTTCTGCGCCTCGGTGCCGTAGCGGCTGATGATGGTGCCGCAGATCGCCGGGCTGACCACCATGAGCAGCAGCGGGCACCCCTGGGCGGCCAGCTCCTCGCAGACCGCCGCGGTGTCACCGATGCCGCCCCCACCGCCGCCGTACTCCTCGGGGATGTTGGTGCCCAGGAACCCCTGCTTGCCGATGTCGAGCCACAGCTCGGTGGTCTTCTCCCCGGAGCGGGCCTTGTCGGTGAAGTACTCCCGCCCGTACGTCGCGGCCAGCTTGCTGACCTCCTTGCGCAGCGCCAGGCGCTCCTCGGACTCGGTGAAGCTGGTCATGACTGGTTCCCTTCGTCGATCACTGCGAGTACGTCGCCCGAGGCGACCTGCTGCCCGAGCGCGACGGGGAGCTCGCTGACCACCCCGTCGATCGGTGCCTTGATGGTGTGCTGCATCTTCATCGCCTCCAGGACGACCACGACCTGTCCCGCCGCCACCTGCTCGCCCTGGCCGACCCGGAGGTCCACCACGCTGCCCGGCATCGGCGCCAGCAGCGATCCTGCCGCGACGATGTCGGCCGGGTCCACGAACCGGGGCAGCACGGTGACGGCCAGGTGCCCGCCCGCGGCGTCCAGGTCGACGCCGTGCGGGGCGAGGTCGCCGTGGAGCGCGACGTCGACCGGGTGGGCGACGCCGTCGTGCTCGACGACGACCCGCCAGCGGTCGGTGCTCCCTGCCGCGGGAGCCACGGAGAGGACGGACGGGCCCGCGGGCTCCGCCGACCGGAGGCCGTCACGCCCTCCGAACCACGCGACCTCGACCCGCGTGCCGCGCACGTCGAAGGCGGTGACCTGGGGCGCGGAGACGACGTTGCGCCACCCCGTCGGGACGCCGCGCTGCACCGGTCGCCGGGCGGCGTCGCGCGAGGTCACCGCGGCGGTCGCGGCCAGCAGGAGGAGGGCCTGGTCGCCCGCCGTCCCGGGCAGCGGGTCGTCCTCCAGGCTGCGCAGCGTGTGCTCGGAGAGGAAGTCGGTCGAGAGGTCGCCGGCGAGGAAGGCCTCGTGCCCGAGCACCTCGACGAGCAGCTCCCGGTTCGTCCGTACGCCGTGCAGCCGCGCCCTGCGCAGCGCCCCGGCCAGGCGTCGTGCGGCCTGCTCGCGGGTCGGTGCCCACGCGACCACCTTCGCCAGCATCGCGTCGTAGTGGGTGCCGACCTCGCTGCCGCTCTCGAAGCCGGCGTCGAGCCGCAGCCCGGGACCGGTGAGCGCGCCGAAGGTCACGTCGACGTCGGGGATCTCGAAGGTGGCCAGCCGGCCGCTCTGGGGGCGGTAGTCGGCGGCCGGGTCCTCGGCGTACAGCCTGACCTCGATCGCGTGGCCGCGCGGGCCCTCGACGGACGCCGGCACCCGGCCGCCCTCGGCCACGAGCAGCTGGAGCTCGACCAGGTCGAGGCCGAAGACCGCCTCGGTCACGGGGTGCTCCACCTGGAGGCGGGTGTTCATCTCCAGGAACGCGACCCGGTCGCCACCCCCGTCGGTCGAGCCGGTCGAGACCATGAACTCCACGGTCCCCGCACCCACGTAGTCGATGGCGCGAACCGCGGCCCGGGCCGCCTCGTGCAGCACCTCGCGCGTCGCGTCCGACAGGCCGGGGGCCGGCGCCTCCTCGACCACCTTCTGGTGCCGGCGCTGGACCGAGCAGTCGCGCTCGCCCAGGACCAGCACGCCACCTCCGGTGTCGCCGACGACCTGGACCTCGACGTGGCGGCCGTGCTCGAGGTACTGCTCGACGAAGACGGTCCCGTCACCGAAGGCCGAGGCGGCCTCGGCCCGGGCGCCGGCGACGGCGTCGGTGAGACCGGCCAGGTCGCGCACGATCCTCATGCCGCGCCCGCCGCCCCCGGCGGAGGCCTTGACCAGCACCGGCAGGTCGGTCTCGGCGACCACCGCCGGGTCGAGGTCGGTGAGCACCGGGACGCCGGCCGCCTCCATCAGCTTCTTGGCCTCGATCTTCGAGCCCATCGCGTCGATGGAGTACGGGTGCGGGCCGACCCAGGTCAGCCCGGCGTCGAGGACCGCGCGGGCGAAGCCGGCATTCTCGGACAGGAAGCCGTAGCCCGGGTGGACCGCGTCGGCGCCCGTGCGTCGCGCGGCGTCCAGCAGCAGGTCGACGCGCAGGTAGGTGTCGGCCGGGGCGTCGCCCGGCAGCCGCACCGCGACGTCGGCCTCGCGGACGAAGGGCAGGCCCGCGTCGGCGTCGGAGTGGACGGCCACGGTCTCGATGCCGAGCCGTCGGCAGGTCGCGAAGACCCGGCGGGCGATCTCGCCGCGGTTGGCCACGAGCAGCCTGGTGACGGTCATGGGCGGAACACCCCGTATCCACGGGCGCCCTCGACGGGCGCGTTGGCGATGACGGACAGGCAGATCCCCAGGACGGTGCGGGTGTCGCGCGGGTCGATGACGCCGTCGTCGTAGAGCATCCCGGAGAGGAAGAAGGGCAGGCTCTGCTCCTCGATCTGGGCCTCGACCAGCTCCTTGATCCCGGCGAAGCCGTCGGCGTCGAAGGTCTGCCCGCGCGACTCCGCGGACTGCCGGGCGACGATCTCCATCACCCCCGCGAGCTGCGCCGGGCCCATCACCGCCGACTTGGCGCTGGGCCAGGTGAACAGGAAGCGCGGGTCGTAGGCGCGACCGTTCATGCCGTAGTTCCCCGCGCCGTAGGACGCCCCGAGGATCACCGTGAGGTGCGGGACCGAGGAGTTGCTGACCGCGTTGATCATCTGGGCGCCGTGCTTGATGATCCCGCCCTGCTCGTACTCCGCCCCGACCATGTAGCCGGTGGTGTTGTGCAGGAAGAGCAACGGGGTGTCGACCTGGTTGGCGAGCTGGATGAACTGCGTCGCCTTCTGGGCCTCCTCGCTGAAGAGCACGCCCTGGGCGTTGGCCAGGATCCCCACGGGGTGGCCGTGGATCTGCGCCCAGCCGGTGACCAGCGAGGGCCCGTAGAGCGGCTTGAACTCGTCGAAGACCGCGCCGTTGGTCGCCGAGACGCCGTCGGCGACCAGGGCGATCACCTCGCGCGGGTCGAAGGGCTCCTTGAGGTCGGCCGGGGCGAGGTCGAGCAGGCCGTCGGGGTCGCCGGCCGGCTCGGCGTACGGGCGGGGCGCGGTGGTCGTGGGCTTGCGCCAGTTGAGCCGGGCCACGATCCGCCGCCCGATGCGGATGGCGTCGTGCTCGTCGACCGCGAGGTAGTCGGCCAGGCCCGAGGTGCGCGCGTGCATCTCGGCGCCGCCGAGGCTCTCGTCGTCGGCCTCCTCGCCGGTGGCCATCTTGACCAGCGGCGGGCCCCCGAGGAACACCTTGGCCTGATCCTTGACCATCACGGTGTAGTCGCTCATGCCCGGCACGTAGGCGCCGCCGGCGGTCGAGTTGCCGAACACCAGGGCGATCGTCGGCTGCTTGCGCGCGCTCGAGCGGGTCAGGTCGCGGAAGACCTTGCCGCCGGGGATGAAGATCTCCTTCTGCGTGGGCAGGTCGGCGCCGCCGGACTCGACCAGCGAGATCGTCGGCAGGCCGTTCTCCTCCGCGACCTGCGCGGCCCGGAAGCCCTTCTTGACCGTCCACGGGTTGCTCGCCCCGCCCTTGACCGTCGGGTCGTTGGCGGTGATCAGGCACTCGACGCCCTCGACCACGCCGATGCCGGTGACCAGGCTGGCGCCGACCGCGAAGTCCGAGCCCCACCCGGCCAGCGGGCTCAGCTCGAGGAACGCGCTGCCGGGGTCGACCAGCAGCTCGATCCGCTCGCGCGGGAGCAGCTTGCCGCGCGCGTGGTGGCGGGCGACGTACTTCTCCCCGCCGCCGGCGACGGCCTTGCCGACCTCCTCCTCCAGCGCCGCGAGCTTGCCCTCGACGACCTCCCGGTTGGTGCTCATGCGGTGTACCCCAGCAGTCGTGCGGTCAGGTCGGTCAGCACCTCGGTCGCTCCTCCTCCGATGCCCAGGATCCGGGAGTCGCGGTAGTGCCGCTCCACCTCGGTCCCGTGCAGGTAGCCGGTCCCGCCGTGCAGCTGCACGGCCCGGTCGACGACGTGGTCGCAGGCCTCGACGGCCGTCTGCTTGGCCAGGCAGGCCTCGGCGACCACGTCCTCGCCGGCGACGTGACGCGCGGCCACGTGCCGGGTGTAGACCCGGGCGGTCTCCACGAGCCTGTGCATCTCCACGAGCTGGTGCTGGACGACCTGCCGGGAGGCGAGCGGGCGGCCGAAGGTGGCGCGGTCCTTGGTGTACGCCGCGGTGAGCGCCAGCGACCTCGCCGCGATCCCGTAGGCGTGCACGGCCAGCGCGATCCGCTCGACGACGAACTGCTCGGCGATCTGGTAGAAGCCGCTGTCCTGCTCCCCGACCAGGTTCTCGACCGGGACGCGGACGTCGACGTAGGACAGCTCGGCGGTGTCGGAGCAGTGCCAGCCCATCTTGGTCAGCGCGCGGTCGACGGTGAAGCCGGGCGTGCCCTTCTCGACGACCAGCAGGCTGATGCCGCCGTGGCCCGGGCCGCCCGTGCGCACGGCGGTGGTGACGAAGTCGGCGCGCACGCCGCTGGTGATGAAGGTCTTGGCGCCGTTGACGACGAAGTGGTCGCCGTCGCGCACGGCCGTGGTCGTGATGCCGGCGACGTCGGACCCGCCGCCGGGCTCGGTGACGGCCAGCGAGCCGATCAGCTCGCCGGCCAGGGTCGGTCGCACCCAGCGGTCGACCTGCTCCGGCGTACCACGGGCGGCGAGGTGGGGCAGGGCGATGCCGGCGGTGAACAGCCCGGCGGCCAGGCCGGAGGACCCGCCGGCGGCGAAGAACGCCTCCTGCATCGCGACCGAGTCCAGCAGCGTGCCGCCCTCCCCGCCGACGGACTCGGGGAACGACAGCCCGATCAGACCGGCCTCGGCCGCCTCGAGGTGCAGCGAGCGCGGGATCTCCCCGGCGTCCTCCCACTCCTGGAGGTGGGGGGAGACCTCCCGGCGCACGAGCTCGGTGACGCTGTCCTGCAGCGCGCGTTGCTCCGGGGTCCAGGTGGTGGTCGCGCTCACAGCAGCTCCTCGGGGATCTCGACGTGGCGGGCGCGCAGCCACTCCCCGACGGCCTTGGCCTGGGGGTCGAAGCGCGTCGAGGCGGCGACGCCGTCCCCGAGCAGGCCCCGCACGAGCACGTTGACGCCGTGCAGGTTGGGCAGGCCGACGACCTCGACGTCGAGCGAGGCGGTCTCGGGCAGCAGCTCGCGCACCCGGGCCGGGGTGAGCAGGTCGGCCAGCCAGCGGGCGCGGGCGGTCCGGAGGTGCCCCTCGCCGCGGGCCCAGACCCCGACGTTGGCGTCCCCGCCCTTGTCCCCCGACCGCGCGTGGGCGACGGTCCCCAGCGGCAGGCGGCGGGTGGGAGCCGTGGCGCCGACCCCGGTGTCCACGGTCTCGACAGGCTCGACCGAGGAGGTCGGGTCGGCGAGCACCGTCGGGTCCGGGACGGTCTCCACGGTGCCGTCGGGCAGGTGGACGGTGTGGGTGACGACGCCGCGGTCGACGTACGCCGGCCGGTAGACGCCGTACGGCGCGGCCGCCCCGGGGGGACCCGTGAGCGTGAAGCCGGGGTAGCTGGCCAGCGCGAGCTCGACCGCCGGGGCGGTGAACCGCTTGCCGACCGGCTCGGGGGCGGGGTCCTTGACCGTGCACCGCAGCAGCACCGAGGCGCCCTCCTCGGTGTCGGCGTCGGGGTCGGGCCACCGACCCGAGGACCACGACACCTCGGCCGCGGTGAGGGCGGGCGCGAGCTGGTCGCGCAGCCAGGCCGCCTTCTCCTCCAGGTCCAGCCCGGTGAGCACGAACTCGACCCGGTTGCGCCAGCCGCCGAGCTCGTTGACGCACACCTTGAGCCTTGCGGGAGGTGCCGAGCCGCGCACGCCGGAGATCCGGACCCGGTCGACGTCCTCCTGCTCCAGGACGACCGAGGCCAGGTCGAGGGTGACGTCCGGGCCGAGGTACTCCCGCCCCTGGACCTCGTAGAGCAGCTGGGCGGTGACCGTGTCGACCGTGACCGCGCCGCCGGTGCCGGCGTGCTTGGTGATCACGCTCGACCCGTCGGCCGCGACCTCGGCGATCGGGAAGCCCAGCGGCCGACCGGTGCGCGGGAGGTCGAGGAAGCCCGAGAAGTTGCCGCCCGTGGCCTGGGTGCCGCACTCGACCACGTGGCCGGCCGCGACCGCGCCGGCGAACCGGTCCCAGCCGTCGGCGTCGTCCGGTCCCCAGCCGTGGTGCCACGCCGCGGGCCCGAGCACGAGCGAGGCGTCGGTGACCCGGCCGGTGACCACGACGTCGGCGCCGGCGGCCAGCGCGCGGGCGATCCCGAACCCGCCGAGGTAGGCGTTGGCCGTCAGGGCGCCGTCGAGGCCGAGCTCGGCGGCCCGCGGGGCCAGGTCGTCGCCGTCGACCCAGGCGATCCGGGCGTCCAGGCCCTGCTCGGCGGCCACCTCGCGCAGCCGCTCGGCGAGGCCGGCCGGGTTGAGGCCGCCGGCGTTGGCGACGATCCGCACGCCCCGCTCGAGCGCGAGCGCCAGGCAGTCGGTGACCTGGGCGGCGAAGGTGCGGGCGTACCCGCGCGTCGGGTCCTTGAGCCGGTCCTTGCCCAGGATCAGCATGGTCAGCTCGGCGAGGTAGTCGCCGGTCACGACGTCGACGCCCCCTCCCTCGAGGACCTCCCGCATCGCCGAGAGCCGGTCGCCGTAGAAGCCGCTGCAGTTCGCGATCCGCAGGGGCGCACCGGGAGCCGCCGTCACGCGCGGGTCCCGGGGTCGGCGGGGTCGATGACGTCGACGGGGACGTCCGGGTCCGTGGCCAGCCCGGTGGCCCCGGGCTCGCGGCCCGGTCCGGGCGGGCCGGCGAAGGCCTGGGCGACGTCGAGCCACTGCTCGGCGCCCGGCCCGGTGGCGTGCAGGTCGAGGTCGTCGCGGTGGCGGCGCTGGGTCACCCGCAGGCAGAAGTCGTACGCCGACCCCGTGACCCGCTCGACCGCGTCCTCGGGCCCCCACGTCCAGGTCTCCCCCGACGGCGCGACCAGCTCGACGCGCACCTCCTCGGTCGGCGCCGGCAACCCGTGGGAGGCGAAGGCGAACCCGCGGGTGCGCACCCCCAGGTGGGCCACGTGCCGGACCCGGTCGGTCGGGACGACCACGGCGCCGAGGGCGTCGGCGACGTCGAGGGTGTGTGCCCAGGTCTCCATGAACCGGGCGGTGGCCATCGAGGTCGGGCTCATCGGCGGGCCGAACCACGGCAGCCGCTCGCCGGCCGGCACCCCGCGCAGGGCCTCGGCCAGGGCCGCCCGGCCGTGGCGCCACCGCGCCAGCAGGGCGGTCGACTCGACCCTCCCCCCGGCCAGCGCCTCGGCGTCGACGAACCCGTCGGGGTCCTCCATCGCCCGCACCACCAGGGCGTCCCAGGCGGCCTTGTCGGTCGCGGCGTGGACCGCGACCTCGTCGGTCCACGCCAGGTGGGCGACCTGGGTGGCCACGTCCCAGCCGGGCGCGGGCGTCGGGGTCCGCCAGCCGGCGTCGTCGAGGTCCGCGACCAGCTGCTCCAGGACGTCCCCCTCGGCGGCCAGGTCGGCGAGGACCTGCGCGAGGCGGGCGTCGGGGATGGGGGTGGGATCGGTGGTCACGAGGGCCTCAGCTCCTGGTCGAGGGTGGTCGCCCAGGCGTCGAGGATGCGTCCCCGGCGGGCGGTGTCGTCGGTGAGGGTGTCGGCCAGGCCGAGGCCGCGGACGAGGTCGAGGGTGGCCTGGACGAGCTCGCGCACCCCGGGTCGCTCCTCGTCGGCGCCGAGGGCGTCGACGGCGATGCGGTGGGCCTCGCGGCCGACCCGCTGCTCCAGCGGTCCCACGGCGTCGCGCAGGGTCGGGTCGGTGCGGGCGGCCACCCACAGCTCGAGGGCGGCGGTGAAGACCGGGCTGGTGAAGTGCTCGCCCAGCATCTCCAGGACCGCGCGGGTGCGACCGGGGCCCCCGGGGACCCGGGTGGCGGCCTCGCGCAGCTCGGCGCCGCGGAGCTCGGAGAGGTGCTCGACCGCGGCGACGACCAGGGCGTTCTTGGTCGGGAAGTGGTGCAGCTGGGCGCCCCGGCTGACCCCGGCGCGCTGGGAGACCGACGTGGTCGACGTGCCGCTCCAGCCGTCCTCGACCAGGCAGTCCACCGTCGCCTCGAGGAGGCGGCGTCGCATCGCGCGGGTGCGCTCCTCCTGCGGCACGCGGGGGGCGTGCGGCGGGACGCGGGTGGTGGACACGACCCCGATCCTCGGCCCTCCACCTACAAACAGTCAAGACTGATTGTTTGTGGAGGGGGGGGCCCCAGTTCAGGGTGCGACCCACGGGTTTTCACCAGGTACGGGCCCGCGGGCCGCCGACCGGTGTCCCCGGTCCCGGCGACGCACCGCAGCTCCAGCGCCCGGTCCCGGGCGCTCCTCGACCCGAACAGAACTCCCATGTCCGAGCGCAACACCGTCATCCGCAGCCTGCACGACGTCGGCCTCTTCGCCTGGTTCGACGGCTCCCTGATGGGCGCGGTCGGCCTCAACGGCGCGACCGCCGACGCCCACGACCCCGCCGAGCGGCTCCGCCTGTCCAGCCTGGGCTGGAAGCGCTGGGCGCCGGTCAACGCGGCTGCCATCGGCGTCCACGCCATCGGCGGTGCCGGCCTGATCGCGGCCAACCGTGGTCGCGTGGCCCACCAGGACGGTGCCGGGGCCAACACGGCCGTCAAGCTCGGCCTGACCGTCGTCGCCGCTGGGCTGACCGCCTGGAGCGGGGCACTCGGCCGCAAGGTCGAGGAGCAGAGCCACCAGGGGGCGCCCAGCGCCACCGAGCCCTCGCCGACCGCCAGCAAGGACCTCGCCGCGGCGCAGCGTCAGCTCCAGATCACCCAGTGGGCGATCCCCGCGGTGACCGGCGTGCTCATCGTCATGGGCGCCCAGCAGGGCGAGCAGCAGCGTCCCGCCCAGCAGCTGATGAAGCGCCTCACCCGGTCCTGACCGGACCGGCTCGGGTCAGGGCGTGACGCCCGCGTCGTAGTGCGCCCTGACCCGGGTCGAGCTCAGCGGCGTGTTGAAGACCGCCACCTCGTCGATGCTCCCGGTCAGTTCGCCGGAGGGCGGAGCGGACGGCCACCCCGTCAGCGCGGAGGTCCCGATGCGCCAGCTGCCGGAGCTCAGCGCCGCCGACGCCTTGCTCGCGGTGCCCTGGACCCCGCCGTCGACGTACAGGGTCGCGGTGTCGTTGCCCGTGCCGGCGCCGTTGCCGTCGACGGTCCCGACGAGGTGGTGCCACTTGCCGTCGGTGACGACGGCGGTGCTGACGGCGACCGACCTGGCCGGGCCACCCCCGACCCCGAACCGCGCCTTGCCGTCGGTCCCCACGTAGAGGACGCGGTCGTCCGAGGCAGCCGGGCCCGAGCCCGAGTTCAGCCCGACGACCAGCCCGCCGTTGGCGGAGGTCGTCTTGACCCAGGCCTCGACGGTGAACCGCGCGGCCAGTCCGGCGGTGGGGTTGGTCTCGACCACCTGACCGGCGGTGAGCGTGATCGCGGCGTTGCCCGGCTCGGAGGCCAGGGCGCCGGTGGCGCCGCGGGTGTAGCTGCCGCTGGCGACGCCGGGGTTGCCCTGCCCCGACAGGTCGGCGACCGCCGTGCCGGAGGCCTCGTCCAGGCGCCAGTAGAGCAGGGGACCGTCCGCCAGGACCGCCCCGGCGTACTTGCTGAAGGTGGCGGCGGCGGAGAAGCTGTTGGTCCCGTTGTCGGTGGTGACGGCGTACGCCGCCTGGGTCGGCGCGGTCACGACCAGGCACGCAGCGGCGCCCGCGAGGACGGCGGTGACCAGCGCCCACCGGCGCCGGTCGGTCAGCCCGCGGACCACTCCCCCGGGCCGGCCGGACCTGCCGAGCCGGCTGGACATGCCGAGCCGGCCGGGGCGCTCGGGACGCCCAGCAGCCGGCGTGGCGCGGGGCCGCAGGATGTCGAGGCCGACACCGCGGCCGCGGGAGCCGGCCAGGACGTCGTGGCGACGGTCGCCGTCCGACCCGTCACCGTCGGACGGGTCGTCGTCCGGCGGGTCGCGTCGGTCGTCGTCGTCCTGGTCGCGGTCCTGGTCGACGCTGCCGTGGTCGTCGGTTTCGTCCGGTTCCGGCGGCCCCGCCGGGCCGGGCCGGCCCGGGGGCTCGGGGAGGCGCAGCGGGGCGGCGGCGGTCACGCCCAGCGCGACGAGGGCGAGGACGCTCAGGCCCAGCGGCAGGAAGGCGCGCTCGGCCACCCAGTACGCCGGGCGGGCGACGTACGGCACCCGGACCACGCCGAGGCCCAGCACCTTGGCGGGCAGCACCGGGGTGGAGTCGGCCTGGGGGTTGGCGTCGCCCTTGAGGACCAGCCGGCCCTGGGCGTCGCGCCGCAGCAGCCGGTGCGTGCGGGTCTTCTGGGGGTGGTCGGGGTCGACCACGGTGACGACCTGGCCCTTGACCAGCGTGTTCGGGTCGACGGGCCGTCCGACGACCACGTCCCCCACGTGGATGCGGGGCTCCATCGAGCCCGACATGATCGCGCGCGGGGTCCAGCCCACGACCATCGGCAGGACCGACCACATGACCAGCCCCAGGGCCAGCGCGAGGGCCGCGCGGCTGGACGACACCGCGAGCACGCGCCCCCAGCCCGACTCCCCCGCCCCGGACGCCGCACCGTGTGCCGGTGCGACGTCCGAGGCCGGAGCCGGACGCTGGAGGGGGATGCGCAGGTCGTCCATGAGGAGCGATCAGTCGATGCCGAGGATCGGCGATCAGCTGTTCTGGGCCTCCCAGGTGAAGCCGAGGGCTGCGGTGCCGCCCTGAGCGGTGTTGGGCGCGGTCGACTGCAGCGTGTAGGTCACCCGGTAGGACTTCGTCTCGGGGGTCCCGGTCCCGGTCGGGGCCCAGGTGCCGACGCCGCTGGAGAAGCCCGTCTTGTTGAGGCCGAAGTCCTTCAGCGTGCCGGTGTAGATCGCGGTGCCGCCGGTGAACCCGGTGCAGTTCGCGTCGGTGGCGCCCGACCCCTCCTCGACGGTCAGGTTGGTGACGTCGGCCAGCCCGTTCGTGGTGCTGTAGCTCGTGCCGTACAGCTTCACCGTCGAGGCCAGGGTGCCGGTCGAGGAGACCACGATGCACTTGGCGCCCGTCGCACCGGGCTTCAGGTTGGTCGCGTTGAACAGCGCGGTGTCGTTGTCGTTGTCGGCCAGCCGCACCGTGCCCGAGGTCCAGTTGTTCGTGGGGTTCACCGTGGTGGCCGAGAACGCGGAGTACGACGACTGCCAGACCAACGCGCCGCTGGCGATGACGGCCACGGGGACCGAGGCGGCGGCGACGAGACGCTTGTTGCGGAAGATGGTGGTGATCGACATGAGAAGTCCCCCTCCAGGACTGGTGGCCCGCGGTTCGGGCCGGTAGTTGAAAGGGTGACCAGCGGTGACTCTGAAAGCCACCCAAACGCCCCCAATGCCCGCCAAAGACGGGCGAGTCTTGTAAATCGGACTAGACCGAGTCAGTCGTCGCGCGTGGCGGACCGCACAAAATTGTGATTTTCCCTTCAACGCGATGTTGAGGTCTGTTAAAAGCGGTTCGGTACACACCACTGACCTGCGGGTTTGACTTCCCAGCCCCCCGGGCCCGACCGTCGCTCCATGACCGACGCGTCCGCCCCGAGCCCCGACGTCCCCGACTGGGGCGACCCCCGGTCCCGCACGGTGACCTGGCACGACCCCCTCCGCTCGGCCCAGGCCGGGCTCGCCCTGCCCGGGCTGGACTACCTCACCGCGATGGTCGACGGCACGCTGCCGCCCCCGCCGATCGCCTCCCTGGTCCAGATGGACTTCACCCACGCCGAGCCGGGTCGGGTGGTGTTCACCTGCACGCCCGACGAGTCGGCGTACAACCCCATCGGCGCGGTGCACGGCGGCCTGGTCTGCACCCTGCTCGACTCCGTCGCCGGCTGCGCGCTGCACAGCACGCTGCCCGCGGGGAAGGGCTACACCTCGGTCGAGATCAAGGTGAACTACCTCAAGGCCGTGCGGGCCACCAGCGGCCAGCTGACGGCCGTCGGCACCGTGGTCAAGGCGGGGTCGCGCGTCGGCTTCACCGAGGGCGTCGTGACCGACGCCTCGGGGGCGGTCGTGGCCACCGCCACCAGCACCCTGCTCGTCTTCGACCTGCCGACCACGTGAGCGACGCGGGGTCGGGGCGGGACGAGCCGACCGCGGAGGGTCGCGACGCCCCTCCCGACGCCCCTCCCGACGCCCGGGCCCACCCCGAGACCTACCGCGTCGCCCGCGGCGAGCAGGGCGTGCTGACCGTCGAGCCCTACAAGAGCGAGCTGCTGCCGCTGTGGCGGTTCGCGACCCCCGACAAGGCCCGCGCCAGCGCCGAGGCGATCACCGAGCGCTTCCACGCCTACCTCGCCGAGGGCGACCTCGTCGGTGCGGACATGGCGCGCAAGTTCCTCCAGATGGGCTTCACCCGGTCGCGCCGCTACGCCAACCACCCCGGCGGCAAGAAGTACGACGGCCCCGTCCCCGCCGACCAGTTGGGCCGGAGCGGGGCCCACGGCCGCCGCGAGCTCCCCCGCGGCCCCGAGGACCCCGTCAAGGCCGAGAGCGCCCGGATCTTCAAGGCCGCCTGGGACGCCGTCGAGGCCGACCAGACCTACGTCGCCCTCCGCGCCGAGCACCAGCGCCTCCACGGCTGACCCACCCCGCCGAGGAGGCTCGCGTGGCGGCCGAGGGGGCTTGTCTGGCGGCCCAGGAGGCTCGTCTGGCGGCCCAGGAGGCTCATCTGGCGGCCGAGGGGGCTCGCGTGGCGGCCGAGGGGGCTCGTCTGGCGGCCGAGGGGGCTCGTCTGGCGGCCGAGGAGGCTCGTCTGGTTCCGCCCGTGGTGAACACCGACGGGACCTGTCGGTGCCCGCGGGTAGGTTGACGGACGTGACGATTCTCGACGACGCCCGCGAGGGCATGGACCCCGCGACCCGCATCCAGGACGACCTGTTCGGCCACGTCAACGGCCACTGGCTCGAGACCGCGGAGATCCCTTCCGACCGGGCGGCGTGGGGCCCCTTCGTCACCCTCGCCGACGCGGCCGAGCAGCACGCGCGCGAGATCATCGAGGAGGCGGCGGACGGCTCCCTCGACGCGGTCGACGCCGGCAAGATCGGCGACCTCTACACCAGCTTCATGGACGAGGCCCGCGTGGAGGAGCTCGGCCACACCCCGATCCTCCCGGTCCTGGAGCGAGTCGACGCGCTCGCCGACGTCTCCGACCTCCCGGCCTTCCTGGGCTGGTTCGAGCGGCGCGGCGGCGGCGGGCTGTTCGGGTCGTTCGTGGACTCCGACGACCGCGACTCCGAGCGCTACCTGGTCAACCTGCTCCAGGGCGGCCTGGGCCTGCCCGACGAGAGCTACTACCGCGAGGAGAAGTTCGCCGACGTCCGGGAGAAGTACTCCGCCTACCTCACCCGGATGCTCACCCTCGCCCAGCGTCCCGACGCCGGGGCCACTGCCGAGCGCGTGCTGGCGCTGGAGACCCGGCTCGCGCAGGGCCACTGGGAGCGCGCGGCCACCCGCGACGTGATCAAGTCCTACAACCTGCGCTCGCTGGCCGAGCTCACCGAGCTCGTGCCGTCCTTCGACTTCCACACCTGGGTGCAGGCGCTGGGCGGCTCCGAGGCCACGATCGCCGAGACCGTCGTGCGCCAGCCGTCCTTCTTCGAGCACCTCGAGAGGGTGCTGGCCGACACCCCGATCGAGGACTGGCGTGCGTTCCTGTCGGTGCGGGCGATCCGCACGGCGGCGGCGTACCTCTCCAGCGACTTCGTCGAGGCCAACTTCGACTTCTACGGCCGCACCCTGTCCGGCACCCCCGAGCTGCGCGCGCGCTGGAAGCGCGGGGTCGGCCTGGTCCAGGGCGCGCTCGGCGAGTCGGTCGGGCGCGTGTACGTCGCGCGGCACTTCCCGCCGCGGTCCAAGGAGCTCATGGACGACCTGGTGGCCAACCTGCTCGAGGCCTACCGCCGCTCCATCACCGACCTCGACTGGATGACCGAGGAGACCAAGCAGCGCGCGTTCTCCAAGCTCGACACCTTCCGGCCCAAGATCGGCTACCCCGAGCAGTGGCGCGACTACTCCGGGCTCGAGATCAGCGCCGACGACCTGCTCGGCAACGTCCTGGCGGCGACCGCCTTCGAGACCGACCGCGAGCTGGGCAAGATCGGCAAGCCGGTCGACCGCGACGAGTGGTTCATGCTGCCGCAGACGGTGAACGCCTACTACAACCCCGGCACCAACGAGATCTGCTTCCCGGCCGGCATCCTGCAGCGGCCGTTCTTCGACGCCGACGCCGACCCGGCGGAGAACTACGGCGGCATCGGCGCGGTCATCGGTCACGAGATCGGTCACGGCTTCGACGACCAGGGGGCGCAGTACGACGGCGCCGGCAACCTCAACGACTGGTGGACCGCCGACGACAAGGCTGCCTTCGAGGTGAAGTCCAAGGCCCTGATCGCGCAGTACGACGGCTTCGAGCCGCGCGACCTGCCCGGCGAGCACGTCAACGGCGCCCTCACCGTCGGGGAGAACATCGGCGACCTGGGTGGCCTGACCATCGCGCTCAAGGCCTACCGGATCTCGCTCGACGGCGCCGAGGTGCCCGAGGACGACGGCCTGACCGGCGTCCAGCGCCTCTTCCTCAACTGGGCCTTCGTGTGGCGCACCAAGCGCCGCAAGGAGCTGGCCCAGACCTATCTGGCCACCGACCCGCACTCCCCGCCGGAGTTCCGCGCGAACATCGCGCGCAACCTCGCCGAGTTCCACGAGGCCTTCGAGGTGAAGCCCGGCGACGGCCTCTGGCTCGAGCCGGAGGACCGCGTCCGGATCTGGTAGCCCCCGACCGGGGGATCCGCGCACGCCGTACGACGCCCACCGGGGACTCCGCGCACGCCGTACGACGCCCACCGGGGGAGCTCTGCACGGGCACCCTGCGGCCGGCGTGACCGGGGGCAACCCCGCGGCCGCCTACGGCACCACCGCAGCCACCGGCCACCGGCAGGCCGGCTGGCGGGCACGCGACCCCATGCGGACGCACTCCACCGTGACGCGAGCCCCCGCTGGGCGCGCGATCGCGTGCACCAACCCCCCTCTCGGCAGCCTCCCGCGTGCTGCCATCCCCCTCTCAGCGCGCGATCGCGTGCAGCAATCCCCCTCTCGGGGTCAGGGGAGCTCGGCGAGGAGCTTCTGGCGCCAGGCCTCGGTCTCGGCGACCTGGTTGAACGTGAAGACGTGCAGGCCCTCGATGCCGGCGCCGGGCTGACCGGCGACCACGGCGCAGTCGCGCAGGAACCGCTCGCCGGTGAAGCCACCGGGCGCGGCGAGACGGGCGAAGGTGCCCTTGTGCTTGGCCAGGAAGCGGGTCGACTCCCCCACCCCGATCTTGGTGGCCATCGTGAGCAGCTTGGTGCGGTCGATCGGGCCGGGCATGCCCAGCAGCAGCGGCATCGTGATGCCGCGCAGGCGCATCCGGGCGACCCAGTCGCGGATCGTGGCGGAGTCGAAGGTCAGGTTGCTGACCACGTGGGTGGCGTGGCGGCGCTTGTCCCACATCGCCTGCACGGTCAGGTCGTCGGCGATGGTGGGGTGGCTCTCGGGGTAGCCCGCGATCCCGACGTGGGTGAACGGGTCGTCCAGCGTGGCCAGGTCCTCGAGCAGGCTGAAAGCGTCCGCGTAGGACCCGGCGGGCTCGGCGTCGCCCCCGGGCACGAAGATCGAGGAGATCCCAGCCGTGCGCAGCCGGGCCCTGATCTCGACCAGCTCGGCGTGGTCGCGGACCATCCGGGCGGCGAGGTGGGGCACGACGTCGTACCCGTGGCCGGCCAGCGTCTCGCTCAGCGACAAGGTGGCCTCGAGCCCCTTGCCCGGCGAGGCCGTGACGGTGACGGCGACGTCGGTGGGCACCGAGGCGACCACCTTGTCCTCGGTCGTCGCGGTCGGCAGCACCTCGTAGCGGGCGTGGGTCAGCAGCCGTCGCATGGTGCGGTCGCGGTCGGCGCGGTGTCCGCGTCGAGCCAGGGGTGAGGACTTCAGCGCGGACACAGGGCCTCCTCGGGGAGCAGTGCGCGCAGGGCTCGGGCGAGCCCCGCGGTGCCGGTCGGGACGACGGTCAGCGGGAGCCCGAGCCTCGCTGCGGCAGCTTCGGCGAGCGGCCGCAGCTCGGCCAGCTCGCGGTCGTCGGAGGTCTGGGCCAGCCAGACCACCCGGGTGTAGTGGCGGAAGTAGTCCTCGAGCAGCTCGGGATGGCGGTCCAGCCCCAGCTCGGTCTCGACGGTCCGTGCGAAGGACCGCACCAGGAAGTCGGTGAGCAGGTAGGTGCCGGGCTGGTCGGCGAAGTAGGTCTCGATGCGCGAGGCCCCGGCGTACACGTCGTAGCAGTGCAGCCCCTCCAGCCGGCGCAGCCCGAGCCGCTCGCAGACCTCGTCGAGCGCGCCGTAGGTGCCGCAGTCGGCGTACCCCACCGCCACCGAGTCGTACGCCGACCCGAGCTCACCGGCCAGCCGCTCCACCTCGCCCGCGATCAGCTGGGGCCGGTTGTGCAGCAGCGGCGGGAGGGGGTGCACGTCGAGCGGCAGCCCGAGCTCGGCCACCACCCGGGCGGCCGGCTGCGCGATCGCCCCGCAGGCGACCAGCGCGACCCGGGCGGTGGTCACGACCCGGCCCCGGGGAACGCGAGCAGGTCGACGAAGCGGTCGTTGAAGTCGGGGCGGTCGGAGAGCTCGACGTACTCCACCTGCTCGAGCAGCGCGGTCGCGCCCTCGCGCTCGCGCCGCGAGAGCAGGACCATCTTGGCGCCCTCGCCGGCGACGTTGCCGGCCGAGACGATCCGCAGGACCGGGATCTTGGGGACCAGACCGATCCGGATCGCCGACGCCGGGGACAGGTAGGACCCGAACGACCCGGCCAGCAGCACCTGCTGGACGTCGGCGTGCTCCAGGCCGAGCTGCTCGAGCAGCAGCGTCCAGCCGGTCGAGATCGCGGCCTTGGCGAACTGCAGCTCGCGCACGTCGCGCTGGGAGAGGTAGACGCACTCCTCGACCGGGGTCTCGGGCGCGGGTCGGTGCAGCACGAAGACCCGCTCCTGACCGATGGCGCCGAGACGGTCGGCCAGCCCGGGCAGGGTCTCGGCGGCCACCTCGGTGGGGACGAAGCGTCCCGTCCCGTCGAGCAGGCCCACGCGGGCCAGCTCCGCGACCGCGTCGACCAGCCCCGAGCCGCACAGCCCGCGCGGCTCGACGTCGCCGATGACGCCGAGCTCGACGTCGTCGCTGGTCACCTTGACGACCTCGATCGCCCCGTCGGCGGCGCGCATGCCGCACCGGATCGCCCCGCCCTCGAAGGCGGGGCCGGCGGGCGCAGCGGTGGAGACCAGGGTGTCGCCGTCGCTGAGCACGATCTCGCAGTTGGTGCCGACGTCGATGAACAGCCGGGTGCGCTTGTCGCGGTCCATCCCGGTGGCCAGCATCCCGGCCACGATGTCGCCTCCGACGTAGGCGCCGAGCGCGGGGAAGAGCACCATCCGGGCCCGGGGGTGCAGGTGCAGCCCCACCTCGGCGGCCAGCACCTCGGGCGGGTGGGCGGTCGACATCACGAACGGCGCCACGCCCAGCGGCTCGGGGTCGATCCCCAGCAGCAGCGCGGTCATGGTCGCGTTGCCGGCCACCGCGACCTCGTAGACGTGCTCGCGCTCGACCCCGCCCTCGGTGCACACCTGGGCCGCGAGCTCGTCGAGGGACTCCGCCGCCAGCCGCTGGAGCCGGTCCAGGGCGTCGGGGTCCATCATCACCGCGCTGATCCGGGTGATCACGTCGCCGCCGAACGGCTGCTGCTTGTTCAGCCGCGAGGCCACCGCGACCGGGGTGCCGGTGACCAGGTCGAGCAGGGTCGCCACCACCGTGGTGGTCCCGAGGTCGAACGCGATCGCGTAGCGCTTCAGGCTGGTGTCGCCGACCTCGACGTCGACCAGGGCCTCGTCGACAACCACCGCGGTCACCTTCCAGTCGGCCTCGCGCAGCACCCGGGGGAGCTTGCGCAGGACGGCCAGGTCGACGGTGAGCTCGAGGTCCTCCAGGGCGTCGGTGAGCCGGGCCAGGTCGGTGCGCTGGTCGGCCAGGGAGGGGTCGGTGAGCTCGACGTAGCGCTTCTGCACCGCCGGTCGCAGGATCACCTGCCGTCCTACGCCCACGGTGGCCGCCTTGGGCCGCGTGGTGAGCGGCGGCACCGTGACGCCGGTGTCGCGGGTGGCGGTGGCCAGGCACGCCAGCCGCCAGCCGTCGTCGAGCTCGGTGTCGGAGAACGTGCGCCGGTCGTGGCGTGTCACCGGCGTCATCACGTCGAGCTGCACCTTGCACTTGTGGCAGGTGCCGTGGCCGCCGCAGGTCGAGTCGATCGCGATGCCGTTCCAGGAGGCGGCGTCGAACACCGTGACCCCGGGAGGCACCCGGGCCGAGCGCTCCTGGGCCGGCCCCTCCGGGGCCAGCACCGTGAAGGACAGCTGCACCCGACCCGTGCCGTCGTGCGCGGGGGTGGGTGCGCCCGGCGGCGCCATCAGCCCCTCGCGGGCGATGGCGTCCAGGTCGACGTCGGGGCCCGCACTCACGCCGGTGCGGCCTCCTTCGCGGCCGCGGCCATCGCGCGGTGGCGCGAGATCCACGCCATCCCCCACTCGTCACGGCCCAGCAGCAGGTCGGCCGCCTTGACCGCCGAGACCACGCCCGGCGTGCGGGTGTCCATGATCGCGCTGCTCAGGCCCGAGGTCATCGCCATCGCCAGCCAGGTGCCGTTGAGGTCGTGGCGACCCGGCATCCCGAAGGAGACGTTGCTGCCGCCGCAGGTCATGTTCAGGCCCCAGGTGTCGCGGATGCCGCGCATGGTGGTCATCGTGGCCAGGCCGGTGCTCTGGTCGGCGCCGATCGGCATCGCCAGCGGGTCGATCACGATGTCGGCCAGCGCGATGCCGTACTCCTGCGTGGCGACGCGCACGATCTTCTCCACCAGCGCGAGCCGCTTCTCGGGCTCCATGGGGATCTCGTCGACGTCGTTGGGCAGCGCGACCACCGCGGCGTCGTACTTCTTGACCAGCGGGAGGATCTCGGCCATCCGCTCGTCCTCGGCGGTGATGGAGTTGACCAGCGCCCGTCCCTGGTACGCCGACAGCCCGGCCTCGAGCGCCTCGACGACCGAGGAGTCGATGCACAGCGGGAGGTCGGTCATCTGCTGCACCATCGTGACGACCTTGGCCAGCAGCTCGGCCTCGTCGACCAGCGGGACGCCCATGTTGATGTCGAGCACGTCGGCGCCGCCGGCGACCTGGGCCCGCACGTCGCGCTCGACCGCCGAGAGGTCACCGGCCTTGATCTGCTCCTGGAAGATCCGGCGGCCGGTGGGGTTGATCCGCTCGCCGATCAGGCAGAAGGGCAGGTCGCCCCCGATGACGACCTCCTTGGTCGCCGACCGGATGCGGGTGTGCTGGAGCTCGACGCCGGAGCTGCTCACGCGGACACCTTGGCCCGCTTCTCGTGCAGGAGGGCCTTGGCCTTGCGCACGCAGCCCGAGGCGTCCGCCGCGTAGCCGTCGGCGCCGACCGCGTCGGCGTACTCCTGGGTGACGGGGGCGCCGCCCACCATCACGATCACGTCGTCGCGCATGCCGGCCTTCTGCAGCGCGTTGATGTTGGCCTTGAACATCGGCATGGTCGTGGTCAGGAAGGCCGAGAAGCCGACGATGTCGGGCTGGTGCTCCTCGATCTTGGCCACGAACGTCTCCGGCGCCACCTGCACGCCGAGGTCGATCACCTCGAAGCCGGCGCCCTCGAGCATGATGTTGACCAGGTTCTTGCCGATGTCGTGGACGTCGCCCTTGACGGTGCCCATCAGGAACTTGCCGACGGTCTCCACGCCGGTCTCGGCCAGCAGGGGTCGCAGCACCTCCATCGACCCGGCCATCGCGCGCCCGGCGATCAGCATCTCGGGGACGAAGAAGTCGCCGCGCTCGAAGCGCGCGCCGACCTCCTCGAGCGAGGGGATCAGGGCGTCGAAGAGCAGCGACTGCGGCTCCATCTGCATCGACAGGGCCTCGTGGGTCAGGTCGAGCACCCCGGGGGCGTTGCCCACCAGCGTCTCGTCGTAGAGCCCGCGCAGGATCTCCTCGGGTGTCATCTCGGCTCCTTCGTGTGGTGTCCCGGGGTGAGCTGTCGGGACAGCTCCCGGGTGTGGGCGACCAGCAGCTGCCCGACCTCCTCGGCGCGCGACTCCAAGCGCGCCGTGGGACCGGACACACCGACCGCGGCGACGACGTCGCCACCGGGGTCGAAGACAGGGGCGGCCAGACCCGAGAGCCCGATCTCGAGCTCGTCGTGGGTCACCGCGTAGCCGCGCGTGCGCACCTGCTCGAGGTCGTCCTCGAGGTCGGCGCGCCGGCTGATGGTCTGGTCGGTCAGCGTGGCCAGGTGCCCATCAGGGATCGGGAGGACCTTCCAGGCGAGCAGGACCTTGCCCAGGGCCGAGGTGTGCGGCGGGACGTCGACGTCGCTCCAGTCGCGCGCGCCGAGCAGGAAGGTGGAGTCGACCTGGTCGATGTGGGCGACCCGCTCGCCGTGGGCGACGGCGAGGTGCACGGTCTCGCCGGTGTCCTCACCGACCTTCTCCAGCAGCGGCCGGGCCAGGCGGGCGACCTGGGCGGTGCGGTCGTGGCGGGCGGCGTACAGCACGAAGAGCGGCCCGCCGCGCCACTCGCCGGTGTCCAGCCGCTCCAGCAGCCCGGACCGCTCCAGCGCGGCCAGCATCCGCGACACCGTGGACCGGGCCAGGCCCGAGGTCTCGACCACCTCGGCGAACCCGACGGGGTGGTCGGCCTCCACGACGTACGTCACGATCGCGGCCGCGCGGTCGAGCGCCTGGGTGCCGCTCGAGGCCTCCGGCGAACCGGATCCCGCCACGCTGCTCGTCACGCTTGACCGTCTCTCGCTCGGGGTCCAGGGTTGTGCCCGGGACTCCCACACTGTGGAACCAACTGCCCACATGGTGAGGCTAGGTTTCGATCGGAGTCCCGGTCAAGCACCCCCACCGCTGAGGAGCCCGTCGATGTTCCGCAACAAGATGCCCCGCTACGAGATCCTGAGCGAGGACGCGATGGCCACCCTCGACAAGGGGTGGCGCCGACTGGTCACCGAGCTCGGGGTGGAGTTCATGAGCCAGCGCGCGCTCGACGTGCTCGCCGCCGAGGGCCAGCGGGTCGAGGGCGACAAGGTCTTCTTCGACCCCGAGTGGATCCTGGCCCAGGTCGCGAAGGCGCCCCGCGAGTTCGACCTCCAGGCCCGCAACCCCGCCCACGACCTGCACATCGGTGGTGACTCGATGGCCTTCGGCGCGGTCTACGGCCCGCCGTTCGTGCGCGAGGGCGACGTGCGCCGCGACGCGACGATGGACGACTTCGAGCGCTTCGCCAAGCTGTCGCAGTCGTTCCCCGTCATGGACTCCGCGGGCGGCGTGGTCTGCGAGCCCAACGACGCCCCGCTCGACAGCCGCCACCTCGACATGACCTACGCGCTCGGCACGCTCACCGACAAGCCGTTCATGGGCAACGTGGTCTCGGGCCCCAACGCGCTGGACACCATGGAGCTGACCGCGATCCTGCTCGGCGGTGGCCAGGGCCGTGACGCCGGTCGGGCCAAGATGGAGCAGACCCCGGCGCTGATCTCGCTGATCAACTGCAACTCCCCGCTGCGCTGGGACGACCGGATGCTCGACTCGCTGTTCGAGTACGCCGAGGCCAACCAGGCGGTCGTGCTGACGCCGTTCATCCTGATGGGCGCGATGTCGCCGGTCACGATCCCCGCCGCGCTCGTGCAGCAGATCGCCGAGGCGCTGACCGGGATCGCCCTGGCCCAGGCGATCCGCCCCGGCTGCCCGGTCGTCTTCGGCTCGTTCCTGTCCAACATCGACATGCAGTCGGGCTCCCCGACCTTCGGCACCCCGGAGTCGGGCATCGGCCTGCTCTGCACCGGCCAGATCGCCCGCCACTTCGGGCTGCCGTTCCGCTCCGGCGGCGCGCTCACCTCCTCGCAGGTGCCCGACGCGCAGGCCGGCTACGAGGCGCTGATGACGCTGATGCCGACCTTCCTGGCCGGCGCCAACTGGGTGATGCACTCCGCGGGCTGGCTCGAGGGCGGCCTGGTCGCCGGGTTCGAGAAGTTCATCGTCGACATCGAGCTGCTCCAGATGATGCAGGCCGAGTTCACGCCACTGGAGATCGACGAGGCCTCGCTGGCCTTCGGCGCCCACGAGGAGGTCGGCGCCGGCGGTCACTTCCTGGGGGCGATGCACACGATGG
The DNA here is from genome assembly GCF_054778395.1 of Nocardioides korecus. Lineage (NCBI taxonomy): Bacteria > Bacillati > Actinomycetota > Actinomycetes > Propionibacteriales > Nocardioidaceae > Nocardioides > Nocardioides korecus. The sequence continues at coordinate 562,025 of NZ_BAAGZO010000001.1, read as the reverse complement.
AGCGCTTCCGGACCTGCTTCTACCGGCCGCTGCTGTCGTCCTCGGAGAACTACGAGCGCTGGATGCGCAACGGCAGCGTCGACGCGGCCCACCGTGCGACGAAGATCTACCAGCAGCGCCTCGAGTCCTACGAGAAGCCGCCCCTGGACGAGGCGATCGACGCCGAGATGCGAGAGTACGTCTCCCGTCGTCGCAAGGAGCTCGGGGACTGATGGTCACACCCCCTTCGGCCAACGCCGGTCCCCCGTCGGGGGACTTCGTCCTGGCCCTGGACTGCCCCGACCGCCCGGGGATCGTGCACGCCGTCACCGGCTTCCTCGTGCAGCACGGCGGCAACATCGTGGAGAGCCAGCAGTTCGGCGACCGGCTCAACGGCCGGTTCTTCATGCGGATCGACTTCGCCCTGGTGGACGGGGTCGCCGGGTCGCCCGAGCGGCCGACCGCCGAGGCCCTGCGGTCGGCCTTCGACGAGGTCGCCTCGCGGTTCGAGATGACCTACGAGCTGTGGGACGCCGAGGCGCCGTACCGCACGCTGATCATGGTCAGCAAGCAGCTGCACTGCCTCAACGACCTGCTGTTCCGCCACTCCACCGGGTCGCTGCACGTCGACATCCCGGTGGTGGTCTCCAACCACCGCGACGCCGAGCAGCTCGTGCGCTCCTACGGCCTGGAGTTCCGGCACATCCCGGTCACCGCCGACACCAAGGCCGACGCCGAGGCCGAGCTGATGGCGCTCCACGAGGAGCTCGACATCCACCTGGTCGTGCTCGCGCGCTACATGCAGGTGCTCTCCGACGACGTGTGCCGCCGCCTCTCGGGCCAGGCGATCAACATCCACCACTCGTTCCTGCCCAGCTTCAAGGGCGCCAAGCCCTACCACCAGGCCTTCGACCGCGGCGTGAAGCTGATCGGCGCGACCGCCCACTACGTCACCGCCGACCTCGACGAGGGCCCGATCATCGAGCAGGACGTCATCCGCGTCGACCACAACCACGACCAGGCCCAGCTCGTCGCCGCCGGTCGCGACGTCGAGGCCCAGGTGCTGTCCCGGGCGGTCAAGTGGCACTCGGAGTCCCGGGTGCTGCTCGACGGCCACCGCACCGTCGTCTTCCGGTAGGGAGCCTGCCGGGCGAGCGGCGTGCGGCGGCCGACGGACGGCGTACCGCGGGCGAGGCGGGACGGGACGCGTTTGCCACACATTTGTGTAGCGGATGACCTCTGGAACGGCCCCTCGGGCTGCAGTTGCTACACAAATGTGTGGCTGACGACGCGCCCCCCGGCACCCCGGCGCCGCAACTACTACACAAATGTGTGGCTGGCGACGCACTTCCCGACTCACGTGCTGCAGTTGCTACACAAATGTGTGGCCCACGCACGCCCTCGCCCCGACCGTGAGGAGCGGCCGGGGCGAGGGATCGGGCTGGTCAGGTCAGGGCTGGACCTGCTGCGCTGCCTCCAGGGCACCCCGGAGCTCGGCGGGCAGGCCTGCCTTCGCCTGCGGGGCGAACCGACGCTGGGTCGAGGCGGTCGGGTCGGGCTGCGGGACCGGCGGGCAGACCTTGTCGGCGCGGTTGCCGGGCTTGCGGGCCGGGACGGTCCCGTCGGCGAGGTACGCCGCGATCGTGTCGTCGGTGCAGGCCACGCCCGAGAGCGAGCCGGCGTGGGTGGAGCCGTCCTTGCCCTCGATCAGCCGGGCGCCCTTGAACAGGCGGCGGACAACGAGGCTGCCGGCGAACGGCGTGGCGGCGTCGTAGGTCTCCCCGATCATCAGGATCGGGGTCGTGACCCGGTGGCCCGAGACCTTCACCGGCCGCGCGGCGGGGTAGCCCCAGTAGGCGCACGGACCGTTGAACCAGGCGTTGCCCCAGGTGTAGTAGCTCGCCGTGCGGTCCAGGCGCCAGTTGTCCCGGTCCAGCTTGCGCTGGTCGCGGGGCCACGGGGCGTCGGTGCACTGCGTGCCGAGGTACATCGCGTAGCCGTTGTCGGCGCCCGGCGTGGTCGGGTTCGCGCCGGTGTAGCGCGCGATCAGGCCGGTGGCGTCGCCCTTGGTGACGTAGTCGGAGTAGGCCTGGGCGATGTCCTCCCAGTCGTAGACGTAGTAGCCGGCCGAGCTGAACACGTCGAGCAGCTCGTCGCCGCCGAGCACGCCGCCCTCGGCCTTCTGGTCGAGCTTGGCCTGGGTCGCGAGGAAGGTCTTGCGCACCTCGGCGTACGTCGAGCCGACGTGGTAGACCGAGCTGTACTTCGCCAGCCAGCGGAAGTAGATGTCGAACGTCTTCTGGAACGCGACGTCCTGGTCCTGGTTGGACTTGTAGAACACCCGCTGCGGGTCGACGGTGCCGTCCCACACGAACCGGCGGACGCGGTCGGGGTGCAGCGTGGCGTAGACCTGGCCCAGGTAGGTGCCGTAGGAGAAGCCGTAGAAGTTGATCTTCTTCTCGCCGAGCGCGATGCGCAGGCTCTCCATGTCCTGCACCGAGTCGGTGGTCTTGACGTGGTTGAACAGCTCCTGGCCCGGCGCCCGGGTGCACGCCTGGGCGTACGCCACGGAGCGGTCGACCCACGCCCGGTGGATCGCGGCCGTGGTGGGGCGGTACGGCGGACGGTCGCCCTCGGCCCAGGTCGGGTCGCAGGAGAGCGCGGGCGTGCTGGCGCCGACGCCGCGGGGGTCGAAGCCGATCCAGTCGTAGGACAGGCCGGCGTCGTTCGGGACGAAGCCCTGGTAGACCGACAGGACCAGGCCCGAGCCGCCGGGGCCGCCGGGGTTGGTGAGCATGACGCCCTGGCTGGTCGCGGTCTTGTGCTTCACCCGCGACACCGCGAGCCCGATCTTCGGACCAGCCGGCTTGGCGTAGTCGCGCGGGACGACCAGCGTGGCGCACTCCGCGCCGAAGCGGGTGAGGGTGGCGCTCGCGCACGGCCCCCAGGTCAGCGGCGGCGGGGTGTACGCCGAGGTGGCCGGTGCCGGGTGGCGCTTCGCGGGTGCGGCTTGGCTGGCCTGGGCGGTCTGGGCCAGGCCCGGCACCAGCCCCAGGGCGAGCAGCCCCGAGGCGATCAGGGTGAGGGACTTCCTCATCGAGGGTCTCCGTTTCCGAGATGGAGGAGGATGTTGACCTCCTCAACCTCGCGGGGCCACACCGGTCAGGTCCATGCTTGTCGGCGGATAGTGGCCTATCCGTGACCTTGGCGGGATCTGCCCCGATGTCCGGGCACACGCGGCCGTTCACCCCCAGGGACTAGGACCTCCGTCCTATTTACGGGCTTTCCTGCCAGATTCGGGACGATTTGGTGGCACTGTCCTGCTCGTGAGGTCCAGGTGAGTGGCCTCGCGGCGACGCCGCCGCGAGGCAGCACCGCGCCCGGACCCACCGCCGGGGCCAGCCGCGCCGACCGGACCGGGACCCCTCATCCCGGGTCCGGTCGGCGCGTGCTCGCCCCGCTCCTGGGGGCGGCCCTCGTGGTCCTGGTGGCCGGGCTCGCGGTCCCCGTCGTCGCGCTCGACCTCTCCTGGGGACCGGTCGACGGCGACTCGCTGCCGGTGGTCTCGGCCGTGGTCACGCTCGCGTGCACGACGTACGCCGCGGTCCGCAGCCGGGGTCGCCTGAGGCGGTCGTGGGCGCTGCTGGCCCTGACGATCCTGCTCAACGCGCTCGGCGCGGCCCAGTGGGTGGCCGCCGGGGGCTCCTCGGCGCAGCGGACGCTCTCGGGTCCCGACGTGCTCTACCTCGCGGCGCTGGCGCCGACCGTGCTCGCGCTGGCGACCTACCCCACCGCCCGGGGGCTGCCGGGGTCGTGGCGGCCGGTCCTGGTCGACGTGCTGGTGCTGGGCTCCTCGCTGCTGCTGCTCGGGGCGGTGCTGGCCCTGAGCGAGGTGCACCGCCTGGCCGAGGGCACCCGGGCGTTCCTGTTCCTCGTCTACCCCACCATGGACCTGCTGGTGATCAGCCTGGTCGCGGTGCTGCTGATGCGCAGCACCGGCCGGCTGCGGCTGGACGTGGTGCTGCTCGCACTGACCTTCGCCGCCTTCGCGGTCGGCGACTTCGCCTTCGCGCTCGACGGCGTCCACGGCCGGGAGGGCGGCCACGTCTCCCAGCTGGGGTACGTCGCCGCGAGCTCGCTGCTGGCGTTCGCCGCGCTGGCCGCGGTCTCCTGGGAGACGCCTCGACGCGTGCTGCACCGCGACCTGGGCGGCGCCGTCACCCCGGTCCTGCCCGACCTCGTGGCCCTGGTCGCCCTGGTCGCCTGCCTGGCCCGCGGCGTGGACGGCGACCTGCAGCTCGTCCTGGCCCTGGCCGTGCTGGGCCTGACCACCTGGCGCCGGGTCGCCCTGACCACCCACAACCTGCACCTGCGCCGCGACCTGGAGGCCCGGGTGTGCGCCCGCACCGAGGAGCTGCGCCAGCTCACCGAGCAGCACCGCCGGCTGGACGCGATGAAGCAGGAGTTCGTCTCGGCGGTCAGCCACGAGCTGCGCACGCCGCTGACCGCGATCCGGGGCTCCCTGGAGCTGCTGGTCGACGGCGACGCCGGCGAGCTGCCCGAGGCCGCCCGGCCGGTCGTCGCCATGGCCGCCCGGGGCAGCCTGCGCCTGTCCCGCCTGGTCGACGACATCATCGACCTCGAGCGGCTCCAGAGCGGCACCTTCGGGGTACGCCCGCAGCGGCACGACCTCGAGCGCCTGGTGGCCGAGGCGGTGGAGCCCCTGCGCCCGCTGGCCGACGAGGCCGGCGTGGCCCTGGTCCTCACCCCGATGGACCTCCGGGCGCACTGCGACGGCGACCGCACCACGCAGGCGCTGGTCAACCTGGTCGGCAACGCGGTGAAGTTCACCCCGCCCGGGGGGAGCGTGACGGTGGGCGCGGTCGAGTCCGACGGCTGGGTCGAGCTCCGCGTGGCCGACACCGGGCGCGGCATCCCCGCGGGCGAGCTCGAGGCCGTCTTCGACCGCTTCCACCAGGTCGATCCCGACGACGCCCGCACCCAGGCCGGCACCGGGCCCGGCCTGTCCATCACCCGCCACGTCGTGGAGGCCCACGGCGGGCGGGTCTGGGCCGAGAGCGAGCTCGGGGTCGGCTCGCGGTTCTGCTTCACCCTGCCGTCCGCCACCGCGCCCGTCGGGGCTCAGGAGCCGGCGGAGGCCTCCATCGCGGCCGGGTCGTAGGGGCGCTGCTCGACGAGCACCATCCAGTTGCCCGAGTTGTCGCGGCACACGGCCTCCACGCCGTACGGCCTCTCCTCGGGGTCCTGGACGAACTCCACGCCCTTGCTCTTGAGGTCGGCCACCGTCGCGCGGCAGTCGTCGACGGTCAGGCCCAGGCCGGCCATGCCGCCGCCGTCCATCGCCCGCTTCATCGCCTCGACCATGTCGGGGGAGTGTGGCGGGCCGGGCACCGAGAGGTTGACCTGGAGCTCGGGCTGGGAGGGGTGGACGACGGTGCACCAGCGGTAGTCGCCGAGCCGGATGTCGTCCTTCTCCTCGAAGCCGAGCACGTCGACGTAGAAGCGCTTGGCCTCGTCCTGGTCCTTGACGAAGACGCTGACGATCGAGATGTGGGTGATCATGCGGGCGACGCTAGCCAGGCTCGGCCGCCGGCCGCTTCTCCTGGCTTGCGGAGGTCTCGACCAGCCCGGCCATCAGCACGAAGCACCCCGGGATCCGCGGCGCCGAGGCTCCCCAGCGCTGCTGGAAGTCGCTCGGCGTCTCCCCCACGACGGCCCGGAACCGGCTGCTGAACGAGCCGAGGCTGGAGAAGCCCACGGCGTGGCAGACCTCGGTGACGCCCAGGGTGGTGGCGCGCAGGAGGTCCTGCGCACGCTCGATCCGACGCCGGGAGAGGTACGCCGCGGGCGTCACGCCGTACGTCTGGGTGAAGAGCCGGTGGAAGTGCCACTTGCTGATCCCCGCGAGCCGGGCGAGGAGCTCGAGGTCGACGGGCTCGGCGAAGTGGCGGTCCAGGTGGTCCCGGGCGCGGCGCAGGTGCACGAGCACGTCGGCCGGCACGTTCAGGCCTGCCCCCGCCCCGCCCGCACCGGTCACGTGCCCCGCCTCAGCCCGCGTGGCTGGCCTCGACCGCGAGCCGGTCGACCAGGTCGTTCATCGGGTGGCCGGAGTGACCCTTGACCCAGCGGAAGGTGACGTCGCCGCGCTCCTCGACCAGGTCGATCAGGGGCTCCCACAGGTCGCGGTTGGCCACCGGCTTCTTGGCCGCGTTGACCCAGCCACGGGCCCGCCAGCCGGTCCACCAGCTGTTCTTGAAGCAGTTCACGACGTACGTCGAGTCGCTCACCACCACCAGCGGCCCGGGCAGCGACCGGATCGCCTGGTAGGCCGCCATCACCTCCATCCGCTGGTTGGTGGTGGCCGGGTCGTGGCCGGAGTCCTCGAGGCCGTCCTGCACCGCCCAGGCCCAGCCCCCGGGTCCCGGGTTGCCGCGACACGCGCCGTCGGTGAAGGCGACCGTGGTGCCGGGCGGGACGGGGTCGTCGGCGTCGCTGACGTGGGCGGCCTTCTTCCCCGCCGCCTTCTTCGGGGCCGCCTTCCCCGCGGTCGCCTTCTTCGCGGGTGCGGCAGCGCCGGTGCCGGTCGCGAGCTCCCTGCCCCGGCACGCCTCGTGGACCCAGGCGGAGCCGGTCCCGTCGCGGACGATCTCGGCCCCCACCCCGATCCGCTCGGCGCACGCGGGGCAGGTCGTGGCGAACTTCGCCTTCATGGGTCTCCTGGTCTCGTCGGTGCTGGTCTCGTCGATCCTGGTGCGGCACGGTCCTCGGTCGGCCCCTGGCCTGGTTGCGCCTGGCGGTCTACGGTCGCGTCATGAGCAACGGCGCCGTGGAGGCCTCCGGGAGCCCGGGCGCTCCGGGGAGTGCTCCGGGCGTGCAGTCCGTCGACCGGGCCCTGCGGATCCTGGAGATCCTGGCACGCACCGGCGAGGCCGGCGTCACGGAGGTCGCCGCCGCCCTCGAGGTCCACAAGAGCACGGCCTTCCGGCTCGTGGCCACCCTGGAGCAGCACGGCCTGGTCGAGCAGGTCGAGGGTCGGGGCAAGTACCGCCTCGGCGTCGGGCTGCTGCGCCTGGCCGGGGCGACCAGCGCCCGGCTCGACGTCGTCCAGGAGGCGCGGCCGCTGTGCAAGCAGCTGGCCGCCGACACCGGCGAGACGGTCAACCTGGCCACCCTCTCGGGTCACAGCGCGCTCTACCTCGACCAGGTCGCGGGCCCGTCCGCGCTGGGCACCCACAACTGGGTCGGCCAGCACATCCCCCTGCACGCCACCAGCAACGGCAAGGTCCTGCTGGCCTGGCTCGAGGCCCGCGAGCTGGACGACCTGCTGGCCAGCCTCCCGGCGTACACCGGGGCGACGATCACCAGCAAGGCCCGGCTGCGCCGGGAGCTGGAGGTCGTCCGCGAGCAGGGCCACGCGGTCGCGGTCGACGAGCTGGAGATCGGGCTCACCGCGATCGCGGCGCCGGTGCGCAACGCCCACGGCGACGTCCTGTGCTCGATGAGCGTCTCGGGGCCGACCTTCCGGCTCCGGGAGGACCGGGTCGCCGAGGTCACCCCGCTGCTGGTCGAGGCCGCGGTCGAGCTGTCGCACCGCCTCGGGTGGGGCGTGCGCTGAGCGCCTGAGCGGTCGGCGCGTGGTCCAGAACGGTCGGTACCGATCGTGTTGCGGACCTTGACGCGCCCCCCGACCGTGAGCATTGTGTCTCGGATAGCGCTCACCGGTTGCAGATGACGCAACGCGTGAGGGTGCGCAGCACCTCGCTGCGCCACGACCGAGGACGGACGCGGATGCCCGAGAACTTCATCGGTGGGGAGTGGGTCGCCGCTCGCGAGGGTGGCCGCCGGGAGATCCGCTGCCCCGCGGACGGCACGCTCGTGGCCGAGGTCGACGAGTCCACCCGGGTCGACACCGAGTCCGCGATCGCCGCCGCCCGCGCCGCCTTCGACGACGGCCCCTGGGCCGCCACCACCGCCCGCGAGCGCGGCGACCTGCTGCTGCGCGTGGCCGACCTGCTCCAGCGCGACAAGGCCGCGATCGCCCGCGCGGAGTCGCTCGACACCGGCAAGCGGCTGGTGGAGAGCGAGCTCGACGTCGACGACGTCACCAGCGTCTTCGCCCACTTCGGCCGGGTCGCCGACGCCCACGCGGGCCGGGTCGTCGACACCGGCAACGCGAGCGTCGTGAGCCGTGTGGTCACCGAGCCGGTCGGCGTGTGCGGCCTGATCACGCCGTGGAACTACCCCCTGCTCCAGGTGGCGTGGAAGGTCGCCCCGGCGCTGGCCGCGGGGTGCACCTTCGTGCTCAAGCCCAGCGAGCTGTCCCCGCACACGGCCGTGCACCTGATGCGGCTGCTGGCCGAGGCCGGCGTCCCCGACGGTGTCGCCAACCTGGTGCTCGGGACCGGCCCCGACGCCGGCGCGGCCCTGAGCGAGGACCCCCGCGTCGACCTGGTCTCCTTCACCGGCGGCCTCGAGACCGGCAAACGGATCATGGCCGCGGCCTCGGCGACGGTGAAGCGGGTGGCGCTCGAGCTGGGCGGCAAGAACCCCAACGTCGTCTTCGCCGACGCCGACCGCGAGGCCGCCCTCGACAACGCGCTCACCGCGGTCTTCCTGCACTCCGGCCAGGTCTGCTCCGCCGGGGCACGCCTGCTGGTCGAGGACTCCATCGCCGACGACTTCGTCGCCGAGCTCGTGCGCCGTGCGGGCACGATCCGCCTCGGCGGCCCCTTCGACGCCGACGCCGAGACCGGGGCGCTGATCTCCCAGGGCCACCTGGACAAGGTCGCGGCGTACGTCGACGCCGGCCGGGCGGAGGGCGCCACCGTCCTGCTCGGCGGCCACCGGGTCACCGACGGCGACCTCGCCGACGGGTTCTTCTACGCCCCCACGATCCTGGGCGAGGTCACCTCGGGGATGCGGGTGGCCCAGGAGGAGTCCTTCGGGCCGGTCCTGACCGTCGAGACCTTCACCGGCGAGGACGAGGCCGTCCGGCTGGCCAACGACTCGATCTACGGCCTGGCCGGCGCGGTCTGGACCCAGGACGCCGGCAAGGGCCAGCGGATCGCGGCCCGCCTGCGGATGGGCACGGTCTGGATCAACGACTTCCACCCCTACCTCGCGCAGGCGGAGTGGGGCGGCTACAAGCAGTCCGGCATCGGTCGGGAGCTCGGGGAGCACGGTCTCGCGGAGTACCAGGAGGTCAAGCACGTGTGGCACAACATCGCACCGGCCCCCAGCGACTGGTTCGGGGCCGCGGCAGGCCCGACCGACGGGGGCGCGTCGTGAGCGGGCGGCGGGAGCACTGGGACTTCGTCATCGTCGGCGGCGGGTCGGCCGGGTGCGCCCTGGCCAACCGGCTCAGCGCCGACCCCGCGACCAGCGTGCTGGTGCTGGAGGCCGGGCGGTCGGACTTCCGGATCGACCCCTTCATCCACATGCCGGCCGCGCTGCCGTTCCCGATCGGCAGCCGGTTCTACGACTGGAAGTACGAGACCGAGCCCGAGCCGGAGATGCACGGACGCCGGATCTACCACGCCCGCGGCAAGGTGCTCGGCGGGTCCAGCTCGATCAACGGGATGATCTTCCAGCGCGGCAACCCGATGGACTACGAGCGCTGGGCCGGCGACGAGGGTCTCCAGGACTGGGACTACCTGCACTGCCTGCCGTACTTCAAGCGCATGGAGACCCTGATGGTCGACGGGCGCGTCGAGGCCGACACCTGGCGCGGCGGCAGCGGTCCGCTCGTGCTCGAGCGCGGGCCGGCCACCAACCCGCTGTTCGGGGCCTTCTTCGAGGCCGCCCAGCAGGCCGGCTACCCCCTCACCGACGACGTGAACGGCTACCGCCAGGAGGGCTTCGCGCGCTTCGACCGCAACGTCCACCGCGGACGGCGGCTCTCGGCGGCCCGGGCCTACCTGCACCCGGTCATGGACCGGCCCAACCTGCGCGTCGAGACGCTCGCGATGGCCACCGGCATCCTCTTCGACGGCACCCGCGCGACCGGGGTGGAGTACCTCCGCGCCGGCCGCTCCCGGCGTACGGCGAGGGCCGGCGAGGTGATCCTGTGCGGCGGCGCCATCAACACCCCGCAGCTGCTCCAGCTCTCCGGCGTCGGCGACCCCGCCCTGCTCGAGCCGCTCGGCGTCCCGGTCGTGCACGGCCTCAAGGGCGTCGGGGAGAACCTCCAGGACCACCTCGAGGTCTACATCCAGCACAGCTCCAAGCTGCCGGTCTCGATCGCCCCCGGCATGGCCTGGCACCGCCGCCCGGGCATCGGCGCCAACTGGCTGTTCCGCCGCCAGGGTCTCGGCGCCACCAACCACTTCGAGGGCGGCGGCTTCGCCCGCAGCAACGAGGACGTCGACTGGCCCAACCTGATGTTCCACTTCCTGCCGATCGCGGTGCGCTACGACGGCTCGGCGCCCACCGAGGGCCACGGCTACCAGGTCCACATCGGGCCGATGTACGCCGACACCCGCGGCTGGGTGCGCATCGCCAGCCGCGACCCCCAGCAGCACCCGAAGATGCTGTTCAACTACCTCTCCACGCCCAACGACAAGCGCGAGTGGGTCGAGGCCGTGCGGGTCGCCCGCGACATCCTGGGCCAGCCCGCCTTCGACCCGTTCAACGCGGGCGAACTGTCGCCGGGGCCGAGCGTGGAGACCGACGAGGAGATCCTCGAGTGGGTCCGCAAGGACGCCGAGACCGCCCTGCACCCCTCGTGCACCGCCAAGATGGGCCTGGACGAGATGTCGGTGACCGACCCCTCCTCGATGCGGGTGCACGGCACCGAGGGCCTGCGCGTGGTCGACGCCAGCGTCTTCCCCTACGTCACCAACGGCAACATCTACGCCCCCGTGATGATGGTCGCCGAGAAGGCCGCCGATCTCATCCTGGGCCACACGCCCCTGGTCGCCGAGCCCGTCCCGTTCTACCGTCACCGCGACGACTCACCCCTCTACCCGCCCGGCGACAGCCGGAACACCCGACCCGAGGAGGTGCGGTCATGACCGCCACCGACGAGCGACCGGCGAGCACGACCCCGGCCAGCGGGCCCCCCGCGCTCCACGTCGAGGGCCTGTGGAAGATCTTCGGCCCGCGCGCCGACAAGATCATCGGCACCGACCAGGCGCAGCTCTCCCGCAAGGAGCTCCAGGAGCAGACCGGCCACGTCGTCGGCATCCGCGACGTCTCCTTCGACGTCGCCCCCGGCGAGGTCTTCGTGGTGATGGGTCTCTCCGGCTCGGGCAAGTCCACGCTGGTGCGGCTGCTGACCCGGCTGATCGAGCCCACCGCCGGCACCGTGGAGCTGTACGGCGACCGGATCACCGGCATGACCGACTCCGACCTGCTCGACACCCGGCGGCGCAAGGTCTCGATGGTCTTCCAGCACTTCGGCCTGCTGCCGCACCGCAAGGTCGTCGACAACGTCGCCTTCGGCCTCGAGGTGCGCGGCGAGGGCAAGAAGCAGCGCCGCGACCGCGCCCAGGAGATGGTCGACCTGGTGGGCCTCTCGGGCTACGAGAACAACTACCCCGACCAGCTCTCCGGCGGCATGCAGCAGCGGGTCGGCCTGGCCCGGGCCCTGGCCGCCGACCCCGACGTGATGATGTTCGACGAGCCGTTCTCGGCGCTGGACCCGCTGATCCGCCGCGACATGCAGCAGGAGGTCATCCGGCTGCACGAGGAGGTCGGCAAGACGATGGTCTTCATCACCCACGACCTCGCCGAGGCCCTCAAGCTGGGCGACCGGATCCTGATCATGCGCGACGGCGAGGTCGTCCAGATCGGGACGCCCGACGAGGTCGTCGGCGCCCCCGCCGACGACTACGTCCGCGACTTCACCAGCGACGTCCCCAAGTCCCACGTGCTCACCTTGAAGTGGGTGATGCGCCCCGACGACGGCTCGACCTCGGCCGACGCGCCGTCCCTGTCGTGCGACACGATCGTGCGCGACGCGGCCCGGGCGGTGCTCGACCACCGCGGCCCCTGCCGGGTGGTCGAGGGCGACCGCGTGGTCGGGGTGGTCGACGACGAGGACATCTTGCGGGTCGTCGTCGCCGAGGACGGTCGCTGAGATGACCACGACGGCGACGGCTCCCCCGCCCGCGGCCCCCGAGTCGGGCGGCAGCAAGGAGGAGCAGCCGTACGTCGAGGCCAGCCGCAAGCGCCACACCGGCGCCCTCCTCCTCGGGGTCCTCGTGGTCTGGCTGGTGCTGTTCGCCCTGCTCAGGGGCCACGACACCCGCGCCCTGGGCATCCAGGACACCACCGGCTTCCACGACTGGCTCAACCGTGTGCGCGACTGGGTCCAGCTGCACGGCCCGGACAACTGGTTCTTCGGCGGCGTCCTGGGCTTCATCGGCGACACCTTCAACGCCGTCTTCACCTTCCTCCAGAAGCTCGTCAGCGTCCCGGCCTTCCCGCGACCGGTCCCCCAGGTCGGGTGGCTGGGCGTGATCGCCGTCGCCGCCTGGATCAGCTGGGCGGTCGCGGGCCTGCGCTCGATGGCCCTGGTCGTCGTCTCGATGCTGTTCTTCGGGATCTTCGACCTCTGGCAGGACAGCCTGGACCTCCTGCTGGTCACGCTGCTCTCCGTCGCGGTCTGCTTCGTGATCGGCCTGCCCCTCGGCATCGCCATGGCCCGCAGCCACCGCGTCTCGGCGGTGGTCACGCCGTTCCTCGACATCGCCCAGACGCTGCCCCCCTTCGCCTACCTCGCCCCGGTCGCCCTCGGGTTCGGCATCGGCCCCACCACCGGGATCGTGCTGACCGTCATCTACGCCCTGCCCCCGCTCGTGCGCATCTCCGAGCACGGCATCCGCTCGGTGCCGCAGACGACGGTGGAGGCGGCCCGCTCGATGGGGCTCACCGGGCGGCAGATGCTGCGCCAGGTCGAGCTGCCGATGGCCCGCCGCACCATCGTCGTCGGCATCAACCAGAGCATGATGGCCGCCCTGTCGATGGCCACGATCGCCTCGCTGGTCAACGGCCCCGGGCTCGGCAAGCCCGTCAACGCGGCCCTGCAGGTGCAGAACATCGGCGCCGCGGCGGTGGCCGGCATCCTGATCGTGCTGATGGCGATCATGCTGGACCGCACCACGACCGCGGCCAGCGAGCGCTCGGAGAGCTCGGGCCGCAGGGGCTCCGGCCTCGCCTCGGTCAGCGGCCCCGGGGTCATGCGCATGGGCGTGGTGCTGGAGAAGCTGCCGCGCTGGGCCACCGAGAACGCCGGCCGCGGCGTACGCCGGCCGCGCCTGACCAGTGCCGGCCGGTGGTCGGTCCGAGCGCTGTGGCTGGTGCCGGTGCTGGTCGCGGTCTACCTCTCGCGCGCCCAGCTCGACCTCGCGCAGTTCCCGGACCGCACCGTGTGGCCCTTCCTCAAGCCGATCGACGGCCAGACGGCCACCAAGCTCGTCAACGACTTCGCCACCTGGTTCATCGACCTGATCGACACCTTCACGCTGGCGCTGAAGAACGACGTCACGGACTGGGTGGTCAACCCGTTCCAGAGCCTCCTCTCGGACTCGCCCTGGTGGCTGATGGCCGTGGTGATCCTGGCCCTGGCCTTCGTCCTCGGCGGGTGGCGGCCGGTCGTCCCGACCGTGGTGTGCCTGGCCATCATCTACGCCGTCGGCCTGTGGAACGACACCATGCTGACGCTCGCGATGACCCTGATCGCCACCCTGCTGGTGATGGTCGTCGCGGTCGTGCTCGGCGTCGCGATGGGACGCAACCGGCGGGCCGACACGCTGATCCGACCGTTCCTGGACGCCTTCCAGACGATCCCGCCGTTCGTCTACCTGGTCCCGGCGCTGGCGCTCTTCGGCGTGGGCCGCTTCACCGCGATCATGGCCGCCCTGGCGTACGCCGTGCCCATCGCCACCAAGCTGGTCGCCGACGGCATCCGCGGCGTCGCCCCCACCACCGTCGAGGCGGCCCGGGCGAGCGGCTCGACCACCTGGCAGCTGATCACCAAGGTGCAGCTGCCGATGGCGCGCGAGGCCCTGGTCCTGGCCACCAACCAGGGACTGCTCTACGTGCTGTCGATGGTGGTCATCGGCGGCCTGGTCGGCGGCGGCAGCCTGGGCTACCTGGTGGTCTCCGGCTTCGCCCAGGACCAGCTCTTCGGCAAGGGGCTGGCGGCCGGCATCGCGATCACCGCCCTGGGCGTGATGCTCGACCGGATCGCCCGTCACGCCGCCGGCCGCAGCGGGCGATGACCGCACCCCACCCCACCCAGACGTCTCCACGGGCCGACCGCGGAGCAGCAGAGCAGAGGAGAACGACATGGCACGAGGACTGATCCGGGGACGCACCCGGTTGGTGGCGATCGTGGCCTCGGTGGGCCTCGGCGTGGCCGGTCTCGCCGGGTGCGGGAGCGGGGGCATCAAGGACACCACCACGAGCGGCGGCAGCTCCAGCGGCAAGAGCTGCGGCGACCTGCGCATCGCGGTGAACCCGTGGACCGGCTACGTGGCCAACGCCCACGTGATCGGCTACATCGCGCAGAGCAAGCTCGGCTGCAACGTCACCTACCCCGACGTCAAGGAGGAGGTGGGCTGGCAGGGCATGGCGAGCGGCTCCATCGACACCATCGTGGAGAACTGGGGCCACCCCGACCTGGTCAAGAAGTACATCGACCAGCAGAAGAGCGTCGTCGACGCCGGCCCGACCGGCGGCAAGGGGATCATCGGCTGGTACGTGCCGCCGTGGATGGCCCAGAAGTACCCCGACATCACCAACTGGAAGAACCTGAACAAGTACGCCTCGATGTTCAAGACCTCGGAGTCCGGCAGCAAGGGTCAGCTGCTCGACGGCGACCCGTCCTACGTCACCAACGACGAGGCGCTGGTGAAGAACCTGAAGCTGAACTACAAGGTGGTCGTCGGCGGCAGCGAGGCCGGCCTGATCCAGAGCTTCAAGTCCGCGGAGAAGAACAAGACGCCGCTGCTGGCCTACTTCTACGAGCCGCAGTGGTTCTTCTCGGAGATGAAGCTGGTCCACGTCGACCTGCCGAAGTACACCAACGGCTGCGACGCCGTCCCGGCCAAGGTGAACTGCGACTACCCGCCGTACACGCTGAACAAGCTGATCGCCAAGAAGTTCGCCGACTCCGGCTCGCCCGCCGTCGGCCTGGTCAAGAAGTTCAGCTGGACCAACGACGACCAGAACCTGGTCGCCAAGTACATCGCCCAGGACGGCATGAAGCCCGACGACGCCGCCAAGAAGTGGGTCGACGCCAACCCCGACAAGGTCAAGGCCTGGCTCGGCTGACCCTCTGCTCCTCACGGCGACCGGGCGGTCGCGTCGGCTCCCCCGACGCGCCGCCCGGTCGTCGTACGTGGGGGGGTCTGCACGTGCGACCCGACCACGCTCGTCGTACGTGAGGCGGGCGGGCGGGGACTCTGCAAATGTGACCTGGGAGTCGCCTGTGGCACCCGTGCGTCGATTCCTGCCACATCGCCACGGGAGCGCTCTGCACATGTGACGCGGCCGCGCTCGTCGCGGACCCCGTCAGCACCTCCAGCGACATTCGCAGACCCCCGCCGTGGCGATGTGGCAGCCGTGACCCCTGGGGACCCCATGCGTCTCCCCCGCGACATTTGCAGCAAGCCGGCCGGCCCGACCCCCCGCACCCACCCACCCCGGGTCCTTGACACCCCCCGGGCCGCGACCGACGATGGACACAGAGTTTCTCATCGCGCACCACGTTGCATCATGCGCAACACCAGGTGCATCACCTGAGCCCCGGAGGACCCCCATGGCCACCGTCCCCAGCACCGCGAAGGTCGTCGTCATCGGCGCGGGCATCGTCGGCAACAGCCTCGTGCACCACCTGACCCGGCTGGGGTGGACCGACGTGGTCCAGCTCGACAAGGGAGCCCTGCCCAACCCGGGCGGCTCGACCGGCCACGCCAGCAACTTCATCTTCCCGGTGGACCACTCCCGCGAGATCACCGACCTGACGATGGACTCGGTCAAGCAGTACAAGGAGATGGGCGTCTTCACCCAGTCCGGCGGCTTCGAGGTCGCGCGCACGCCAGAGCGGATGGAGGAGCTGCGGCGCCGGATGTCCAGCGCCAAGGCCTGGGGCATCGAGGCCGAGATCGTGACCCCGGAGTTCGTCGCCGAGAAGGTGCCGTTCCTCGACCCCGACCAGATCATCGGCGCCTTCTGGTGCCCCTCGGTCGGCGTCGTCGACTCGCTGCGCGCCGGCACGATCATGCGCGAGCAGGCGCTGGCCACCGGCCACCTGACCGTGGTGCCGAACGTCGAGGTCGAGGACCTCGGCGTCGAGAACGGTCGGATCACCAAGGTCGTCACCGACCAGGGCGACATCCACGCCGAGCACGTCGTGATCGCCTGCGGGGTGTGGAGCCCCAAGATCGGCGACATGGCGGGCGTCAACATCGCCCTGACCCCGGCCGTCCACCAGATGATCTCGGTCGGCCCCTGCCCCCAGCTCGCCGAGCGCGAGGGCGAGATCAGCTTCCCGATCGTGCGCGACATGGACACCTTCTGCTACGAGCGCCAGCACGGTGCCGACATGGAGGTCGGCTCCTACGCCCACCGCGCGATCCTGCACGAGCCCGAGGAGATCCCCTCGATCGAGCAGGCCAAGCTCTCCCCGACCGAGATGCCCTTCACCGAGGAGGACTTCGACCCCCAGCTCGAGCAGGCCCTGGAGCTGATGCCCGAGCTGCTCGGGGCCGACGGCGCCGAGATCCGCTACGCGATCAACGGGCTGCTCTCGCTCACCGCCGACGGCTCCCCGATCCTGGGCGAGAGCCACGTCAAGGGTCTGTGGACCGCCGCCGCGGTCTGGATCAAGGAGGGCCCGGGCGTCGGACGCGCCGTCGCGGAGTGGATGACCCACGGCCACTCCGAGATCGACGTCGCCCACAGCGACATCGCGCGCTTCCACCCCCACGAGACCACCCGCGAGCACGTCCGGGCGCGCACCAGCGAGTCGTTCATCAAGACCTACGGCATCGTCCACCCCGGCGAGCAGTACGCCTCCGACCGCGACGTCCGCTTCTCCCCGATGGCCGACTCCCAGCGCGAGCTCGGCGCGGTGTTCCACGAGACCGTCGGCTGGGAGCGGCCGTGGTGGTACGAGTCCAACGCCCCCCTCCTCGAGACGTACGGCGACGCCGTGATGCCGCGCGAGCACGAGTGGGACTCCCGCTGGTGGAGCCCGATCGTCAACGCCGAGCACCTCGCGATGCGCGAGCACGCCGGCATCATCGACCTCACCGCCTTCCAGGTCCTCGACATCACCGGCCCCGGCGCCCTCGCCTCGGTGCAGCAGACCTGCGTCGCGCAGTGCGACGTCGCGATCGGCAAGGTCGTCTACACCCCCGTGCTCGACGCCAAGGGCGGCTTCCGCTCCGACCTGACCGTGATGCGGCTGGGTGAGGACCACTTCCGCGTCGTCACCGGCGGCGCCCACGGCATGGCCGACCGCCACTGGTTCACCTCCCACCTCGCCGAGGGGGCGACGCTGGCCGACGTCACCGAGCAGGTCTCCACCATCGGCATCTGGGGCCCCCGCGCCCGCGACATCCTCGCCTCGCTCACCGCCGACGACGTCAGCAACGACGCCTTCGGGTTCCTGACCAGCCGCGAGATCTCCGTCAAGGGCGTCGACGCCCCCGTGCTGGCCTCGCGGATCTCCTACGTCGGCGAGCTCGGCTGGGAGCTCTACGTGCCCTTCGAGGCGGCTGCCGACCTGTGGGCCGCCCTGCTCACCGCCGGCCGCGAGCACGGCGCCGTACCCGTCGGCATCGGGGTCTACGGCACCACCGGCCGCCTGGAGAAGGGCTACCGCGCCTTCGGGGCCGAGCTCGACGCCGAGCGCAGCATCGTCGAGGCCGGCATGCAGCGGCCCAAGGTCAAGGCGGCCGACTTCGTGGGCAAGGAGGCCTACCTCGCCCAGCGCGACGCCGCCCCGCAGGCGGTGCTGTGCACGCTGACCGTGGAGGACCACGTCTCGGCCAGCGGCGTGAAGCGCTACATGCTCGGCGGCGAGCCGATCCTGACCCGCGACGGCGAGCTGCTCACCGACGGTCACGGCCACCACCCCTACGTCACCAGCGCCGGCTCGGCACCCTCGCTGGGCAAGCACGTGCTGCTGGCCTACCTGCCGCCCGAGCAGGCCGTGCTCGGCCAGGAGCTCGCGGTGTCCTACATGGAGGAGCTCTACCCCGTCGTCGTCGGCTCGGTGGACTCCACCCCGCTGCTCGACCCGACCAACGAGCGGATGCGCTGATGGCGCGCGTCCTGGTCTGCGTCAAGCGCGTCCCGGACTTCTCCGGCGAGGTGCTGCTGAGCGAGGACGCCCAGTCGGCCGACGCGCGCTTCGTCGGGTTCACGCTGTCGGCCCACGACCTGTGCGCGGTCGAGACGGCCGTCCAGGTGGCCGCGGCGACCGACGGGTCGGCGACGGTGCTGAGCATCGGCTCGGCCGACGCCGTCGAGCAGCTCCGCACGGCGCTCGGCGTCGGGTGCACCGCCGCGACCCTGGTCGAGGCCGACCCGGTGGCGCTGGGGCCCGCCGACGTGGCGCGCGAGATCGCGGCCGTCGTGGCCGACCACGAGGCCGAGCACGGTGCCTACGACCTCGTCCTGCTCGGCAACGACGCCGCCGACTCCGGCGACTTCCAGGTCGGCATCCGGCTCGCCCACGCCCTCGAGCGCCCGGTCGTGACCGGGATCAAGAACGTCTCGGTCGAGGGCGGCACGGCGACGCTGGTCGGCGAGGGCGCCCTGGGCCGGGAGACGTACGCCGTCCCCACGCCCGCCGTGGTCACCGTCCTCGAGGGCGGCGTCGAGCCCCGCTACCCGACCATCACCGGCCGGATGAAGGCCAAGAAGATCCCGGTCGAGCAGCGCGCGCTGGCCGCCGAGCCGCGGGGCAGCGGACGGGTGCGGATGACGCTCCCGGAGGCGACGCCCTCGACGGCGACGGTCCTGGGCGAGGGACCCGAGGCGGCGCCCGCCGTCGTCGACCTGCTGCAGCAGCTGGGGGTGGCCCGATGATCGTGGTCTACGTGGAGACGACCGGCGGCGTGGTCGCCGAGGTCTCGCTGGAGGCGCTGACCTTCGCGCGCACGCTGGCCGCGGCCGGTGGGGGCGTGCCGGTCGACGCCGTCGTCACCGGGCCGATCGGCGACTCCGTGGCCAAGGACCTCGCCGAGGCGGGCGTGCGCACGGTGCTGCACGCCGGCTCCTCGGCGTACGACGCCTTCTCCGGCGCGTCCTGCGCCACCGCCGTCCTGGCCGCCCGCGAGGCGACCCGGGCGGTCGTGCTGATGGCCGGCGGCACCAACCGCGGCAACGAGGTGATGGCCCGCGTGGCCACCCGCCTCGACGTCGCGATGGCCCCCAACGTGGTCGCCTTCGGCGGGCTCTCGCCCTTCACGGTCACCCGGCAGGTCGTCGGGGGTGCGGCCTTCGAGGAGGTGCGCCTCTCCCAGCGCCCGGCGGTCCTCACCGTGGCCGGCCACGCCGTCGAGATCGCGCCGGCCGACGTCGCCGGAGCGGGCACCGTCACGCCGCTCGACGTCGAGCCGTCGGAGGCGGACCTGCTGGTCCGCGCGGTCTCCACCGAGCCGGTCGACACCGACGGCGCCGACGGCCTGAAGTCGGCCCGCGTCGTGGTCGGCGCCGGGCGCGGCGCCGGCGGACCCGACGGCTTCGCCGACGTCAGCGAGCTGGCGTCGTTGCTCGGCGGCCAGCTCGGTGTCTCCCGCGTCGTCACCTCGCTGGGCTGGCGCCCGCACCACGAGCAGGTCGGGCAGACCGGCAGCCGGATCTCGCCCGAGGTCTACATCCCCTGCGGCATCTCCGGCGCCATCCAGCACTGGGCCGGCTGCGCCAGCTCCAAGGTGATCGTGGCCGTCAACACCGACGCCGAGGCCCCGATGATGACCAAGGCGACGTACGCCGTCGTCGGGGACATGCACGAGGTGGTCCCCGCCATCAACGAGGAGATCCGGCGTCGGCGGCGGGGGTGAGGACCGACTGTTCCCCGGCTAGCCGGGGAACAGTCGGCTCATCGGCCGAACGTTCACCCGACAAGCCGACCGTCTGGCCGACAACCTGCCGCCCCGGGCCGCTCTCCGGACGGCGTACGGCGTGACCCGTCCCCCGGTCGGCCCAACCCTGTCTAGGCTCACCGCGTGAGCGAGGCGGGTCGGGGCGGCGACGGCGAGGAGCCGCGGCGCCCGCTGCTCGCCAGCCGGCGGACCTGGGGGCTCGGGCTGCTCGCGGCCCTCGTCGTGGCGGCCGGCGGGGGCGCGGTGGCCGTGCACCAGCTGCGCCAGGAGGCCGCCTGCGGAGCCGGGGTCGTCTCGCGGACCGCGGCGCAGTCGTCGTCGCCGTTCCTCGGGGCGGCCGACCGAGCCCGGCAGCCCGACGCCCGGCGCGACCGGCTGGTGGCGCGGCTCGCGGCCGACGGGCCGCCGGTCGGGCCGGTGCTGGGGGCGGTCGGCTACGACTACGACCAGTGGGCCCAGCTGTCGGCGTACGCCCAGGGGCTCGGGGTCCGCACCCGGGACAACCCCGACTTCACGATGCTCGACGACCGCACCCTGCGGCCGCGGTGGAGCGTGCGGGTCCAGGCCGGCCGGTCGGCGTACGACGCGGACGCGCGCTCCTACCTGGTGGCCACCCTGCCCGCCGACGCCGCCCCGGAGGTGGTGCTGCTCGACGCGGGCACGGGTCGCCGGCGCTGGTGCGCGCGCGTGGGGGACGTCGCCGTGCGCGGGACCCGGCCCTTCGCCACCCAGCTGCTCGGGGACGGCTCGGTCGTCGTCCTGACCCCGGCCGCGGGCGGGCGCGAGCGCGTCACCCGCCTCGACAGCCGCGACGGCCGGGTGCGGTGGAGCCGGACCCTGGACGCCGACGCCGGCGACTACCTGGGCAGCGCGGGCGCCCACGGCCTGCTGGTCGGCGGGCGCGGGGCCGACCAGCTGCTCGAGGACTCCTCGCTGCGGGCGCGTCCCAGCGGCACCGGCGTCGCGATGCTCGACGACCGCGACGGCAGCACGACCTGGACGCTGCCGACCTCGCGCGCCGAGGACGTGCACGTGATCGGCGTGGACGCGTCGGGGTCGGCGTACCTCCAGGCCCGCCGGGCGGGTGAGCAGTCCGAGCGGATGGTCGCGGTCGACCCCGACGGGACGCCGCGGTGGACGATCTCGCCGGCCCGCAACGAGGCGTACGACGTGACCCTGCGCGGGCGCCGCCTGCTGGTGCGCGTGACCGCCGGCCTCGCGGCGTACGGCACCTCGGGCGGGCGGCGGCTGTGGACCCGCACCCTGCCGGCGCGACCGCAGCAGCTGCCCTACGGCTTCTCCCTCGACGCGCAACCCTCGCTGGACGCCGACCACCTGCTGCTCGGCGGCACCAGCGCGCTGCGGACGCTGGACCTGCGCGACGGCAGCACCACCGACGCCGCGCTGCCCACCGACGGCATCAGCACGACGTACTGGCCCTACCAGGTGGTGCTCACCGACCGCCTGCTCGCCGTCGCCACCAACACCGGCGCGGTGGTCGCGCGACGGGGCTGAGGGGCGGTCCGGGGCCTTCCGCCGTCGCGTTCACCGCCTCGCCACCGGGTGTTCATCCCGGCGGGCTCCGACGGCGGTGCGGGCTGCCTAGCGTCCGTCGGGTGCGCCACCCGGCGCACGTTCGCCTGCTCAGCGAAGGAACACCATGTCCCCACGCACGACCTCTCGAACGGTGGGCACGACACTCGTCGTGCTGGCCGCGGTCACCGGCTCGACCATCCTCAGCTCCACCACGACGGCGAGCGCCGACTCGCCCCGAGACTCCCGGCGCATCAAGAACGTCATCTACCTCCTCGGCGACGGCATGGGTCGGACCCACGTCACCGCGGGCCGCGAGCGCTTCTACGGCGCCGCCGGCCACCTGAACATGGAGAACCTGGGCACCACCGGCCAGGTCTCGACGTACGCCGTGAACAAGCGGTCCGGCCAGCCCGGGTCGGCCGACTTCTCCCCCAACCTGGTCACCGACTCCGCCTCGGCCGCCACGGCCTGGGCCTCGGGGGTCAAGACCTACAACGCGGCCCTCGGCGTGGACGCCAAGGGCGACGTCAAGCCGACCGTGATGGAGCTGGCCAAGAACGCCGGCTACCGCACCGGCAACGTGTCCACCGCCGAGATCACCGACGCGACGCCGGCGGCCCAGATGAGCCACGCGCTCGCCCGGGGCTGCCAGGGCCCGACGTACTCCGCCGCCGCCTGCCAGGACCCCTCGGTCACCGGCGGGCCGCTCCCGACCTCGGACGTGCGCGTCACGCCGATCGCCGACCAGATCGCCCGCAACGGCACCGCCGACGTCATCCTGGGAGGCGGTCTGTCCCGCTTCGAGGCCAGCGACGAGGACGCCCTGAAGGCGCAGGGCTACCGCGTGCTCGGGTCCCCCACCACCCAGACCGTCGCGACCAAGGCCGACCTCGCATCGGCCAGCGGCGCCAAGGTCTTCGGGCTGTTCAACAAGGGCAACCTCACCATCGAGAAGTACAAGCGCCAGAACCCCTCCTCGGCGCAGGCCCAGGAGCCCACGCTCCCGGCGCTGACCAGCAAGGCCATCGACCTGCTTGCCGCGAAGAAGGCGGGCAAGGGGGGGAAGGGCTTCTACCTCCAGGTCGAGGGCGCGCTGATCGACAAGCGGTCGCACGCCAACGACGCCGCGCAGACGCTGGAGGAGATCAAGGCCTTCGACGACGCGGTGAAGGTCGCGCGGGACTTCGCCGCGCGGGACGGCCACACCCTCGTGATCGTCACGGCCGACCACGAGTGCGCCGGCTTCAACATCATCGAGAAGGGCACCTACACCAACGCCGAGGCGGCCGCGCCGCCCGCCAACGTCGACTCGGGCAACACCGCGAACAACTCGACCCCGAGCCGTCCCACCAGCGGCGCCAAGGACCCGGCCCGCTCGACCGGACCGGTCAACGGCTCCGGCGCCGGTGACCCGAAGAACTTCGCGCCCGCGACGTTCCGCACGCCCGACGACGCTCCCGGCGTCGAGGACGGCTCCCCCGAGGCCAGCCTGTGGCTGACCTACCTCTCGGGCAACCACACCGGTGCCGACGTCCCGGTCTTCTCCTACGGCGCCGGCTCCTCGGCGCTCGAGGGGAGCATCGACAACACCGACCTCTTCGGGATCGTGGGCTCGGCCCTCGGCGTGACCCGCTGACCCCCGCCCCTCGGGGCACCACCCCTCCCCGGGGCTGCCGGGCCGTCACCCGGCCCGGCAGCCCCGACCCGAAGTCCCGGCCCGACTCCCGGGCCCTGAACAGTGAAATCCGAGGCACCATGCGCCCCACCCGGATCCACGTCCTCCTCGGCACGCTCCTCGTCGCCGCCCTCGTCGCCGGTCTCGTCGTGGCCGGCCTCCAGCACTCCGGCACCACGAGCGCCGAGACCTCCCGCACCACCGCCCAGGACCGGTCGGTCGTCGACGCCTCCGGCGCCCGCACCCGGCTGACCGGCCTGACCCCGGCGACCGCGGAGCCCACCCTCCCGGGGCTCACCTCCGCGGCTCCCGCGCGCGGCACCGTCGCCCGGGTCGCCGGCCCGTTCGACGACCGCTTCCGCTGGTCCGGCCTCGCCCTGGACCGCCAGCGCGTCACCGGGACGATCACCGTCACCAGCGACGTCAGCGACCTCCTCGAGCTGGCGGTCGTCGCCGGCTTCTACGACCGGTCGGGCCGCCTCGTGGCGACCCGTCGGTGGGTCCACCACGCCACCGTCCACGACGAGGCCGGGGCCCACCTCCCGGTCGAGCACGAGCGGTTCACCGTCGCGGTCCCGCGCGACCTCCGGGACACCGTCGTCGCGGCGGCGGTGGGCGTCCCGGTGCTCGTCAACGAGTGACCGGGTGACCGGGGCCGCCCACCGCCGCCCGACCGGTCGTCCACAGGCCCCGCCCCTCGGCCTCGCGGCTGTCGGTGCGCCTTGGTAGACAGACCCCCATGAGCACCACGACGCAGCCCGGCGCCGCCACCAGCGCCCGCGACGAGGCCGAGCAGCACCTCCGGGCGCTGGTCGGGTCACCCGACGCGCGCCTCCACGACGACCAGTGGGCGGCCATCGAGGCGCTGGTCGTCGAGCAGAGCCGCGTGCTCGTGGTCCAGCGCACGGGGTGGGGCAAGTCGGCGGTCTACTTCGTGGCGACGGCCCTGCTGCGCTCGCTGGGCGCCGGGCCGACGGTGATCATCTCCCCGCTGCTCGCGCTGATGCGCAACCAGATCGAGGCCGCCGACCGGGCCGGCATCCGGGCCGCGACCATCAACTCCACCAACGTCGACGACTGGTCGGCCATCCAGGCCCGGGTCGACGCCGGCGAGATCGACGTCCTGCTGGTGAGCCCCGAGCGGCTCAACAACCCGTCGTTCCGCGAGCAGGTGCTGCCCCAGCTCACCGAGACCGCGGGTCTGCTCGTGGTCGACGAGGCCCACTGCATCTCCGACTGGGGACACGACTTCCGTCCCGACTACCGCCGCATCCGCCAGATGCTGGCCACCCTGCCCGACGGCATCCCGGTCCTGGCCACCACCGCGACCGCCAACCAGCGGGTCACCGCCGACGTCGCCGAGCAGCTGGGCGACGACGTCCTGGTCCTGCGCGGCACCCTGGACCGCGAGTCGCTGCACCTCTCGGTCCTCCGTCTGGACCGGCCCGAGCACCGCCTGGCCTGGCTCTCGGACCACCTCGCCGACCTCGAGGGCTCCGGGATCGTCTACACCCTGACGGTGGCCGCGACGCAGGAGGTGGCCGAGCACCTGCGCTCGCGGGGGCACGCCGTGGCGGCGTACTCCGGTCAGACCGAGGCCACCGAGCGCCAGGCCCTCGAGCAGGACCTGCTCGCCGGGCGGCTCAAGGCGCTCGTCGCGACCAGCGCGCTCGGGATGGGGTTCGACGCCCGCCTCGGCTTCGTCATCAACCTCGGCGCCCCGGCCTCGCCGGTCGCCTACTACCAGCAGGTCGGCCGCGCCGGCCGCGGCACCACCGACGCCCAGGTCATCCTGCTGCCGGCCCACGAGGACCGCGACGTCTGGCGCTACTTCGCCTCGCTGGCGTTCCCGCCCGAGCAGCACGTCCGCACGACGCTGCACGCGCTCGCGGGCTCCGAGAGGCCGATGTCGACCGCCCAGCTCGAGACCCACGTCGACCTGTCCCGCAACCGGCTCGAGACGATGCTCAAGGTGCTCGACGTCGACGGCGCCGTCGACCGGGTCCAGGGCGGCTGGGTCGCGACGGGTCAGGACTGGGTCTACGAGCAGGAGCGCTACGAGCGGGTCGCCGCGGCCCGGCGCGAGGAGCAGGCCGCGATGCTGGCCTACGTCGCCACCGACGGCTGCCGGATGCGCTTCCTGCGCGAGCAGCTCGACGACCCGGAGGCGGCCGACTGCGGCCGCTGCGACAACTGCGGCGGCGCCCACCTGTCCGCCGACGTCTCCGGCGAGGCCGTGGAGCAGGCCGGCAGCCGGCTGCGGCGTCCCGGGGTGACCCTCGCGCCGCGCAAGATGTGGCCGACCGCGCTGACCAACCTGGGCCTGGACCTCAAGGGCAAGATCGCCGACGGCGCCGAGCCCGGCCGCGCCGTGGGCCGACTCACCGACCTTGGCCACGGGCAGGCGCTGCGCGCGCTGTTCGCCCCCGACGCCACCGACGGTCCGGTGCCCTCGTCGCTGGTCGACGCCGTCGTCGAGGTGCTCCGGGACTGGGCGCCCGAGTGGGGCACCCGCCCGACCGGGGTGGCCTACGTCGAGTCCGCCCGTCGTCCCGAGCTGGTGCGCGACCTGGCCACCGGCCTGTCCCGGCTGATGCGGCTGCCGCTGGTGGCCCGGTGGGAGATCGCCGACCACGACGTGCCCCCCGGTGCGGGCGCGGCCAACTCGGCCCGTCGCGTCGCGGCGGTCACCCGTCGGGCCCGGCTGGCCGTCGACGAGCCGCTCGACGGCGGTCCGGTGCTGCTGGTCGACGACCTCGTCGTGACCGGCTGGACCCTCACCCTGGCCGCTCGGGCCCTGCGCCAGGCCGGCGCCGCCGCCGTCCTGCCGGTCACCCTGGGCGCCGAGTCCTGAGCCGGCCGGCCGTCGACGCGGGACCCGGGACCGGCTTGTGTACACAGTGTTCACGGCCGTGACCGACCTCACGACTCGCGGGTAACGACGCCCGCGGTGCAGGATGCCCTCATGGTCGAGAAGAAGCGCAGAGCAGCCACGAGCGGGTCCTACAGCATCACGGTGCGACTGTTCACCGAGGTGGACCCGGCCCTGGTCGGGCAGATCGCCACCGCCATCGCCACCGAGGGCGGCATCGTCACCGCGCTCGACGTCGCGGAGTCGCGCCACGACCGGATCGTCTACGACGTGACCTGCTCGGCCACCGACTCCGAGCACGCCAACGAGATCGTCGACCACCTGCGCACGCTCGAGGGCATCACCGTCCACAAGGTCTCCGACCGCACCTTCCTGCTGCACATCGGCGGCAAGATCGAGGTCCGGTCCAAGGTGCCGCTCAGGACCCGCGACGACCTCTCGATGGCCTACACCCCCGGCGTCGGGCGGGTCAGCCTGGCGCTGGCCGAGAACCCCGACGACGTCGCCCGCCTGACCGTCAAGGGCAACAGCGTCGCCGTCGTCACCGACGGCTCGGCGGTCCTGGGCCTGGGCAACATCGGGCCCGGCGCGGCGCTGCCGGTCATGGAGGGCAAGGCGGCGCTGTTCAAGCGCTTCGCCGACATCGACGCCTGGCCGATCTGCCTCGACACCCAGGACACCGACCGCATCGTCGACGTCGTCGCCGCGATCGCGCCCGGCTTCGGCGGCATCAACCTCGAGGACATCGCCGCCCCCCGGTGCTTCGAGATCGAGCGTCGGCTGCGCGAGCGCCTCGACATCCCGGTCTTCCACGACGACCAGCACGGCACCGCGATCGTGGTCCTGGCCGCGCTGACCAACGCCCTGCGCTGCGTGACCAAGAAGCTCGCCGACGTGCGCGTCGTGGTGGCCGGCGCCGGCGCCGCGGGCACCGCGATCGTGACCCTGCTCCTGGCCGCCGGCGCCCAGGACGTCGTGGTCTGCGACAAGGACGGCGCCCTGGCCGAGGGCGACGAGACGCTGTCGCCGGCGATGGCCGAGCTGGCCTCGCGCACCAACCCCCGCAAGGTCCGCGGCGACCTGCACACCGCGCTGACCGGGGCCGACGTCTTCATCGGCGTCAGCGCGCCGGGCGTCCTCGAGGGCGAGTGGATCACCGACATGGCCGACAAGCCGATCGTGTTCGCGCTGGCCAACCCCGACCCCGAGATCGACCCGGCCGAGGCGGGCCGCTACGCCGCCGTGGTCGCCAGCGGTCGCTCCGACTACCCCAACCAGATCAACAACGTGCTGGCGTTCCCCGGCGTCTTCCGCGGCCTGCTCGACGCCCGCGCCAAGGACGTGACCATGGAGATGCTGCTGCGCGCCGCCGACGCGATCGCCCACTGCGTCTCCGACGAGGAGCTCAACGCCAGCTTCATCATCCCGGGCGTCTTCGACGGCCGCGTCCCCAAGGCCGTCGCCCGGGCGATCCAGGGCATCGACTAGCGCGAGGCCTCGGCGTACGCCTCCATCTCGGCGTACGCCGACGCGAGCGCCTCGCTCATCAGCGGCCCGCCGTGGCCCTCCTCCTCGACCACGACCAGGCGGCTCCCGGGCCAGCGCCGGTGGAGCCGCCAGGCGGTCTCGACGGGTCCGCTCACGTCGAGGCGTCCGTGGACCATCGCGCACGGCAGGTGGGTGACCGCGTCCAGCCCGTCGAGGATCCCGCTCTCGCCCAGGAACGAGTCGTGGGCCCAGCTGTGCACGACGTGGGTCGCGATCCGGACCTGCTCGTCCGCGTCACGGCCCAGGAAGCCGCCGACCGGGAACCCCAGGGCGCGGTGCCCGATGGCCACGTGGGCGTCCTCCCAGGTGCACCAGGCGACCGCGGCCGCCCGGCGCACCTCCGGGTCGGGGCCGGTCAGCCGCTCGAGGTAGGCCTCGACGACCCGCTGGCCCGGCCGTCGGCCCGACCCGGCGTCCAGCGCCTCGAAGGCCTCCGGGTAGATCCGGCCGACCCCCTCGCTGATCCAGTCGATCTCCCGGCGCGAGCCGGTGGTGACGGCGTACAGGACCAGGCCGGTGACGCGGTCGGGGTGCGCCTCGGCGTACGCCAGGGCGAGGGTGGAGCCCCACGACCCGCCGGCCGCCAGCCAGCGCTCGACCCCGAGGTGCTCGCGGAGCTGCTCGAGGTCGGCCACCATCCGGGCGGTGGTCAGCCCGGCGAGGTCGAACCCGGGATCGCTGACCAGCGGCCGGCTGCGGCCGCAGGCCCGCTGGTCGAGGCCGATGATCCGCCACCGCGCGGGATCGGGGCTCCGCCGGTAGCCGCCGGACCCCAGTCCCCCGCCCGGGCCGCCGTGCAGCCACACCAGCGGGAGGCCGTCCGGGTTGCCCGAGGACTCCCAGTAGAGCTCGGCCCCGTCGTCCGTCCGGGCCGTACCGGTCGCGTGGGGCTCGATCGCGGGAGGGGTCACCGGCCCAGGCTAGGGCGACGGACGGCGACGCACGCCGACCCGGCGGGCCGGCACGCGGCCCTGTCGGTGCGCCCGGTTAGGTTCGGACCTCGACCCGGGCCACCCAGCCGCCCGCGGACCCGGGAGGAGGGACCACCGTGAGCTTCGTCCCGCTCCAGGGGCCGGCCGCCCTCGTGGCCGCCGACCCGCCCCGCGAGAGCGAGGTGGAGTTCTCCGGCCCGGCGCGCACGGTGCGGATGCCGATGCGCGGGGCGATCCCGGTGCTGACCCGGGCGATGCGGGTGCCCGACGCGCACCCCTCGGTGGGGCTGCTCAGCGGTGCCACCCTGTTGGCGATGAAGCTGGTCGCGGCCGGCCGGGTGCGGCTCTCGGAGACCGGCGACTCCTGGCGGGTGGGGCCGCTGGAGGCCGAGGACCACGCCCGGTTCCACGCGCTGGCCACCTCCCGCCCGCTGGCGGACCGCTCGGCCGCGGAGGCCGAGGCCGAGGTCCGGCTGCTGGTCGACGCCGTCGCGGACACGATGACCCGGCCGCCGTCCCCGACGGGTGGACCCCCCAGGTCCACCGGGTCGGCGGGACCCTCCGGCCCGGCAACCGCACCCCGACGCACCCTGGCCGAGCGGGTCGCGGCCGCGGAGGACCCGGACGCACGGCTGCCGCACCGCGTGCGACTGGCGCTGCGGGTCGAGTCGCCCGAGGAGGCGCTGGTCGACGGCGGGGTCGTGGTCGTGCCGGTGGCCCACGACGTCGACGACGACGCCCACTTCGCCGACGCCGAGCGGCTCTGGCGCGGCGACGCCGACGAGCACGGGTTCGCTCGCCGGGCCCGCGTCGCGCTCGCCACCGCGCTGCGGGCGGCCACCGAGGCCTGGGGACCGCTCGACCGGCTGCTGCGGCTGCCGGTCCCCGACCGCATCACCCTCGACGCCGAGGAGCTCACCGACCTGCTCGACACCGGTCTGACCGCGCTGGACGCGGTCGGCGTCGACGTGTTCTGGCCGCGCGGTCTGCGCCAGGAGCTGGTCCCCCAGGGCCGCGTCGACACCGCGGCCTCCCCCCGCGAGGGGGCGCTGATCGAGGGCCTGTTCACCGAGGCGGCGCTGTTCTCCTTCGACTGGCGGCTCGCGCTCGGTCCCGGGGGGCCGGCCGGCGCCGACGGCGGCACCCTGACCGACGAGGAGATGACCGCGCTCGCCGAGGCGCGCTCACCGGTGATCCGGCTGCGCGACAACTGGGTCGTCATCGACCCGGCCGTCGCCCGCCGCGCCCGCCGTCGCGTGCGGGCCGGCTCCGACCACGTCCCGCTCGCCCCGGTGGTGGCGCTCCAGGCGGCGCTGACCGGCAAGCTCTACCTCGACGGCGGCGTGATGGAGGTGCACCCGGGGGCGACCCTGGAGAAGGTCCGGGACCGCGTCGTCGGAGCGGCCGCGGCTCCTCCGCTGCCGACCCCGGCCGGCCTCACGGCCACCCTCCGCGACTACCAGCGGCACGGGTTCACCTGGTTGGCCGAGCTCACGGGCGCCGGGCTGGGTGCCTGCCTGGCCGACGACATGGGGCTGGGCAAGACGGTCACCCTGATCGCGCTGCACCTGCACCGCCGCGAGCGCGGGCTGGCGAGCGGGCCGACGCTCGTGGTCTGCCCGGCCTCGCTGATGGGCAACTGGGAGGCCGAGATCCGCCGCTTCGCCCCCGGGGTGGCCACCCGCCGGTTCCACGGTCCCGGTCGGACGCTGGAGGGGCTCGAGGACGGGTTCGTGCTCACGACGTACGGCACGATGCGGCTCGACGCCGCCGCCGACGGACCCCGGCTGCTGCCGGGGGTCCCGTGGGACCTGGTGGTCGCCGACGAGGCCCAGCACGTCAAGAACGCGCGCTCCTCCACCGCCCGCCACCTGCGCAGCATCACCTCGCGCTGCCGGGTCGCGCTGACCGGCACCCCGGTCGAGAACGACCTCACCGAGCTGTGGGCGATCCTCGACTGGGCCACGCCGGGCCTGCTGGGCTCGCGCAACGCCTTCCGCAAGGTCTGGGCGGGGCCGATCGAGGGCGGCGCCGACCCGGCGATCACCCGGGAGTTCGCGCAGCTGGTCGAGCCGTTCCTGCTCCGGCGCCGCAAGTCCGACCCGGGCATCGCCCCCGAGCTGCCGGTCAAGACCGAGACCGACGAGCGGGTCAACCTCACCCACGAGCAGGTCGTCCTCTACGAGGCGCTGGTGCGCGAGTCGATGGACCGTATCGAGCGGGCCGACGAGCAGACCCGCCGCGGCCTGGTCCTGGCCCTGCTCACCGGTCTGAAGCAGATCTGCAACCACCCGGCCCACTACCTGCGCCAGCCCGCCGGACGGCTCAAGGGACGCTCGGAGAAGCTGGAGCTCCTCGACGAGCTGGTCGGCACGATCCTGGCCGAGAACGGCGCGGTCCTGGTCTTCACCCAGTACGTCGAGATGGCCCGCCTGCTCCAGCGCCACCTGACCGCGGCGTCCGTGCCGACCCTCTTCCTGCACGGCGGCACCCCCGTGCCCGCCCGGGAGCAGATGGTGCGCGACTTCCAGGACGGCGCCGCGCCGGTCTTCCTGCTCTCGCTCAAGGCCGGTGGCACCGGGCTCAACCTCACCCGGGCCGACCACGTCATCCACTTCGACCGCTGGTGGAACCCCGCCGTGGAGGACCAGGCCACCGACCGGGCCTACCGGATCGGCCAGACCCGCCCGGTCCAGGTGCACCGCCTGTTCACCGAGGGCACGATCGAGGAGAAGGTCGACGAGCTGCTGGCCCGCAAGCGTGCGCTCGCCGACTCGGTGCTCGGCGCCGGGGAGGCCGCGCTGACCGAGCTCAGCGACACCGAGCTGCGCGACCTGGTCACGCTGCGCCGCGAGGACGACCGCCGGCTCGGGCGGCGGCGCGGCACCGACGGCCCGGACCCCGGTGCCTGACCCGCTGGTCCTGCCGCGGCGGGGCCGGGTGCGCGCGAGCCCGCCGACGACGTCGTGGTGGGCCCGGGCGTTCGTGCGCTCCTTCGAGGAGCTGACCGTCGACCCCGGCGAGCTGGTGGCCGCGCGGCGGCTGGCCCGCTCGGGGCGCCTGGGCGCGACGGTCGTGATCACCGGGATGGCCTCCGCGGTGGTCGACCCGCAGGGCGAGGAGTCGTGGATCCCCCAGGTGCGGGTGGAGCGGCTCGGCGGGGGCGGCTGGGAGGTGCTGGTGCGCGAGGCCGCCCGGGAGAGCGGGTTCGCCGCGGCGCTCGAGGCCGGCGACCTGCCGGTCGAGCTGGTCGAGCGCGCCGACGAGGCCGGCACCGAGGTCCTCCCGGGCCCCGAGGCGATCACCACCGCCTGCGACTGCGACGCGCGGGTGCAGCCCTGCGTGCACGTGCTCGCGCTGCTCCAACAGCTGGCGTGGTCGGTCGACACCGACCCCTACGTCCTCCTGCTGCTGCGCGGCCGCACCCGCGAGGCGCTGCTGGAGCAGATCGACGAGGCCGTCACCGGGCCCCGCTCAGGACCCGCTCCCGGGGCCGTCGAGCGCGACGACGCCCGTGCCCGCGCGGCCCAGATCCTCGCCCTGGCCCAGGAGGCGCCCTCCGGTCACGGCCTGGCCGACGCCCGTTCCGCGGCGTACGACGAGACGGTGAGCCGGCTGCTCTGAGCCGGGCCGGGTCAGGCGGCGAGCAGGGCCCGCTCGGCCATCTGGCGGAGCAGGGCCGACATCTCCTCGGACTCCAGGAAGGCGCTGTGGGGCGTGGAGTTGAGCAGGCCGAAGGCCGCGTGAACGGCAGCGCTGGCGGCCCGCTCGGACAGGTCGGGCTGGACCGCCCGCAGCTGCTCGGCCCACACCTCGATGTAGGCGCGCTGGGTGTCGCGCACCTTCTCGCGCGCCTCCAGCGGCAGGGCGGACCAGTCGCGGTCCTGCACGACGATGAGCGCCTCGTGCTCGAGGGCGAAGCTCACGTGCCACTCGATCAGGCTGCTCAGCGCCTCGCGCGGTGAGCCTGCGGCGGCGACGCGGGCGCGCCCCTCGGCCAGCAGCTCGTCGCTGATGTTGACCAGCATCGCGGCGAGCACCGCGTCCTTGGAGCGGAAGTGCCGGTAGAGCGCCGGCCCGGAGAAGCCGCAGGCGGCTCCCAGCTCGGCGATCGAGACGCCGTGGAAGCCCTTCTGGGCGAACAGCTCGGCCGCCGTGGCCAGGATCTGCTCGCGTCGGTTCACGGCGCACAGGCTACGGGCGCGGGGGTCACTCCCCCCAATCGTCGGCGGTGACTTCCGCCTCGCACGGCTCCTCGGGAACGAGCGGGCCGTCCGCCGCACGCCGTACCGCCCAGGCCGGCGGGGATCAGTCCGAGTCACCCGGACAGCTGCGACCCGCACGCCGCGGGTCCAGCACGAGGAAGGTCGTGGCCTCGGGTCGGACCTCGCGCGGCAGCCCGAACGCGCGCAGTGTCACGACCGGCATCCTCGACGAGGTCGTCACCGCGGCCATCGAGCAGGTCCCGGCCCGGTAGCTCAGGTGCGCGACCGCCTCCTGGGGGAAGCCCGACTCCGGGACGATCTTGTCGACCCGGAAGATCGCGTCGTCCGCGTCGGGCACGGGCCGGTAGGTCCGCCCAGCCCAGCGCAGGCTGTCCACCTGCGCGGAGAGCGCACCGTGGGGGCCGAGCCCGGGGTACCTCACCTCCACGAGCCGCACCGGCAGGCGTCCGAGCCGGGTGACGTCCACCGTGTGACGGCAGTCCATGTCGGGGACCAGGACCACCCTCGGGTGGGGGTCGATCCTCGCCATCTTCGGGTCCTTGCACTGGAGCCCGAACAGGCTCCCCACCGACACCGCGTCGTGGGCGCGACCGGCCACGACCCACCAGCCACCCAGACCGAGGAGCACCGACACGGCGATCGCCACGCCGAGCGCGAGGCGCCGCTGCGGCGGGACCGGACGCTCGGGCATGCCCCGAGGGTAGGGCGCGGGCGGCTCTCCCGCCGCCGAACCCGGGTGGTCCTGTGGTGCTCACCTCCCCCAGCAAATGTTGCGGGCGGGACGGGAGTGGTGTCCGGCGAGGCACCTGGGCCACATCCCCACGAGGGGGCGCTGCACATGTGGGCACGACCCGCACCCGGGAGCGTGGGACCTGACCCCACGGGCCACATCTGCCTCGTCCCCCCGTGGGGATGTGGCGATCGGGTCGGTCCGGTCGCCCCAGGAGCACCACCCGCGACATTGGCAGGGCACCTCGCGCCCCGCCCTGGCGCGGCATGTTAGCGATCGCTAACATCGCGCCGTGACCTCTGACCTCGCCTCGCTCGTCGAGGAGCTCCGCGCGCGCACGGCCCGGGTGCACCTGGGCGGCTCGGAGTCCGCCCGCGCCAAGCACACCGGCCGCGGCAAGATGCTCGCCCGCGACCGCGTCGACGCCCTGCTCGACCCCGGCAGCCCGTTCCTGGAGCTGAGCCCGCTGGCGGCGTACGGGATGTACGGCGCCGACGGTGACGACTACGCCGTGCCCAGCGCCAGCATCGTGACCGGGATCGGTCGAGTCGAGGGCCGCGACTGCGTGATCGTGGCCAACGACGCGACCGTCAAGGGCGGCACCTACTACCCGATCACGGTCAAGAAGCACCTGCGGGCCCAGGAGGTGGCGCACGCCAACCGGCTGCCCTGCCTCTACCTGGTCGACTCGGGCGGCGCGTTCCTGCCGATGCAGGACGACGTCTTCCCCGACCGGGACCACTTCGGCCGGATCTTCTTCAACCAGGCCAACCTCTCGGCGGCCGGCATCCCGCAGGTCGCGGCGGTGATGGGCTCCTGCACGGCCGGCGGCGCCTACGTCCCGGCGATGTCGGACGAGTCGGTGATCGTCAAGGAGCAGGGCACGATCTTCCTCGGCGGCCCGCCGCTGGTGAAGGCCGCGACCGGCGAGGTCGTCACGGCCGAGGACCTCGGCGGCGGCGACGTCCACGCCCGCACCTCCGGCGTGGTCGACCACCTGGCCGAGGACGACGCCCACGCCCTGGCGATCGTGCGCTCGATCGTGGCGACGCTGCCGGAGCAGGGTCTCGGCCACGACGCCCGGCCGGCGGCCCTCGAGGTCGAGGAGCCGGTCGCCGACCCGACCGAGCTGTACGACGTGGTGCCGGCCGACACCCGCACGCCGTACGACGTCCGCGAGGTGATCACTCGGATCGTCGACGGCAGCCGCTTCCACGAGTTCAAGAAGCTGTACGCCGAGACGCTCGTCTGCGGGTTCGCCACGATCTGGGGCCACGACGTCGGGATCGTGGCCAACAACGGCATCCTGTTCGGCGAGTCCGCCCGCAAGGGCGCGCACTTCATCGAGCTGTGCAACCAGCGCCGCACCCCGCTGGTCTTCCTGCAGAACATCACCGGCTTCATGGTCGGGCGGGAGTACGAGAACGGCGGCATCGCCCGCGACGGCGCCAAGCTGGTCACCGCGGTCGCCTGCTCGGTGGTGCCCAAGTTCACGGTCGTCATCGGCGGGTCCTTCGGGGCCGGCAACTACGGCATGTGCGGGCGCGCCTACGACCCGCGGTTCCTGTGGATGTGGCCCAACGCGCGGATCTCGGTGATGGGCGGCGAGCAGGCCGCCAGCGTGCTGTCGACCGTGCGTCGCGACGGCCTCGAGGCCCGCGGCGAGGAGTGGTCGGCGGAGGCGGAGGAGGAGTTCAAGGCCCCGATCCGCGACCAGTACGAGCACCAGGGGTCGCCGTACTACTCGACCGCGCGGCTCTGGGACGACGGCGTGATCGACCCGCTCGACACCCGCCGGGTGCTCGGCCTCGGCCTGGCCGTCGCCGCCCACGCGCCCGTCCCGCCGCCCTCCTACGGCATCTTCCGGATGTGAGGACCATGACCATCACGACCGTCCTGATCGCCAACCGCGGGGAGATCGCGCGGCGGGTGATCCGCGGGTGCCGCCAGCGCGGGCTGCGCAGCGTGGCGCTGTTCACCGACCTCGACGCCCGGGCACCGCACGTGCGGGAGGCCGACGACGCGGTGCGCGTGGAGAGCTACCTCGACGTCGACGCGGTCGTCGCGGCGGCACGCGCGGTGGGCGCCCAGGCGGTGCACCCGGGCTACGGCTTCCTCTCCGAGCGGGCCTCCTTCGCCCGGGCGCTCGAGGAGGCCGGCATCGTGCTGGTCGGCCCGACCGCCGAGGTGATGGACCGGATGGGCCGCAAGGACGCCGCCCGCGAGGTGGCGGAGCGGGCCGGCGTCCCCGTCGTCCCGTCGTACGCCGTGGACGCCGACCCCGCGACCTTCCAGATGCCCGTGCTGGTCAAGGCCGCGGCCGGCGGCGGCGGCAAGGGGATGCGCGTGGTCCGCACCCCCGAGGAGTACGCCGACGCCCTGGCCGCCGCGCGCCGCGAGGCGACCAGCTCCTTCGGCGACGACACCATGCTGGTCGAGACCTACGTCGAGTCCGGGCGCCACGTCGAGGTGCAGGTCCTGGGCGACGCGCAGGGGCGGGTGCTGCACTTCTTCGAGCGCGACTGCTCGACCCAGCGCCGCCACCAGAAGGTGCTCGAGGAGGCCCCGGCCCCCACGATCAGCCAGGCCCAGCGCGACGAGGTCACGGCGGCCGCGGTCGCGCTGGCCGCCGAGGTCGGCTACACCGGCGCCGGCACCGTGGAGTTCCTGCTCGACAACGCGACCGGCCGGTTCTACTTCCTGGAGATGAACACCCGCCTCCAGGTCGAGCACCCCGTCACCGAGCTGGCCGTGTCCGTGGCCGGGGCGCCCCTGGACCTCGTCGACCTGCAGCTGCAGGTGGCGGCGGGGCTGCCGCTCGGCTTCGACCAGGTCGACGTGGCGATCACCGGGCACGCGATCGAGGCCCGGGTCTACGCCGAGGACTCCTTCGGCGGGTTCCTCCCCCAGGCCGGCACGGCGACCCTCGTGCGCTGGCCGCAGGGCTGCCGCGTCGACCACGCGCTGGAGTCGGGGCAGGTGGTCAGCACGGCGTACGACCCGATGCTGGGCAAGGTGATCGCCGCCGGGCCCGACCGCGAGAGCGCCCGGCTGGCCCTCGTCGCCGCGCTCGACGACACCGCCGTCCTGGGCCTGACCACCAACGCCGGCTTCCTGCGCACGCTGGTGGCCGGCGAGGAGTTCCGCGACGCGACCATCGACACCGCCTGGCTCGACACCGCCGAGGTGCCCGCGCCCGGCCCGGACCTGGCGCGGGTCTTCGCGGCCTGGACCCAGGCGATGCTGCTGGCCGACCACGGCGAGACCGGCGTGCTGCGCGCCGACGGGTTCCGGCTCAACGCCGCCCCCGCGCCCTTCCGGATCGAGCTGGACGAGGTGGTCCCGGTTCTCAGGGTCGACCGCGACCGCGGCCTGGTCGGCGACGTCCCCGTGACGCAGCTGCTCGCCGAACGGCACGTGGTGCAGCTCCTGGTCGAGGGCCGACGCCACCAGGCGGTCGTGAACGTGCAGACCCACGTGACCGAGGTGGTCGTGCGGGGTCAGCGGTTCGTCTTCGAGCGGCCCGACGTGCTCGCCACCCACGGCGCGGGCGCCGGGGAGGGCACCCTGGTGTCCCCCATGCCGGGCACCGTCCTGGCCGTCGACGTCGCGGTCGACGACCGGGTCAGCGCCGGCCAGCGCCTCGGCGTGGTCGAGGCGATGAAGATGGAGCTCGCCCTCAAGGCCCCCCACGACGGCACCGTCACCGTGGTCGGCGCCGGGGTGGGCGACCAGGTGAAGCTGGGGCAGGTGCTGTTCGAGGTGCACGCGACCGGAGGGACCGACGATGAGTGACCAGCCGCTGCCCGAGCAGGTGACGATCTACGAGGTCGGCCCCCGCGACGGTCTCCAGAACGAGAAGGGGATCGTCCCGGTCGCCGACAAGGCCGACTTCGTGCGCCGCCTGGTCGCCGCGGGCCTGCCGGTCGTCGAGGCGACCAGCTTCGTGCACCCCCGGTGGGTCCCCCAGCTGGCCGACGCGGCCGAGCTGCTGGAGCTGCTCGGCCCCGAGGGTCGTCGACACCCCGTCCTGGTGCCCAACGAGCGCGGGCTCGACCGCGCCCTGGAGCTGGGCTGCGAGCACGTCGCGATCTTCGGCAGCGCCACCGAGACCTTCGCGCAGAAGAACCTCAACCGCAGCCTGGACGAGCAGTTCGCGATGTTCGAGCCGACGGTCACGCGCGCCCGCGCGGCCGGGCTGGACGTCCGCGCCTACGTCAGCATGTGCTTCGGCGACCCCTGGGAGGGGGCCGTCCCGATCGACCAGGTGGTCGACGTGGGACGCCGTCTCTTCGACCTCGGCGCCAGCCAGCTCTCCCTCGGCGACACCATCGGCGTCGGCACGGCCGGCCACGTCGGCGACCTGCTGACCGCCTTCAACGACGCCGGTCTGGCCGACGACGTGCTGGCGGTGCACTTCCACGACACCTACGGCCAGGCGCTGGCCAACGCGTACGCCGCGCTGCGGCACGGCGTGACGACCTTCGACGCCAGCGCCGGCGGCCTCGGCGGGTGCCCGTACGCCGAGAGCGCCACCGGCAACCTGGCCACCGAGGACCTGGTCTGGATGCTGCACGGTCTCGGCGTCGCCACCGGTGTCGACCTCGACGCGCTGGTCGCCACGAGCACCTGGATGGCCGGCGTGCTCGGCCGCCCCAGCCCCTCGCGCGTCGTCACCGCGCTCGCCCCGGCACAATGACCGACCATGACGCAGGCGAGCTCCCCCCGGACCGGGTACGCCGCCGCCGTCCTGGGTTGGGCCGACCACGTCGCCGCGGGCGGCCGCACCCCCTGGGCTGACTGGGCCGCCGACCCTCCCGCGCACCATCCCGCCTCGACCGACCCGCTCCCAACGAGCCCGCAGCTCGAGCTGCTCCGGCGGCTGGTGGCGCGGGCCGGCGGCCCCGTCCCCGGTCTCGCCGAGCGGGTCCTGACGACCTCGCTGCCCGGGCGGGGGCTGGTCGACGTGCCCCTGCCCTGGCCCGAGCGACCCCGCTTCGGGTCCGCCCCGGTCGACCCGGCCGACGTCGGGGTCGAGGAGCTGCTCCGGGTCGCGGGCGGCCTGCTGGTGCACCTGCTGCCCGGCGTACGCCTCCCGCGGGCGGAGCCCGCACCGCCGCCGCGACGCTCCTGGCGGCCCCGCTCCCGGCGCCCGCAGTTCCGGGTGCACGGCCCCACCCTCGCCGCGGACGTCGTACGCCGCGACCTGCTCGCCGCCGGCTGGGCCGAGGGTGACCGGCGTCCCCACCACCTCGTGGTCGGCCTCCCCCTGGACGGGCTGGCCGCGCTGCACTGGGACACCACCACCCGGCGCGGGAGCCGGCTGCGCTGGACCACCCTGTGGCGTCGCTGGCGCAGCCTGGACCGGCTGCCGACCTCCGTCGACGTGGCCGCCACCGCCGACGGCGTGCGCCGCGCGTGCCCGCAGGACCGGGTCAGCGTCGTGCTCGGCCGCGACCTGGCCGACCTGCGCGTCCGCACCGCCGAGGGCCTCGGCCTGCCCGCCCCCACCGGCCCGGCGCCGCACCCACCGGACCCGCGGGCCGCCGACCTGCGTCGCCGCCTCAACCCGGCGCTGCGGCTGGCCGCCTCCCCCGGTCACCGGTCCCTGGGCGACCTGCGCGAGGCGCTCGCCCTGGCGCTGGACGCCACGGCGGACGGGCCAGCGGCCGGGCGCGCCCTCGGCGTACCCCCTCGGTCGCGGGCCTGGGCGCGCCGAGAGGCCGCGCGGGTGGCAGCGGACCTGCGTGCGGCTGACTACCCTGTGCTCGGCGACCCCGGCCTTGTGGGAGACCTGGCGCCGAGCACGGACCCGACGGCTCGCGGCGTCGGGCTGATCGATCCCGACAGCACCCTGGAGCTCGCCCTGGTGGCCTGCCTCCGGGCGTGGCGGCTCCAGGAAGGACGAGACTGACGTGACCTCCGGCGCACCCCGCCGGGTGATCCTCCACGTGGGGACGCCCAAGACGGGCACCTCCTTCGTGCAGGACATCCTGTTCCGCAACCGTGAGCAGCTGCGCGCCCAGGGCGTGCTCTACCCCGCCGACCGCGAGGACGCCCACTTCCTGGCCGCGCTCGACCTGATGGAGCTGCCCTGGGGCGGGCTGGAGGCGCAGGCCGTCGGGGCGTGGGACCGGCTCGCCGCGCAGGTGCGGGCCTGGGAGGGCCACACCGTGGTGGTCAGCCACGAGATCCTCGGCACCGCCTCGCGCACGCAGGTCGCCCGGGCGCTCGCCTCCCTCACCGCGGGGTCACCGGAGACCGAGGTGCACCTGGTGCTCTCGGCCCGGGACCTGGTCCGCCAGGTGCCCGCGGAGTGGCAGGAGAACGTCAAGCACCGCCGCGTGCGCACCTACGGCACCTTCCTGGAGGAGCTGCGCGACCCCGCCCGCGAGTCCGAGGTGGCGCAGTGGTTCTGGGGGGTCCAGGAGCTGCCCGACGTGCTGGACCGGTGGGGCTCCACCCTGCCTCCGGAGCGGGTGCACGTGGTCACCGTGCCGCAGCCGGGCGCCGGCCCGCTGGTCCTGTGGGAGCGGTTCGCCTCGCTCTTCGGCCTCGACCCCACGGCCTTCCCGCCGTCGGAGCGCGCCAACGTCTCCCTGGGCGTGCCCGAGTCGGAGATGGTGCGCCGCCTCAACACGCGGCTCAACGACGTCCTCGAGAGCCGGATGTACCGCTCCCTGGTCCGCGAGATGGTCGTCCACCGGCACCTCTCCGGCCGGTCGGGGTCGCCGCGGCTGGCGCTGCCGCAGGAGGCCTACGACTGGGCCGCGGAGCTGTCGCGGACCTGGGTCGAGGAGCTGCGCGGGCGTGGCTACTCCGTCGTCGGCGACCTCGACGAGCTGCTGCCCTCCGCGCCGCGTCCCTTCGTCGACCCCGACGACTGCGACGAGGAGCAGGTGGCCGCAGCAGCCCTCGACGCCCTCGAGGTGATGACCCTCGAGGCCGCCAAGCTGCGCGACGTCGAGGTCGAGCTGCACGGCGTCATCGCCCACCGCGACGGCGTCATCGCGGACCTGAAGAGCGCCCCGGGCTACCAGCGCAAGCAGCGCCTGCTCGCGCTGTCGGAGAGCAACGCGGTGGCGCGCGGCGGGCTCAAGGTCTACCGGCGCCTGCGGGCCAGGAACTCGCGGTCGGCGTAGCGACCCACCTGCCAGGTCGCGAAGCCGTCGGTCCCGGCCCCGACGAGACCGCCCACGACCGGCACCCGTCGCCCCACGGTGGTGGCCAGGCGCTTGCCCGCGACCTTGGTCAGCAGCTCCGAGGCCACCTCGGCGGCCACCACCCCGTCGAGGTGGGGGTCGTGCACGGGCGCGGTGGCCAGCGCCATCGGCGTCCCGGGGAGCTTGGCCCGCGCCACCAGGGACAGCACCTTCTCCTCCCCGAGCAGGGTCGCCAGGATCGCGTTGCGCACCCGGGGGTCCTCGAGGTCGTAGCCGCGCAGGTGCAGCACTGCCGCCACCATCCGGCACTGCACGAGCGCCAGCCCGGCGACGTTGCTCGGCACGGTCACGGCCATCGTGACCAGCCCGCCGACGTTGGTGGCGAAGCCCTGGGCGCCGGCCAGCCGCACGTGGGTCTCGATCACCTGGGTCACGGCCGCGTCGAGCAACGCGATCGCGTCGCGCTGACCACCCGCGTCGAGCGCCTTGCGGGCGACCGTGGCCGCGCCGTCCAGCGGGCCGCCCCCGCGGATGG
Source organism: Nocardioides korecus (assembly GCF_054778395.1). Lineage (NCBI taxonomy): Bacteria > Bacillati > Actinomycetota > Actinomycetes > Propionibacteriales > Nocardioidaceae > Nocardioides > Nocardioides korecus. The sequence goes on along the minus strand of NZ_BAAGZO010000001.1, from coordinate 520,742 downwards.
CGCGCTCGAGGGCGGCGTGCACGAAGCCGGCGGTCGCCTCGGGTGCTCGTCGGGACAGTCCGTCCCGGATCCACCTGGCCCGCTCGCCCGGCTGCCGGTCGCCGGGCCGGCGGTCGCCCGGTCGCCGTTCACCGTCCATGCGGAGCAGCGTACGCAGGGGCCGGCGGCACCTCCCGGTCACCGCCTCCCGGGCCGGCGGCGCCCCCTCCCGGCGCACCGCAGCGCCACCGGCCTCACAGGTGCTCTGCAAGCATGAGCAGGTGCCCCTCGACCCGCCTCCCAGCCCGTGGGCGTTCCCGCCTGCGGACTCCGGCGACGGCGACCTCGTGGCGATCGGCGCGGACCTCGCCCCCGGCACGGTCCTCGCGGCCTACCGGGCCGGCCTGTTCCCGATGGCGGCGGAGGGGATCGCGGCGCGACGTCGCTCGAGGCGCTCGCCGATGGCGTGGTGGTCGCCCGAGGAGCGCGGCGTGCTGCCGCTGGAAGGGTTGCGCGTGAGCCGCTCGCTGCGCCAGTCGTGCGCCCACTTCGAGATCCGGGTCGACACCGCGTTCGCCGAGGTGGTCGCCGGCTGCGCCGACCCGACCCGGTCCGGCGGGTGGATCGACGACGAGATCTCCACGGCGTACACCGAGCTCTACCGGCTGGGCTGGGCGCACTCGGTGGAGGCCTGGGCCGACGACGAGCTCGCCGGCGGGCTGTACGGCGTGGCGCTCGGCGGCCTGTTCGCCGGCGAGTCGATGTTCACCCGACGCCGCGACGCCTCGAAGGTGGCGCTGGTCGGCCTGGTCGAGCTGCTGCGCGACGAGCACGCGGAGCACCGCCTGCTCGACACCCAGTGGCAGACCCCCCACCTGGCCTCGCTGGGCGTGGTGGAGGTCCCGCGGGAGGACTACCTCCGGCGTCTGGCGACCGCCCTCGAGCTGCCGCTGCCGGCGGCGTTCGGCGGCCCCTGACGGGGTGGTCAGCTGGGCCGGTCAGACGACGATCGGGTCGCCGTCCCCGTCGCCCACCATCGGGCGTCCGGCGGCCGACCACTCGAGCATCCCGCCCTCGAGGTTCAGGGCCTCGAAACCCTTCTCGCGCAGGAAGGCGGTGGCCTGGGCCGAGCGCCCGCCGACCTTGCACACGACGAGCAGCTGGCGGTCGCGCGGCAGCTCCTCGAGCCGCCCGGGCACCTCGGTCAAGGGCACGTGCACGGCCCCTTCGATGCGGCCGTGGTGCCACTCCACGGGCTCACGCACGTCCAGGACGGTGACGCCCTCGGGCAACGGGTCCGGCACCTGGGCCAGCTCGACGGTGGGGACCTCGATCATGGGGCGAGGCTACCGCCCGTCGGGCGGGCGGTGTCAGTGGCCGGAGAGCCGTCCGGTCAACCGCTCGTGACGCTCGGCGCTGGCCGCGTCGAGGCCTGCGATCTCGGCGGTCTGCCGACCGTGTCCCTCAGGTGGTCGGTGGCGGATCCTCGTCGCACCGGGTGACCCGGAAGCCCATGCGCTCCAGGTCGTCGACGTTCACCCCGCCCGCGGTGCGCAACGACTCGGCGTACCCGGGGCTGATCCGCGTGTGGCCCCCCTGTCGCAGCGTCATCGCCGCCGCGTGGGTCCGCGCCACCGTGCGGAACGACTCGAACGACATCACCACCTCCCAGTCCGCGTCGAGATCGTTGCCGACCGCGACGGTCCCAGCAGCCCGATCGACCTCGAGCATCAGGAGGTTGCCTCCCCAGTCGTCCTTCCCGCTGCCCGCGCCGCGTTCCAGCGACGCGAGCACGCCATCCACCTACGCGGGGTCGAGGTCCTCGTCCCGGAGCAGCTCGTGGACCGCGTCGCGCTCAGGGACGTCCATGTCCCAAGTATCCGGGCTCCCGATCACTTCCGGGCTACTTCAGCAGGCGCGACATCCGCCGGTCGGCGAGGGGCTTGCCGCCGGTCTGGCAGGTGGGGCAGTACTGCAGGCTCCGGTCGGCGAAGCTCACCTCGCGCACCGTGTCGCCGCACACGGGGCACTTCTCCCCGGTGCGACCGTGCACCGCCAGGTTGCTCTTCTTCTCACGCTTGAGCTCGCTGGCGGCCAGGCCGTCGGCGCGCGCGACCGCGTCGGCCAGCACCGTGCGGATCGAGGAGTAGAGCGTCAGCAGCTCGTCGTCGGACAGGCTGTCGGCCGGCTTGAACGGCGACATCCGGGCGGCGTGCAGCACCTCGTCGGAGTAGGCGTTGCCGATGCCGGCGATCACGCTCTGCTGCCGCAGGACCCCCTTGATCTGGGAGCGTCCGGCGCTGCGCAGGATGTCGGTGAAGACCTCGAGGGTGAAGGCGTCCGCGAGCGGGTCGGGGCCGAGCCGGGCGATGCCCTCGACGTCGTGGGGGTCGCGGACGACGTACAGCGCCAGGCCCTTGCGGGTGCCGGCCTCGGTGACGTCCAGCCCGGAGCCGTCGTCGAGGACGATGCGCGCGGCCAGCGGTGACTTGTTGCTCGGCCGCGGCGGCGCCTCGGGGAGCTCGTCGCGCCAGCGCACCCAGCCGGCGAGGGCGAGGTGGATGACCAGGTGGGTGCCCCCGACGTCGAGGTCGAGGAACTTCCCGTGCCGGGTCACGCCGTCGACCAGACCACCGGCCAGGGCGCTGATCGGCGGGTCGTAGGTCTTGAGGCAGCTGAACGCCGCGATGTCGACCCGCACCACCGCGCGGCCCGTCAGACGGCGGGACAGGTCGTGGACCAGCGCTTCGACCTCGGGCAGCTCGGGCACGCGCCCACGGTAGCGGCCCCCACCGACCCCGTCACCACCTCACCGAGGGGGCTCGTCCGGCGCGAGGAGGCCCATCCGGCGGCCGAGGGGGCTTGTCTGGCGCGCGAGGAGGCCCATCCGGTCGCCGAGGAGGCGGGTTCGGCAGGCGGGGCCACGCGATCACGCGGCCGGCCGCGGTCCGGACCGCCTCACCCAGGCCGTACGGCGTCGTACGCCGCGTCGAGCCCGGCCCTCAGCGTCTCGATGAGCAGCGGGACCTCGTCGACCTGGAGCCGGAAGGAGCCGGTGCACTCACTGGCACGCCACAACGAGAGGACCACCAGGCCGTTCTCGTGGTGCCAGCGGACTCGCAACGACCGGGCGTCACCGCGGGCGTCGAGAAAGATCTCGGCCTCTGCGGGGAGTGGCGCCACGGCGGTCATGCCCCATTGTGACGCGCCGTTCGCCTCCACGGAAGGCACGACGCCCTCACCCCACAGGCCCTCTCGGCCGCCAAACGCGCCTCGTCGCGCACCAGACCAGCCTCCTCGGGCGCCAGATGGGCCCCCTCGCGCACCAGACCAGCCTCCTCGGGCGCCAGATGGGCCCCCTCGGCGGGTGGGCCTCCTCACCGAGGTCTCCGACTCGCTAGCACAATCTACTGTTCTCGCTAGACGTCCCGATAGGCTGCGATCGTGGACCCGATCAGGAACCCCTACGCCCCGGGCGCGGGCCAGCGTCCCCCGGAGCTGGCCGGACGTGACCGCGAGCTGCGCCAGTTCGAGGTCGTCCTCGAGCGGGTGGCCGCCGGGCGCCCGGACCGCAGCCTGGTGCTCTCGGGCCTGCGTGGCGTGGGCAAGACCGTGCTCCTCAACGCCCTGCGCAGCCTGGCCGTGAAGCGGGCCTGGGGCACCGGCAAGATCGAGGCCCGGCCCGACCAGTCCCTGCGCCTGCCGATGGCCCAGGCGGTCAACGCCGCCGTCCGCGAGGTCGCCCACCGCCACCGCGACCCCGACCGCGTCGACCAGGTCTCGGGGGTGCTCAAGGCGTTCGCGCTGCGCACCGAGCTCAAGGACCGCAAGGCGGCGGGCTCCAACCGGTGGCAGCCGCCGCTCGACGTCGAGGCCGCCCGGGGCCGGGCCGACTCCGGTGACCTCGAGCTCGACCTGGTCGAGCTGTTCACCGACGTGGCCTCCCTGGCCGGCGACCTCGGCGTGGGCATCGGGCTGTTCGTCGACGAGATGCAGGACATCCCGGCCCTCGAGCTCGCGGCCCTGTGCGGCGCCGTGCACGAGATCAGCCAGCAGGGGGCGCCGCTGATCGTGGTCGGGGCCGGGCTGCCGCACCTCCCGGTCGCGCTGGCGGCCTCCAAGTCCTACGCCGAGCGGCTGTTCCGCTACGTCTCGGTCGACCGGCTCCCCCGCGAGATGGCCGACCGGGCCTGGCTGGTGCCCGCGGCCAGCGAGGACGCGACGTACGACCGCAAGGCGCTCGACGAGCTCTACCGCCTCACCGACGGCTACCCCTACTTCGTGCAGGCCTACGGCAAGGTCACCTGGGACGTGGCCGTCGACTCCCCGATCACCTGGGGCGACGTGATGCAGGCGGCCCCCGAAGCGGAGGCGGAGCTCGCGGTCGGGTTCTTCGGCGCCCGCTACGAGCGCGCGACCCCGGCCGAGCGGGAGTACATGGTGGCGATGGCCGACCTCGGCGAGGGCGTCGACGACCAGGCCGTGAGCACCGCGGAGGTCGCCCGGCTGCTGGAGCGCAAGCCGCAGTCGCTCTCCCCCGCCCGCGACGGCCTCATCAAGAAGGGTCTGGTCTTCTCCGGCGAGCGCGGCACCGTGGCCTTCACCGTGCCCCACTTCGGCAGGTTCCTCCGCAACCAGCGCTGACGCCCGGTCCACGACCCTGTCGTCGTGTCGGTGGTCCGTCGCATGCTGGTCCTCCGTGGCTCCGCCGGAGCCTGACCCGGAGGAGTGGACGTGTTCGCACCAGGACTGCACACCGAGGGCGAGACGCTCGTGGGCTACCTCGCCGACCAGCTGCAGGCGCTGCGCACCAGCGCCCACGGCCTGACCGACGACCAGGCCCGCGCCACGCCGACCCGCAGCGCGCTGTCGGTCGGCGGCCTGCTCAAGCACGCGACGTACGTCCTCGGCGGCCTGGAGCGCCGCCGCAACGGTGAGGAGATCACGCCCGAGACCCAGGCCCTGTTCACCGGCAGCTTCGCGCTCACCGACGACGAGACCCTCGCCGGCGTCCTGGAGGCGTACGACGCCGCAGTCGCCGACTACCTCGCCGAGGTCAGGAGCCTCGACCCGGCCGGCGAGACCGTCGAACCGGCCGCGCCGTGGCACGGCGTCGAGGAGCCCACGCCGGTCCACGTGCGCCACGCCCTCGTGCACCACGTAGAGGAGCTCGCCCGGCACGCGGGTCACGCCGACATCATCCGCGAGCAGCTCGACGGGGCCACCGCGCTGTCGCTGCGCTTCGCCGAGCTCGGCCTGCCCGGCAACCGGTTCGTGACCCCGTGGTCGCCGGACGGTGACTGAGGAGCCGCCCCCGCGCGCTCGCGTCCCGGAGCGGGCATGATGGTGCGCATGGTCTCGCTCCGGCCGCAGGTCGTCGCCCACCGCGGAGCCAGCGCCGCCGAGGCCGAGCACACCCTCGCCGCCTACGTCAGGGCGCTGGACCAGGGTGTCGACGCGTTCGAGTGCGACGTGCGGCTGACCTCCGACGGCCACCTGGTCTGCGTCCACGACCGCAACCTGAGGCGCACGGCCCACCAGGACAAGATCGTCTCCACCATGGAGCTCTCGGACCTCGAGCAGCTCGACGTCTCCTCCTGGAAGCACCCCTGGGCCGAGCTCGACGAGGAGCGACCCGACACCGATCCCGAGCTGGGCCGGGTGCTGACCCTGCGCCGCCTGATGGAGACCGCCGCCGCCTACCCGCGCCGGGTGGAGCTGGCCATCGAGACCAAGCACCCGACGCGCTACGCCGGCCTGGTCGAGCGGAGGCTGGTCCAGCTGCTCGACGAGTTCGGGTGGGCCGGCAAGGACGCCCCGGTGCGGGTGATGTCGTTCTCCTGGGTGGCCCTGCGGCGGATCCGTCGGCTGGCGCCCCACCTCGACCTCGTGCTCCTGGTCGACCACCGCCCGCAGTGGTACCGCGTCCGCCCGTTCCTGGACCACGACTGGATCATGGGGCCGGGCATGGACATGGTGCGCGAGCACCCCGCGGTGATCCAGCGCGAGCGCGAGCGGGGACGTCGGGTGCACTGCTGGACGGTCAACACCCCCGACGACGTGGAGCGGTGCCGAGCCCTGGGCATCGAGGCGCTGATCACCGACACCCCCGACGCGGTCGTGAGCCACCTCGACGCCCACCCCGACCCCGTCGCGACAGGTGGGTCGAGCCCGTGGCGCGACCACGGATGACCGGATCTCGGATGTGTGCGTTTGCCGCGGGCGCCCAGGGGGCAAGGTGCAGTCAGCGCGTCGCCCAGCGCCCTGCCTCACCTCGGAGGAACCCGCCATGGCAGCACCCGTCCCACCGACGGACGACCCTGGCGCGTTCAGCCTCCACCTGCCCTTCAGCGCGGAGAGCGCCCGGGTCGCGCGGGAGCAGCTCCTGACCTGGCTGGAGACCGTCGAGGCCGCGGTCGAGTGCTGCGAGGACGCCCGCCTGGTGGTGAGCGAGCTCGTTGGCAACGCCGTGCGTCACGCCCGCCCCCTCGCCGACGGCACCATGAAGGTCGCGTGGACCCAGCTGCCCACCGGCATCGACATCGCGGTCAGCGACGGCGGCGCCCGCACGTCGCCCGAGCGTCGCGACCCCACGCTGTCCGACCTGGCCGGACGTGGGTTGGCCATCGTCGAGGTCCTCGCCTCCCGGTGGTGGGTCGAGACCTCGCGCTCGCGCACGACCGTCCACGCCCTGCTGCCCGTCGGCTGAGCCGACCGGGGCGCACCCGCGGCGGTCCCGCGACAGCACGGCCGCCTAGGGTTCGGGCATGGGAAAGAAGTCGCGTCAGCGCCGTGCCGAACCTGCCGAGAACCTCGCCCCCGGTGAGGTCGGCCCCCGGCAGCCCTGCCCGTGCGGGTCGGGGCGTCGCTACAAGGCCTGCCACGGCAGCGCCGACGGCGCCCCGCCGGTGTTCGTCTCCCGGCCCTTCGCCGGTCTGCCCGGCGAGACCGACCTGGTCGCGTTGCGCGAGTTCGTGCCCGCCGCCACGGCGCCGCTCAAGCTGCGCGAGGGTGACCGCGAGGTCCTGGTCGCCTCGCTCCTGCCCGGCGCCTCCCCCGCCCTGGTGCGGGCCGACGGTGCGATCTGGCTCGGGCTCCAGGTCCAGCAGTCGTACGCCGACCCCAGCCGCGACCTCGCCGCCGTGCTGACCCTGGCGCTGGACGCCGAGCCCGGCTCGGTCGTCTCGCTCACCGAGGACCCGGGCGAGGGCCCCCGCCTGCAGGACCTGGTCGTGGCGGACCAGGACCTCGAGGTCACCGTCCACGACGGCTTCGACTACTGGGTCGCCGACCTCGACGACCCCGACGGCTCGATCCGCTCGGCGCTGGAGCAGGCCAACGAGGCCTCGGCCCCGACGGCCCGCGTCGCCGGCGTGGACGCGGCGTACTGGACCTCGGTCGGCAACCGCGAGTACCTCCGCTGGGTCCTGCCGCAGGAGGAGGACCGGGTCCTCGACGGGCTGGCCCGCCTGCACGTCGCCCAGGCCGAGCGTCTGGTCGAGGGCGACCGCCTGATCGGGATGTTCCGGGCGCACGGCCTGGTCGTGCCGGTGTGGGACCTGCCCGTCGGCACCGGCGCCGCGGCCCTGGAGGCACCGCTGGGTCGGCTCGCCACCACGCTCACCGAGGCCATCGAGGACAGCACCCCGCTGACCTCCGAGCAGCGCTCCGCCCGCGCCGGGCTGATCAGCCGCCAGCTCACACTGCGCTGAGTCGCCGCGCGGCCCTCGCCAGTTGTGGCGGTCGTCTCGGATGCCGTACATTCGGTCTTGCCCCGGCCGATGTTGTCCCCCCCGTCAACACCGGCCGGGTGCTTTGTCTTCGCAGCAGATCGGCACTGGATCCGTCGTTTCCGGCCCCCCCGAGGGCCGGATCCGTCGTCTCACCCCGTGGTCACGGTCTGGTTGAGCCCTCAACGGGCTCCCTCTCCCCGTCGTCCCGCGCCATACTCGACCCCGTGACGGAGCAGCGCTCGACCCGACGGTCGTCGTCCGCCGCACGGCGTCCCGACCTCGACCGGACGGCCCTGACGGCGCACCTCGCAGCCGGCGCGATCTGGGTCGCCGGGTTATCCGTGGCTGCCCACGGCCTCGGCGTGGTGCTCACGGCGCTCTCGGTCGCCTACGTCGTGCTCGCCAGCCTGGCCCGGGCCGAGCGGCGGCTTCCGGCCGGCCGGACCCTGCTGACGTGCTGGGCGGTCGCGGTGCTGCTCGTGACGCTCCTGCTGACCCCCGGCGCGGGATGGGTCTCGCTCGGCCTCGGACTGGTGGTCGGCTCGGTGCTGTGCGGCGCCTGGGCCGTCACCGGGGCGTTCCTGACCCAGGTCCTCGGCGGCGGCCACGCCCTCGACCCGGCGTACCCCGACACCCCCTGAGCCCGGTGCCTCGCCCCCCGGACCCACCCGAGCTCGTGGACGTCGACGCCATGCTCCACCGCGTCGTGGCCGAGGTCTTCGGCGAGCAGTTCGAGCGGGACTGGTCGCCGGACCCGAAGGTCGCCCGATTCCACCAGGTCCGCCTGAGCACGGCGGAGCGCAGCGTCGGTCTCCGGGCGACGTACGAGTGGTGCGACATCACCTTCCTCGACCTGGGCTTCGGGACCACCGCGTTCGACCACGACCACGACGTGGAGCCCAAGGAGGACGAGCTCCGCCAGCTCGCCCTGCTCGGGCTCGCCTACCTCCGCGGCGAGGGCCGGGTCACGCAGGAGCGCGGGTGGTTCCGCACCCGACCCGTCCTGCGCCTGGAGGTCGACGGGCACCCCCACAGCTTCGGCCGCGGCCTCCTCGGGTGGACCTGGTCGCGCGGGTGACCCGCGCCCCGGAGTCTCTTCAGGAGCGGCTGACCACCAGGTAGCGCTCGTCCTCCACCGGTCCCGCCGTGGTCGGGCTCGTCGTCGAACGTCGCGGCCTGGTCGTCCCAGGAACCGGCGTCGCTCACCGGACCCGACCCCGCTCAGACCTCGTCGCGGGCAATCGGGCAGGACATGCAGCGGGGGCCGCCCCGGCCGGAGCCGAGCTCGGAGCCCGAGATGGCGATGACCTCGATGCCGGCCTCCTCCAGGCGGCTGTTGGTCTCGACGTTGCGCTCGTAGGCGACCGCGACGCGCGGGGCGACCGCGAGGGTGTTGTTGCCGTCGTCCCACTGCTCGCGCTCGGCGGTGACCGGGTCCAGGCCGGTGTCGATCTGGTGGAGCGTGTCGATCTCCATCGCCTTGGCCGCGGCGACCAGGAACGGCTCGGCGCCGGCGACCACCGGGTTGCCGTCGTCGCCGGCGGTGACCGAGTGGGCCTGCAGGTGGTCCGCGACGTTGGGGTACATCACGATCTTGTCGACGTCGACCATCGTGCACACGGTGTCCAGGTGCATGGTGGCGCGCTCCTGGGCGATCGGGACCGCCAGCACGGTGTGGACCTCGCCGTCGGCGAACAGCTGGCGGGCCAGGCGCTCGACGCCGGCGGGCGTCGTGCGCTCGCCCACGCCGACGGCCAGCACGCCCGGGGAGAGCAGCAGCACGTCGCCGCCCTCGAGGTGCTCGCGGTGCCAGCCGTGGATCTTCTCGGAGTCCGCGAACCGCGGGTGCTCGGTGTAGATCAGCTCGGTCAGCTGGGTCTCCCGGTCGCGCGCGGGCATCGCCAGGGAGGTGACCGCGACCTGGTGGCCGATCCAGACGCTGGAGTCGCGGGTGAAGAGCAGGTTGGGCAGCGGGTCGATCAGGAAGTCGTCCTCGCGCAGCAGGCTGGTGACCAGCCCGAAGCCGCCGCGGACCTCGTCGTTGCGCAGGCCGGCGGTCAGGATGTCGGTGAGCTGCTCGGGCGCGAGCTGGGTGAGCTCGTGGCGCAGGTGGTCGCGCAGGGTGTCGCCCAGGCGCAGCGAGGCGGTCACGCCGCGGATCGCGTGGGCCCGCGCGGCCTCACCGGCGAGCGTCTCGGTCAGCAGCCCGGTCAGGTAGAGCACCTCGACGCCGCGCGAGCGCAGCGCGTCGGCGAAGGCGTCGTGCTCGTCCTGGGCGCGTGCCACCCACGGGATGCCGTCGAAGAGCAGCTTGTCGTTGTTGCGCGGGGTCAGGCGCTGCAGCTCGGGCCCGGGGCGGTGCAGCATCACCGTGCGCAGGCGGCCCACCTCGGTGGTCACGCCCGGGGTGACGGGGGCGGGGCTGGCGTCCACGGCAGTCGAGGTCATCACCGCAGCCTAGGGCCGCGCTGTGACGGGGTCACCTCAGGCCAGGACCAGCTCGTACGCCGTGACCAGCGCGAGCAGCAGGCAGATCCCCGAGCCGACGTAGTGCACCGTGGAGAGCCGGATGTAGCGCAGCAGCACCCGACCGGCCACGACGGCCAGGCCCGAGACCACGAGCAGGGCGCCCCAGGCGCCGATGAACACGCTCACCGGATGGCCGTAGCGCGCGATCATGCTGATCGTCAGCAGCTGGGACAGGTCGCCCCACTCGGCCGCGAACAGCACCAGGAACGAGGCGAGGACCGCCTTGAGGCCTGTACGCGCCTCGGCGGCCTTGCCCTCGAACTCCTCCTCCTGCTCCTTCTCCGCCGCGTCGGCGCCCGGCGCGGAGCGGAAGAGCAGGAACGCCCCGGCCAGGAAGATCACCAGCGCGACGCTCTTGACCAGCGCCTCGGGCAGGAGGGTCGCGAAGTGGCCCGCGAGCACGGCGATCAGGGTCTGGACGAAGAACGCCAGGCCCACCCCCACCCACACCGCGAGCGGCTTGTAGCGGGTGGAGAGCACCAGTGCCGCGATGAACGTCTTGTCGGGCAGCTCGACGACGAAGATCGCCCCGAACACGATCGCGATGACCGCGAGGTCCATCTCAGCTCCTCCTCCGGGCCAGACGCTGGGCCGCGGCCACAGCCTCCGCCATCAACGACTTCACGGGCACGTCGAGCGACCGGGCGGCGGCCGCGACGTCCTCGAACTCGGGCTGGGCGTTGAGCACCTCGCCGCCCGGGTTCAGACGGGCCAGCTTCACCGCGACGCGACGACCCCGCACCTCGACCGAGTCCATCTCGCGGGCCAGCTCGTGCTTGCCGACGAGCTGCTCGCGCAGGCCGATGGTGGAGGTCTGGCGGTAGACCTCCCGGCGTACGACGTCGGCGCGCGCAGCGGTGACCAGCACGCTCAGCGTGTGGGCCGGGCGCCCCTTCTTCATCACGATCGGGGTCAGCCAGGCGTCGCTGGCGCCCGCAGCCAGCAGGGCGGCGATCGCCGGCGGCCACAGGCGCGGGTCGAGGTCGTCGACGTTGGTCTCCATCAGCAGCGCGCCGCCCTGGGCGCCGGGCGTCGCCCCGGCGGCCTCGACCGTGACCGGGTCGCCCAGCAAGATCCGCAGCACGTTGGCGTGGCCCTCGGGGTCGCGCCCGCCGGCCCCGGTGCCGACGACCGCGACGACCATCGGGGGCTGGGGGCCCCACTCGTCGGCGAGCGCGGTCAGCAGGGCCGCACCCGTGGGCGTGCACAGCTCGAGGTCGACCGGGCCGCCGCGGCTGGGGACGCCGCGCAGCAGCTCGACCACCGCGGGCGGGGGCACCGGCAGCAGGCCGTGCTCGCTCGCGACCGTCCCGCCGCCGACGGCGACCGCCGACACGACCAGGGTCGCGAGGTCGAGGTGCACCATCCCGGCGCACACCCCGACGACGTCGGCGATGGCGTCCAGGGCGCCGACCTCGTGGAAGTGGACCTCGGCTGGCTCGGTGCCGTGCACGCGGGCCTCGGCCTCGGCCAGGCGCGAGAAGACGTCGTGGGCCAGGGAGCGCACGTCCTCGTGCAGCCCGGCCTCGTTGAGCAGGCGCTCCACGTCGCGCCACGTGCGGTGGGGCGCGACGTCGGCGACCTCGACGTGGCAGCGGGTCGCGGCGAACCCGCCTCGGCTGGCGCGCTCCTGGCGCAGCCGCACCTGACCCGGCGCGACCCGGTCGACCGCCTCGGCGAGCAGCCCGAGCGGCACCCCGGCGTCGACCAGCGCCCCCAGCAGCATGTCGCCGCTGGCGCCGGAGGACGCGTCGACCCACGCCGTGCGCCGCTCAGCCACGATCGACCCCGTCGTCGCCGCGCGGGTCCGGCGCACCGTCCCACGCCTGACGCGCGTTGCGGGCGACCCGGGCGGCGAAGACCCCGGCGCCGTAGCCGTTGTCGATGTTGACCACGGTGACCCCCGGCGCGCAGGAGTTCAGCATGCCGAGGAGCGCGGCCAGGCCGCCGAAGGAGGCGCCGTACCCGACGCTCGTGGGGACCGCGACCAAGGGCACCCCGCTCAGGCCGCCGACCACGCTGGGCAGGGCGCCCTCCATGCCGGCCACGACGATCAGGCAGTCGGCGTCGGCGAAGCGGTCGCGCGCCTCGAGCAGACGATGGAGTCCCGCGACCCCGACGTCGTCCACGCGGTCCACGCCGCCGCCGTGCACCGCGACCGCCAGGGCGGCCTCCTCGGCGACGGGGGCGTCGGAGGTGCCGGCGGCGATCACCACCACGCGGCCCCGCGGGGCGGGCAGGGGACCCAGCGTGACGGCCCGCGCGCGCTCGTGGACCTCGGCCCCGGGCAGCTCGCCCCGGACCAGGTCGAGCGCCTCCGGGGCCAACCGCGTGGCCAGCACCGCCCGCTCGGGGTGGCGCTCGTGGAGGGTGCGCAGGATCCCGACGACCTCGGCGGGCGTCTTGCCGGCGCCGTACACGACCTCGGGATCACCCGTACGACGCTCGCGCTCGACGTCCACCCGGGCGTACCCCAGGTCAGCCGTGCGCGACGCTGCGTCGTCCTCCGGCCCGGTCACCCGCAGAGGCTATCCGGCCGGAGGTCCGAGGGCCTCCCGGGGCGTCGCGGCTACACATTTGTGTAGCAACGACGTGCGCCAGACCACGAATCCGTCGTCGTTGCTACACAAATGTGTGGCTACGGCGTCCAGCGCTGCGCGGCCCCGACTCAGACGCGGACCTCGGCGGGCTCGCGGCCGACGACGGTCGCGGCGTGCCAACCGAGCCAGGCGACGACGAGGGCGAGGAGCCCGTGGACCAGGCCGAGGACGGGTACGGCGCCCGCGGCGGTGCCGAGCCCGACCTGCACCACCACCGTCACGAGCAGGGCGAGGGCCCACGTGCGGGCGGCCTTCTCCTTGAGCAGGACGGCGACCACGACCAGGGCGATGGTCAGGACCGGGATCAGGATCATCCCGATGCCGGAGTGCAGGGCGAACCCGATCTCGCCGGTGGCCCCGGTGTTCTCGGCCTTGACCGCGGACGGGGTCAGGGTGTGGCCGTCCTCGACCCAGTGCAGCAGCCCGGCCGTCGCGAGGGCGATGACGGCGGCCTGGACCGCGACGAGTCCGGCGATGGAGTGGCTCAGGGCCTTGTAGGCAGCGCGCATGCCTCGATGATGCACCCGGACGCGGCGCGGACCGGCCGCAGGCTCGCGGGGGACGGCAGGGGAAGCCGCGGGCCCGGCTCAGACCGAGCGGAAGGCGTCGGCCGGGTAGACGCCGAGGATCTTGACCTCGGTGGTGAAGAAGGTCAGCTCCTCCAGCGCCCGCGCCAGCGGCAGGTCGCCGGGGTGGCCGTCGACCTCGGCGAGGAACTGGGTGGCGCCGAACCTCCCGTCGACCATGTAGCTCTCCAGCTTGGTCATGTTCACCCCGTTGGTGGCGAAGCCCCCGAGCGCCTTGTAGAGCGCCGCGGGGAGGTTGCGCACGTTGAAGATGAAGCTGGTCACGACCGGCCCCACCCCGCGCTCGGCCTCGACGAAGTCGCGGGAGAGCACGACGAAGCGGGTGGTGTTGTGGTCCTCGTCCTCGACGTCGTCGAGCAGGATCTCCAGGCCGTACGTCGCCGCGGCCAGCGGCGGCGAGATCGAGGCCTGGGTCAGGTCGCCCGCCTCGGCGACCTCGCGGGCGGCGCCGGCGGTGTCGCCGGAGATCAGCGGTCGCAGGCCGCGCTCGCGGATGACCTTGCGGCACTGGCCCAGCGCGTGGACGTGGCTGTGCACGGTCTCGATGGTCTCCAGCGAGGCGCCGGGCAGGGCCATCAGCGCGAACCGGATCCGCAGGAAGTGCTCGGCGACGATGTGCAGCGTCGAGGTCGGCAGGAAGTGGTGGATGTCGGCGACCCGGCCGGCGATCGAGTTGTCGATCGGGATCATCGCCAGCTCGGCGTCACCGCCCTCGACGGTCGCGAAGACGTCCTCGAAGGAGGCGCACGGCACGGACTCCCAGTCGGGGTAGTGCTGCATGCACACCATGTGGGAGTTGGCCCCCGGCTCACCCTGGTAGGCGATCCGCCTGCGTCCTGTGCTCACGAGGCCTGAGTTTGGCACGTACGCCGTACCGCCCCCGCGTGCCGGTCGGGACGAGTGCGGGCACCCACCTAGGCTTCGCCCCGTGGAGATCCTGCTGTCCGTGCTGGCCCTCGTCGTCGCCCTCGCCGCCCTCGGGGTGGCGCTGACCTCCCGGCGCTCCCGGCAGGCGACCCCGGACGACACCGCCGCCTCCGACCTCCCCGAGGACGCCCACGCCCTGCGCCGCGAGGTCGCGGCGCTGAAGGCGGAGAGCGCGCAGACGATGCGCCACGTCGCGGTGGTGCGGTACGACGCGTTCACCGACACCGGCGGCCAGCTCTCGTGGTCGGTCGCGCTGCTCGACGACCACGGCAGCGGCGTCGTCCTGTCCTCGATCCAGGGTCGCAACGAGTCCCGGTCCTACGCCAAGAGCATCGACGCCTGGTCCAGCGAGACCCAGCTCTCCCCCGAGGAGGAGGACGCCATCTCGCACGCCCGCCCCTGAGGCGGGAGCGAGTGGCCGGCCTCCCCGGGCCGGCGGGTTGGCGTGCGGCGTCCGGTGGGTCGGCGTACCGCGTCAGGCGTGGTCTGGCATGTGGTGGTGCGGACGGGCGTGGAGTGCGGGCGGTGGGGTCCTGCCGGCGGGGTCTGCGGGCCGAGGGCGCTCTGCAAATGTCGCACCAGGGTCGCCTGTGACGGCTCGGCACGCTGATCCTGGTCACATAGGCATCGAGATCCCGTGGGGATGTGGCGCATGGGACACCGGGTGACCCCACGGCCCCCTCGAGCGACATTTGCAGCGCGCAGCGGGGCCGTCCGCCAGCGGGACCCCGGGCCAGACCACCACGACGCCGTACGCCCGGACGCCCAGCCCCAGCCCCAGCCCCGGGCCGTACGCCGTACGCCTACCGCGGCACCCGGACGAGCAGCCGGCCGTGGACGCAGCGGGCGCGGATCTCGCGGCCGGGGGCGATCAGGTCGCCGTCGAGCTGGCGGGGGGCGTCGGAGTGGGCGCGCACGACGACCTCGGCGCCGGTCATCCGGGTGATCAGCTCGTCGGTGCGCTTGTCCTTGCTCAGCACCCGGATGGCGAGCGGGATCCAGGACAGGAACCGGCGGGGGTAGAGCAGGACCACGTCGAGGCGGCCGTCGTCGATGGTCGCGTCGGGCAGGAGCGGCATGCCGGCCTGGAGCGAGCCGACGTTGCCGACCACGACGGTGCGCGCGCGGTGCTTGGTGAACTCCCCGCCGTCGACGGAGACCTCGACCCGGATCGCGGGGAACATCAGCGACCGGAACGCCGAGAAGACGTAGGCCAGCCAGCCCACCTTGGCCTTGATGTCGTCGTTGACGCCCTCCATGATCGCGGCGTCGAAGCCCATGCCGGCCATCACCAGGAAGGTCGCGTCGTCCATCTTGTCGCCGCTGACCTCGACCATGTCGATGGCGCGGTCCTGGCCGTGCAGCCCCACGTCGACCGCCGAGCGCAGCAGCAGCGGGATGTCGAGGTTGCGGGCGAGCAGGTTGCCGGTGCCGGCCGGGACGATGCCCACGGGGACGCCGGTGCCGGCGAGCTCCTCGCACACGGCCCGGATCGTGCCGTCGCCGCCGACGGCGAGCACCAGGTCGGCACCGGAGACGGCCGCCTCGTGGGCCATCCCGTAGCCGGTGTCGTCGACCGTGGTCTCCCACCAGCGCACGCGGGCGAACCCGGCGTCGGTGGCCATCGCCTCGACCAGCGTGCGGAACTGCTCGGGACCGTCGACCTTGATCGGGTTCAGGACCACCCCGAGGGTGCCGCGCCGGTGGGGCAGGGCGTCGGCCAGCGGGACGTGGTGCGTCGAGATCGAGCGCGGCGTGGGGTCGAAGAACGCCAGCCACACGAGCAGCACGCCGACGCCGAGCAGGTAGCCCGCGATCACGTCGGAGAGGTTGTGCACCCCCAGGAAGACCCGGTCGGCGCCGACCAGCAGCGCCAGCCCGACGGCCAGGACGGTGACGGCACGGCGTACGCCGCGGCGGCGGACGAGCAGGTGCACCAGCACGATCGCGATGCCCATCGAGGCCGCGATCCCCGAGGAGTGCCCCGAGGGGAAGGAGTACGACGTGAGCACCTGCACCGGGTCGTCCCACTTCGGCCGGGCCCGCCCGATGCCCACCTTGAGCGCCGAGGTCAGCACCGCGACGGTCACCATCACCCCGATGGTCCACAGCGCGGCGCGGCGGTACCCCTTGGACAGCAGCAACCCCGCGGCGACGATCGTCGCGATCGTCTCGGGCAGCGTCGTGGTGGCCAGCGCGAGGTAGTGCCAGAACAGGTAGGCGCCGTGGTGGGCGCGCGTGAACGACTCGGGCCAGGTCCCGACCGCGGTGTCGAGCCGCTGGAGCGGGGCCCAGCCGGTCTTGACGAGGACGCCGAGCACCGCGAAGAGCAGGAGGAGCACTCCCGCCCACCTCAGCCGGCGCGGCCGCAGCGCTCCGTCAGTCACGCTCAGTCACCTGACAGTCCCGTCTTCGTGCCTCGTGGTCCGGGGCGCAAGTATGCCGGGAGCGGACGGCCCTCGTGCGCTCGCGTCGTCTAGTCTCGGGCCGTGATCGACCCACGACTGCTCCGCGAGGACCCCGACCAGATCCGAGCCGCCCAGACCAAGCGTGGACTCTCCCCCGAGGTCGTCGACCGCGCGCTGGAGGCCGACGCGGCCCGACGCACGGCGATCGCCGACTTCGAGCAGCTGCGCGCCGAGCAGAAGTCGCTGGGCAAGCTGATCCCGAAGGCGACCGGCGAGGAGAAGGCCGAGCTGCTCACCCGCACGCGCACGCTGTCGGCCGACGTCAAGGCCGCCGAGGCCGCGCAGGGCCAGGCCGAGGCCGACTGGCGCGAGGCCGTCCTGGCGATCCCCAACCCGGCCGCCGACGCGGCACCCGCGGGCGGCGAGGAGGACTTCACGCTGCGCTCGGAGCACGGCACCCGCCGCGACTTCGAGGCCGAGGGCTTCACCCCCCGCGACCACCTCGAGCTGGGCCGGATCCTGGGGGCCATCGACGTCGAGCGCGGGGCCAAGGTCTCGGGCTCGCGGTTCTACTACCTGGTCGGCATCGGCGCCGACCTCGAGCTGGCGCTGGTCAACCTGGCCATGGACCAGGCCCGGTCCGCCGGGTTCACCACGATGATCCCGCCCGCGCTGGTCAAGCCGCGCGCGATGGAGGGCACCGGCTTCCTGGGCCAGGCCGCCGACGACGTCTACCGGATCGAGGGCCAGGACACCTACCTGGTCGGGACCTCGGAGGTGCCGCTCGCGGCGTACCACTCCGACGAGATCCTCGACGCCGCCACGCTGCCGCGCCGCTACGTCGCGTTCAGCCCCTGCTTCCGCAAGGAGGCCGGGTCGCACGGCAAGGACACCCGCGGCATCTTCCGGGTGCACTGGTTCGACAAGGTCGAGATGTTCACCTACACCACGCTCGAGGAGGCGGCGGCCGAGCACGAGCGCCTGCTGGCCTGGGAGATGGAGTTCCTGGACAAGCTCGAGCTGTCCTACCGGGTGATCGACGTCGCCGCGGGCGACCTGGGTCTCTCGGCCCAGCGCAAGTTCGACTGCGAGGCCTGGATCCCCAGCCAGGAGCGCTACCGCGAGCTGACCTCGACCTCGAACTGCACCGACTTCCAGACCCGCCGCCTGGACGTGCGGGGACGCTTCGCGACCGAGGGCGGCCAGAGCGAGACCGGTCCGGTCGCGACCCTGAACGGCACCCTGGTGGCCATCACCCGCGCCATCGTGGCGCTGCTGGAGACCCACCAGCAGGCCGACGGGTCCGTGCGGGTCCCGGCCGCCCTGCAGCCCTACCTGCAGGGTCGCGAGGTCCTGCTGCCCGTGAACGCGGGCGGCGCCGGTGCCTGAGCCGGGGACCCCGGGCTGGCAGCCCAAGCTGGTCGCGCTCGACATCGACGGCACCCTGCTGAAGTGGCTGGAGGAGGGGGTCGACAGCGCGGCGTACGAGCGCATCGAGCCCGTGCTCCACGAGGCCGTGCAGGCCGTCCTGGACGCCGGCGCCCACGTCGTGCTCTCCAGCGGCCGCTCGCCGCACGGCATGACCGGGATCGCGGACCTGCTCGGCCTGCCGCGCGACCCCGACTCCCCGGTCTGGATCGTGGCCTCCAACGGCGCGGTGCTGTGCCGCTACGCCCCCCTCGAGGTCGTGCACGAGGAGACCTTCGACGCCTCCGACGCCGTGGCCGCGGTCCTGCGCGAGCACCCCGAGGCCCTGGTGGCCGTGGAGGAGCGCGGCGTCGGCTACAAAGTCAGCCGCCCGTTCCCCGAGGGCGAGCTGTCCGGGGAGATGATCCCCGCCTCCATCGAGGACATCGTCGGCGAGCCCGTGAGCCGCGTGATCATCCGCGACCCCTCGGCCTCGGTCGAGGACTTCGTCAGCCTGGGCCGGCGCCTGGGCCTGCACGGCACCGACTACGTCGTGGGCTGGACGGCCTGGCTCGACCTCTCCCCGGTCGGCGTCTCGAAGGCCTCGGGCCTGGACCACGTCTGTCGCGACCTGGGCCTGACCAGCGACGACGTCCTGGCCATCGGCGACGGCCGCAACGACATCGAGATGCTGCGCTGGGCCGGGCGCGGGGTGGCCATGGGCCAGGCCGTGCCCGAGGTCCACGAGGCGGCCGACGCCACCACCGACTCGGTGCACGACGACGGCGCGGCCGTCGAGCTGCGGCGCTGGTTCCCGTGAGCGACCCGGCCCCGACCTCCCCGCCCGGACCGGCCCTGCCGGACCCCGTGACCACCGACCGGCTGGCCCTGCGGCTGATCAGCCCGGAGGACGCCGCCGGGATGCTGGCCGGGCGACGGCGTACGTCGTGGCACCCCGACTACCCCCGTCGTGACGACCAGGACGCCGTCAGCCTGGTCAAGGCCGACGACCCGCAGGCCTGCTGGGGCCCACGCCACGTCACCCGGCGCTTCGACGGCCTCGTCGTCGGCTCGATCGGCTTCTTCGGCGCCCCCGCCCCGGCCGAAGACGACGTCCCCGAGGTCGAGGTCGGCTTCGGCCTGGTCGACGACGCCCACGGGCACGGCGTGGCCGGCGAGGCGCTGGCCGCCCTGCTGCGGCACGCCGACACCGCCGGGGTGCGCGTGCGCGCCGGCGTGCGCCCCGACAACAGCGCCTCCCTGCGGGTGCTGGCCCGCTGCGGCTTCACCCAGCTGCGCGGCACCACCGAGGAGGGCGACCTGGTGATGGTCCGCCCCCAGCCCGCGTGAGCGCGTCCGACGCCGCGGTCCGTCCGCGCCTGGTCGCGACCGACCTCGACGGCACCCTGGTGCACTCCGACGGCACCATCACGCCCCGGTCCCGGGCCGCGCTGCGCGCGGTCGAGCAGGCCGGGCTGGTCGTCGTCTTCGTCACCGGTCGCCCTCTGCGGTGGGCCGCGCACGTCTTCGACGACGTCGCCGGCCACGGCCTGGCGATCGCGGCCAACGGGGCGCTGCTGTGGGACGTCGCCGCCGACCGGGCCCGGCTCGAGCGGCCGCTGCTCACCGAGGACCTGCGCGAGGTCGCGCGGCGCATCCGCGAGGCGGTGCCCGGCTCGGGCTTCGCCATCGAGACGCTGAGCGGGATGGACGTCGACGACACCTTCATGCCGCGCTACCCCCTGCCCGAGACCAGCCGCCGCGGCCCGCTGGCCGAGATCCTGGACCGACCGGCGTACAAGCTGCTGGCCCGGCACGAGGAGCTCACCCCGCAGGACTTCTGGGACCGGGCCCGCGACGTCGTGGGCGACCTGGCCACGGTGACCTGGTCCTCCTCGACCGCCCTGCTCGAGATCAGCGCGGCCGGGGTCACCAAGGCGAGCACCCTGGAGCTGCTCTGCGACGACCTCGGGATCACGGCCGCGGAGGTGGTGGCGTTCGGCGACATGCCCAACGACCTGCCGATGCTGAGCTGGGCCGGGACGGCGTACGCCATGGAGAACGCGCACCCGAGCGTGCTCGAGACCGCCGACCGGGTCGCCCCGCACCACGACCAGGACGGCGTCGCGGTCGTGCTGGAGGAGCTGCTGGCCGGTCTCGACGGCTGAGGCTCCGTCGCGGGGGCGTCCCTAGAGGTACATCCCGTTGGGACCGTGCTGGTGGTCGTCGTCCTCCTCGGCCTGGCCGTGCTGGCCGGGCTGACCGCCGGGCGGCACCGCCCCCGGGGGCAGCGCGCGCCGCATCTGCTCCAGCTGACCGCGGGCCGCCATCTGCTGGGCGTAGATCGCCGTCTGGATCCCGTGGAACAGGCCCTCGAGCCAGCCCACGAGCTGGGCCTGGGCGATCCGGAGCTCCGACTCGGTCGGGGTGCCCTGGTCGAAGGGCTGGATCAGCCGGTCGAGCTCCTCGTCGAGCTCGGGGGCCAGCCCGTCCTTGAGCTCCTGGATGGAGGTGTGCACGACCTGCGCGAGGCGGGTGCGCCCGGGCTCGTCGAGCGGGGCCGACTTCACCTCCTCCAGCAGCTGCTGGACCATCCGCCCGATCCGCATGACCTTGGCCGGCTGCTCCACCAGGGAGGCGACGTTGCGCTCGCCCCCCTCCTCCTCGTCGCCGTCGACGGCCTGGGCGGGCACGGCGACGGGCTGGCCGTCGGGACCGATCACGAGCACGTGGTCGGCCTCCTCGGAGGCACCGGTCCCGCCCCGGCCTGCCTGGCCGCCGGGAGGTCCGTCGTGGGGAGTGGGCGCAGAAGAGGACATGGAGCCGACCCTACCGACCACCGCCGACCGAGCCACGGGCCCGGCAGCGTCCCTCAGACCTGGGGCTGCACCGACAGCAGGATCTTGCCGGTGTGGCTGCCGGACTCCATCAGCTCGTGCGCCCGGCCTGCCTCGGTGAACGGCACCTTCTCGTGCACGAACGCGGTCACCTTGCCCTCGCCGATCAGCGGCCACACGTGCTCGACGACGGCGGCGCAGATGGCCGCCTTCTCCTCGGCCGGGCGGGCCCGCAGCGAGGTCGCGATGACGGCGCCGCGCTTGCCCAGCAGCTTGCCCAGGTCGAGCTCGCCCTTGGCGCCGCCCTGCATGCCGATCACGACCAGGCGGCCCTCGGTGGCCAGCGCGGAGACGTTGCGGTCGAGGTACGACGCCCCCATGTTGTCCAGGATGACGTCGGCGCCACCGTGCTCGCGGACCACCTCGACGAAGTCCTCCTCGTGGTAGTCGATCGCCCGCGTCGCGCCGAGCCGCTCGCACAGCTCGCGCTTCTCCGCCGTGCCCGCGGTGGTCAGGACGGTGGCGCCGAGCGCGGCGCCGAGCTGGATCGCGACGTTGCCGATGCCGCCCGCGCCACCGTGCACGAGCAGGGTGTCGCCGGGCTGGAGGTGGGCGATCATGAACACGTTGGACCAGACCGTGCAGGCCACCTCGGGGATCACGGCGGCGGTCTCGAGGTCGACGCCCGGCGGCAGCGGCATCACCTGGCCGGCGGGCACGAGCACCTTCTCGGCGTACCCCCCACCGGCGAGGAGCGCGCAGACCTCGTCGCCGACGCTCACGTTCTCGACGCCCTCGCCCACCTGGCTCACGACGCCCGAGCACTCGAGCCCGAGCACGTCGGAGGCGCCCTTCGGCGGCGGGTAGAAGCCCTGCCGCTGGAGGGTGTCGGCGCGGTTGACCGCGCTGGCGACGACGTCGATCACGACCTCGCCGGGACCGGCGTGCGGGTCCGGGAGCTCGACGACGGTCAGGGCCTCGGGTCCGCCCGGCTGGGCAGCGGTGACAGCGCGCATGCCCGCCACCCTAGCCAGCCGCCTGCGGGCACGACGGACCACCGGAGCCCCGCCCGCAGCGGGGACCGGGCAGCCGGTCGAGGTCAGGCGACGGGACCGGCCGCGGGGTCCGGGTCGACGAGCGCGTCGACCGTGTCGTCCTCCTCGTCGAGGGCGTCGAGGGCGTCGGGCTCGTCCGGGGAGCGGTCCCACCGCAGGGCCAGCGCCGAGGCCAGCCCGGCGAGGCGCTCCACCTCCTGGGGGTCGCCGTCGGAGCGGGCGGCGGCGTAGCCCAGCAGGAAGGTCGAGACGGGGGCGGCCCGGCGCTCCACGGCGTGGGCGGCGTCGCGGGCCAGGTCCAGCACCACGGCCTCGTCGACCTCCACCTCGATGTCCAACGCGTCGCAGAGCTCGTCGATCCAGTCGTGCAGGTTCACCCGTCCAGTCTCGGACGACGACGAGCCACCGTGCAACACCCCCACGCGCTCCTCGGACGGCGCGGGCCGGGTCTGTGCTCGGGGGGGGGCGTCCCGCTCAGCCGTCCAGGCGCTCGCGGACGGCCGACAGGTCGGCCCAGGTGTCGACGTCACGGGCCTCCCAGGGCAGCGCCGGGACCTCGGCGAGGTCCAGGTCGGCCACGAGACGGCGTACGGCGAGCCCGTGCTCCTCGCCCCGCGCCGGCGCAGCGGCCAGCAGCGCCTCGGTGAGGTAGACCGCGCAGAGGTACTGCCGCCGGCCGCCCTCGTCGACCAGCAACGCCCCGTGCTCGGCCGAGGACAGCAGCAGCCGGCTGACGGTCGCGGTGGTCACCAGCGGGGTGTCCACGGCCATCACGACCAGCAGCCGCGGCGTGCGGGGCAGGGCGCGCACGCCCGCCAGGATCGCGGCGGCCGGCCCGCCACCGACCGGGTCCTCGCGCGCGAAGCTGACAGCCCGGGCGGTCGGGACCGGGTCGCCCACCACGACGACCTCGGGGACCTCCTCCAGCGCGGCCAGGACGCGCTCGAGCAGGGTCGCGCCACCGACGTCGAGCGTCGCCTTGTCCGCCCCCTGGAGCCGCTCGGCCCGACCGCCGCTGAGGACCACGGCGGCGAGCTCGGCCGCCGGAGCGGGGTCGGGGGGCGTCGGCACCTCCGGAGTCTCCCACCGGGACGGCTCCCGCGCGCCGCCCCGGGGTGGCACCCTGGACGGATGGCACCCGAGCAGCCCGCACCCCACCGCGACCAGGACGCCGACGTGTCCCGACGGGGCGACCCGCCGGCCCCCGCGGGTCGGCTGCGCGTCCGGCTGGTGCAGCGGGCCGCCTCGCTGGACCGGGCGGAGAACCTCGCCGCCCTCGAGGACCTGGCCGCTCGACCGGGCGAGGTCGACCTCGTGGTCCTCCCCGAGGCCTCGGCCCGCGACTTCGGCCCGCCCGGGTCCGACCTGGCGCCGCACGCGGAGCCCCTCGACGGCGCGTACGCCGGCCGCGTCCGGTCGCTGGGCGCCGGCGGCACCGCGTGGCTCGCCGGCATGTTCGAGACCGCCCCGGACCCGGCGCGACCGCTCAACACCCTGGTGCTCGGCGCGGGTGGTGGGCTGACGGCGTACCGCAAGATCCACCTCTACGACTCCTTCGGCTACCGCGAGTCCGACACCATCAGCGCTGCCGAGATCGAGCCGGTGGTCGCCGAGCTCGACGGGGTCCGGCTGGGCCTGATGACCTGCTACGACGTCCGGTTCCCCGAGCTGTCGCGGCTGCTGGTCGATCGTGGCGCCGACGTGCTGGTCGTGCCCGCCGCCTGGGTCGCGGGCGAGCGCAAGGTCGAGCACTGGCGCACGCTGCTGCGGGCCCGGGCGATCGAGAACACCGTGTGGGTGGTCGGCGTCGGCCAGCCGGGGCCGCGCTACGCCGGCCACTCGATGGTGGTCGCGCCCGACGGCGACGTCGTCGTGGAGGCCGGCGAGGGCGAGGAGGTCCTCGACGCGGTCGTGGACCTGTCCAGGACGGCCGAGGTGCGGCGCACGAACTCCTCGCTGGCCAACCGCCGGATGTAGTCGGCGCCGCGACTACACTCGTCCACCGGTCCCTCGGGACCGAGGAGGGGTGCCGGAGCGGCCGATCGGAACCGCCTTGAAAGCGGTCGTGGGGAGACCCACCGCGGGTTCGAATCCCGCCCCCTCTGCCACCGCCGCACCACGACAGCACGGTCGGGGCGAGGTCGCGCAGCCCTGCACGATCATGCAGCCGCGGACCACTGCCTGGTCGGTCAGCCGGACTCGCCGAGCTCCAGCTCCACCTCGTCGTAGGCCAGGTCGTGCAGCCGCTGGACGTGGTGCTCCAGGTCGACCAGGAGCCGCTCGGCGCCGGCGAAGATCCGCCGCGGCCCCTCGTCGGCGGCGTCCACGGCCCCCAGCAGGGCCGAGACGCGGGCGAGCAGCTGGCGCGCCTGCCGGCGCGCGCAGTCGTCCTTGGCGGCCAGCCAGGCCTCGTCGTGGGTCACGGTGGCGGCGGTGCCGCGGCGCACGTCCTCCAGGGCGGCGCGCAGCCGACCCCGACGCTCGGCCTCGGGACCCTCGGACCGCAGCGCCAGGCGCAGGTCGACCACCGCCGACTCGACAGGTCCCACCGCGACCACCGCCTTCCGCGTCACCGCTCGGACCGAGAGACGACGAGTGTGACCCAGCGCCCACGCCTCCACAAGACCCGTGGGGGACGGGGTCGACCGGGACGGGAGCGGCCCGCGGATTTGGGACGGCAGCCGCGCCACGGGTCTAATCGGGGGGTGACCCAGCCCGACCCCGCCACCGGATCCCCCTCGGCCGGCCCGTCCGCCACCGGCCCGGACCGCCCGGAGGACTGGGCCCTGGCCCCCGCGCTGCGTGCGCGCCTGCTGGGGGCCGGCCTGACCGCGGTCGGGGTGGTCGTCGTGGTCGCGGTGCTGCTCGGGGCCGTCGTGGGCCTGCCCGCGGCCGTGACGACGGTGCTGGTCGTGCTGGCGGGGCTCGCCGTGGTCGGCCTCGGCCTGCTGCTCGGGCCGCGCCGCTGGGTGCTGCGCCTGACCGAGGACGGCTACCGCGTCCGGGCCCTGCGCTCGGCCCAGGCTCGCTCGGCCCGGTGGACCGACGTCCTCGACCTCCAGGCCACCACCACGGCCGGGAGCCGCTGCGTGGTCCTGCGTCTGCGCGACGGGCGCACGACGACCATCCCGGTCGACGTCGTCGAGGGTGACGCCGAGGAGCTGACCCGCACGATCTCGGCCCACCTGGACCGCGGGCACGGCTACCGCCGCCTGCGCTGAGGACGGGGCCGGATTTCCTGCGGCACGCCGGGGTGGGTAACCTGCTCCTGCTCGACCGGGAGGTGTCGCCTAGTGGCCTATGGCGCCCGCCTGCTAAGCGGGTTGAGGGTTGAACCCTCTCGCGGGTTCAAATCCCGCCACCTCCGCGGGCTCACCGCCTCGGACCCCCTGGGTCCGGGGCGGTTCTGCGTTCCCGGCTTCACAGGCTCACCCAGGTTCCCGGCCATACCTGCATGATCGTGCAATGCACATCCATGAGGCCCTGTCGTGGTGTGAGCCAGGGCACCGCGCGGGCAGCATTTGATTTGCCCCGAGTTGAGAAGGATGCCAACCATGAACTTCCGTCGTTTCTCCAAGCCCGTCGCCGCCGTCCTGCTGGCGGTCAGCCTCGTGTCGGTCGGCGTCTCCGCCCCCGCGGACGCCGCTCCGTCGCACACCACCTCCAGCAAGGACACCGGCTGGGACCTCAGGTAGCACCTGACGAGGGGCTCTGAGTCGATCCGCTCTCGGGGGTCTGCTCCGAGCTCCTCGTCCCCATGGCCAGGCCGAGCTGGAAGCGTGTGTCCACGTTGAACTCCTGCTTGAGCCCGGCGACGTACGACGCATAGGTGCGCGTGCTGACCCCCACACGCTTGGCGCTGGCCGAGTCGCTGTGACCCTCGGTCAGCATGCGCACCGTCAGTTGACGGACCTCCTCGGCAATGCCGGACTCCCCGGCGGTGCTGAGGCCCTCGTAGTCGCGACCGCGCTCCCAGGAGCGCTCGAAGAGGTCGGCGAGGTAGGTCACCGTGTGGTGGTCGTGGATCGCCACCGCGGTCTCGTTGGTCTCGCCCGGGATCAGCGCCAGCCGGCGGTCGATGATGATCAGCCGGTTGAAGAACTCGTCCAGGGTGCGCACCTGCGCGCCCAGGCTGCGCATCAGCTCGACGTAGTCGCGCATCGCCTTGCTGCGCCGCGCGGTGTGCTGGTAGAGCGTGCGCATCGAGACCCCGCGCGCGAGCGCCCGGCGGTCCCGGTCCGAGGCCATCTCCAGCGCCACCGTGCGCCGCGGGCCGGCCGGCTGGGCGGTGAGCAGCTCCCGCTCGGCGTCGTCGACGGCCGACTCCAGGAACCGGTTGATCGCGGCGATGCCGCGGATCTCGGTGAGCGGGTTCCCCGCGGTCGGCGTACGCCGGAACGCCTGGCCGAGCGACCCGAACGTGTCCGCCCAGGCGGTCGTCTCGTCCAGCAGCTCGACCACCTGGCGCCCCAGCGGCGCCACCACCCCGGGCTGCACGCCGGCCGGGTCGACGGCGACCCAGCCGTTGAGGGCGTCGTCGCGCCGCAGCAGGCCCAGGTCGATCAGGAGGGCCAGCGCGGCGTGGTCGGGGTGGCCCTCGCCCAGCCGCGGGTCGCCCGAGGCCAGCACACCGGCCTCGACCACCTCGCGGAAGATCGCGGCGCCGGGGCCCTCGAGGAGCGCGCGCCGCTCGGGGCCCTGGTCGGACGTCATGGCCACATCATGTCCTCCCCCTCCGACGCGTGACGCCCCGCCCGCACGGTGAGGTGCGGACGGGGCGTCACGTCGAGGTCGACCAGCAGGGCGGGGTCAGGCGCCGAGACGGGCCTTGAGGCCGTCGAGCTCGGTCCACAGGACGCCGGGGAGGTCGTCGCCGAACTTCTCGAACCACTCGGTGATCTGCGGGATCTCGGCCTTCCACTCCTCGACGTCGACGCGCAGGGCCTCGGCCAGCTGCTCCTCGGTGACGTCCAGGCCGTCGGTGTCGAGGGTGCCGGGGGCGGGGACGTGACCGATCGGGGTCTCGACCGCGGCGACCTGACCGTCGATGCGCTCGATGACCCACTTCAGCACGCGGCTGTTCTCGCCGAACCCGGGCCACAGGAAGCCGCCCTCGTCGTCACGACGGAACCAGTTGACGTAGAAGATCTTGGGCATCTTCGCGGCGTCGTTCTGCTTGCCCATGTTGATCCAGTGCGAGAAGTAGTCGCCGGCGTTGTAGCCGATGAACGGCAGCATCGCCATCGGGTCGCGACGCACCACGCCGACCGCGCCGGTCGCGGCCGCGGTGGTCTCCGAGGACAGGGTCGCGCCCATGAAGGTGCCGTGGGTCCAGTCGCGGGCCTCGGTGATCAGCGGGATCGTGGTCTTGCGGCGACCGCCGAAGAGGATCGCGTCGATCGGGACGCCGCGCGGGTCGTCGTACTCCGCCGCCAGCATGTCGCACTGCTTGATCGGGGTGCAGTAGCGGCTGTTGGGGTGCGAGGACAGCTCCTCGGAGTCGGGCGTCCAGGGCTCGCCCTTCCAGGAGGTGGCGTGGGCCGGCGGGTTCTCCAGGCCCTCCCACCAGACGTCGCCGTCGTCGGTCAGCGCGACGTTGGTGAAGACCGAGTTGCCCTTGTTGATGGTCTTCATCGCGTTGGGGTTGGTGTGCTCGTTGGTGCCCGGGGCGACGCCGAAGAAGCCGTACTCCGGGTTGACCGCCCACAGGCGGCCGTCCTCGCCGATGCGCATCCAGGCGATGTCGTCGCCGATGGCCTCGACCTTCCAGCCGGGGATGGTGGGCTCGAGCATCGCCAGGTTGGTCTTGCCGCAGGCGCTGGGGAACGCGGCGGCGACGTACTTGGTGACCTTCTGGGGGCTGGTCAGCTTGAGGATGAGCATGTGCTCGGCCATCCAGCCCTCGTCGCGCGCCTTGGCGCTGGCGATCCGCAGGGCGTAGCACTTCTTGCCGAGCAGGGCGTTGCCGCCGTAGCCGGAGCCGAAGGACCAGATCGCGCGCTCCTCGGGGAACTGCACGATGTACTTGGTGTCGTTGCAGGGCCACGCGACGTCGGCCTGGCCCTCGGCGAGGGGCATGCCCACGGAGTGCAGCGCGGGGACGAAGTCGGCGTCGAGCTCCTCCATGCGACGGAGGACGTTCGTGCCCATGCGGGCCATCACGCGCATGCTGGCCGTGACGTACGCCGAGTCGGTGACCTCCACGCCGAACATCGGCTGGTCGGCCTCGAGGTGGCCCATCACGAACGGGATGACGTACATCGTCCGGCCCTTCATGCAGCCCGCGTAGAGCTTGCGCATGATGGCCTTCATCTCGGAGGGGTCCATCCAGTTGTTGGTGGGCCCGCAGTCCTTCTCGTCGACCGAGCAGATGTAGGTGCGGTCCTCGACGCGCGCCACGTCGGTGGGGTCGGAGGCCGCGTGGAAGGAGTTCGGCTTCTTGGCGGGGTCCAGGCGGGTGAACGTGCCGGTCGACACCAGGGCGTCGGTGAGCTCGGTCCACTCCTCGTCGGACCCGGTGCACCAGTGGATGCTGTCGGGCGTGGTCATCGCCGCGACCTCCTCGACGAAGGCCAGGATGCCTGCGTGGGTGGTCGGTGCGCTCAGGGTGGCGGTCTTCACGGAGTCGGCGGTCATGGCTGTCAATCCCTCTCGAGCCTTCCCGACCGGGGTCGTCCCGGCCGGACATCGTCAGTGTCGGCGATGTGGTGGTGGAGTGCGGTCGAGCGGGTGCTGCGCCGTTGCAGGCAACCCCTCTGACCTCAAGGTACCGGCCAGTAACACGGGCCGGACCCTGTGGTGGCTGCCGAATGTACGTGTCGATCCGGGGCCCTCCAATTGGATCGATCCACAATTCCACGGACGCCTGATTAGGCGTTTTCGAGGAATGCATTAAGCATTTGCGAGACGTATTCGGGAGGTCCGGGCCGACCCGGGTCGTTGCGCGACGGGGTGCCCGATTTCTGTCCCACCGACCGGGTCGGCTACAGTCTCCTTCGTCCTCGAACGCTGAGGAAGCGCGCCTGTAGCTCAACGGATAGAGCATCTGACTACGGATCAGAAGGTTAGGGGTTCGAATCCCTTCAGGCGCACCGATCGTGAAGCCCCGGGCCAGCTTGCTGACCTGGGGCTTCTCTCATCTCCGCACGGCGCGCCATGTCGCAGCGTGACCGAGCCGAGGGTTGACGCTGGCCGCGAGGGTCCACGGAGGGCACAGCAGGAGCCGGAGCCGAGCCGGCGTCGTGGGCTCGGTCCCGTCTCACCAGGGTGGTGTGGCCCAGTCCGGGTCCTCGATCTCGCCGGCGGCCCGGTTGAACACCTCCAGGGCCTGCACCACCTGGGCGGTCTGCTCCGGTGTCATGCGGTCCAGGACCTTCTCGACCTCCACGTGGCGCCGGGCGGTCACGGCCCTGACCAGGTC
Source organism: Nocardioides korecus (assembly GCF_054778395.1). Lineage (NCBI taxonomy): Bacteria > Bacillati > Actinomycetota > Actinomycetes > Propionibacteriales > Nocardioidaceae > Nocardioides > Nocardioides korecus. Next base: position 491,260 of record NZ_BAAGZO010000001.1, on the reverse strand, counting down.
AGCTCCTTGGGGGCTGAGGCTGATGACGACGACGCGTCTGTCCTGCTCGGAGCGGGTCCGTGAGATCAGGTTGAGTCGCTGGAGGCGGTCGCAGATGCGTGTGGCGTTGGAGGGGTTGACGCCGAGGCCGTCGGCAATGTCACCCACCGGCTGGTCGCCTCGGGCGGCGAGCAGGACCAGGACCCGGTGCTGGGCGAGCGTCACCTCGACGGGTGCGTCTGCGATGGTTCGGACCGCCAGGCTGAGCAGGGCCCGGCTGGCGGTCACGAACGCACTGGTCTGGTCTTGGGGTGGTGCCACGTCGAAGATGCTCCTGTTCGTCGGTCGACCCTGACGCTAGTTCGTCCGATCACCTCCGCGGCGCCATCGCGGGACAGCTCAGCCGCTGGGCACGATGTCAGCCCAGCTTCTCCAGGGCGAAGGACAGTGCGAACCCGATGGTGGCGACGAAGCCGGCGTACAGGTGGGCCTTCTCGAACGCTTCGGGCAGCATCGTGTCGGCGACCATCGCCAAGATGGCTCCGGCAGCGACTGCGGTGATGGCTGCGACCACGGCGGCGGGGGCGCCGCCGAGGAGGAGCACCCCCAGGGCCCCGGCAACGCCGCTGATGACCGCGATGCCGCACCAGACGCCGAACACGTAGCGGGCACTGCGGCCGGCCCGCTTCATCCCGGCAGCACTGGACAGACCCTCGGGCAGGTTGGAGATGAACACCGCGGCCAGCACCGGTAGACCGACACCGTGCCCGGCGAGGAGGGTCAGCCCGAGCACGATCGACTCGGGCACCCCGTCGAGGAGGGCGCCGATGGCGATGGCCGTGCCGCTGCCGGCCTGCTCGTCCTCGGACGGCTGCTGGTCCTCGGAACGTTTGCGGTGCCGCGCGCCCCTGGCCGCCAGGGCGACGTTGGCCGCCACGTAGACCGCTGCTCCGCCCAGGAACCCGACCAGGGTGGGCGTCAGTCCGCCGGTCGACTCGGCCTCGGCCACGAGGTCGTAGGCCAGCGCCGAGATCAGGACCCCGGCGCCGAAGGCCATCACCGCGGCGACGACCGTGCGCGGGACCGAGACGAACCACGCGATCAGGGCGCCCAGGACCAGCGCGCCACCGGCCAGGACACCCCACAGCCCTGCCTGGATCCAGATCGGCATGCGCTCTCTCCACGTCTCGTGCGACGGCTGCGCGAGGTCGGCGGAGCGGCGTCGGATCCCGGCAACACTTACTTGCGCATAAGCATAGTTGCGTGTAAGCAAGTAGTGCAACCTTCCCACCGCCCGTACGACGACGAGGACATGTCATGGCCGACCGCATCAACGACATCTGGGGAGAGCGCACCCCGCACGCTCGAGGCACCACCTGGCCGGCGCGGGTCGACCAGTACCTCGACGAGGGCGTCACCGAGGCCGATGTGGAGAAGTGGGTGCAGTCGGCATGCCTGTTGTGCAGCAACGGCTGCGGGGCCGACATCGCGGTCAAGGACGGCCGGATGGTCGGCATCCGGGGCCGTGCCGGCGACACCGTCAACCACGGCCGCCTCGGCCCGAAGGGGCTGTACGGCAGCACCCCGTGGGCGTCGTCGCCCGACCGGCTCACCCGCCCGTTGGTCCGTGAAGGCGGGCGGCTGGTCGAGACCGACTGGGAGACCGCGATGGGTCGCGTCGTGGAGGTCTCCAAGATGTTGCTGGCCGAGAAGGGGCCGCTCTCGCACGGGTTCTACACCAGCGGCCAGCTGTTCCTGGAGGAGTACTACACGCTGGCGGTCATCGGGAAGGCTGGCCTCGGCACCCCTCACATGGACGGCAACACCCGGCTGTGCACCGCCACGAGTGCGGCGGCGTTCAAGGAGTCGTTCGGCGCCGACGGTCAGCCCGGCTCCTACACCGACATCGAGGCCTGCGACGCGATCTTCCTGTTCGGGCACAACATGCCCGAGACCCAGACCGTGCTCTGGTCGCGGATCCTGGACCGCACCCGCGGCGATGACCCGCCCCGCATCGTGTGCGTCGACCCCCGGCGGACCATGGTGGCGATGGAGGCCGAGCGCACCGGCGGCGTCCACCTCGCTCCCCGGGTGGGCACGAACCTGGCGCTGATGAACGGCCTGACCCGCGAGCTCTTCGCCCACGACTGGGTCGACGAGGCCTGGGTCGCCGGCCACACGATGGGCGTGGAGGAGCTGCGGGCCATCGTCGCGCCGTACACGCCGACCCGGGTCGCGGAGATCTGCGGTGTGGAGGCCGAGGACGTACGCCGGGCGGCCCGCATCTTCGGTGAGTCCGAGGCGGTGCTCTCCACGGTCCTGCAGGGGTTCTACCAGTCCCACCAGGCCACGGCCGCGTCCGTGGCGGTGCACAACCTGCACCTCCTCCGGGGCCAGATCGGCCGCCCCGGGGCCGGAGTGCTCCAGATGAACGGTCAGCCCACGGCGCAGAACAACCGCGAGTGCGGCGCTGACGGAGACCTGCCCGGCTTTCGCAACTGGGACAACCCCACTCACGTGCAGCAGCTCGCCGACCTGTGGAACGTCGACGTCATGACGGTCCCGCACTGGGCGCCGCCGACCCACGCGATGCAGATCATGCGCTACGCCGAGACCGGCTCCATCGGCTTTCTGTGGATCTCCGCGACCAACCCGGCAGTGTCCATGCCGGAGTCGGCTCGCATCCGCAAGATCCTCACCGGCGACCAGTGCTTCACCGTGGTCCAGGACCTGTTCCTCACCGAGACCGCCGAGCTCGCCGACGTGGTCCTGCCCGCGGCCGGTTGGGGAGAGAAGACCGGGTGCTTCACCAACGTCAACCGCACCGTCCACCTCTCCGAGCAAGCCGTCGAACCTCCCGGGGAGGCCCGCAGCGACCTCGACATCTTCTTGGCCTACGCCGACGCCATGGGGTTCACCGACAAGGACGGCGACCCGCTGATCACCTGGCGCACCTCCGAGGAGGCGTTCGACGCCTGGAGGGAGGCCACCCGCGGCCGGCCCGTCGACTACACCGGGCTGTCCTACGACAAGCTTCGCGGCCCCACCGGCATCCCGTGGCCGGTCAACGACGAGCACCCCGACGGCACCGACCGGCTGTACGCCGACGGCGTCTTCCCGACCGACACCGACACGTGCGAGACCTACGGCCACGACCTGCTCACCGGCGGCACCGTCACCGAGACCGAGCACCGGGCCATGAACCCCGCCGGGCGGGCGTTCCTCAAGGGAGCCGACTGGACCCCGGCGCACGAGGAGCCCTCGGTGGACTACCCGCTGCGCTACACCACCGGGCGCACCGCCTACCAGTTCCACACCCGCACCAAGACCGGCCGCTCCAAGGCGCTGCACCGAGCCGCACCCGACGCGTGGGTCGAGCTCAACCCCGCCGACGCGGAACCGCTGGGCATCGCGGAGGGCGACTGGGTGCGGGTGGAGTCACCCCGCGGGTCCATCGAGGTCCGTGCCCGCATCGGCCAGGTCATGGAAGGTGCGGTGTTCGCACCGTTCCACTACGGCCACTGGGACCCCGACGAACTGACCGCCGCTGAGCCGGCCGACCGCGACCACCGGTTGGCGAACGAGCTGACGATGACGGTGTGGGACCCGGTGTCCAAGCAGCCGTACTTCAAGACGGCGGCCTGCAGGGTTACGAAGCTTCGTGACGGTGACGGTCCTGCTCCGGCTCCGACGACCACGGCCTCGGCCCCCCGCCCCAGCCTCAGCTCGGACCGGGGACCAGGTGGCACCGGAGGGGTGCCTTCGCCGCCGCCGGGCCCCGCCACCACGTCCTACGTGCTCGAGACCACACCCACCTACCCGCTCGACCCGACCCAAGGGAGGTCCTGATGCCACACCTGTCCACCTACATCGGCCTGGCCGACCACAGCGAGCAGACCTTGGCCGACTCCTTCCGTGCCGTCGCTGAGGGCCACGCCGCCGAGGCAGACGTGTTCCACACCTGCCACCTCCTGGCCCAGATGAGCGACCACCATCGCGACGCCTTGGCCGAGGCCGTCGAGCGGTACGGCGAGGACGACCTCGACGAGCCCGAACGGCTTCACGCCTCGGGGTTGGTCGAGGTCAGGAGCGGTCCGATCGGGTTGCTGCGCGACCTCCAGGACCTCCACGTCCTGGCCACGCTGGTCCAGACGACGTGGACGGTCATCGCCCAAGGCGCCCAGGGCCTGCGCGACCACGACCTCCTCGACGTCGCCACCTCCTCCTCCGCGCAGACCTCCCGGCAGCTGTCCTGGTTGAACACCCGGATGAAGGCCGCCGCCCCCCAAGCCCTGATCGTCGCGCCGTGAACCGCCCCACCCACCTCCCGGTCCCGCTGCGTCAGTACGCCCTGCTCGCCGACGGCGAACGCGGCGCGCTCATCGGGCCCCACGGGAACATCGCGTTCCTGTGCGCTCCCCGCTGGCACGACGACGCCATCTTCTCCTCCCTGCTCGGCGGGTCCGGGCGCTACGTCGTCAGCCCACAGGACCCCCGCTACGTCTGGGGCGGCCACTACGAGGCCGACACCCTGATCTGGCGCAGCCGCTGGGTCGCGACGGGCGCCATCATCGAGTGCCGCGAGACACTCGCGTTCCCCGGCGACCCCGACACGCTCGTCCTCCTCCGTCGCATCGAGGCCACCCACGGCGATGCCCACGTCGAGGTCGAGCTCGACTGCCGTGCCGAGTTCGGAGCACGCGCCATGATCGTCAGCCGCAGCACCGACGGCACCTGGTCCGGCCACACCGGCGACCTGCACTTCCGGTGGTCCGGTGCGCCCACCTGGGCACACCTCGACAACGACACCCTGCGGGTCACCATCGACGTCCCCGCCGGCGGCCACCACGACCTCGTCCTCGAGATCAGCCGCCAACGGCCGACCGGGCCGCTTCCCGACGCGGGCCGGGCGTGGGAACGCACCGAGCGTGCCTGGGCCGCTGCCCGACCCGACGTGTCGGCCTCCGCCGCCCCCGGGGACTCCCGCCACTCCCACGCCGTCCTGCGCGGTCTCACCGGCTCGACCGGCGCGATGGTCGCCGCCGCGACGACGGCCCTGCCCGAACGAGCCGACAAGGGCCGCAACTACGACTACCGCTACGCCTGGATCCGCGACCAGTGCTACGCCGGCCAAGCCGCCGCCGCCATCGGCAGCCACGACCTCCTCGACGCCGCCGTCCGGTTCGTGTCCGAACGGGTCCTCGACGACGGCGCCATGCTGAGGCCCGCCTACACCGTGAACGGTGACCCGGTCCCCGACGAACGCTCCGTGGCCCTTCCCGGCTACCCGGGCGCACCCGTCCGGGTCGGGAACCACGCCAACACCCAGTTCCAGCTCGACTCGCTCGGGGAGTCGCTGCTCCTCCTCGCCACCGCCGACCAGGGTGGCCGGCTCGACGCAGCAGGTCAGAGAGCCATCGAGGTGCTGGTCGATGCGGTCGGGAAACGACGCCACGACCCGGACGCCGGCATCTGGGAGCTCGAGGACCGCCACTGGGCCCACTCCCGCCTCATGTGCGCCGCGGGCCTCCGCGCAGCAGCCGACCGACGCGGCGGCCGCGTCGGTGTCGAGTGGGAGCAGCGGGCGGACCGGCTCGTAGCCTCCGTCGACGCCGACTGCCTTCACCCGACCGGTCGCTGGCAACGCTCACCCCACGACCCGGGCGTCGACGCCGCCCTCCTCCTGCCCGGGATCCGGGGCGCCGTCTCCGCCCAGGACCCGCGCAACCTGGCCACCATCGACGCCGTCATCACAGACCTCACCGACGACGGCTACGTCTACCGGTTCCGTCAGCACGACGACACCGCGATGCACGACGCCGAGGGCGCGTTCGTCCTGTCCGGCTTCCACCTCGCCCTGGCCAGCCTGGGACGTGGCGACGTCCTGGGCGCCACGCGGTGGTTCGAGCGCAACCGCGGCTCGCTCGGCCCACCCGGGCTGTTCACCGAGGAGTACGACGTCGTCCAGCGCCAGCTCCGCGGCAACGTGCCCCAAGCCTTCGTCCACGCCCTGCTCATCGAGACCGCCCAACGCCTCGGCGAGGCCGGCCTCGGCAACCAAGGCTTCACCGCCCGCCGGCGCTGACCCGCACCCAGGCCAGCACCCCGACCATCGCAACCCACCAGGAGCACCCCATGTCAGACCCCCACCCCCACCGTTCACGCGTCGTCGTCATCACCGGAGCATCCGGAGGCATCGGCCGCGCCAGCGCCCGCATGTTCGCCGCCCGCGGCGACCGCGTCGCCCTCCTCGCCCGCGGCACCACCGGCCTCGAGGCCGCCGCCGCCGAGATCCGCGCCGGCGGCGGCACCGCCCTGCTCATCAGCGTCGACACGGCCGACCACGGGGCCCTCGAGGCGGCCGCCGACCAGGTCGAGGCCGAGCTGGGACCCATCGACGTGTGGGTCAACGACGCGTTCACCTCGGTCTTCGCCCGCTTCGTCGACATCACCCCCGAGGAGTTCGACCGCGTCACCCAGGTCACCTACCTCGGCTTCGTCAACGGCACCCGCACCGCGTTGACGCGGATGCTGCCCCGCGACCGCGGCGTCATCGTCCAGGTCGGCTCCGCCCTGGCGCACCGCGGCATCCCGCTGCAGTCGGCGTACTGCGGCGCCAAGCACGCCATGTGGGGGTTCCACGAGTCGCTGCTGACCGAGCTGCGCCACGACCGCACCCACGTCCAGGTGACCTCGGTCGCCATGCCCGGGGTCAACACCCCCCAGTTCACCTGGGTGCTGTCCAAGCTCCCGATGAAGGCCCAACCGGTACCGCCGTTCTACCAGCCCGAGGTCGCCGCCCGCGGAGTCCTCCACGCCGCCGACCACCCCGAACGACGCGCCTACTGGGTCGGCGCCGCCACCGCCGGAACCATCCTCGCCAACCGCGTCGCCGGCGGCCTCCTGGACCGCTACCTCGCGAAGACCGGCATCGGCTCCCAGCAGACCGACCAGAAGCGGCCCGCCGAGCACCCGACGAACCTGTGGGAACCCGCCGACGGCCCCGACGGGCACGACTACGGCGCTCACGGCCCGTTCGACGACCGCGCCCTGGCCCACTCACCCCAGCAGTGGGCCTCCCAGCACCGGCGTGCCCTCGGCCTCGGCGCCGGCCTTGCCGCAGCCGCCGCAGTTGCCGCCCGGCGGGCAGCATGACACAGCCACGAGCGGTTGACCTCGCCCGCTTTGCCGTGGGCGCCGTCGCACTGACGCGGCCGCAGACGCTGCTGATGTCGAGCCCGGGTGACGACAGCGACGGCACACGCCGCGTCGTCCGCATCCTCGGCGCCCGTTACGTCGTTCAAGCGGCCGGTGGCACGCTCGCCCGCCGCCCCTGGGTGCCCGCCCTCGACGCCGGCGTCGACGTCGTCCACGCCGTGTCCATGGCCGGTGTTGCGGCCCTGGCGCCCCGGCACCGCCGACTCGCCCTCACCAGCCTGGCCGCGGCGCTCGTGTTCGCCACTGCCGACCTCAGCGACCAACGAGCGCCGTCCAGGGCGGAGGTCCGGTCGTGACCGTCCCGCCGAGCCATGGACCAGACGCCACGCCAGCCTCGTCAGCCTCCCCCGAGGAAGGGGCCGGCAGCAGCCCTGCCCACGGCACCGGATCGACCTTGAGCACCCGGCGCCACACGCTGGTGAGACCGCGCCTCGTGTGGAGCGGCCTGGCCCTGGCGCTCCTCGGAGTCGTGGTGGCAGGCGTCGGCCTGATGTCCTCGGCCTGGCTCCTGGTCGGCGGCGCAGCACTCGTCCTGGTCATCGGCGCATGCCTCAGCTGGGCGGGTGGCGCCATGCACGACGCCACGACCGGCCTGGACCTGCACGACGAGCTCCGGGCCGTCCGGGACGGCACCACCCATCCCGGGGTCAGGGCGGGCGCCCAGACCGGCAGCACCGCAGCCCATGAGGAAGCGGCGCGGCAGACCCGGGTCACCCAGCAGGTCCTCGACCAGGCGCGCCACACGTCTGCGTCCGACTGGACCAAGCCAGCCGGCTGGACCCTGCTGCTCGTGGCTGCGGTGCTCCTGGTCTCCCAGTGGGACCTGGTCGCCCACTCCGCAACCGGGCGGAGCAACAGCTACCTCGACACCGCCGTCGCGACCGTGCTCGCCCTCGTCGGCCTGCGCCAGGCCCTGACCCCGGGCCCCCACCGCATCGCCGCAGCGCTAGCCGGCCTCAGCGGCCTCGGGCTCACCCTGAACGGTGTCCTCGCGACCCACGACCACGCGAGCCTGGCGGTCGTCGAGACGGTCGGGGGCCTGGTGGCACTGCTGTGCGCCGCCGCGGCGACACTCTCGACCCGGACCAGGACCAGGCCAGGCGGCTGAGCTGCGACGTCGCAGGTGAGAGGCCCCTCCTGGAGCCGCCTGTCGGAACCGAACCGACGACCTCCTCATCCCGAGCAGATCACGAACACCGCAGGTCAGCTAGGTATCCGAGTTCTCGCTCCATGCGCACGGAGAGTGACACTGCTCCATCTCACTGGTCGGGGGCCCATACCTCGCGGTAAGCGGTGTACTCCTCGGTCCCCTCCAGGACGCGGAAATTGAGCTCGGTCAGCCCCTGACCCTCGCGGGTCGGGGGCTGTTCTGGTCCTGGGGCCGCCGGTGACGCCGGCGGGCCGCTGAGTCAGACCTCGAGGTCGGCGGCCTTCACCACGGTGGCGTAGTTGCCGTCCAGCGCCCCGAGGAACGCGGCGTGCACGTCGGCGGCGTCGACCGAGCGGCCGTCGTGCTCCAGGCCGACCGCGGCGCAGGCGTCACCGACGACCGTGACGGTCAGGCCGAGGTCGGCGGCGTGGCGCACGGTGGCGTCGACGCACAGGTTGGTCTGCATGCCGGCCACGACGAGCTCGTCGACCCCGAGCCGCTCGAGCTCCTCGCTCAGCTCGGTCTCGAGGAAGGAGTTGGGGTGGGCCTTCTGGACGAGGGTCTCGCCGTCGGCCGGCGCCACACCCGCGTGGATCTCGACGCCCTCGGAGCCGGCGGCGAAGAACGGGGCGTCCGGGCCGTCCCAGACGTGCTGCACGTGCACGACCGGCCGGCCGGCCTCGCGGAAGCGACCCAGGACCTCACCGGCGCGCTGCACGGCCTGGTCGGGGTCGGCGAGGGGGAACTTCCCGCCGGGGAAGTAGTCGTTCTGGATGTCGATGATCAGCAGTCCGACGGACACAGGGAGCCTCCTGGGGAGCAACGGGCGAGCGGCGCCAGGACCGTCGTCGATCCCGCACCGCGATCGTAGGGGCGGGGTGTGCGCGGCTGCCCGGCCTCAGGACCGGACCAGCTCGGAGGACCTCACCACGGTGATCAGGGGCGCGTTCGCCCCGAGCAGGTCGAGCGCGGCACGGTGGCCCTCCGCGGTGCCCCCGGCGCACGCGTCCGCCACCACCGTCACCCGGCGGCCCGCGTCGGCCGCGGCGACGGCGGTGGCCAGGACGCAGCACTCGGTGGCGACCCCGCAGACCACCAGGTCCGCCTCGCCGACGACCGCCGCGAGGGCGGCTCCCCACTTGCCGAAGGTCGGCTCGTCGACCACGGGCGCACCGGGCGGGACCGCGAGCGAGAGGTCCCAGACCGGGTCCTCGGGCGGCACGCGGAACTGCGGCCACGCGTCGTAGTAGTCGCGCCAGGCCCCCTGCTCCCCCGGGTCACGGACGAAGCGGGTCATCACGACGCGACCCGCGAACTCCTCGAGCAGGCGGGCCACCACGGTCGCGGCGGCGGCCGAGCCGTCGGCGTACCAGCTGCTGGCGGGGTCGGTGAACGCATGCTGCAGGTCCACGACCACCAGCCACGGGTCGGTGCGGGGAGAGGTCACGGGAGCGACCCTGCCACGGCGGTCAGGTCGGGCGGAGGGCGTACGCCGCGAGGGCCACGCTGTTCGCGACGACCGTCAGCCACAGCAGCGTCCCGAACGGCTGCTTGGTCGTCTTGTGCCGGCACGCCTGGCGCGCGAGCAGGGCGCCCGGCCAGCCGCCCAGGAGCGCGAGCAGGTGCAGGGTCGACTCGCGGGTGCGCCACCCGCCGCGTTGCGCGGCGGCCTTGTCGACGGCGTACGACGCAGCGGTGAGGAGGCTCATCGCCAGGTAGACGAGGGTCAAGGCGACGGGCACCCGGCCGGCCGCGCCCAGGGTCACCAGCGCGGTGACGATCAGCAGCACCGCGACCAGGGCCGTCAGCACGCCGCGCGGGTGCCTTCCGCGGGTCCTCCCGCCGCGCACCAGCCGCGCCTCGACCGCCCGGGCCCGGCCGCGGGCGTCGCGCGCCTCGACGTACGCCACCGGGCAGCCCTGCACCGGACGCCGACCCCGCGGGAACGCGCTGACGTGGACGAACACCCGCGGCCCGCCCCGGTCGGGCTCGACGAAACCGAACCCGCGGTCGTCGTCCCAGCGGGTCAGGGTCCCCGTACGCCGGGCCGGCGGGAGGCTCACGGGGACATTCTCACCGCCGCCACGTGGTCGAGCGTCGCGCCTGCTCGTGGATGGCCTCGACCTGCTGCTCGTCGAGGGTGTCGCCGAGGCGCGACAGCCACGCCGCGACCTGCATCCGGGGCACCACGTGCACCCCGATCGGCTGACTCTTGACCACCACCTCCGAGGCGTTGACCGGCACGATCAGTCCCTCGACGGGCACCGCGAAACCCACCGCCCTGGCGAGGAGGTCGGCGGCCCGGGCCGCCTCGCGCCGGGCGTTGCGGACGTAGGGCTGCCGTTGCCCGTTCACCAGGAACGTGGTGCCGCCCACCCAGAGCTTGGCCCCGGGGTGGTGCTTGGTGTTGATGGTGAAGACCCCTCCAGGCCCGATGGCGAGGTGGTCGATGTCGGATCCCCGGTGCCCCACCGGGATCGAGTGCAGGAAGCGCCATCGCGGGTCCTTCCGAGCCACCTTGGCCAACCGGGCCGCCACCCTCTCCTCGCCGTCCGCCCCGATGCGCCAGGCTCGCTCCGACGTCTTGACTCCCAGGACCCGGGCCAGGGTGTTTCGCACCGGAGCAGCCTGGTGGGCCGCCACCGCCAGGTCGCGCACGCCCTCCCCCGGCACGTTGGTGGACAGGTCGGTCCACGGCTGCACGAGGACCTCGACCGGCGGGACCGGGGTGACGGGCGGAGGGCCCGGCTCCCGCCTCGTCTCCGCGGACACGACCGGTCCGTCCAGCGCGACGCCCGCGACGGCACCCCGGCCGACCGCTGGCGTGGCCTGGTGGGCCTTCCACCGGGCCGCGGCCTCCGACACGACCACCGCCGAGTCCGGGTCGACCGGGTGACCGAGGTCGGTCGCGAGGTCCCAGAACCCCAGGTCGTGCCCACCGGCGTCCTTGACGTACAGCCGGTCGTGCCCGTAGCGCCTCCATCGCAGGACCACCAGGGGCCCGTCTGTCGTCGGAGTCGGGGTCGGCTCGGCCTGGGTGGACATCTCGATCCTCACTAAGCGGGCAAAGTGGTCACCAGGAGGATGACAAGATCAGGGATCTCGTGCGTCGACTTTCGGTGGATCCAGATCCCCCGACACCGACCGGCACGCTGCGGGGTGCTGCGGGGTGCTGCGGATGTTGCTGGAGTGACGTCCGCGATGTGGACGAAAGCCCAGGTCAGGGGGCTGTTCTGTCGGTGCCCGATGGTTGGCTCGACTCATGACCACCCCCGTCCCTGAACCTGTCGGAGGCCCCCTGCCGGGGCACCCGTTGGTGGAGTTCGGGACACGCCTGCTGACCCGGTTGGAGCAGCTGAGCGAGTCCTCGGCGCGGCCGGTGTGGTCGTTGACCCCGGCGGAGTCACGGCAGCTGCTGGTCGACCTGGCAGTCGCTTCGAACCAGCTCGAGGCGATCCGCCTGGCGGTGCTGGCCGAGGCCGACCGGTCGGGTGCGACCGGAGCGGAGGCGTCGGCGAGTGCGGCTGAGTGGGTCGCGGGCGCGACGAGGCAGCGGCGTACGCACGCCCGCTCCGACCTCGCGCTCGGCCGGGCCCTGGAGGTTCACCTGCGGGTGGCGGCCGGGATGGCGGCCGGGGTCGTCAACCCCGACCAGGCGCGGGTGATCACCCGCGCGCTCGACCGGTTGCCGACCTCCGGAGAGTTCGCGGTCACCGACGCGCAGCGTGACGCCGCCGAGGTCCACCTGGTCCGCCTCGCTGCGGTCCACGACGCGAAGGACCTCGAGGTCCTGGGAGCTCGGGTGCTCGAGGTGATCGCCCCGGACCTGGCCGAGGCCCACGAGGGGCGACTGCTGGAGGCCCAGGAGGCCGCGGCGGCCCGCAAGACGTCGCTGACCATCTCCGAGACCCCGGACGGGTTGGTGCGGGGCCGCTTCACCATCCCGGTCCTGCACGGCGCGATCCTCGGCAAGGCCATCACCGGGCTGGCCTCCCCGGTTCGCCGTGACGAGGTGGTCATCGACCCCGACCTCCCGGCGCCGGTGCGGCACGGCATCGCGTTCACCCAGCTCCTCGAGGCCCTCCCCGCCGATCGCTTGCCCACCGTCGGTGGAGGGGACATCACGGTGGTCGTCACCATGCGCCACGACCACCTCCTCGCCGACCTCGAGACCGCCGGGGTCGCAACGTTGGACACCGGGCACCGGATCAGCGCGGGAGAGGCTCGTCGTCTGGCGTGCGCCCACCGGATCGTCCCCGCGGTGCTCGGCGGTGCGTCGGCGCCGCTCGACCTCGGTCGGGCCCGCCGGTTGCACACCAGGACCCAACGCCTCGCCCTCGCCCTGCGCGACGGAGGCTGCACCGCCACCGGCTGCGACCGACCTCCCGCCTGGTGCCAGGCCCACCACGACCACCCCTGGTCGACCGGCGGTCGCACCGACACCGCCACCGGCCGGTTGCTCTGCGGCCACCACCACCGCCGCATCCACGACCCCGCCTACACCCACCACCTCACTCCCGACGGACGGATCGAGTTCCACCGACGCGAGTGAGCGGCGCCGCCGGCAGCACGCCACACGCCACGCCCCGGACCGGTCACGAGATGGTCTGCGACCTACCGCCCCGCCCGGAGGCGCAGGCCGGCCAGCAGGAGGTCGAGGCCGGCCTCGAACTGGTCGCGGTCGTCGTGGGTGGCGAAGACCTCGCTGATGTGGTGCACGAAGGGGAAGGTGGCGGGGTCCAGGGCGCGCCACTGCTCGGCGAAGCGGGCGGTGTACTCCTCGCGGGTCATCTCGCCGTCGCGGACCTCGCGGGGGAGCTGCTGGCCGAGGTCGGCGGCGGTGCCGACCACGAACCCGAGCACGGCCGACACCGCGTCGAAGCTGTCCTTCGGCGACAGGCGCAGGCGCAGCACCTGCTGCCCCAGTCGCTCGAAGAGCAGCATCGCGTGCGGCTGCGCGCCGGTGTCGCGCATCAGGTAGGCGCCCAGCCAGGGCCGGTCCGCGATCGCGGCGAAGAGCGCCACCGAGATGGCCCGGAGGTCGGCGATCGGGTCGTCGGTCGCGGGAAAGGTGTCGACCTCGGCGACGACGCCGGACAGGACGTGGTCGGTGGCCTTGTCGAGCAGCTCCTCGCGGTTGGCGACGTACCAGTAGATGCTCGCAACTCCCCCGCCGAGCCGCGCCGCGAGCGCTCGGAAGGTCAGGGCCGGCTCGCCCGCCTCGTCGAGGAGGGCGACCGCCTCGGTGACGACCGACTCCAGGGAGTGCGAGGCCCGGCGGCGCCCGCGCGTCCCCGGCTCGGGGTCGGCAGCGGGTCCGGAGGTGGGCACGAGCCCATCCCACCACACGGGTTGCGCAATATCGAACGTCGTTCTATTCTCGAACAGCGTTCGGTAGTCGAACGTTGTTCGATGAGGAGATCCCATGACCACCACCGTCGCCGCCCCGGACTCCGGGACCCGCACGTACCCCTCGCTGCGGGCCGCCTGGATCCCCCTCGCCGCCCTGTGCCTGGCCTTCTTCGTCGAGATGGTCGACAACACCCTGCTCACCATCGCGCTGCCGACCATCGGGCGCGACCTCGGCGGCGGCACGACCGCGCTGCAGTGGGTGACCGGCGCCTACTCCCTCACCTTCGGCGGGCTGCTGCTCACTGCCGGGTCGACGGCCGACCGGCTGGGTCGACGGCGCGTCCTGCTGGTCGGCCTGGCCGCCTTCGGCAGCGTCAGCCTGCTCGTGCTGGCCGTGACCTCGACCGGGGAGCTGATCGCGCTGCGCGCGGCCCTCGGGATCGCCGCCGCCGCGATGGCCCCGATCACGAACTCGCTGGTCTTCCGGCTCTTCGACGACCAGGCCGTGCGGATGCGTGCGATCACGGTGATGATCGTGGTCGGCATGAGCGGGTTCGTGCTCGGACCGCTGCTCGGGGGCACGGCGCTGGCCCACGTGCGCTGGGAGTGGCTGCTGGTGGTCAACGCCCCGGTCGCGCTGATCGCCTGGGTCGGCGTACGCCGCGGGGTGCCGGCCGACCGCCCCGAGGACCTCACCCGCGACCGGCTGGACCTGCCCGGTGCCGTGCTGAGCACCGTCACGATCGGCCTGGCCTGCTGGACGCTGACCAGCGGCGTCGAGCACGGGTGGACCGCGGTCGCGACCGTCGCCTCCGCCCTGGGCGCGGTCGCCGGGCTCGTGGCCTTCCTGCGCCACGAGCGGCGCACGCCGGAGCCGATGCTCGACCTGGGGCTGTTCGCCAGCGGCACCGTCCGCGGCGCGGCCGTCGCGCAGGTCGGCACCTCGATCGCGATGGCGGGCGTGATGTTCGCGCTGATCCTGCACTTCCAGTACGCCTACGGCTGGAGCCCCGTCCGCGCCGGGCTCGCCAACCTGCCCATGATCGCCACGATGGTCGCGGCCACCCCGCTCTCGGAGTGGCTCGTGCGGCGCTGGGGTCACCGGGTCGCCTGCCTGGTCGGCGCGGCGCTGCTCGCGGGGTCGCTGGCGGGGATGGCGTGGGGCGTCGAGCACGGGTACGCCGCCATCGCGGCCTGCCTGGTCGTGATGACCGCCGGGCTGCGCACCGTGATGACGATCTGCGCCGTGGCCCTGGTCGACGCCGTGCCGGAGGACCGCACCTCCATCGGCGCCGCCCTCAACGACACCGCGCAGGAGGTCGGCACCAGCGTCGGGACGGCCGTCGTGGGCACGCTCGTCGCCGTCCTGGTCACCCGGGTGCTCCCGGTCGGCACCTGGAGCAGCGAGCTGGTGCACCGCTTCTTCGCCGGCGAGCGGGTCACCTTCGCCGTGCTCGCCGTCGTCGTCGCCCTCGTCGCCGGCGGGGGCGCCCTGACCCTCACCGACTCCCGCTCCGTGGACGAGCACCCGTGACAGCCGAGCCGGTCGCCGGGCCCGCAGGCGGCCCCACGGGGGCCCGTCGGCGTGACGGTCGCCACCGCCGCGACGGCCCGTGGCCGCGGCGGAGGTGACCAGCGGGTAGAAAGGAGGGTGTGACCTCGCCCGACTCCGACCTGCCGTCCCCCGTCGATCCCGCTGACACCGCCGACCCGGCCGACCACGGCGAGGCAGGTGCACCGGAGGTCCGCGAGGCCTCGTCGATGGAGTACGCCGAGTCGCGGGCCGCGTGGGCGCAGGCCGCCCGTCCGGTCCTCGAGCGGGCCGCCGGCCGCTACCGCGCGCTGGTGACCTTCACCCAGCTGTCCAAGGCGATCCAGGCCGACACCGGCATCACCACCTCGCAGCCGCCGGCCAAGTGGCTCGGCGACGTGCTCGCCCGGGTGGCCGCCGAGTGCCAGTCGCGCGAGGAGCCGCTGCTGTCCTCGCTGTGCGTCACCTCGCAGGGCAGCGTCGGAGCGGCGTACGCCGGGGCCGTCGAGCACGTCCGCGGCGAGGCCCCCGCCGACCCCGACGAGCACGCCGCGAACGAGCGCCTGGAGTGCTACCGCCACTGGCAGGCCGCCGGCCTGCCCTCCGACGGCGGCACGGCCCTGCGCACGGCTCACCTCGCGACCACCGCCAAGAAGGCCCCGGCGGCGCGCGCCACCCGCGCTGCGTCCACGGCCACCGCGAAGGCCACCCGCGCCTCGTCGACCTCCACCTCGACGGCCTCGACCACCCCGGCCGCCCCGCGCGGGCCGCGCCTGGCCGGCGACGCCCGGTCGACCAAGATGCCCGACCCGCACGCCCGGCCGATCCCGGTGTGCCCGCGCTGCTTCACCCAGGTGCCGGCGACCGGCATCTGCGACTACTGCGACTGAGCGCTGCGGCGCGCGAGCCGGTGGGGGCGTCCGAGCAGGTGCTGGGCCGCCCCCACCGGTCTCAGCGGGCCTCGCAGGCGATCCCGTCCCGGTCCCGGTCGAGCCCGCGGTTCTTGGTCATCGCCACCTTGTAGGCACGGGTGTCGCGCCGGAAGTTCGTGACCGGCCGACCGCTGGTGTGGTCGCGCGCGTCGGCGCGCCCCAGGCCGTGGGCGTACCTGGTGTGCATCGCCGTGCAGTTGCGGTAGATCCCCGTCGCCGCGTCGGCCGACGGCGCGACCAGGACGACCCCGGTCAACGAGACGGCCACGCCGGTGACGGCGACCCCGACGGTCCTGGTGACGTGCGTGAGCAGCATGCGTGTTCCCCCTGCGTGGTGGACGGGTCCCGTCCGTTGGTTGTGAGCTGCAACCACGCTAGGGCGCGCTCCGGGGGGCCTGTCAGGCGAACGAGCGTCTCGGGCGGGGTGGTCTGGTCCACCGGAAGTGGGGGTGGTGCGCGGCGGCGGCGTACCCCAGGTTCGGGGCCATGACCACGACCTCTCCCCGCGTGCCCCGCACGCCCCGCCCGCACGCCGCCCGCGGCCTGGTCGCGCTGGGCGCCGCCCTCCTGCTCACCCCCGTCGTCGCGGCCGCGCCCGCCTCCGCTGCCGGCGGCCAGCACCTGCGCGACCGCTCCGGCGACGCCCCGGCCGCCATCGACGTCACCCGCCTCGACGCCACCTGGGACACCTCGACGATCGACGTCATCGTGCGGGTGCGCGACCTGCGCAGCACCGGCCGGCTGGTGATCGGGAGCGGACTCGCGGGGTGGGGCTCCAACTACGTGGTCACCCGCACCAGCCGCGGGACGACCAAGCAGGTCCACACCTACAGCGAGGTGACGGACTTCGGCGCCGGTCCGTGCCCGGGCATCCGGGTGAGCTGGAGCGCGGCCCGCAACGTGGTCTCCCTCCGCCTGCCCGTCTCCTGCATGGGCCACGCCGACACCTCCGACGAGATCGTCGTCAACGGCGCGGACCGGTCCCGCAGCGGCCGTCGCGACCGGATCGGGCGCGTCTTCTACAGCCCCGGCGCCCGGCAGTCCTGACGCCCAGCGGGGCCCGGGACCGGCCCAGGCGGACCCGCGCGGACCGTTGACCGCGCGTCGCGCTCGCGCCACCCTGGCGGCACCCGAGCAGGACGTGAGGAACGCATGGCACGAGCAGGTGGTGGGGGTCGTCCCCTGCCGGCGCAGCCGCGGTACCGCTCCGGCTTCGTCCCGGTGCCCTGGCTGGGCACGTCGTGGGTGGACCGCGGCCCGGCGTACCGCCAGGCGCGCGTGCTGGCCTGGGTCGTGATGGGGCTCGGGACCCTGCTCGCGTGGGGGATGAGCGCCGGCTTCGTGGTCGGGGCCTTGCAGGTCGTCGGGCCGCTGGGCACCACCCTGGTCGTCGCCTACCTCGTGGTGGGGGTGACCCTCGGCTTGCGGTTCGGCTGGGACCTGTCGGGCTCGCTGGCGGTGCGGGCGCCACGCTTCCCGGTGCTGGTCCTGCCGATCGTGCTCCCGTTCGTCTGCGGGGCCCTGCTGGCGGTGGTGGTCGCGTGGTCGCTGCCCGTCGTCCCGGTCGAGCGGGCGGCGCAGCAGGCCAGCGGTCACGCCTGGAAGCAGTGGGCGCACGACCACCCGGAGCAACGCCGGTGAGACCGGTCGTACAGTCCCTGCGCCGGTACCCCGTGAAGTCCATGGGCGGTGAGGACCTGCTCGTCGCCGAGGTGGACGCCCGAGGAGTGGCGGGCGACCGGGCGTTCGCCGTGGTGGACGCCGACGGACGCTTCGCCTCGGGCAAGGACACCCGCCGCTTCCGACGCCGCGACGCGGTCTTCGACCACGGCGCACGCACGCGGGAGGACGGCAGGGTCGTCGTGGTCACCGACGGGCGAGAGCGGGTGGTCGGCGATCCGGCCCTCGACGCGGACCTGTCGTCCAGGATGGGCGACCCGGTCCGCGTGCTGCCCGAGGGTGCGGTCCCGCACCAGGACATGGGGGCGGTGTCGCTGGTCGGCACCGCCACCTTGCGGTGGTGCGCCGAGCGCTGGGGCGGCACGGGCGACGTGCGCCGGTTGCGGGCCAACGTGCTGGTCGCGACCCGGGAGCCGTTCGAGGAGGAGGCCTGGGTCGGACGGACCGTCCTCCTGGGATCGGTCGAGCTCGCGGTGGTCGAGCGGGTGCCCCGCTGCCGGATGGTCGACCTCGACCAGGACGGCGTCGCGGTGGGCGCCCCGTGGCTGCGCGGGATCGGGCGCGAGCGCGGGATGTTCCTCGCGACGTACGCCGACGTGCGCCGACCCGGCGCGGTCCGGGTGGGCGACGAGGTCCGGCTCCTCCCGGGCTGAGCGGTCCGACCTGGGCGGTCCGGGCAGTGCGATGATGGGGCCCGCTCGGGACCCGGCTCGCGAGCGGGCGGTTCGGGACACGGGGAGGCCGGATGGTGCAGCGCGTGGGGGCGGCGTACGCCCTGCCGGCGGCGGTCGGTACCTCCGCCGCGGGCCTGCTGGCGGCCTCGTGCGCCGGGGCGGCCGCCGCCCCGCTCTCGCTGCTGACCGGGTTCGCCGCGGCCGTGGCCGCGCCCGGACCGCGCGGGACCGCACGCACCCTGGCGGTGCTCGCCGCTGTCCCGACGGGTGCGCTCGCGCTGCACGTGGTCGCCCCGGAGCCGCTGGCCGTGCTGCCGGTCGCCCTCGCCACCCTCGCCGCGACCTGCTGGCTGGCGCTGGAGGCCGGACGCCGGGGCGCCGCCGCGCTCGCCGGCGCGGTGACGGCCCTGGCCACCGTCGGCGGGACCGTCGCCGGGGCGGGCGCCTGGTCGGTCGACGAGCCGGCCCCCACCGACCCGCGGATGGTGGCCGGCGGGGGTGTCGTGGTCGCCGCGGACACCCACGCCTTCCTGCTCCAGCAGGGGGTGCGGATCCTGCGGGCCGACGGGCGGGCGTCCCAGGCCGCGGCCCTGACCGCCCAGGACCCGAGCGCACCCCTGGTCGCCGGGTCGACCCGGCACCGGAGCCTGCTGTGGCGGGTGCAGACGGGGTCGCGCGACGCCGACCGGGTGCTCAAGCGCCGGTTCATGCCCGACCACTTCTTCAACTGGTGGACCCACTCGGGCAAGGGCCTGATCGCGGGGACGTCCGGCGCGACCTGGGCCGAGCAGCAGTTCGCGATCGCGGTCCGGGCGTGGGAGGCCGGCGACCACGACCGGGCGGCGTACCACCTCGGCGCGGCGACCCACCTCGTCCAGGACGCCTGCGCGCCGCCGCACGCCTCGCCGTACGTCCCCGACCACCGGGCCTACGAGGAGTGGGTGGTCGCCCACCAGTCGGCGTACGCCGTGGACCGCGGCGGGATCTACCGCACCGACTTCCGGGTCCGCACCGGTCACGGCGGCGACGAGTGGTCCAGCTCGCACACCCGCGGCTGGGTCGACGAGTGCGCGCACCGGGCCGCCGAGCTGATCCTCGACAGCGCGCAGCCGCCGCCGGACGACCCGGCCGACGCCGGCGCCTACCGCCAGACGATGGCGCACTTCGGGGACGCCCAGCGCCTGACCGCGGGCTACCTGTCCTTCTTCCTCGACACCGTGGGGGTCTCGTGAGCCGCGACCGACAGGTCCCCGCCCGGGCCGACCTCGGCCGGGCCGCGGGACCACCGACCCGGGTCGGGGCGGTCGTCACCGGCGCCCTGGCCTGCTTCGGTCTGGTGATCAGCAGCGCCCTGGTGGCCGTCGTGACGGCCGGGGCGCTGCAGTGGGTCAACCTGCCCGGCTGGCTCGACAACGGGATCCCGGTGGTCGTGCTGCTCGGCGGCCTGGCGCTGGCGGGTCGGGTCGCCACCGACGTCGCCGGCCGGTGGGGGCCGTGGTGCGGGCTGGGGGCGGCCGCGCTGGTCGCCGCGATCGGCGCGGCGCTGGCACGGGCCGGGGAGGCGCACGGCGACGGGGTCGAGCCCGTGCAGGTGGTGGTCGGGTTCGTGGTGGTCGCGGCGCTGACCTGCTCGACCGCGTGGTGGGTGGCCCACCGGCGTACGACGGAGCGACGACCCGCGCAGGAGCCGGACGCCGGCTGAACCCCTCAGGGGCGTGTGAAGAGGTCCATCCAGGGTAACCTCAACAATGTGTTCGACTTTTTGTTAAACCCCGCGGCGCCAGTGCGCCCGACGGGAGCCGGGGCGTCGCAGGCGGCCGGTGAGCGTCCAGCCGCCGCGCAGCGACTCCCCCGCCGGCGTGGGCTCGAAGAGGTTGCCCTCGTCGGTCCCCGCCTCCGGCCCGCGCAGCACCACGCGGTCGACCAGGAAGGGTGCGAGGCGGTCGTAGACGGCCGGCAGGAAGCGGTAGCCGGTCACCGCGAGCCGGTTGACCGCACCGACGTGCACCATCCGGCGGGGCCGGTCGAGGCACCCGGCGCAGGCCTCGGCGACGGCGGCGGGCGAGATGACGGGCGGTGGGGCGGACCCGCGGCTGCCGGCGTACGTCGCGGCCTGGTGGTAGATCGGGGTGTCGATGGCCCCCGGGAGCACCAGGCTGACGTGCACGCCGGGCTCGCGACGGACCTCCACCTGGAGGGTGCGGACCAGCGCCAGCTGGCCGGCCTTGGCCGCGCAGTAGGCGCCCATCGCGGGCACCGCCAGCTCGGCCAGCAGCGAGTTGACCACCACCAGGTGACCGCCGCCCTGGGCGCGGAAGCGCGGCAGGGCCGCCTGCGCCAGGTGGGAGGTGCCGAGCACGGCCACGTCGGTCATCCGGCGCAGCACCGCGGCCGGCACCTGCTCGACGGTGCCGTAGGCCATCGGTTGGGCCGAGGTGATCACCGCGTCGAGACGTCCGTACGCCGCCACGCACGCCTCGAGCGCCGCCTCCACCTGGTCGGCGTCGGTCACGTCGGCCACGGCCACCTCGACCGGACCGGGCAGGGTCGCGGCCACCTCGCGCAGCCGACCCGCATCACGGGCCACCAGCACCAGCCGGTCACCGCGGGCCGAGAGCAGCTGGGCGGTCGCCAGACCGATGCCCGACGTCGCCCCCACCACCACCACGGAGCGCGACTGGTGCCCGGACGGGTGGGGGGACGGGCTCGGCTCGCTCATGCGCCCCACCGTACGGACGCCCCACACCCCACCCCCCACCCGGACCGCCGCGCGGTCCCCACGAACGGAGCCACCCGATGAGCATGCTGCGCACCCGACCCGAGGAGCAGGTCGTCGTCGTCACCGGCGCCTCCAGCGGCATCGGGGAGGCCACCGCCTTCCTCGCCGCCGAGCGGGGCCACCACCTGGTCCTGGTCGCCCGCAACGAGGACACCCTCCACGACGTGGCCACCGGGTGCGAGGCGCGTGGCGCGGCCTCGACCCAGGTGGTGGCCACCGACGTCGGCGACGACGCCGCGGTCGAGCGGATGGTCGACGCCGTCCTGGCCGAGCACGGTCGGATCGACGCGGTGCTGCATTGCGCCGGGATCGTCACCTACGGCCGCACCGAGACCACCTCCCAGGAGGACTTCACCCAGGTCGTGCAGACCAACCTGCTCGGCACCGCGGCCGTCGCCCGCCACGTCGTCCCGGTGCTGCGCGAGCAGGAGCGCGGGGACCTGGTGATCGTCGGCTCGCTGCTGGGCCACGTCAACGTGCCCGAGATGACGCCGTACGTCGTGAGCAAGTGGGGTGTCCGCGCCCTGGCCCGCCAGCTGCGGATCGAGAACATCGACCTGCCGCACGTGCGGATCAGCCACGTCGCGCCGGGCAGCGTCGACACCCCGATCTACGCCAACGCACTCGACTCCGCCGGCGGCGTCAACGCCCCGCCGCCGCCCACGATCAGCCCCGAGCGCGCCGCCCGGGCGATCCTGGCCCAGGTCGGCTCCCGCCGCGGGGAGTCCCAGACCGCCTGGCTCAACTACGCCATGATCGGCGCCTTCCGGGCCGCCCCGGCCGTCTGGGACCGGCTGGTCGGGCCAGCGTTCGACCTGGCGTCCCGGCGGAGCGGGAAGGCTGCCTGAGGGGAGCGACTGTTCCCCGGCTAACCGGGGAACAGTCACCTTGTCGGCCGAACGTTCACCCGACAAGGTCACCGATCGGCCGACCACCTCCCCCGCCGTACGCCGCCCGGTTCGGCCCGCTGCCGACCCGCCGCCGACCCGGACCTACTCCCGGCGCTTCAGCGGCCGGGTCGCCGGGCCCTCGAGCACCGCGCCGTCGGGAGCGAACCGGGAGCCGTGCAGGGGGCAGTCCCAGGTCTCCTCGGCGTCGTTCCAGGACAAGATCCCGCCGAGGTGGGTGCACACGCCGACCACGGCGCACGTGCGTCCGGCGGTGTCCTGGGAGCGGCCGGTCGGGAGCACGCCGTCACGGCCCACGCCGCCCTGGCCGGGACCGGGGTCGCGGGGCGTCGGGCGCAGGGTGCCGCGGGCGACGCCGAGGCCCAGGGAGGCGCTGACGCCGGCCTGCATCCGGGCCAGCTCGAGGGCGCCGCGGGGGCTCAGCCGGGCGGTGGCCAGCGTGCGCGCCCAGGTCGGCTCGGAGCCGAGGATCTGGCCGGTCAGGGTGAGGGCGGCGGCGACCGCGTTGGTCATCCCCCACTTCTCGTAGCCGGTCGCCATCCGCAGGTGCCGCCCCCCGCGCGGCACCGGCCCGACGAAGGGCAGCGCGTCGGCCGGGGCGTAGTCCTGGGCCGACCACCGGTGGGTCTCGACTGCTCCGGGGAAGTGCGCGCGGGTCCACGACCGCAGCCGGTCGACGTGCTCGAGCTCGGAGCGCACCCGGCCGACGCCGTGCCCGCTGCCGCCGACGACGAGCAGCCGCTCCTCGCCCCGGGGCGCGTCGCGGACCGAGCGCGAGTCCGAGCTGGCGGAGAGGAACATCCCCTCGGGCGCGGCTGCCTCGGGCGTGGTGCGGAACGCCAGCCCGTAGGAGCGCTGGGCCTCGACCCGGGCGAAGTGCAGCCCCCGGTCCAGCAGCGGCGCCCCGGTGGCCAGCACGACCTCGCGGGCCCGCAGGGCGGTGCCGTCGGCGAGCTCCAGGCGGGGTCCGTCCTCGACGCCGCCGTCGGCGTGGACGCGCACGACGCGCGCCCCCTGGTGCAGCCGACCGCCGTGGGACCGGACCTGGTCGACCAGCGCGTGCAGGAGGTCCATGGGGTCGAACTGCGCCTGGTCGGGCAGGCCCGTCGCGCCGTGGGCGGGGAACGGGACGTCGAGGTCGGGGTGCCACGCGACCGGCAGGCCGGCCTCCTGCGCCACGGCGTGCTCGCGCTCGACGGTGGAGACCTCGGACGGCGCGGCCGCGTAGGTGAACGCCGTACGCCGCTGCACCGGCACGTCGTGGTCGCCGCAGAACCGCAGCAGCCACGCCACCGCCTCGAGCTGGGCGTCGACGTAGGCCCGCGTGATCCCGCGGGAGTGGTGCGACCGCACCCGGGAGAGGTGAGTGCCCTGGAGCGCGGACAGCTTGGCGGTGGTGTTGCCCGTCGCGACGGCACCCACGCTGCGTGCCTCGAGCACGGTCACGCCGCGCCCGGCCCGGGCCAGCAGCAGCGCCGTGGTCAGCCCGGTCAGGCCGGCACCCACCACGACCACGTCGTGCTCCCCGTCCGTCATCGGGTCGTCCGGGACCGGGGCCGCGTCGGCCAGCCAGAGAGAGGTCATGGGTGCCCCGTTGCCCGCACGACCTCGGCGCAACCCCCCTCCAGGGGTGGAAGCGGCGCCCCACCCGAGCGGGTGAGGGTTGTGCCAGTTGCACAGGGGTACCTCCCCGGGTCGTCGACGGCCAGCTCGGCCGTCCGATGAGGAGGAGCACCCCATGAAGGCAGTCACCTGGCACGGCAAGCGCGACGTACGCGTCGAGGACGTCCCCGACCCCCGCATCGAGCAGCCCACCGACGCGATCATCCGCGTCACCTCCAGCGGCCTGTGCGGCTCCGACCTGCACCTCTACGAGACCCTCGGCCCGTTCATGGGCCAGGGCGACGTGCTCGGCCACGAGCCCATGGGGATCGTGGAGGAGGTCGGCCCCGAGACCGGCGACCTGGCCGTCGGCGACCGCGTGGTGATCCCCTTCCAGATCAGCTGCGGCCACTGCTGGATGTGCGAGCGCGGCCTGTTCACCCAGTGCGAGACCACCCAGGTCCGCGACCAGGGGATGGGCGCGGCGCTGTTCGGCTTCAGCAAGCTCTACGGCGAGGTCCCCGGCGGCCAGGCCGAGCTGCTCCGCGTCCCGCAGGCGCAGTTCATGCCGATCAAGGTCCCGCACGGGCCGGTCGACGAGCGCTTCCTGTTCCTCTCCGACGTCCTGCCGACCGCCTGGCAGTCCGTGGAGTACGCCGACACCCCCGACGGCGGCACCCTGCTGGTCCTCGGCCTCGGCCCGATCGGCGACATGGCCGCCCGGATCGCCCTGCACCGGGGCCTGCGGGTCATCGGCGTGGACCGCGTCGACGAGCGGCTCGAGCGCGTGCGCGCCCGCGGCGCCGAGGTGATCGACATGCGCGAGGTCGACGACATCGGCGAGGAGGTCCGCTCCCGCACGGCCGGCCGCGGCGCCGACGCCGTCATCGACGCCGTCGGCATGGAGGCCCACGGGTCCCCGGTCGCCGAGATGGGTCAGAAGCTGTTCAACGCCCTGCCCAAGCGCCTCTCGGCCGGGATCATGGCCAAGGCCGGGCTCGACCGGATGAGCGCGATCTACACCGCCATCGACGCCGTGCGCCGCGGTGGCACGGTCTCGCTGATCGGCGTGTACGGCGGCCAGAGCGACCCGATGCCGATCCTCACGATGTTCGACAAGCAGCTCCAGCTCCGGATGGGCCAGGCCAACGTGAG
The DNA here is from genome assembly GCF_054778395.1 of Nocardioides korecus. Taxonomy (NCBI): domain Bacteria; kingdom Bacillati; phylum Actinomycetota; class Actinomycetes; order Propionibacteriales; family Nocardioidaceae; genus Nocardioides; species Nocardioides korecus. Next base: position 466,300 of record NZ_BAAGZO010000001.1, on the reverse strand, counting down.
GAAGTGGAGCGACGCCATCATGCCGCTGCTCCTGGACGACGCCGACCCGCTCGGCGTCGAGTCCTTCGCCACCCACCAGGTCCCCCTCGCCGACGCCCCCGGGGCCTACGAGCGCTTCCAGAAGAAGACCGACGGGACGATCAAGGTGGTGTTCAAGCCGTAGGGGCCGACGTTTCCCCGGCTAACCGGGGATCAGTCGCCTTGTCGGCCGAACGTTCACCCGACAAGGTCACCGATCGGCCGACAAGGTGGCCGGTCTCGACGTACGCCGGGGCCCGTCGTACGCCGGCCGGCCCGCTCCGTCGATCAGGCCGAGGAGGCCTGGCCGGGCGAGGCGGACCCGACGTCGACGTGCGGACGGGACTGCCAGCGCGACCAGTCCAGGCTGACGTCGCCGGCCGTGCGCAGCAGCTGCGGCAGGTGGTCGTCGAGCAGGGTCCGGGTGGTCGTCTCGGCGGCGTGGACGGTCACGTTCATGGCGGCCTGGACCAGCCCGCGTCCGTCGCGCACCGGCACGGCGACCGATCGGACGCCCGGTGCCAGCTCCTCGTCGGCCAGCGCCCAGCCGCGGGCGCGCACCTCCCGCAGCTCCTCGTGCAGCTCCTCGGCGCTGCGCCCGATGTAGGGCGGCAGGCCGGAGCGGCTGGGCAGGGCCAGGACCGCGTCGAGGCGCTCCGGGTCCAGCGCCGCCAGCAGCACCTTGCCCTGGGACGTCTGCGGAGCGGGGAAGCGGGTGCCGATCTCCACCCGCAGGGTGATGATCTTGGGCACCGAGACGCGGGAGACGTAGACGATGTCGGACCCGTCGAGCTGGGCCATCGACGACGACTCACCGGTACGCCGCACCAGCGCCTCGAGGTGCGGCCGGGCGACCTCCCACAGACCGAGCGCGCCGACGTAGCTCATCCCCAGCTCCAGCGTGCGCGGGGTCAGCTCGAAGCGGCCCTCGGAGCCGCGGACGTAGCCCAGCTCCTGCAGCGTCAGCAGCAGCCGGCGTGCGGTGGGTCGGGCGAGGTCGGTGGCGGCGGCGACCTCGGTCAGGGTCATCGCCCGGTGCGCTGCGTCGAAGGCGCACAGCACGTCCAGCCCGCGGGCGAGCGCCTCCACGAAGTCCGGACCCTGTCCGCGTCCTGCCACCACTGCCTCCTCGTCGTCCGCGCCTGGTCGGCGTCCGGGCGAGCCTACGAGTCCGTGCGGGTGCCCGAGCCGGGCTCCCCGAACACGCTGCCGCGGGCGCCGTGCGTGGCTTGGGACTTGTAGTCGGTGTACTGGTAGGGGTTGTCGAGGACCTCGTCGCCCTCGGGCAGCTCCGGGTTCATCCCGGCGGCCCACACCTCCTCGCCCATGGAGGAGCGCAGGTGCTCGACGGTCGCGTCGACCTCGGCGCGCACGGCGGCGGCGTCGTACCCCACGAGCACGCCGTCGGACTTCACCACGCGACCGTCGACCAGCACGGTGTGGACGTCCCCGCGCTGGGCCTGGAAGGCCACGTGGCCGTAGGGGTTGAGCAGCGGGAACGAGACCGGAGAGCGGTCGTTGCGGAGCAGCACCACGTCGGCCTTCTGGCCCGCGACCAGCGAGCCGAGGTCGTCTCGGCCCAGGGCGCGCGCCCCACCACGGGTGGCCCAGTCGACGACCTGCTCGGCCCGGAGGTGCACGTTGGTGACCGTGTCGCCCTGGGCGTGGGCCTCCAGGTGCTCGCGAGACCGGTCGGCGCCCAGGGTCGTGCGCATCGCCGAGAACAGGTCGCTGCTCCACCACACGCTGGTGTCCATCGAGAGCGAGACGTCGATGCCGTGGCGGCGCAGCTGCCAGGTGGGGGGGTACCCCTGACCGGCGCTCTGCTCCGACTCGGTCGACACCGACGCGGACCCGCCCGAGGCCGCGATCCGGTGGTAGGAGTCGGTGCTCAGGGTCGCGGCGTGCACGTAGACGGTCTCGGGTGTCATGAAGCCGTGGTCGTGCATCAGCCGGATCCCGTCGTCGTTGGTGGCGCCCCACACCCCGGCGTGGGTGGTGACCGGGAGACCGAGCTCGCGGGCCACCTCGAAGGCGGCTCTCTCGGGGAAGGCCGGGTCACCGGTGACGTCGAAGGCCAGCTGCAGGCCGAGGGTGTCGCTGCCGCGGTGGCGCTCCAGGAACGCCCGGACGGCCGGGTCGGTCGCCCACTCCCAGGGGCCGGCCTGGATGTTGCCGTAGGCCAGCACGAACCGGGCCGGCACCGAGCCCAGCGCCTCGACGGCCGCCTCGGCGTGGTCGACGGTCTGGAGCCCGTGGGACCAGTCGACCGTGGTCGTCACGCCGGCCTCGATCGCGTCCCAGGCCGAGAGCCGGTTGCCGGCGGCGACGTCCTCGGGGCGGAAGGCCTTGCCGTGCTCGAGGTAGTACCAGACGAAGTACTGCGTCAGGGTCCAGTCGGCGCCGTAGCCGCGCATCGCGGTCTGCCACATGTGCCGGTGGGTGTCGATCATGCCCGGCATCACGATCCCGCCCGTGGCGTCGATCTCGTGCGTCCCCTCCGGCACGTCCAGCCGTACGCCGACCTCGGCGATCCGGTCGCCGACGACCAGCACGTCGGCACCCTCCAGGACGGTGTGCTGGTCGTCCATGGTCATCACGGTGCCGCCCCGCAGGACGACGGGCTGACCTTCGACGGGGACGGTGCTCATGGGCTCTCCTGATCATCACGGACGTTCGTCCGGTGGGCGGACATGTTTCCTACCCTGCTGGTGAGACCGGTCACACGTCAAGGGCCGTGTGCGCCGCAGTCCCCGCTCTTGACACCGCTCGGCCGCCTGGCGAGACTGACGGACCGACCCGCCTCCACGCCGGACATGCGTCCGCCTGGTGAGGTGCCACCCGAGAGGCCTCGATGACCCTGCCCACCGGGGAGACCCCGCGCCCGTCCTCCAGCGGTCCGCTCGCCGGCCTGCTCGTCGCCGACTTCTCCCGGATCCTCGCCGGCCCCTACGCCACGATGCTGCTGGCCGACCTGGGGGCGGAGGTCGTCAAGGTGGAGGGACCGGCCGGCGACGACACCCGCACCTGGACGCCGCCGGTGCGCGACGGCGTGGCGACGTACTTCCTCGGGGTCAACCGCAACAAGCGCTCGATCGCCCTCGACCTCAAGGACGCCGAGGACAACGCCGCCGCGCGCGAGCTGGCCCGGCGAGCGGACGTCGTGATCGAGAACTTCCGGCCCGGGGGCCTGACCCGCTTCGGCCTGGACTTCGACACCGTCGCGGCGACCAACCCCGGTGTCGTCTACGCCTCCATCAGCGGGTTCGGCAGCAGCGAGGAGGGGTCCAAGCTCCCCGGCTACGACCTGATCGTGCAGGCGATCTCGGGGCTGATGAGCCTGACCGGCTCACCCGACGGGGAGCCCTTCCGCGCGGGCATCTCGATCTTCGACGTGATGGCCGGGATGCACGCCAGCATCGGCATCCTCGCCGCCCTGCACGACCGTGCCGAGACGGGACGGGGCCAGCACGTCGAGGTCAACCTGCTGTCCTCGGCGCTGTCGGGGATGGTCAACCAGAGCAGCGCGTTCGTGGCCGGCGGCGTGGTCCCCCACCGGATGGGCAACAGCCACCCCAGCCTGTTCCCCTACGAACCGCTCCCGTGCGCCGACCGCGACCTGATCGTCACCGCCGGCAACAACGGGCAGTTCCGCAAGCTGGTGCAGGTGCTCGGCGTGCCGGAGCTGGCCGACGACCCCCGCTTCGCCCGCAACGAGGAGCGCACCGTCAACCGCGACCTGCTCCGCCCGCTGCTGGTGGAGCGGCTGCGCACCCGCACCGCGATGGAGTGGTTCGAGGACATCATCGGCGCCGGCGTCCCCTGCGGCCCGATCAACTCCCTCGACGGCGGGGTCGCCTTCGCCGAGAAGGTCGGCCTGGATCCCGTGGTGGAGGTCGGCGACGGTGACCGGGCCGTGCCCTCGGTGCGCAACCCGATCCGGTTCTCCCGGACCTCCCCCGACTACCGGCGGCCACCGCCGGTGCTGGACGAGCACGGCGAGGAGATCCGCGCCTGGCTCGCGACCCCCACCACCGAGCAGGAGGACCCCCGATGAGCCACGAGATCGACGGCCTGGAGTTCCCCACCTCGCTGGGGACCTCCACCCCCGAGAGCATCGGGCTGCTCGGCCAGGACCTGACCGCCGACCTGATGGGCAAGGTCGGCTTCGGCGAGCTCGCCTTCTGGCTGGTCGCGATGCGCCGTCCCACTGCCGGGGAGACCCGGGTCTTCGAGGCCGTCCTGGTGGCCCTGGCCGACCACGGGTTCACCCCGACCGCGATCGCCGCCCGGGTCACCTACCTCTCCGCCCCCGACTCGCTCCAGGGCGCGATGGCGGCGGGGCTGCTCGGCGGGGGCTCGCGCTTCCTGGGCGTCACCGAGGACTGCGGCGGTTACCTGCACGAGGTGCTCACCCGCCACGAGGCGTCCGGCAGCCCGGTGCCGAGCACCGACGAGGAGTGGGACGCGCTCGCCCTGGAGGCCGTGCGCCGCACCCGCGAGGACAAGCGCTTCGTCCCCGGCCTGGGACACCCGGTGCACAAGCAGGGCGACCCGCGCACGCCGGTGCTGATCGGGATCGCCGAGGAGGAGGGACTGCGCGGCCCCCACCTCCGGCTGTTCGAGGCGATCGGTCGCACCCACGCCGAGGTCCTGGGACGGCAGCTGCCGCTCAACGGGGCCGGCGTCTGCGGGGCCGCGCTCGCCGACCTCGGCCTGCCCGTGGAGCTGCTCCGCGGCTTCGCCCTGCTCGCCCGCGCCGCCGGTCTGCTCGGTCAGCTCGCCGAGGAGCGCCGACGCCCGATCGCGAGCGACATCTACCTCACCGTCGACCGCAACGCGACGTACGTCGACCCCGACGCCTGACCCTCCCGCCCCCGCCCTGCCCGCACCCCCGACCCGTCCCTGGAAGGAGCCGACGTGGCCACCGTCTGCGCCGTGATCGCCTCGACGCACCACCCGTTCTACTACCGCGCCAGCACGGCGACCGGGTCCGACCGACCTCCGTTCGCCGACGAGTGGGTCGCCAAGATCGAGGCGTTCCGCGAGACCCTGACCCGGGCCCGGCCCGACGTCCTGGTGATGGTCGGCAGCGACCACTTCCACCAGCTCTGGTTGGACAACATGCCGCAGTTCCTGGTCGGCAAGGCGCCCTTCTTCGACGCCAACTTCTACAACGAGGAGCGCGAGTTCGGCCTCCCGCGGATGAGGTTGGCGGGCCAGGAGGACCTCTCGGCACACATCCTGCGTCACGGCCTGGACGCCGACTTCGACCTGGCGTTCAGCAACGAGCTGCGCATCGACCACAGCATCACGTGCCCGATCATCACGCTGCGCCCCGAGGCGGACCTGCCGATCGTGCCGATCTACACCAACATCTTCGCGCCGCCGCTGCCGCAGCCCAAGCGGTTCGTGCAGCTGGGGCGCACCATCCGCCAGCTGGTCGAGTCGTGGCCCCAGGACCTGCGCGTCGCGATCATCGGGACCGGCCACCTCTCCCTCGAGCTCGGCGGACCGCGCCAGTTCGGCGAGCACGGGCCCGACCCCGAGTTCGACCGCCGCGCCGTGGACTGGATCGCCTCCGGCGACATCGAGGGCTGCCTGGCCGAGGTGACGCTGGACAGCCTGCACCTGCCGGGCAACGCCACCCACGGCTTCATGGACTTCATGCTGATGATGGGGGTCGCGGGCGAGGGCGTCCGCGCCGACCACGTCGACAGCCTGGACCTCTTCCACACGATGGAGGCCTACTTCACCTGGTACCCCGAGGGAGCGCTGCTGTGACCAAGTACCTCCTAGACAAGTTCCTCTTCACCGTCGACCGCGACCCCGAGCTGGTCGAGCGCTACCGCGAGGACCCGGTCGGCACCGTCGCGTGGTGGGAGCGCGAGGTGGCCAACCGCCTGCTCTCCTGCACCACGCCCGAGCAGTCGACCTGGCAGGCCTTCACCGAGGAGGAGCGCGCCGCACTGGCCGGGCACGACCACGTGGCGCTGTTCGAGCTGGGGGCGCACCCGTTCCTGACGCTGACGCTGTTCATCGCGCTCTTCGAGCGGGACCACGGACCGCTGGAGTACCAGAAGGCCTACGGCGCCGCCCTCGCGCACCTGTCCCTGCCCTACCCCGACATCGCGACCTGACGTGCGGGCCGCGGTCCTCCTCGAGCCCGGCACGACACCCGAGCTCGGCACCCGACCCGACCCGGTGGTCGGCCCGGGACGGTCCCTGGTGAGGGTCGGTGCCGCCCCGGTGGTGCCCCTCGACGTGCTGTGCGCCTCGGGGACGTCGTACTTCGGGCGGCCGGCGACGCCGTACGTGCCCGGGGTGCAGGGGGTCGGTGTCGTCGAGCGCTCCGAGACCGTGCCGGTGGGCGAGCGGGTCTTCTTCGCCACCAGCGCCGGGATGGCGCCCGGCGACGGCGGCCTGGCCGAGCGGTGCGCCGTCCCGGACGAGGACCTGGTCCGACTCCCCGCTGACGCCGACGTCGTCGGGGACGCCGCCCTGGCCGCGCTCGGCCTGTCCTCCGTCGCGGCGTGGGCGAGCCTGGCCTGGCGGGCGCGGGTCGGGGCGGGCGACCGGGTCGTGGTGCTCGGCTGCGGCGGTGCGGTCGGACAGGTCGCAGTCGCAGCGGCACGCGCCCTGGGAGCGGCGCGCGTGGTCGGGGTCTGCCGGGGCGAGGAGTCCGCCGCCCGGGCCCGGACCGCCGGCGCCGACGCGGTCGTCACGACCGCCGACGCGGGCGGGGACTCCCAGGCGCTGACGGCTGCGCTCCTGGACGCTGCCCAGGGGCCGGTCGACGTCGTCCTGGACCCGGTCTTCGGTCCGGTGGCCGAGGCGGCCCTCGGCGCGATGGCCGACGGTGGACGCCTGGTCAACCTGGGCGGGTCGGCCGGCGACACCGCCACCGTCTCCTCGGCGCTGCTGCGCAGCCGCTCGATCACGCTGATGGGCCACACCAACAACGCGCTCACCCCCGCCCGCCGGGCCGAGGCCCTCACCGCCGTGGTGTCGCTGGCGGCCCAGGGCCTCGCCGCCGTGGCCCACCAGGTCGTCCCCCTCTCGGAGATCGCTACCGCCTGGGTCGAGACCGCCGCCGGCCGGGCTGCCCCGCGGTGGGTGCTGGTGCCCTGACCGGGGGCCGACGTTTCCCCGGCTAACCGGGGATCAGTCGCCTTGTCGGCCGAACGTTCACCCGACAAGGTCACCGATCGGCCGACAAGGTGGCCGGTCTCGACCCTGCTCGCTGGTCCCGGAGGGTGGCTGACGGGCGGCGTACGGCGGGGGCGCGAGGCGTCGGGTGGCCCGGCGTACGGGCGTTTGCTTTGCTGGGCGCCTCACCCCCGCACCAGAGGAGACGCCCGTGCGCGCCATCGGCTACCGAGCCCCCGGAGACGCCAGCCAGCTCGAGGACGTCGAGCTGCCCGACCCGACCCCCGGACCCCGCGACCTGCTGGTCGAGGTGCGCGCGGTGTCGGTCAACCCGGTCGACACCAAGATCATCGGGCGCGAGGGACCGGGTGAGGGCCAGGACGTCAAGGTGCTCGGCTGGGACGTCGCGGGCGTGGTGCGCGAGGTCGGGGCCGAGGTCGAGGGCTTCGCGGCCGGCGACGAGGTCTGGTACGCCGGTTCGCTGGTCCGCCCCGGCGCCAACAGCGAGCTCCACCTGGTCGACGAGCGGATCGCCGCGAGGAAGCCGGGCAGCCTCGACGCCGCCCAGGCCGCGGCGCTCCCGCTGACCACGATCACCGCCTGGGAGCTGCTCTTCGACCGGCTCGGCGTCGCGCGCGACGGCGGCGAGGGTCAGACCCTGCTCGTGGTCGGCGCGGCCGGTGGGGTCGGCTCGATCCTGGTGCAGCTCGCCACCCGCCTGACCCGCCTGCGCGTGGTCGGCACGGCGTCGCGGCCGGAGTCCGAGCAGTGGGTGCGCGAGCTGGGCGCCCACGACGTCGTGGACCACTCCCGCGACCTGGTGCCGCAGCTGCGCGAGCTCGGCCTCGAGCACGTCGAGCTGGTCGCGGCGCTGACGCACACCGACGAGCACTACGAGCAGCTCGTCGAGGCGCTCGCACCGCAGGGGCGCATCGCGGTCATCGACGATCCCGAGGGCGGGTTGAACATCGCGCCGCTGAAGCAGAAGTCGGGCTCGCTGCACTGGGAGTTCATGTTCACCCGCTCGATGTTCGAGACCGACGACATGCACTTCCAGGGCGAGCTGCTCGCCGAGGTCGCCCGGCTGGTCGACGACGGCACCCTGCGCACCACGGTCGCCCCCGACACCGAGCACCGGTCGATCACCGCGGCCCACGTGCGCGAGGCCCACGAGTTCGTCGCCTCCCACCGGGCCGTGGGCAAGGTCGTGCTCGCCGGCTGGGACGACTGACCCCGGACCGTCGCGGCCCGGGGTCGATCCGGTGTCGGGCTCGGCGTCAGTGCGACCCGCCGAACGGGTGGTCCACGACGTACTTCCACGAGCCGTCGCGCTGGCGCCGCACCACCTCCGACGTCACCCCCGCCAGCGGCACGGGGTTGCCCTCGGGGTCGTGACCGCCCGCCATCGAGAACTCCAGGCTGCCCAGGGCGACGTCGCCGGCCAGCAGCCAGAACCGCGGCGTGAACGACAGCGTGCCGCCGAGGCCGAGGAACCCCCGCAGCGCCTCCTCGATCGCCGCGTGACCACGGACGGGCGGTGCGCCCGGGCCGGGCACGAGGACGGCGTCGGTCTCGTACGTCGACATCAACGTCGCGACGTCGCCCGCGTTGAAGGCTGCGCACCAGCGCTGGTTGAGCAGGGTGACGGGGTGCCCCGGCGGCGGGACCACGGGCTTCGAGGCGCGGTCACGGGTCGGGACGGGGACGGGGGTGTGCGTGGTGGACATGGGTCAGGTCTCCTCAGGAAGGTGGGGTCGGGTCGAGCGGAGGTCGCCCGGGCGGCCGGGCGGGGCAGGGCAGGTGGTCAGGGCGTCCGGGTGCCGTGGACCCGGGCCGCGCGCCGGGCGTAGAGCCGCGGGGCGATCCGCGGCACCACCAGGCGCGGCACGGCCGGGGCGGAGGCGAGCATCGCGGTGAGGACCTCGGGGTCGCCCTCGTAGGCGAACATCCCGAAGACCAGCGGCAGGTCCTTCTTCGCCACGCTGGCCGCCCCGGCCTCACCCACGGCGTGCCACTCGGCCGGGGTCAGCCGCTGCGCGACGAGGGGCAGCAGCTGGCGCTCCTCGGCCTCGGTGTGCTCCACCAGCAGCTCCGAGAGCTCCTGGAGCACGTCGGCGAGGTGGTCGCGGTCGGCGGTCGACGCGGTGCGCACCCAGGCGCGCCGAGCGGCCTCGACCACGCCCAGTCCCTGGTCGATGGCGACGTGCTGGGCCTCGGCGAGGTCGAGCAGGTCGACCTCGTCGTCGGTCAGCCGGGGTCGCAGCACCGGCCAGAGCAGCTCGTCCTCGCCCTCGTGGTGGTGGTGGAGCAGCGCGGCGACCAGGCGCAGGTGGCCGTCGACGCGGCGGGCCGAGCGGCGGTCGCCGTCCGGGACGGAGCGGACCGCGGCCGGCAGCAGCCGCAGCTCGCGCAGCATCGCGGTGTGCACGACGAGCATGTCGCGCACGTCGACGCCGCACGGCGCGGACCCGGCTGCGGGGGGCGCACCGGCGTCCGCACCGTCGGCGGCGCAGACCCAGCCGGGTCGGAGGTGGTCCCACCAGCACCGCGAGGAGTGCGCGTGGGTCGAGGTCGGGTCGAGCAGCGGGCGGGAGGCCCGTCCCGACGTGGGGATCGGCGTGGGGGCCGGCGTGGTGGTCGGCGTGGTCGAGGCCGCGGGCTGCGGCTGCTGGGGGAGGTGCTGCGTCCGGGTTTCCATGACCACGAGCCTCGGCCGAGCGGGCGGTCCCGGACCATCCCAGAAACCTGGGGATCTGGCCCGCCACCCTTTCCGACGGACGCCGGTCGGGGTCACGATGGTGCCATGGTGACGACGACCCGCACCCTGGAGGAGCGGTTCCGGCAGCTGCTGCCGCCCGGTGCGGACCGGGTCGCGGTCGCGGAGGCGACGTACGCCGCCCTGGCGCACCACGTCCTCCACACCTTCGCCTGCTTCGCCACCACCGACCCGGCCTCGGGGGTGGTCACCTGGGCCTCCAAGACCCGGTCGCTCGGCGTGGGGGACGAGGAGTTCGCCGCCTCGGAGTACGGCCCGCCCGACGTCAACAAGTTCGAGGACGTCGCCCGACGAAGCCCGGCGGTGGCCGCGCTCTCGCTCGACACCGGGGGCCACCCCGAGACGTGCCGGCGTCACCGGGAGTTCATGGCGCCCCGCTTCGGGTTCACCGACGAGCTGCGCGCGGCCTTCACCAGTCGGGGCGTGTGCTGGGCCGCGCTCGGGATCTACCGCGGCCCCGGCGACCCGCCCTTCGACGCGCGAGACGTCGAGCAGGTCAGCGGCCTGCTCGACAGCGTCGTGGTGGCCGTCCAGCGCAGCCTGTTCGGCGCCACGACCCCGCCGGAGGACGCGTCGGCGGACCCCGACGACCGCCCCGCCGGGGACCCGACGGGCCCCGCCGTCCTGATCGTGGGCGCCGACGACCGGGCCCTGCACCAGACGCTCGCGGCCACCGCAGCCGTCGAGGACCTGGGCGGCCTCGACCACGGCTCGCTGCCGGCGTCCCTGCTGCACGTCGTAGCGACCACCCGCACGCGGGGCGCACCGTTCGAGGCCCGCACCCAGGGCCGCAGCGGCCGGTGGCTGGCGCTGCGCGCCGCGCCCCTGGCCGCCGACGGCCGACCAGGCAGGGAGGTGGTGGTGAGCGTCGAGGCCGTCCCCCGCGGGGAGCTGCGACGGCTGGCCCTGGCGGCGCACGGCTTGACCACCCGCGAGGAGGAGGTCGCGCTGCTCGTGCTCCGGGGCGCGGACACCCGGGAGATCGCCGCGGCCCTGTTCCTGTCCCCGCACACCGTGCAGGACCACCTCAAGAACGTCTTCGCCAAGCTGGGGGTCGGCAGCCGTCGCGAGATGGTCGCCCGGCTCGTCCTGGGGTGAGGACCGGCGCTAGCGGTCGACCGCAGGCCTGAGCGGGACCACCAGCGAGAACGTGCTCCCCACGCCCACCTCGCTCGACACCTGGAGCGAGCCACCCATCAGCGAGGCCAGGTCGCGGCAGATGGCCAGGCCCAGGCCGGCGCCGCCGTGGGTGCGGGTCACCGAGGGATCGACCTGGGTGAACGGCTCGAACAGGGAGTGCACCGCGTTGAGCTCGATGCCGGAGCCGGTGTCGCGCACGTCGAAGCGCAGGACGTCCTGGTCGTGGCGGACGACCAGGCGCACGCTGCCGCGGTCGGTGAACTTCACGGCGTTCTGCAGCAGGTTGGCGAGCACCTGGGAGATCCGGAAGGCGTCGCCCCACCAGCGGTCGGGCACGGTCTCGTCGATCTCCCAGACCAGCTCGAGCCCCCGGTCGGCGGCCTCCTGCGCCAGCGGCGCGACGGTCTCGGCCAGCACGCGGCGCAGGCGCAGCTCCTCCTCGACCAGCTCGAGGCCGGAGCGCTCGAGCTGGGAGAAGTCGAGCAGGTCGCTGACCAGGCGCAGGAGTCGACGGCCCGACCGGTCGATGCTCGAGACGAGGTGGCCGGCCGGGTCCTCCAGACCGAGGTCGTCGAGCATCTCGGTGGCGGCCAGCACGCTGGTCAGCGGCGTGCGCACCTCGTGGCTGATGTTGGCCAGGAACAGCGACTTGGCGGCGTCCGCGCGCTCCGCCGTGCGCCGGGCCGCCTCGAGCTCGCGCCGCAGCCGGTTGGCGTCGGTGACGTCCTCGGCGATGCCGTGCACGCCGACCACCCGGCCGCCGACGACGACCGGGACCGCGGTGATCCGCACGTCGAGGCGTCGGCCGTCGGGGTGGCGGGTGTGGGCGTCGAGCCGGCGCGTGCTGCCCCGGACGACGTCGTCGAAGGCCGCGCGCACCTCGGGCAGGTCCTCGGGGCAGATCACGTCGGCGTACGACATCCGCGTCAGGTCCGACGGGCCGTAACCGCAGAGCTCCCCGGCCGCCGCGTTGGCGTCGGTGCACCGCCCGTCCAGGTCGAGGGAGAACGCCGCGTGCGGGTGGTGGGTGAACAGCGAGCGGTAGCGCTCGGCCCCCTCGTCCGGCAGCGGGTCGGCCGGCCCCGCGTCCCCGGTCGCCACCCGTTCCGGGGCGCGCTGGTCCGGCATCGGCACGTGGTGTGCGTCCTTCACGTCGACCCCCCGGGTAGGTGACCCGCAAATCTGGACCAATCATGCGTTAGGTGTCATACCTCTAACGCGGCAGGGGCCCTCCGGGTCACGCCCCGCCCCGGAGGGCCGCGACCAGGCCTGCGACCAGGCCCGCGACCAGGGCCGTGTGACCCGGGGGACGTCGCGGTCAGGAAGCACCAGCGGCCCGCCGGTGTTGAGCCCCCGTGACCCACAGCCAGACCACAGCCCCGCAGCACCCCGCACCCAGCGGGCGCCCCCAGGCTGAGGCCGTGCCCGCCCGAACCAGCACCTCCACTCCCACCTCCGCCCGTCGCGGGGCCCGGTCGTGACCGACGCCCTCGTGGGCGCCCTCGGCGCCCTGGGTCCGTGGTCCCTCGTGGTGCTCGCCCTCGTCGCCTTCGCCGAGACCGGGCTGCTGGTCGGCTTCCTGATCCCCGGGGACACCGTGGTGCTCACCGCCGGCGTCCTGATCGCCTCGGGCGTGATGGGGGTCCCGGTCGCGGTCGCGCTGGTGGTGGTGGCCCTGTCGGCCGCGTTGGGTGACCAGACGGCGTACCTCGTCGGGCGCCGGTTCGGCCCCCGGGTGCTCTCCCGCGAGGGGTCGCGACTGCTGTCCCCGCGCCACGTCGGCCACGCCCAGCGCTTCTTCGAGCGGCACGGGCCCAAGGCGGTCGTGCTGGCCCGCTTCGTGCCGGTCGCGCGCACGATGACGCCGGTGGTCGCGGGGGTCGGCTCGATGGGGCGGCGCCGCTTCTCGGCGTACAACCTGGTCGGGGCGGTCGCCTGGACCCTGCTGACCCTCGGCGGCGGCTACCTCTTCGGCGGCATCCCCGTGGTCGCCGACCACGTCGGGCTGATCACGCTGCTGATCGCCGGGCTCTCCACCACCCCCGTCCTGTACGCCGTCCTGCGTCGCCGCCTCGCCGGGCCCTCCTCGCCGGACGCGCCCGCGCCTGCCGGTGCCCCGGCCGCGCTGCCCGTGGTCCCCGAGCGCGAGCTCGCCCACTCCTGCCTGTCGTAGCGGAGGGCTAGGTTCGGCCCCATGACCTACGCACGCACCCCGCAGCAGCCCGTCCCGAGCGGTTTCGGCCACGACACCCGCGCCGCCGAGGTGCTCGAGGGCGTCGACCTGACCGGCCGGCTCGCGGTCGTGACCGGGGGCTACTCCGGCATCGGCCTGGAGACCACCCGGGCCCTGGCCGGCGCCGGTGCCCGCGTCGTCGTCCCGGCGCGGCGGCCCGACGTGGCGCGCGAGGCGCTGGAGGGTCTCGAGGGCGTGGAGGTGGAGGAGCTCGACCTCGGCGACCAGGCCTCGATCGCCGCCTTCGCGACGCGCTTCCTGGCCGCGCACGACTCCCTGGACCTGCTGGTGAACAACGCCGGGATCATGGCCTGCCCCGAGACCCGCGTCGGTCCCGGCTGGGAGGCCCAGCTGGGCACCAACCACCTGGGTCACTTCGCGCTCGCGGTCCGCCTGTGGCCGGCACTGGTGGCCTCGAGGAGCGCACGCGTGGTCGCGCTGTCCTCGGCGGGCCACCACCGCGGCGGGATCCGTTGGGAGGACCCGATGTGGACCAGCGACTACGACAAGTGGTCGGCGTACGGCCAGGCGAAGACGGCCAACGCGCTCTTCGCGGTGCACCTCGACCGGCTCGGCGCCGAGCACGGCGTGCGCGCGTTCTCGGTCCACCCCGGCGGGATCCTGACGCCGCTCCAGCGTCACCTGCCGCGCGAGGAGATGGTCGCGCTGGGCTGGATCGACGAGGACGGCCGCGAGATCGGCCAGGGCTTCAAGGACGTCGAGCAGGGCGCCGCGACCACCGTCTGGGCCGCGACGTCCAGCGACCTCGACGGCAAGGGCGGCGTCTACTGCGAGGACTGCGACGTCGCCGTCGACTCCGCGGGCCGCCACCGCGTGGGGGTGGCCGACTGGGCCACCGATCCCGAGCAGGCCGCCCGGCTGTGGACCCTGTCCGAGGAGCTCACCGGGCTCTCGCTGGGCCGCGACCACTAGGTTCGGGACCGTGCACGCCGTCGTCCGGAGGACCTCCCGCCCCGTCCCCCAGCTGGTCCGCGTCGTCCTGGGCGGGGGTGACCTCGACTCCTTCGAGGCGGTCCCGGCGACCGACGCCTACGTCAACCTCGCCTTCCGGCCGGCCGGGGCGGCGTACGCCGAGGTCTTCGACCCCGCCGCCGTCCGGGACGCCGAGCCCGCGGAGACCCGGCCCGTGCGACGCCGCTACACCGTGCGTCACTGGGACCCGGCGACGAGCGAGCTGACCATCGACTTCGTGGTGCACGGCGACACCGGGGTGGCCGGCCCGTGGGCGGCGGCCGCCTCACCGGGCGACGTGCTGGTCTTCTCCGGTCCCAGCGGCGGGTACCGGCCCGACACCGGCACCGACGGGGCTGACGGGGCCGACTGGCACCTCATGGTCGGCGACGAGTCGGCCCTGCCGGCGATCGCGGCCTCGCTGGAGGTCCTGCCCGCCGGCGCCCGGGCGGTGGTGCGGCTGCTGTGCGACGGCCCGGCCGACGAGCTAGCCCTGGACACCGCCGCCGACCTCGACCTGGTCTGGTGCCACCGCGAGACCGGCGAGGACCTGCTGGCCGCGGTCGCTGCGACGACCTTCCCCGAGGGTCGCGTGCACGCGTTCGTCCACGGCGAGGCCGTCGAGGTGCGGGCGCTGCGGGCCCACCTGCTCGGGGAGCGCGGGCTGACCCGGTCCCAGATGTCGTGCTCGCCCTACTGGCGCCGCGACTTCACCGACGAGGCCTGGCGCCGGGTCAAGAAGGCCTTCGTGACCGAGATGGACGCCGACGTCGCGGAGGGGGCCGCGGGCGCATGAGCGAGGACCCCACGGCGCTGGTGCCCTTCACCGTCGACGTGCCGCAGGGCGACCTCGACGACCTCCGGTCGCGGCTGGCCGCCACCCGGTGGCCGGCCGAGTCGCCGGACGCCGACTGGGTGCGGGGCGTGCCCGGCGGCTACCTGCGCGAGCTCGCGGCGTACTGGGAGCACGACTTCGACTGGCGGGCCCAGGAGCGCCGGCTCAACGAGGTCCCCCAGCTCCTCACCACCGTCGACGGCCAGCGGGTGCACCTGCTGCACGCCCGCTCCCCCGAGCCCGACGCGCTCCCACTGGTGATCACCCACGGCTGGCCGGGGTCGGTGGTGGAGTTCCTCGACGTGATCGGGCCGCTGACCGACCCGGCCGCCCACGGCGGCGACGCGCGCGACGCCTTCCACGTGGTGGCCCCCTCCATCCCCGGCTACGCGTTCTCGGGCCCGGTGACCGAGCCGGGGTGGGGTCCCGCCCGCATCGGGGCCGCGTTCGCGACGCTGATGGCCCGGCTGGGCTACGACCGCTACGCCGCGCAGGGCGGCGACTGGGGCTCCACGATCGCCCGCGAGGTCGGCCTGGCCGACCCCGAGCACGTGGTCGGGGTGCACCTGAACATGCTGCTCCAGCGCGGCGTCGACCTGGACCCCGACGACCTCACCGACGACGAGCGGGAGCGCGTGGAGGAGCTGCGCCGGTTCGCCCGCGAGGGATCGGGCTATCGCAGCATCCAGTCCACGCGGCCGCAGACCCTGGCCTACGCGCTGACCGACTCCCCCGTCGGCCAGCTGGCCTGGATCGTGGAGAAGTTCCGCGAGTGGACCGACAACGACGGCCTCCCCGAGGACGCCGTCGACCGGGACCGGCTGCTGACCGACGTCTCGATCTACTGGTTCACCCGCACCGCGGGGTCCTCCGCGCAGCTCTACCTCGAGGCCCGGAAGGCGGGCCACGGGTCGGTCCCGCGGCCCTCCACGGTGCCGACCGGGGTGGCGGTCTTCCCCCACGACATCGCCCGCCCGATCCGACGCGTGGCCGAGCAGACCGACCGGGTCGTGCACTGGACCGAGATGCCCCGGGGCGGTCACTTCGCCGCCCTCGAGGAGCCCGACCTGCTGGTCGAGGACGTGCGCGCCATGTTCCGGTCGCTGCGCTGAGCCCTCGGCGTACGCCCGCCGGAGGGGGACCTGCGGCACACTCGGCCCCATGAGCGAGCACCACCTGTCCCACTCGATCCTGGTCGACGCGACCCCCGAGGCGGTCTACGACCTGGTCACCGACGTCGCCCGCACGGGCGAGTGGAGCCCGGTGTGCCGGGCCGCGTGGTGGGAGGAGGGCCAGGGTCCGCGCGCGGGCGCCTGGTTCGGCGGCCGCAACGAGATCCCGGGCCGCACCTGGGAGACCCGCTCCCAGGTCGTGGTGGCCGAGCGCGGACGGGAGTTCCGCTGGCAGGTCGAGGGGAGGTACGTCGTGTGGGCCTACCTGATGCGTGCCGTGGGCGAGCCCGGCGCGGTGCGGACCGAGCTCACCGAGACCTGGGACCTCAACGAGGCGACCGAGCAGCGGTTCGCCGACACCTACGGCGACCGAGCCGAGGAGCTCCTGGAGCAGCGCCGCCAGGAGGCCCGCGTCGGGATCCCGGCCACGCTGACCACCCTCAAGGGTGTTCTGGAGGGCTCCACCGACTGACCGCCACGGCGGTGGGTACGCCTGGAGCAGTCCCCTCACCGGAGGTCCCCATGCGTCTTCCCCGCCCGCGCGGCCCGCTCAGCGCCGCGGTCCTCACCGCCCTGTCCGAGGGCGTCGCACCCGTCGCGACCCCGTCCTGCGCCGACGCCGACGTCCTCACCGACGGCGACCAGCAGCTCGCGCTGTGGGTCCTCTACGAGCTCTCCTACCGCGGCTTCGACGGCGTCGACCCCGACCGCGAGTGGGACACCGACCTGATCGGCGTGCGTCGCGCGATCGAGGCCCGCTTCGAGGCCGCCCTCCGTCGGGCGACCGCGCCCGTGCTCGCCGGGCTCGACGCCGACGCCGACGTCGCCGACCTGCTGCTCGCCCTGCCCGCGGCCGCCGACGGCCCGTCGCCGGCCGCCCACCTGCACCGGCACGCCGACGTCGCGGTGCTGCGCGACTTCCTGCGCGAGCGCAGCGTGCAGCAGCTCAAGGAGTCCGACCCGCAGGCCTTCGTGCTGCCGCGGCTGTCCGGCGCGGCGAAGGCCGCCCTGGCCGAGCTGCAGTACGACGAGTTCGGCGGCGGCCGTCCCGAGCGTCTCCACCAGCGGCTGTACGCCGAGGCCCTCGAGGCCGCCGGTCTCGACCCGGCGTACGGCGCCCACATCGACGAGGTCTCGGCCGTCTCGCTCGCCGGCGCCAACGTGATGTCGCTGTTCGCCCTGAACCGTCGCCTGCGCGGCGCGGCCATGGGGCACCTGGCGTTCTTCGAGGCCAGCAGCCCGGTGGGGTCGCGCAAGATCGCGGCCGGGATCGAGCGGCTGGGCCTGCCCGCGGCGGTGTCGGCGTACTTCCACGAGCACGTCGAGGCCGACTCGGTCCACGAGCACGTCGCCGCCCACGACATCTGCGGTGCGCTGGTCGCCGCCGAGCCCGACCTGCGCGACGACGTGCTCCTCGGCGCGGCCGCCTGCCTGCACCTCGACGAGCTGTCGGCGTACGAGCTGGTGGAGCGGTGGACGCGGGAGCCGGCGCGCCCGGCCTCGACCCGCGAGCCGGCCGCCGTGGCCCGGGTGGAGCGGGTGGCGTCGTGAGGATCGTCCCGGAGGCGGGCCGCACCGTCGAGGTCCGGTCCTGCGAGGGCGGACCCGACCTGGTGCGTGGCGCCGCGGCGGTGGTCACCGACGACGGGGTCGAGCACGCCGCGACCCGCCCCGTGGTCGCGATCTGCCGCTGCGACCGGTCCTCCCGAGCGCCGTGGTGCGACAGCACGCACCGCGCCGTCCGGCGTACGGCGTCCCGGTGAGCGGGGTGGTCCACGACGCGAGCGCGCCCGTCGTCGCCGGGGCCACGGCTCCTCGCTCCACCGACTTCGGCGGCCTGACCATCCGGTCCGACGAGCGGCTCCTGGAGCCGCGCGCGTGGACCACGCTGCAGTCGCGGTGGGCGGCCGACCTGCTGGTCGACCTGCCGCCCGGGCCGGTCCTCGAGGTCTGCTCGGGAGCCGGTCAGATCGGGTTGCTGGCCGTGGCCGGATCCGACCGCCGGCTGGTGTGCGTCGACGTCGAGCCCGTCGCCGCGGCGTACACCCTGGTGAACGCGGGCGCCGCCGGCCTCGCCGACCGGGTCGAGACGCGGACCGGCCCGATGCAGGACGTCGTCGTCGAGGGCGAGGAGTTCCCGCTGGTCGTCGCCGACCCGCCGTGGGTGCCGCGCTCGGGGACCGGCCGGTTCCCCGAGGACCCGCTGCTCGCGATCGACGGCGGCGAGGACGGCCTCGAGGTCGCCCGGCTGTGCGTGGACCTGATCGGCCGCCACCTCGCCCCGGGCGGCGTCGCGCTCGTGCAGCTCGGCACGCGCGAGCAGGCCGACCACCTCGGCGCCCTCGCCCGCCCCCTCGGCCTCATCCCCGGCGAGGTCCGCGCCCACGCCGACCGCGGCGTCGTGCTCCGGCTCGACCGCCCCTCCCCCTGACCCGCCGAGGAGGCCCACCTGGTGGCCGGGGGGCTCACCTGGCGCGCGAGGAGGCTCGTCTGGTGGCCGAGGGGGCGCGTCCGGCGGGACGAGCGGTTAGCCCACCGACCGAGGACGACGTACGACGGGTGGTGGCGGCACCGCGAACCGCTCGATCGAGGCCAGCGCCGGGTCGATCCGGGTCACGCGCAGCCGGACCACGCCGGGCTGACCGGGCTCGGGCATGACCTGGGCCTGCAGCTCGACCAGCTCGAGGTCGTGGTCGAGGGCCCGCCAGGTCACGGAGTACCCGAAGTCGCCGACCCCCGTGAGCCTCCACCCGAACCTGGCGACCATCGACGTCAGCGAGGCGACCACCGCGGCGGGCGACGCCTGGATGAGGCTGTCGACGGGGTCGAACTGCACTGAGGGCTCCTGGGTGAACGCGTGTCCTCCTAGTCAACCGCGCCGGTGGTCGCTTCGGGTGGTGACGGCACCGCACCGGCCCACCTTTCCCACCTGCCGGACGACCGGACCAGCCCACTCGCGCACCAGACCAGCCTCCTCGCCGGCCACACGAGCCTCCTCGAGCGCCACACGAGCCTCCTCACGCGCCAGACCAGCCCCCTCACGCGCCAGACCAGCCCCCTCGCGCACCACACGAGCCTCCTCGGCGTTCACAGGAAAGGCACAGGTGGGGCCAACGGATGTGCCAGGCTCCCGCCCGAGGCTGAGGGCTCACCCCGACCCCAGGAGAGCCCGTGACCGTCCCGACCTGCGGCGCCCGACCGTGACCGCGCTCGCGCCCGACGCGCCGACCCGGTCCTCGGCGTACGCCCCTCCGCCCGGTCGGACCACGGACGCGTCCGGACCGGGGCCCTCCCTGCCCGCCCGACGCACCGCACCGCTGGGCCGCACCGCCCGCCTCGACGCCGGGGTGCGACTGGCCTCGATGGCCGGCCTGTGGCTGAGCCTGCTGCTGGTGACCTACTGGTGGGACGCCGACGGCGGCATCCGCGACCTGACCGGCTGGGCCACGGGCCTGGTCTCGGTCGGTCGGCTCAGCGGGCTGGTCGCCTCGGTGCTCCTGCTGGCCCAGGTCCTGCTGATGGCCCGGCTGCCGGTCGTGGAGCGCGCCTTCGGCCAGGACCGGCTGGCCCACGTGCACCGCCTGGTCGGGTTCACCTCGTTCAACCTGATGGTGCTGCACATCGTCACCATCACCTGGGGGTACGCCGCCGGCTCGCTCCTCGCCAGCCCGCGGATGCTGTGGAACCTCACCGTCGACTACCCCGGCATGCTGCTCGCTGCGGCCGGCTCGCTGGCCCTGGTGATGGTCGTGGTCACCAGCGTCAAGGCCGCCCGCCGCAGGCTCCGCTACGAGTCCTGGCACCTGATGCACCTCTACGCCTACCTGGGCGTCGGCCTGGCGCTGCCCCACCAGCTCTGGACGGGCCAGCAGTTCACCGGTTCGGCCACCCGCACGGTGTTCTGGTGGACCGCCTGGGCCGCCACGGCCGCCGCGGTGCTGGTGTGGCGGCTCGGCGTGCCCGTGGTGCGCAACCTGCGCCACCAGCTGCGGGTCGCCGACGTCGTCGACGAGGGCGAGGGCGTCTGGTCGGTCCACGTCACGGGTCGCCGGCTGGACCGCCTGCGGGTCGAGGCCGGGCAGTTCTTCTCCTGGCGCTTCCTGACCGGCCGCGGCTGGTCGCGCGCCAACCCCTACTCGCTGTCCGCCGCCCCCGACGGCCGCACCCTGCGCATCACCGTCCAGGGCGTCGGCGACGGCAGCCAGGCCACCCGCGGCCTGCGGCCGGGCACCCGCGTGCTGGTCGAGGGCCCGCACGGCCGGCTCAGCAGCCGCCCCCGCACCCGCCGCAAGGTCGCGCTGATCGGCGCCGGGGTCGGCACCACCCCGCTGCGCGCCCTCGCCGAGGGACTGGCGTACGACGCGGGCGAGGCCGTCTACCTCGAGCGCTTCACCGACACCCCGCTCTTCGCCGCCGAGATCGACCGGATCGCCCGCGACCGCGGTCTGCAGGTGCTCCGCCTGCCCGGACGCCGACGGGCCGCCGACTCCTGGCTCGGCTCCGGGATGGCGCCCTTCGACGACCTGTCCCACCTCCTGCACTGGGTGCCCGACATCGCCGAGCGCGACGTCTACGTGTGCGGCCCCGAGCCCTGGGGCGACCTGGTCACCGCGACCCTGCGCGCGTGCGGCCTGCCCGACGACCACCTCCATCTCGAGACCTTTGCCTGGTGACCTCGTGAAGCGCATCTCCCTGTGGCTGCTCGCCACCCTCTCCGTCCTCGTGCTCCTCTTCGGCTACAGCACCTCGACCTCCGGCCCCAGCGCGGCGACCAGCGGGTCGTCGTACGAGGCGACGACCGGGTCGAGCGGGTCGTCCTCCGGGTCGACCTCCTCGGGGTCGACCAGTTCCGGCTCCGGCTCGACGAGCTCCGGCTCCACCTCCTCGGGCTCCGCCTCCTCGGGCTCCACGGGCTCGGGGTCGAGCACCGCGTCGAAGACCGTCACCGGCTCCGTCGCCCAGACCCAGTGGGGCCCGGTGCAGGTCACGGTCACGGTGGCGGGCGGCAAGATCACCAGGGTCGACGTACCCGTCTACCCCAGCGGCAACGGCAAGGACGCGGAGATCAACTCCTACGCGCTGCCCGTGCTGACCCAGGAGACGGTGAAGGCCCAGAGCGCCTCGATCGACATGGTCAGCGGCGCGACGGTCACCAGCAACGGCTACCTCGAGTCGCTGCAGAGCGCGCTGGACAAGGCCGGCCTGTGAGCGCGCTCGCGGCACCGCCTGCCCGGAGCTCCGCCGACCGGGCGCACCGCCGTGTCGCCCACGTGATGGGGATGCCGATCAGCCTCGCCGCCCGGGGTCCGTACGCCGCGGGCACCCGCACCGACCTCGCCTGGGAGACCGCCCTGGAGGTGCTGCGCGAGGCCGACCGGGTGTTCTCCACCTGGCGCGCCGACTCGGTGGTGAGCCGGCTCGCGCGCGGCGAGATCACCCTGGCCGACTGCCCGCCCGAGGTCCACGAGGTGCTCGAGCTCGGGGAGCTCGCGCGGGTGGAGTCCGCCGGCGCCTTCGACGTACGCCGACCCGACGCCTCGGGCCGCACCGTGCTCGACCCCAGCGGCGTAGTCAAGGGCTGGGCCGTCCAGCGCGCCGCGGCCACGATCGACCTGCCCGCCACCGACACCTGCCTGTCCGCGGGCGGGGACATGGTCTGCCGCACCCGGGCACCGGGCTCGACCGGCTGGCGCATCGGCATCGAGGACCCGTTCGACCCGAGCCGCATCGTCGCGACCGTGCCCGTGCGCGACGGCGCCGTGGCGACCTCGGGGCTGGCGCACCGCGGCGACCACATCGTCGACCCCCGCACCGGTGCGACGCCGCGCGCGCTGGCCTCGGTGACGGTGGTCGCGGCCGACCTCACCTGGGCCGACATCGACGCCACCGCCGCCTTCGCGCTCGGCGTCGAGGGCCCCGCGTGGCTGCGCGGGCGTCCCGGCCGCACCGGCCTGGTCGTCCACGGCGACGGTCGCCGGGAGCTGTTCGGCGGCTGAGGCCGGCCGCCACACGAGCCTCCTCGGCCGCCAGACCAGCCTCCTCGCGCACCACACGGGCCTCCTCGCGCACCACACGCGCCCCCTCGGCCGTGGCGTGGGGCACACCCCCTGGCCTACCCCAGGGCCTGTTGACTATCGTTCAACAATGACCTCCACCGCTCCTGCCAGCGCCGCGAGCCACGACGGCACCGCCCCCGAGCACCTCGACGTGCTGATCGTCGGAGCGGGCATCTCCGGGATCGGGGTGGCCCGCTACCTCACCGTCGAGCTGCCCGGGACCTCGTTCGCGCTGCTCGAGGCCCGCGAGGCCTCCGGCGGCACGTGGGACCTGTTCCGCTACCCCGGGATCCGGTCGGACTCCGACCTGCACACCTTCGGCTACGAGTTCAAGCCGTGGAAGGACAAGAAGTCGATCGCCTCGGCCGAGCCGATCCTGGACTACCTGCGCGACACCGCGTCGGAGTACGGCATCGACGAGAAGATCCGCTACCACCACCAGGTGCGGTCGGCGGAGTGGTCGAGCGAGACCGCGCGCTGGACCGTCCACGTCGAGCGCGGCGACACGGGCGAGACCACCACGCTGACCTGCTCGTGGATCTTCAGCGCCAGCGGCTACTACCGCTACGACGAGGGCTTCACGCCCCACTTCGAGGGCCGCGAGCGCTTCCAGGGTCCCGTGATCCACCCCCAGCACTGGCCCGAGGACCTCGACTGGGAGGGCAAGAAGGTCGTGGTGATCGGCAGCGGCGCCACCGCGGTGACGCTGGTCCCGGCGATGGCCGAGAAGGCCGAGCTGGTCACGATGCTGCAGCGGACCCCGACGTACATCATGCCGGTGCCCTCGGAGGACCCGCTGGCCAACTGGCTGCCCAAGATCGTCGGCGCCGACCGTGCCTACGCCCTCACCCGGCGCAAGAACATCCTCCAGCAGTCGCTGGTGTGGAAGTTCTGCCAGCGCTTCCCCGGTGCCGCCCGCAAGGTGATCCGCACCGCGAACGCCAAGCGGCTGCCCGAGGGCTTCGACGTCGACACGCACTTCAACCCGCCGTACGACCCCTGGACCCAGCGCCTGTGCGCGGTGCCCGACGGCGACCTCTTCAAGAGCATCCGCGACGGCAAGGCCGACGTCGCGACCGCGCGGATCACGACCTTCACCGAGACCGGCATCGAGCTGGAGGGCGGCGAGCACCTCGACGCCGACATCATCATCACCGCGACCGGGCTCAACCTGCTGCCCTTCGGCGGCCTGCAGATGACCGTCGACGGCAAGGACGTGAACCTGCCCGACCACGTCGCCTTCCGCGGGATGATGCTCAGCGACATCCCGAACTACGCCTACGCCATCGGCTACACGAACTCCTCGTGGACGCTCAAGGTCGGGCTCCTGTGCGAGCACTTCTGCCGGGTCCTGGCCCACATGCAGGAGACCGGCGCCGACATCTGCGTGCCCCACGTCGACGACCCGGACATGCCCCGGCGGCCGTTCCTGGACTTCGCCGCGGGCTACGTGCAGCGCTCGATCGACCTGCTGCCCAAGCAGGGGCCGGACAAGCCGTGGCTGATGTCGATGAGCTACGCCACCGACGTCGAGGTGCTGCGCAAGGGCGACGTCGAGCACCCCGAGCTGCACTTCTCCAAGGCCGGCTCGCTCGACGAGGCCGTCGCCAGCTGACGCCTCAGGAGTCGTACGCCGGGGGGTCCATCAGGTCGAGCACGACCAGCAGCGCCGCGACCACACCCAGGGCCGTGCCCACCACGAGCAGCACCCCGCTGGTCAGGGCCAGCCAGGGGCCGATCGGGCCGGTCAGCAGCGACGACGCGGCGGTGAGCCCGAGCGCCACGATCGCGCCCAGCAGGACGAACCCGAGGCCCATCGCCGTGGGCCAGCGCACCGAGGGGTGCACCCGCGGCGAGGGGTCCTCGGGCATGGTCGGCCGGAGCAGCGCCACGGCCAGCGCGCCGACCGCCGTCCAGCCCCCGACCACGAGCAGGGCGGCGATGGCGTCGGGGGCGCGGTGCCAGCCGGCTGACATGGTGGCGAGCCCGGTGACCGCGCCGTACGCCCCTCCGCCGAGCGCCACCGGCAGCCGGAGCCGACGCGGCACCACCAGCAGGAGCGCCCCGACGGCGGAGAACGCGGCCGTGGTGTGGCCGCTGGGCAGGCTGTTCAGCGTCGCGGGCCCGGCCTCGCTCACCCCGAGGTCGGGACGCTCGAGCAGGTAGCGCTTGAGCACGAAGGTCGTCGCGTTGGCCGCGACCACGACCCCCACGGCCGCGGCACCCTGGACGCGGCGGCCGCGCAGCAGCGCGATCCCGGCCACGACCAGCATCGCCGCCACCAGGGACGCCCCCGAGACCAGGTTGAGCACCCGGTTCACCGAGGTGCTGACCAGCCCGTTGATCCGGATGGCACCCCGGAGCGCCGCGTCGCTGA
This sequence comes from Nocardioides korecus, assembly GCF_054778395.1. Classification (NCBI taxonomy): domain Bacteria; kingdom Bacillati; phylum Actinomycetota; class Actinomycetes; order Propionibacteriales; family Nocardioidaceae; genus Nocardioides; species Nocardioides korecus. The sequence continues at coordinate 441,572 of NZ_BAAGZO010000001.1, read as the reverse complement.
GCAGCCGACCCTCCAGCGTCCGCACCCCGGCCCAGTAGGTCGCCGCCAGCAGGGCCGCGCACACGAGCGCCACCCCGGCGATCGGGAGCACGCGCCGCCAGAGCAGCCCCGCCTGCGTGCGCGGGCGGGCGTCGTCGGGGGATGCGGGGGTGCTCACCGGGACATCCTTCCCCCTCCTCGGTCGAGGAGCGCCACGCGGTCGCGACGCGGGGTCAGGGTGCGTTCAGTCGCGGGCGACGACCTCGAGGCGCACGCCGCCCGGCGCCCCCGCCCCGCGCACCTCGCGCAGGTCGACCACCTCGACCCACGCGCCGGGCGTGCCCGCGGGGAGGCTGACGCCGACCACCCGGGCGCCGGCCGCGTTGCCGGCCTCGACGCCGGCGGGGGCGTCCTCGAGCACGACGCAGGCCGACGGGTCGACGCCGAGGCCGCGCGCGGCCGCGAGGTAGGGGTCGGGCGCGGGCTTCCCGGCGTCGACGTCGTCGGCGGTGACCAGGACGCGCGGCAGCGGCAGGCCGGCCGCCTCGAGCCGGGCGATCGCGAGCGGGCGGATCGCGGAGGTCGCGACGGCCCACGGTGCGTCACCCAGCGAGGTCAGCAGGTCCAGCGCCCCGGGCATCGCCGTGCACGCCGAGGCGGTCTCGAGCTCGAGGTCGTTGATCCGCCCGGAGGCGGCCGCGACGTCGTCCGCGGGCAGCAGCAGCGCGATCGTGTCGGCGGCCCGACGGCCGTGGATCATCGGCAGGACCGTCGCCGGGTCCTGGTCGTGCTCGGCGCACCACCGGGTCCAGGCCAGGTCGCCGGCCTCGGTGGAGTCCACGAGGACGCCGTCGTTGTCGAAGAGCAGGGCGGCGACCGTGGTCGGGGAGGAGGGCACGGGTCCAGCCTCCCAGCAGCGTCGCGCGCCGTCGTGGGCCGGGCATGGATCCGCCCCGGTGAGGGTCGCCCACCGGGGCGGTTGTGCAGCATTCAACATCATCAGGCTGACGTCCGGCTGACGGGGGCCGCGTGGCGTCAGGACCGGTCCAGACCGGCGATCGGGCGTCCCAGGCTGCGGCTGCGGCCCCGGAACTCGGCGACCACCACCGGTTCGCGCTCTGCGCCCGGCTCGGGGGCGCGGTGGACGGTCACGTCGTACACGCCCGAGCGGCCGCGCAGGGCCCGCTCCCGCGCCGTGGCGACCAGCCGGTCCCCCAGGCGGCCCGGCTCCAGGATGGTGATGTCGAAGCCCGCACCCACCGTCAACGTCCCGCGCGAGTTGCAGGCCACGGCGAACGCGCTGTCGGCCAGGGTCGCGATCAGTCCGCCGTGGCAGGTGCCCCAGCCGTTGACCATGTCGGGGCGCACGGTCATCTCGACCACGCCGCTCCCCGGGCCGTACGCCGACACCACCATCCCCAGCATCGCGCTCGCGGCGTCGTCGGCCCACATCGCCTCCACCGAGCGGCGGGCCAGCTCGTCCGGTTCGCTCACGGGGTCGCTCACCGGGTCGCTCACGGGGTCGCTCACCGGTTCGGCCGCCGGTCCACGATCCGCCGCATCTTGCCCACCGAACGCTCGACGGTGTCGGGGTCGACCACGTCGACGGCCACGCTCACCCCGATCCGGTCCTTGACCTGCCGCTGGAGCTCGACCCCGGCGGCCCGGGCCTCGGCCAGCGGGGTGTGGGCCCGCCGCTCGACCAGCACCGTGAGGGAGTCCAGGGTGCCCTCGCGGTCGAGCAGGCACTGGAAGTGCGGCGACAGCTCGCGGGTGGCCAGGATCAGCTCCTCGATCTGGGTCGGGAACAGGTTGACCCCGCGCAGGATGATCATGTCGTCGGTGCGCCCGGTGATCTTCTCCATCCGCCGCATCGTGCGGGCGGTCCCGGGCAGCAGCCGGGTCAGGTCGCGGGTGCGGTAGCGCAGCACGGGCATCGCCTGCTTGGTCAGCGAGGTGAGGACCAGCTCACCCTCCTCGCCGTCGGGCAGCACCTCCAGGGTCACCGGGTCGATCACCTCGGGGTAGAAGTGGTCCTCCCACACGTGCAGCCCGTCCTTGGTCTCGACGCACTCGTTCGCCACGCCGGGCCCCATCACCTCCGAGAGCCCGTAGATGTCGACCGCGTGCATGTCGAGCCGCTGCTCCATCTCGCGGCGCATGTCGTCGGTCCAGGGCTCGGCGCCGAAGATGCCGACCTGGAGCGACGTACGCCGTGGGTCGATGCCCTGGCGCTCCATCTCCTCGACGATCGCGAGCATGTAGGACGGCGTCACCATGATCACCTCGGGCTCGAAGTCGGTGATCAGCTGCACCTGCCGCTCGGTCATCCCGCCGCTGACCGGGACCACGGTGCAGCCCAGCCGCTCGGCCCCGTAGTGCGCCCCGAGCCCACCGGTGAACAGCCCGTAGCCGTAGGCGTTGTGCAGCACCATCCCCGCGCGTCCGCCCGAGGCCCGGATGCTGCGGGCCATCACGGTGGACCAGACGTCGAGGTCGTCGCGGGTGTAGCCGACCACGGTCGGCTTGCCGGTCGTCCCGGACGAGGCGTGCACCCGGACCACCTGCTCGCGCGGCACCGCGAACATCCCGAACGGGTAGTTCGCCCGCAGGTCGGCCTTGGTGGTCAGCGGCAGCGTGGCCAGGTCCGCCAGCTCGCGCACGTCGTCGGGGTGCACGCCGGCCGCGTCCAGCGCCGAGCGGTAGTGCGGCACGTGCTCGTAGGCGTGCCGCACGCTCCACCGCAGCCGCTCGGTCTGCAGTGCCCGGAGCTCGTCGACCGAGGCCCGCTCGATCGGGTCGAGCTCCTCGGGCCGGGGGGTCAGGTCCCGCACGGTGCCTCCTGGGGTTTCGTTCAGCTGGTCGGGTGGACGGGGCGCACGGACGGTCGGGGGCACGCGCCACGGCCGGCGCGGACCACGACGTCCCGGGCGTCCTGCTGGACGACCAGGTGCCGGTGCCGCGAGACCAGGCAGTACGCCGACGCGTGACCGCGCACCCGGTAGAACCCGAGACCGACCCCCGTGGGCAACCCGGGGGTGTACTGCGCCTCGCCCGTGCGGTCCTGCACGTGCAGGTTCCCCGAGGCGTCGGTGTACAGCTTCTGGGGCGGGCTCCACCCGGCGCCACCGGAGGGCCCCAGGGCGCGGTCCAGCATGCTCCGACCCTGGGTGAGCCGGTACTCCTCGCTCACCACGGTCGCGGCCCTGCTGCGGGGCGTCACCGCGGCCAGGATCGCCACGACGGCCGCCACGGCGACCAGCGTCGCCAGCACACCGACGAGCACCGGGTGCTGCTCACGGATCCTCCGCACGGGGTCCCCTCTCCTCGGCTCGCTGCCGCCAGTCTCGCCGTACGCCGCCCCCACCGGAACCCGCCCGCCCGTGCGAATGTTGCCCATGGGACGAGAGGGGCGCCCTGATCGACGCTGGCGCCACATCCCCACGAGGACGATGCGAATGTTGCCGGTGGGACCTGCGCTCCCGCCTGGGGGCCGGGCCGGTCGTCACATTGGCATCGACATCCCGTGCGAACGTGGCCCGCGGGACTCGGGGTGAGCGGGGGGCCGACCTCAGCAGCAACATTCGCAGAGCGGACGGAGCCCCACCACCTACAGCTCCACCACGGTGATGCCCGCGGCCGCGGAGGGGTCGTCGAGGGCGGCCAGGGCGGCGGGGGCGTCGTCGAGGCCGATCACCTCGCCGACCAGGCACCGGGGGTCGAGGGTGCCGGCGGAGATCATCGCCATCATGGCGGGGTACTCACCGGCCGGCATGCCGTGCGACCCGAAGACCTGGAGCTCGCGGGAGACCACCAGGTCCATCGGGAGTCCCGCGCGGGCCGCGTCGCCGAGCAGCAGCCCGACCTGCACGTGGCGACCGCGACGGCGCAGCGAGGCCACCGAGGCGGCCGCGACGGCCGGGTGGCCCACGGCGTCGAGGGAGACGTGGGGCCCGCCGTCGGTGAGGTCCTGCAGGTGCGGGACGAGGTCGAGGCCCACCGGGTCGACGACCTCGGCCCCCAGCTCGGCCGCCCGCCGTCGGGCCTCGGCGCCCGGGTCGACCGCCAGCACCCGGGCCCCCAGCGCGGCGGCGATCATCACCGCCGACAGGCCGGCCCCGCCGCAGCCGTGGACCACGACGGTCTGACCCTGCTCGACCCGGCCGTGGGTCATCAGCGCCCGGAACGACGTCGCGAACCGGCAGCCGAGCGACGCCGCCGCCACCAGGTCCACGGAGTCGGGGACGCGGACGACGTTGGCGTCCGCGGCGGGTACGGCGACCTGCTGGGCCCACGAGCCGGGGAAGGTGAACCCGGGCTGCTGCTGGTCGGGGCACACCTGCTGGTCGCCGGCCCGGCAGAACGCGCAGCGACCGCAGCCGAGCACGAACGGGACGGTCACCCGGTCCCCGACCGACCACCGGGAGACCGACGATCCCACCGCGGCGACCGTGCCGGCGAGCTCGTGGCCCGGCGTCATCGGCAGCGGCACCGGGTCGTGCCCGCGCCAGGCGTGCCAGTCCGAGCGGCACACCCCGGTCGCACCGACCCGGACGACCACGCCGTCCTCGGGGCAGGCGGGCTCGGGGACGTCGCGCACCTCGGGGGTGGCTCCGTAGGCGTCGTAGACCACGGCTCTCATCGACGGATCTCCTCGGTGGGGGGCTCGTGGGTCGCCGGGTGCAGCTCGGTGTCGGCGTCGCCGGGGGCGACGGAGGTGAAGCGGACCCGCAGGGGCGGGCCGTCGGCGGCGCGGTCGGGGGCGGCGGCGAACGGGCCGGCCGACGCGCTCGCGTGGGGCCAGGGCGCCAGCCGGACCAGCCGCCAGGGCCCGCCGTCGGCACGGGCGCGCACCAGCAGCGCGCCGCGGGTCCAGGACACCCGCACGGTCACGGTGGCACCGAGCCACTCGGGCACGGCCCCGCAGGACCAGTCGCTCACACCGTCGGTGACCACCGCCCCGAGCTGGGCCACGCCATCGCTGAGCTCGAGGCCGGCCTTGACCCAGTGCCGGGCGTCGGCACGGACGAGCAGACCGGCCTGGTCGTACTGGTGCTCCAGGTCGGCCACGAACGTCACCTCCAGCGACCGCCCGTCCTCGAAGGCGCCGAGCAGCGCGTGGCCGGAGTCGCGCTCGAAGCCGTAGTAGGTGACCCGCCAGAAGTCGCTGCCGCCGACGCAGGTCACCACCATCCCGTCGTCGTCCTCGGTCACCGCCGCCGGCGGGGACGTCCAGGAGCTGCCCTGCAGGAGCAGGCTCACCGCTGCAGACCCGCGAGCAGCTCGTCGAGCCGGTCCGGGGTGAGGCCGCCCATGCCGAAGACGGCGAGCGTCTCCACCGGCATCGTCCCGATGACCTGCAGCAGCCCGGGCTCGACCTCGTGGCCGGCGAGCAGCTCACGTCCGCGCGGGTCGGCCAGCCACTCGTGCAACGTGGAGCCGGCGCCCAGCGGGGGCGCCACCGAGGGCGCGTCGAGGCTCACCGTGAGGGCGTGCGGCAGGTCGCGCGAGGAGGTGCCGACGTGCACCACGAAGTCACCGGCCTCGACGACCCAGCGGCCCAGGCGCACCGACCAGTAGGAGAAGGCCCGCTGGTCGAGCTCGATCGCGACCTCGCGGGTCTCGCCGGGGTCGACGTGCACGCGCTCGAACCCCTTCAGCTCCCGCGGGGGTCGGGTCACCGACGCGTCGGGCGCCGCGACGTAGACCTGGACGACCTCGGCACCGGCGACGTCACCGGTGTTGGTGACGGGCACCCGCACCGTGACCGCCAGGTCGCCGTCGACGACGGACCCGGTGACCGACGAGGCCGGCGAGCCCAGGGCGAACGTCGTGTAGGACAGCCCGAACCCGAACGGGTGCCCGACCTCGACGTCGGCGGCGTCGAGACCGCGGTAGCCGACGAAGACGCCCTCGCCGTACCTCACCACCTGCGAGTCGCCGGGGAAGGTGAGGTACGACGGGCTGTCCTGCAGCCGCAGCAGCACCGTCTCGGCCAGCTTGCCCGAGGGGTTGACCGCCCCGGTGAGCACGTCGGCGAGCCCGCCGCCGGCCGCCTGACCGCCGAGCCAGCACTCCACCACGGCGTCGGTCAGGTGCTCCCACGGCGCGGTGCGCACCACGGACCCGTTGGCCAGCACGACCACGACCCGCCCGGCCGCCTCCGACGCCGCCCGGGCGACCGCCTCCAGCAGCGCGACCTGGTCGGCGGGCAGGTCGACGTCGGTGCGGTCGAAGCCCTCGGACTCCGCCGCGTCGGGCAGGCCCAGGAACAGCACGGTGACCTGGGCCGAGCGCGCGAGGGCGACGGCGCCGGCGACCAGGCGCTCCGCGGAGCCGGAGCCGGTGGGGTCGACGGTGTCGGCGGTGTCGGCGGTCTCACCGAGCTCGAAACCCGGCGCGAACGGGACGTCGTCGCCCAGGGCGGCCCGGAGCTCCTCGAGCGGCACGTCGACCCGGGTCGGCTCGACCTGGGAGCTGCCGGCGCCCTGGAAGCGCGGCCGGGCCGCGAAGGCACCCACGACGGCCACCGAGGTGCGGGGGGCGAGCGGCAGCACGTCGCCCTCGTTGCGCAGCAGCACCACCGAGGCGGCGGCGGCGCGACGGGCGAGCGCGTGGTGCTCGTCGTACTCCTCCGCCGGCGGGCCGGCCTGCAGCACCGGCTGCGCCTGGTCGACCAGCCGCAGGACCCGGCGCACGCCGGCGTCCAGGACCGCCTCGGGCAGCGCGCCCGAGCGCACGGCGTCCACGACGGCGACGTCGCTGCGCCCGATCGCCGGTGGCATCTCCAGGTCGAGCCCCGCGGCCAACGCGGCGACCCGGTCGTGGACGGCGCCCCAGTCCGACATCACCAGGCCCTCGAAGCCCCACTCCTCGCGCAGCACCCGGGTCAGCAGCCAGCGGTGCTCCGAGGCGTAGGTGCCGTTGACCTTGTTGTAGGCGCACATCACCGTCCACGGCTGCGCCGCCGTCACCACCCGCTCGAACGCGGGCAGGTAGATCTCGCGCAGCGTGCGCTCGTCGACCTCGGCGCTGACCCGGAGCCGGTCGTCCTCCTGGTTGTTGGCCGCGAAGTGCTTGAGCGAGGTCCCGACCCCCTGGGCCTGGATCGCGGCGACCATCGCGGTGGCGAGCTCGCCGGCGAGGAACGGGTCCTCCGACAGGTACTCGAAGTTGCGCCCGCACAGCGGCGAGCGCTTGATGTTGATGCCGGGCCCGAGCACGACCGAGACGCCCTGCACGCGGGCCTCCTGGGCGATCGCCGAGCCGACCTCGCCCACCAGCGAGCGGTCCCAGGACGAGGCCAGCGCGCTGGCGGTCGGGAAGCAGGTCGCCGGGACGCTGCCGCCGATGCCCGCGTGGTCGGCCTCCTCGGGCTGGAGCCGCAGCCCGTGCGGCCCGTCGGCCACCGTGATCGGCCCGATCCCCACCCGCTCGTTCGTCGCGGTGTGCCAGAAGTCGCCGCCCAGCACGAGCGACGCCTTCTCCTCCAGGGTGAGCTCGTCGATCTGGTCCACGGTGACCTCCAGCTGGCGAACGGATCTGCCCGGGTCCCATCGTGACCCGGACCACCGACGCTAGCCGGACCTACGGACGGACCGCCTGCTCGACGAGGTCGGCCGCGGTGGCGGTGCCGCGCTGCTCCCGGATGCGCTCCCCCAGGCGGGCCGCGGCGTCACGGTGGGGGCCGTCGCCCAGCAACTGCTCGACCACCGGAGCCAGCCGGTCCGCGGGTGACCGCTTGCCCATCCTCCGCCCGGCCCCGCTGCGCTGCACCGCACTGCCGACCATCGGCTGGTCGAGCATCGGGTGCAGCGGCAGCACCAGGACCGGCACGTCGTGGGCCAGGGCCGCCATCGTGGTCGCGTGGCCGCCGTGCCCGACCAGCAGACCCACGCGGCCCAGCACCTCGCCGTGCGGCAGCCACCGGTGCACCTCGACGGAGTCCGGCACGCGCAGGTCGTCCGGGTCGGTGGCGGGTCCGGTGGTGACCACGCCCGCGACGCCCAGCGTGCCCAGTGCGTCGAGGACCCGTTGCAGGGTCTCGGTCTGTCCGGGGAAGCCGAAGGTGCTCAGGCTGACCAGGACGCGCTGGTCATGCGCCCGGCCGGGGACCCCGTCCACCGCGGGACCGGTCCACACGCGGCCGGGCCTCCCCGCCGCGGGGTCGAGGTCGGGCGAGCTGACCACCAGGCGGGCGCGGGCGCCGGCCAGCAGCCGCTCGGGCCGCAGGCCGACCATCCGCAGACCGAGGCCGATCGGGCCGCGCAGGAAGGAGGTCAGGTAGGCGTCGAAGAAGTGCTCGAGCGCGACGTACGGCACCCCGGCCTCGGCCAGCGCGTGCATCACGCCCGGGAGGAGGCAGTCGACGACCACGAGGTCGGCGCCCTGCTCGGCCACGACCTCGAGCACGTCCTGGCCCTTGCCGCGGTCCCCGAACAGGCGCACGAACCCGGGGGGCGACTGGCGCTCCAGGGGCGCGAACGGCCGCCCCCGGCGGTACGCCGTGAAGGGCAGCCCGGCTCCCGCCACGGTCATCGCCTGGTCCTGGTGCCCGACCACCCGGACGCCGTGACCGCGTCGCTGCAGCTCCACCCCCACGTTGAGCAGGGGTGGCACGTTGCCACCGCCGTCCCACGTCACCAGCACGATCTCAGCCATCCTCTGCCTCCTTGCTCGTCGGCCCGGCCAGGACGGCCGCGACCAGGGTCCTCATGCGGGCTTCGGTGACCGCGCGCGAGTGCCTGCGGTCGCGGCGCAGCAGCTTCCAGGTGAAGAGGTCCGTGGCCACGACCAGCAGGTCCAGGCGGGTGCCGTCGTCCTCGTCGAGATACGGCGCGAACACCTCGCGCACCCAGGTACGGTGCACCTCCCGGCCCGACCCCGTGATCGAGCGCACCATCGCGTCGGTCGACTCCTGGGCCAGGAGCAGCAGGACGAGGTCGCCGCGCACCTCGTAGTGGTCCACCACGACGCGAACCGCCGCCTCGACGTCTCCGACCGGGGTCTGGCGCTCCTCCCGGATCTCGGCCCGGGCGAACTCCCGGGTCGCCTCCAGCAGTCCGTCGCGGCTGCCGAACTGACGCAGCAGCGTCTGCACGCTCACCCCGGCCCGGCCGGCCACCGCCTCGAGGGTGATGTCGCGCATCAGGTGGTCGTGGCTGAGCTCGAAGGTCGCCCGCATCAGCCGGGTGCGGGTCTCGGCGACCGCCGCGGCCCGGGCGGTCATCGTGTAGCGGCGCGTAGATTTCATGGTAGTTCCAGGTAACGCCGAATCACGATTCACGTCAAGGTCCACTTACGCGAAACTGTGTCCAGCGCAACCACCGCGGTGACGTCGTGCACATGCGGTCCGCGCAGGGGGTCGCGAACGCCTACCCTCTTCGGGTGGAGACAAACCGCGTCGACTGGGCTAGCACAGCCGCCGTCCTGTTCGACCTCGACGGCGTGGTGACCCCCACCGCCGAGGTCCACATGCGCGCCTGGTCGGAGATGTTCAACGCCTTCCTCTCCGGTGAGGACACCGGCGGCGGCGACCGGTCGGCGTACGACGACGCGGACTACTTCGCCCACGTCGACGGCAAGCCGCGCTACGACGGCGTGCGCGACTTCCTCGCCAGCCGCGGGATCGAGCTCCCCGAGGGTCCAGATGAAGGGGCGGCCGACCTCCCAGAGGCCACCGTCAAGGGCCTGGGCGACCGCAAGAACGACGCCTTCAACGAGGTGCTCGAGCGCGACGGCGTGGAGGCCTACCCCGGCTCCGTCGCCCTGCTCGACCACCTGCGCGACCTCGGCCTGCCGCTGGCCGTGGTCTCCTCCTCCGCCAACGCCCCCGCCGTCCTGGAGGCCGCGGGTCTCGCCGACCGGTTCGGCATCGTGGTGTCCGGCCGCGTGGCCACGGAGCGGGGCCTGCCCGGCAAGCCCGCCCCCGACACCTTCCTCCACGCCGCGGAGCAGCTCGGCGCCGACGCGGCCCGGAGCGTGGTCCTCGAGGACGCCGTCTCCGGCGTGCGCGCGGGAGCCGCCGGGCACTTCGGCGTGGTGGTCGGCGTCGACCGCGGCGTGGGTGCGCAGACGCTGCTCGACGCCGGCGCGACCCTGGTCGTCGACGACCTGGCCGAGCTGGTGCCCGCCACGGGTGACGCGTCGTGAACAAGAAGCAGCAGGTCGTGAACCCGATGGACCGCGGCCGGTTCCCGACCGACCCGTGGTGCCTGCGCGAGACGACGTACCGCGTCGACGACCTCGGCACCACCGAGACCCTGTTCAGCGTCGGCAACGGCTACCTCGGCATGCGCGGCAACCCCGACGAGGGGCGCGACGCGATCGCCCACGGCACCTTCATCAACGGCTTTCACGAGACCTGGCCGATCCGGCACGCGGAGGCGGCCTTCGGGTTCGCCCGCACCGGCCAGACGATCGTGAACGTCCCCGACGCCAAGCTGATGAAGGTCTACGTCGACGACGAGCCGCTGATCCTGGGCACCGCCGACCTGGAGAGCTACGAGCGCACGCTGGACTTCCGCGACGGCGTGCTGCGCCGCTGCCTGGTGTGGCGCACGCCGTCGGGCAAGCTGGTCAAGGTCGAGTCGACCCGGATGGTCTCGATGACCCAGCGGCACCTCGCGGTGCTCTCGCTGGAGGTCACGATGCTCGAGGGCGACGCCCCGATCGTGATCTCCTCCCAGCTGCTGAACCGCCAGGACGGCGAGGACGAGTACCACGTCCCCTACGAGGCGATGGGCGAGGGCACCGACCCCCGCAAGGCCGCGGCGTTCGACGAGCGGGTGCTGCTGCCGCGCCACCACTACGCCCGCGAGGACCGGATGATGCTCGGCTACCGCACCGCGCGGTCGCAGATGACCATCGCGGTGGCCGCCGACCACGTCCTGCACACCGACGACGAGCACGAGCTGATCGTGCGCGGCGAGGAGGACCTCGCCAAGGCCGTCTACCGGATCGAGGCCACCGAGGGCAGGACGGTGCGCCTGGACAAGCTGGTGGCCTACCACTCCTCCCGCGGCGTCCCCGTGCGCGAGCTCTCCGACCGCTGCGACCGCACGCTGGACCGCGCGCAGCGGCAGACGGCCGGTCACTACCTGACCGAGCAGCGGGCGTGGTTCGACCGGTTCTGGGAGACCAGCGACGTCGAGATCGACGGCGACGACGCACTCCAGCAGGCCACCCGCTTCAACCTGTTCACGATCGCGCAGGCCAGCGCCCGGGCCGACCGCCAGGGTGTGCCGGCCAAGGGCGTGACGGGGTCGGGCTACGAGGGTCACTACTTCTGGGACACCGAGGTCTACGTCGTCCCGTTCCTGGCCTTCACCCAGCCCCAGGTCGCGCGCAACCTGCTGCACTTCCGCAACCGGATGCTGCCCGCGGCCCGGCAGCGGGCCCGCGAGATGGCGCAGAGCGGCGCCCTCTTCCCGTGGCGCACGATCAACGGCGAGGAGGCCTCGGCGTACTACGCGGCCGGCTCCGCGCAGATGCACATCAACGCCGACATCGCCTACGCCCTGATGCAGTACGTCGGCGCGACCAACGACGTGCAGTTCCTGGTGCGCGACGGCGTCGACCTGCTCGTCGAGACCGCGCGGATGTGGGCCGAGCTGGGGTTCTGGCGCACCAACGGGCAGCCCACCTTCCACATCCACGGCGTCACCGGGCCCGACGAGTACACGACGGTCGTGAACAACAACCTGTTCACCAACGTGATGGCGCGGTTCAACCTCGAGCGTGCGGCCGTCGTCGTGGAGCAGATCCAGGAGCGCCTGCCCGAGGCCTACGAGAAGCTCGTGCACCGCCTCGGTCTGAGCGGGTGCGAGGTCGCGGAGTGGAAGCGCTGCGCCGCGGGGATGACGATCCCGTTCGACGAGGGCCTCGGCATCCACCCGCAGGACGACTTCTTCCTCGACCGCGAGGTCTGGGACCTCTCGCGAACGCCGGCCGAGAACCGGCCGCTGATGCTGCACTACCACCCGCTGGTGATCTACCGGTTCCAGGTGCTCAAGCAGGCCGACGTCGTGCTCGCGATGTTCCTGCACGGCGACCGGTTCACGGACGCGGAGAAGAAGGCCAACTTCGAGTACTACGACCCGATCACGACCGGCGACTCGACGCTGTCCGCGGTCGTGCAGTCGATCATGGCGGCCGAGGTCGGCTACCACGAGGCCGCGATGGACTACTTCCGCCGAGCGGCGTACGTCGACCTCGCGGACCTGCACGGCAACACCGTCGACGGCCTGCACATCGCCTCGGCCGGGGGCGTCTGGAGCGCGCTGGCCTTCGGGTTCGCCGGCATGGGCGACCGCAACGGCCGGCTCTCCTTCGAGCCCCGCCTGCCCGCCGGGTGGAACGCCCTGAGGCTGCGGGTCGCCTGGCGCGGCACCCGGCTGCTGGTCGACCTGACGCAGGACGCGATCACCTTCACCGTCCTGGAGCAGGGCGCCGAGCCCGAGGTCCGGGTGCGCGTCCACGGCGAGGTCCACGTCGTCGGCGACGAGCCGGTCCGCGTCCCGCTGGCCGACCAGGGCCCGCGCCACGACGGTCTGCTCGGCGAGAAGCCGCAGGTCGGCGGCACCCGCGCCGACGGCACCAAGATCACCGCCGGTGTCCCCGAGCCGATGGTCTTCGAGGAGGAGACCCCCGTCTGGGAGCTGCCCCCGCACCCCGCCGTCGGCGCCTGACAGTCCTCGTCGGTCGAGCAGGGCCGAAGGCCCGTCGTCGACGCCGCCGCAGAACCACCCGCCCAGTACCGTCGCCCTCGTGCCCGACCGCCAGCGGATCTTCGTCGTCACCACCTCGGCGACCGAGGCCGAGGCGGCGACCCTGAGGGCCGACCTGGGCCGCGACCCCCTGGTCCTCACCGCCCCCACCGGCGAGGCCAAGCGCGTGGTCACCCTGGTGGGCGTCGACCCCCAGGTGGAGGTCCTCCTGGCCCCGGTCACCCACCCCCAGGCCGACCGCGGCCACCGGCTGGACGCGCTGGTGCGCCGGCACGCGCTGCACGACCGCGCCCGCGACGTGGTGGTGGTCGGCGACCCGGCGACCACCACGCTCCTGCTCCGCGTCCTGGCCCCCGGACAGCTCGCCGCGAGCGGCGCCGTGACCCTGGTCGGGCTCCCCCGCGGGCCCCGCCGGATGGTGCCGCGGCGCGGGCTCGCCGTGGGGGCGGTCCTCGGGCTCGCCGCCGGCTTCGCCGAGCCGGTCGCCCCGATCCTGGCCCTGCCCGCCGCCCTCGCCCTGGTGGGCCTGGTCCTGCTGCTGCTCCCGGCCGTGCGCCACCTCGGCCGCGAGCTCCTGCTCGCCGCCGCGGTGTCGACCGGCCTGGTGATGGTGCTGATCGCCGGCTCCTCGCGCTTCCCCGGGAACTTCTGACGGCGCACACTCGACCCCATGGTCGAGATCGCCACCGACGCAGCCGGCCTCGCCGACGCCGCGCGCCTGCTCCACGCCTTCAACGTGGAGTACGACGAGCCCACACCCCCACCGCACGAGCTGACCGTCCGCCTCGCCGAGCTGGTCGCGGGCGACCACGTGACGGTGCTCCTGGTCCGCGCCGAGGACGGCGAGCCGGTCGGCGTGGTCGTCGTACGCCTCCAGCCGTCGCTGTGGAGCCGGGGCTCGGAGGCCTACGTCGCCGAGCTGTACGTCGTCCCCGACCGCCGCGGCGAGGGCCACGGCCGCGCGCTCTTCACCGAGGCCATGCGGGTGGCCCGGGACGACGGCGCCGACTACGCCTTCGTGATCACCAGCGAGGACGACCGGCGCGCCCAGCGGCTCTACGAGGCGGCCGGGTTCCGGCGCACGGAGGGCGAGGGCGGGCCGCTGATGCTGGCCTACGAGCGCGAGCTCTGACCCCGCCAGGCGGCCCCTGCGCTGCCCGACCGTCTCAGGGGCAGGCGCGCGCGTCGTGCGGGTCGTCGTACGTGCGCAGGGTGAAGGTCTCCAGGGTCCGGCGCACGTGGGTCCGGTGCAGCGCGCTGAGCACGAGCGTGGGCCAGCGCTCCAGGTGGAAGTCCCCCGCGGCGTTGCAGCCCTGCGGCCGCCACCCGACGTCGAAGTGGACCGTGCGACGGGCGTGAGCAGGGAGCACCACGTCGACGTCGTACGCCGCGTCGACGCCGGACCCGTCGGCCGCGTCACGCACCCGTGCACCGCTGGTCGACAGGCCCTGGACCTCGGCCCGTCCCTCCGAGCCCAGCAGCTGCGACTCGACGCGGGTCAGCCGCACCGACCGGCCGCTGCCGTTCTCGAGGGTCAGGTCGATCCGGCAGCGCCACCCCGGTCGCGAGAGGACCACGGTCCCGCGGGTCCCGGACGTGACCTCGGTGCCGCGGCAGTGCGGGCTCCAGGTCGCGTCCACCTGGTCCACCGCGTGCGCGGCGGTGAGCCACCACGTCGTGGTCGCCACTGCGACCAGCAGCACGGCCGCGACGGCCACCCACCGCCCGACGTGCGACGTCGAGCGCGACAGAACCCCCCGGATCATGGAGCCAGCATGGCGCACCCCGCCGGCTGCGTCCGCGCTTCTCCGACACCCAGCCCCCAGGTCGCTGGCCACGGATCCGACGGCGTCGGGCCTCGTGGCGTGACGTGCGCGCGAGGTAGCGTCCCGGGGTGACCGACCCCCACGACCTCGACCGTTTCCTCGCGGCGCAGGACGGCGTGCACGCCCAGGCACTCCGCGAGCTGCGCGACGGGCGCAAGACCAGCCACTGGATGTGGTTCGTGTTCCCCCAGCTCGCCGGCCTGGGCTCGTCGGTGATGGCGCAGCGCTACGCGATCGGCTCGCTGACCGAGGCGCGCGCCTACCTCGAGCACCCCGTGCTCGGCCCCCGCCTCCTTGAGTGCGCCCGGGCCCTCCTCGCCCACGGCGACCGGACCGCGCTCCAGGTCATGGGGTCGCCGGACGACGTCAAGCTCCGGTCGTCGATGACGCTCTTCGCCGCCGTCGCCGGCTCGGACCCCGTGTTCCAGCAGGTGCTGGACGCGTTCTTCGACGGCGAGCCCGACCCGCGGACGGTCGACCGGCTCTCGGCCTGACCTCCTCCCGCCGCCTCTCGTCCACCGGCTGGTCGGCCCACGGCGCCGGGCGGTGACGTGCCACCGCACCCCGGGGAGGGAACCCGGGGTGCGGTGGGTGTCACTGGGTCAGGGCTGGCCGCGCCAGCTCCGGGCCTTCCAGCTGTCGCCCCGCCAGCTGCGGGCCTTCCAGCTGTTCCCGCGCCAGCTGCGCGCCTGGAACGAGTCGGTGGGCCAGGCGTGCTGGGCCCACGGCACGCCGTTCCAGGAGCTGCCCGTCCAGGCGACGGCCTGGAGCCGCCGCTTGTCCCACTTCGTGCCGGTCCACGTCTGGCCGTTCCAGGCGCCACCCGTCCAGGCGCTGTCAGCGTCCTGCCCGGCGACCCAGGCGGCCGAGTTCCAGGGCGAACCCAGGGCGTCGACCTCACCGACCAGCGGCGTCCCCGACTCCGGGTCCACCACGTGCTCGCCGCCGCGCGACGCCTCGAGCGTGCCCATGCCGGTGGAGGCCGGGGCAGAGGTGTACGCGCGGGCAGCCAGACCGAGCTTGACCATGGTCAGCGCGTCGTTCACGTTCGCGACGCCCCGGCCCTGGGCAGGTCCGCCGTTGAGCAGCGGTGTGGCCGTCTGCATCAGGACGCCCTTGACCTGGTCGGGCGTGAGCTTCGGCTTGGCACTGAACAGCAGGGCGGCCTCACCGGAGACCACGGCGGCGGCCTGCGAGGTGCCGCTGCCGCGGAAAAAGCGGCCCTCGTCGTCGCCGGGCAGGCGACCCTCGGGGTGGGCGGTGTCGATGAAGGAGCCGGGGTCGCGCAGCGACACCACGGACTTGCCCGGGGCGAGGACGTCGGGACGGCGCGAGGCGTCGCCGCCGTTGGTGAAGTCCGCGACCCGGTCGTCGAACGCGGTGTCGGAGCCGCGGTGGTCACTGGCCCCGACCGCCAGGACGTGCGGGTCGGCCGCGGGCATCAGCAGCGGGGCGTCGAGCCCGTCGTTGCCGGCCGAGGTGACCACGAGGATGCCGTGGTCCCACGCGTTCTCGACGGCGCGGGCGAGGGGATCGACCTGCCAGCTCTGCGTGGAGGTGGTGCCGTAGGACAGGTTGATGACCCGGACGTGCATGCCCTGGTCGTCGCGGTGCTCGACGACCCAGTCCAGGGCCGCGATCACCTGCGTGACGTCGGCCCCACCGTCACCGGTGGCGACCTTCATGTTCAGCAGCTTGGCGTCGGGCGCGACGCCGGCGAACTGGTCGCCCTGCGGCTTCCTCGGGTCGAAGCCGTCGTCCTCGCCGGCGATGATGCCGGCCAGGTGCGTGCCGTGGCCGAACCCGTCGAGGTAGCGCGTCCCGTCGCTCTGGCTCTCGAACGACAGGTCCGGACCGTCGGTGACCTTGTCGTCCTTGTCCAGACCCGGCACCCCGACCACACCGGTGTCGATCAGCGCGACGGTGACGTCCTTGCCGGTGGCGCCGCGGGCCCAGGCGGCCTGCGCACCGATGTTCTTGGTCACCGACCACATCGAGCCCAGGTCCTGGGTTCCGTCCCAGCCGCCCTTGCCCCTGCTCGCCTGCTTGCCCTCCTTGGTGGTGTCGTCACCCCAGGTGGAGTCCACGACGCCGCCGGCCACGTCGTCCACGGTGCCGCTGACGATGCCGCCGAGGGTGCCCAGCGCGCTGCCGTCCTTGCTGCTGGTGCCGCTCGCCAGGGCCGGTCCGGCCCCCGCGCACACCAGGGCCGACACCAGTACGACGACCGGTGCACCCCTCTTCCAGGTGATGCTCATGTTCTCCCCCGTGCGTCCTTGCTCCGACTGAGGTCCCAGGATGACCAAAGCGGACATTCCGCGCGAGGGGTACTGATCGGGCTGCACTCCACGGACTAGTCCGCGGATTTTTGGTGGTTGACGGTTCACTAATGGCCGGTGCTCAAAAGGGAGATACGGCATTGTCCCGACAAATCATCGCGACGCGCCCTACCGTCGTCGGTGGAGGAGTGACCCCCGGCCGACCCCGCGGCTGCGCACTCCCGGAGGAGCGAGCCATGGACGACGACACGAAGGCGGTGCCGGCTGCCGGCGAGTCGCCCTCGCGCCGTCCCCTGGTCTCGACCTGGCTGCTGGCGGCCGCGATGGCGCTCGTGGCCGCCCTCGTCTCCGCGCCCCGCTGGCTCGCGGACCCGTCGGCCGCGACGCCGGACCTGCGGTGGCTGACCCTCCTCCCGCTGTTCGCGCTCGCCGAGGTCGTGGTGATCCACCTGCCCACCCAGCGCAACGCGCACGGTCACACCCTGCGTGAGATCCCGGCCGTGCTCGCGCTGACGTTCCTGGCGCCGCAGCAGTACGTCACGGCGTACGTCGTCGGCGCCGTGCTCGCCCTCCTCGTCGCCGCCCGCATGCGCGGGGTCAAGCTCGCCTTCAACGCCGCGATGTTCGCCCTCGAGGCGTCCCTCGGTGCCCTGACCTACGGTGCGATCCTCGGCGGCGCCGACCCGCTGTCCCTGCAGGGGTGGCTCGCCGTCCTGGTGGCCGTGCTGGTCACCGACCTGCTCTCCGCGGCAGCGGTGACCGCCGCGATCAGCATCACCGAGGGGGCGTTCGACGGCGAGGTGCTCCACGAGGCGCTGCGCTCGGGCACGGTCGCGGCCTTCATCAACACCTGCGTCGCCCTGCTCGTGGCGACCCTGGTCATCGTGCAGCCCTCCGCGTTGCCGCTGCTCGGCGTCGTGGTCGTGCTGCTGGTCCTCGGCTACCGCGTCTACATCTCCCTGGCGCGCGGGCACGCCCAGACCCAGGCGCTGTACCGCTTCGTCGAGCAGACGGCCGCCACCCGCTCCCTGCCCGAGACCACGGCGGCCGTCCTGGCCCAGGCCGCCGAGCTGCTCCACGTCGAGCGGGCGCTCCTCGTCGAGCTGGTGGACGACACCCACGTGCGCCACCACGTCCTCGACGGGGACGTCCTGCGCACCGAGGACGTCCCGCCCCCGCCGCCGACCACCTGGTGGTGGGGCGCGCTCGCCGAGGGGGTCACCCGCTGGGAGCGCCCGCGGACCGGGCGCCACGTCGAGCCGGTGGCGGTCCCGCCGCACGCCCTGGCCGCGCGGGACGGCCTCGCCGCCCCTCTGCACGACGCCGGGAAGCGCCGAGCCGTCCTGGTGGTGTGCGACCGGTCCTTCGAGAAGGAGACGTTCTCCAAGGACGACGTGCAGGTCTTCGAGGCGCTCGCCGCGCACGCCGGCGTGGTGCTGGAGCGCGCCCGTGGCGTCAGCGAGCTCGAGACGCTGGCCGAGGAGATCGGGGTCGCCCGCGACGCAGCCCTGGCCGCATCCGAGGCCAAGTCGCTGTTCCTGGCCAACATGAGCCACGAGATCCGTACGCCGCTCACGACCGTCCTGGCCACGGCCGAGATCCTCGAGGACACCGCGCTCGACCAGACCCAGGTCGTCCTCGTGGAGAAGATGCACCGCCAAGGCGCCCTGCTCAAGTCCCTGGTCGAGCAGATCCTCGACTTCTCCCGCATCGAGGCCGGCGAGGTCGTGCTCACCTCCGCGCCGTTCGACCTGCGCGCGATGGTGGCCGACGCCGGCGACACCTACACGCCTCGGGCCGCTGCCGCCGGCCTGCTGTTCACCAGCCGGGTGGCGCCCGACGTCCCGACCGTGGTCGTGGGCGACTCCGGCCGGGTCTTCCAGGTGCTGACCAACCTGCTCGACAACGCCTTGAAGTTCACCCACGAGGGCAGGGTCGAGCTCGACGTGGCGGTGGGCGCCGACGGGGCCCTCGAGGTCCGCGTGAGCGACACCGGCATCGGCATCGCTCCCGACCAGGTGGCCACGGTGTTCGACGTCTTCAACCAGGTCGACGGCTCGACCACCCGACGCTACGAGGGCACGGGGCTGGGCCTCGCCATCTGCCGCCAGCTCACCGAGCTCATGGGCGGGACGATCGCGCTGGCCAGCGAGCCGGGGGTCGGCAGCACCTTCACCGTCGACCTGCCGCTGGCCGTCCCGGCACCGGCGCCGGTCCCCGGGCCCGTCGCGGACGCCCCGGGCGGGCTCGTCGCCGCCTGACCTTTCTCAACCCAAGGGTTGACGACCTGGATCTGCTGGCCTACCGTCGTCCTCAACCGATCGGTTGAGGAGGCGTCGTGGTGGAGCACCGGCTCGACGACGTCTTCGTCGCCCTGGCCGACCCCACCCGGCGCGACCTGGTGGCGCGGCTGACCGAGGGGGACGCGACGGTCGGCGAGCTCGCCGCGCCGTACGCCGTCTCGGTGCAGGCCATCTCCAAGCACCTCAAGGTCCTGGAGCAGGCGGGCCTGGTGAGCCGGGGCGAGCAACGACGCAGCCCGGTGCACCTCGAGGCGGAGGTGCTCGACCTGATGACGGGCTGGATCGAGCGGTACAGGCGGCAGGCGGAGGCGCGCTACCAGCGTCTCGACGCCGTGCTCGCGTCGATGGACGACAGCGCCGGCGAGGGGCCGGCCCAGGAGGAGTCAGCATGAGCACCCAGACAGGCACGACCACCACGATCGAGGCCGACGAGCGCGTCCCGGCCATCCACATCACCCGGGACTTCGCGGCCACTCCGGCGCAGCTGTTCCGCGCCCACACCGACCCCGAGGTCTTCGTGCGGTGGGTCGGGCCCGACGACCTCACCAACACCGTCGACCGCTGGGACGCGAGCACGGGTGGGGCCTGGCGCTACGTCGCCGAGCGCGGCGGGGAGCAGCACGGGTTCCACGGCTGCTTCCACGACGTGCGCCCCGACCGGATCGTGCAGACCTTCACGTGGGAGGGGCAGCCTGACGACGTCTCGCTGCAGACGCTGACCTTCGAGGACCTCGGTGACGGCCGGACCCGCCTGCACGCGACCTCGCTGTGCGGCAGCTTCGAGGCCCGCGACGGCTGGCTGCGCAGCGGCATGGAGGTCGGCCTGGACCAGGGGTACGCCGCCCTCGACCGGATGCTCCAGGATGGGGTCGCATGAGCCTCCCCGCCGACCCGTCCGCCCGCCACCGCGAGGTCGCCGCCGGCTTCACCGCCCGCGTCGAGGGGGCGACCGACTGGGACGCCCCGGCGCCCGTGCCCGACTGGACCGCGCGCGACGTCGTGCGCCACCTGGTCGAGTGGTTCCCGGCCTTCCTCTCCGCGGGCACCGGGCTGGAGCTGGCCACGGGGCCGTCGGTCGACGAGGACCCGGTGACCGCCTGGCGGGTGCACGCCGACGCCGTCCAGGAGCTCCTCGACGGCCCGTCGGCCACCACCCCGTTCGCGCACCCCATGGTCGGCGAGATGCCGCTGCCGAACGCGATCGACCAGTTCTACGTCTCCGACGTCTTCATGCACACCTGGGACCTCGCCCGGGCGACCGGCCAGGACGAGACCCTCGACGCCGACACCTGCGCCGGCATGCTCGCCGGGATGGAGCCGATCGAGGAGATGCTGCGCGGCTCGGGCCAGTACGGCCCCCGCGTCGAGGTCCCCGCCGACGCCGACGTCCAGACCAGGTTCCTCGGGTTCATCGGGCGCGACCCGCTGGGCAGCACGACGCGGTGACGTGACCCCACCCGAGCGACATGCAGTTCGCCCGTGGGTGGCGCCCAGGCCCGCGTGCCGGTGACCGGGGACGCGCGAACTGCATGTCGTTGCGGTGCGGACCCGCGACGTCCGGCTAGGAGTGGGAGCGGCGCTGGGAGGCGCCGGCGAGGGTGCCCATCACCGAGAACGTCGCGGTGGTGCCGAGGACGATCAGGACGGGGACGGTCCAGGCGTTGGTGACGTCGTGGGCGAGGCCGAGGACGGCGGGGCCGGTGGCGGCGACGACGTACCCGACGCCCTGGACGAACGCCGAGAGCTGCGCGCTCTCGCGGTCGGTGCGCGACACCTGGACGACGATCGTGAAGATCGCCGCGAAGCCGCCTCCCTGGGCGATACCGCCGAGGACGCTGCCCAGCACGTAGAGGTGCGGGTCGAGGAGCAGCTGCACCGGGAAGGTCATCCAGCACAGGCCCACCAGGGCGATCAGCGGCGCGGGCGGGAGCCGGGTCGCCAGCAGGGGCAGCCCGAGGGCGCCGATGATGGCGCTCACCTGGAAGATCGCCGAGGCCGTGCCGGCGCCGTTGGCGCTGAGCCCGATCTCGTCGCCCAGCAGCGTGGGGAGCCAGGCGGTCAGCGAGTAGTAGGAGCTCGCCTGCCCCGCGAAGGCCAGGCCCAGGAGCCAGGCGATCGGGGTGCGCCAGACGGTGCGGTCACGGTGGGCGGGGTCGACCGACGAGGACGCCTCCCCCGACGGAGCGGGCTCGACCGCCGCGGACGACTCGGCCTCCGAGGCCGCCCCCACCGCCGACGCCGTCGCGGACCGCCGGTGACGGCCCTGCCACCAGCGCCACACCAGCAGCCCGACCAAGGCGGGGACGGCCCAGACGGCGAGGGCCACCCGCCAGCCGAAGGCCGCGGAGATCGGGGCGGTGGCCAGCGTCACGACCATCGAACCGCCGTTCATCGCGGTGACGTAGGCGCCGGTCACCAGGCCCGCCCGCGCGGCCGGGGTCTCGCGACGGATCACCGTGGGCACCACGACGTTGCCGACGGTGATGCCCAGACCGATCACGACCGTGCCGAGGGCGGCCAGGGGGAAGCCGCCGACGCTGCGGATCGCCGAGCCGACGACGACGGCGACCAGGCACAGCGACACCGCCTGCTCGACCCCGGAGCGCCGGATCACCGCCAGGGCGAGCGGGGCCAGCAGCCCGAAGCAGAGCACCGGCAGGCTGGTCAGCAGCCCGATCGCGGCGCCGCCGACGCCGAGGTCGGTGCGCAGCTCGGTCGAGATCGGCGCGACCGAGACGAACGGCGAGCGCAGGTTGACCGACACCGCGACCAGCACCGCGACGAACAGCCACGGGAACGCGACGCGACGTCGCGCCGGGTCGGTGGCGACCGCAGCCCGCCCGGCGTCGTCGACCTCAGGCTCCCCGCTCACCCGGTGTTGCGCATCCCGGCCGCGATGCCGTTGATGGTCAGCAGCAGCGCCCGCTCGAGGTCGGGCCCGTCCTCACCGGCCCGCAGCCGTGCCAGCAGCTGCACCTGGAGCAGGTGCAGCGGCTCGAGGTAGTTCTCGCGGACCTCCAGGGTCTGGCGCAGCACCGGCTCGCGGTCGAGCAGCTGCGCATCGCCGGTGACGGCCAGCACCTGCGCGACGGTCAGGTCGTACTCCTCGCGCACCAGGTCCAGGATCCCGTGCGTGCTCTCCGGGGCCAGCGCGGTGACGTAGCGCTCGGCGATGTCGAGGTCGGCCTTGAACAGCGTCATCGCGACGTTGTCGAGGAAGGTGCGGAAGAACGGCCACTCGGCGTACATCTCCTGCAGGTCGGCGCCGTGCTCGGCGACCGCCGCCAGGCCCGTGCCGACGCCGAACCAGCCCGGCGCGATCTGGCGCGACTGGGTCCAGCCGAACACCCACGGGATCGCGCGCAGGCTCTCCAGGCCGCCGCCCTGCGAGGGCCGCTTGGCCGGGCGGGACCCGATGTGGAGCGCGCCGAGGAGGTCGACGGGGGTGCAGGCCAGGAAGTACTCCGGCAGCTCGGGGGTGTCGACCAGCTCGCGGTAGCGGGCGTGGGCCCGGCTGGAGATCTGGTCCATCAGGCCGTCCCAGCGCTCCGCGTGCTCCGGCGTACGCCGATCGGTGCGGTGCAGCAGCGAGGCCTCCAGCGTGGCCGCCACCAGCAGCTCGAGGTTCTCGCGCGCGAGCACCGGCAGGGCGTACTTGTCGCTGATCACCTCGCCCTGCTCGGTCAGCTTGACCTCGCCGTCGACCGTGCCGAACGGCAGCGCCATGATCGCGTCGTACGTCGGCCCGCCGCCGCGCCCGACCGAGCCGCCGCGGCCGTGGAAGAACCGCAGCCGCACGCCGTGCCGCTTGGCCACGTCGCGGGCGACCCGCTGCGCCCGCTGGATCTGCCACTGGGAGGTCGCGATGCCGCCGGACTTGTTGGAGTCGGAGTAGCCCAGCATCACCTCCTGCACGTCACCGCGCACGCGCAGCAGCTCGCGGTAGCCGGCGTCCCCGAACAGCCCGTCCAGGATCGGCTCGGCGCGCTCCAGCT
This sequence comes from Nocardioides korecus, assembly GCF_054778395.1. Lineage (NCBI taxonomy): Bacteria > Bacillati > Actinomycetota > Actinomycetes > Propionibacteriales > Nocardioidaceae > Nocardioides > Nocardioides korecus. The sequence goes on along the minus strand of NZ_BAAGZO010000001.1, from coordinate 418,462 downwards.
CCTCGACGGTCTCCAGCAGCGGCACGAACCCGATCCGCGCGACCCCGGCGGCCAGGTCGACCAGGCCGGCCTCGCGGGCCAGCAGCACCGCGGCCAGGACGTCGTCGGCGTCGCGGGTCATCGAGATGATGTAGCTCTCGATCGAGCGCGGGCCGAGGGCGTCGAGCGCCTCGCGGATGACGCCGAAGACACCGGCGGTGACCAGGCCCTCCTCGTCGAGCGGCGGCGGCTGGGCCGACAGGGGTCGGTTGACGCCGAGCTCGCGGCCGAGCAGGGCCATCCGGGCGGGCTGGTCGAGGTCGGCGTACGCCCCGTCGACCCCGTCCACGAGGCCGAGGCGGTCGACGAGCTGCCCGACGGCGTGGTGGTGCTTCTCGGCGTGCTCGCGCACGTCGAGGGTGGCCAGGGTCAACCCGGAGGCCGCGACCGTGCGGACCAGCCGCTCCAGGTCGCCGCCCGCGATCAGCTCGCCCTGGTGCTCGCGCACCGAGGCGTGCAGCAGGAGCAGGTCCTCCATCAGCTCGGTGTCGTCGCGGTAGTCGCGCAGCGGCCGGTGCGGCCCGGCCGCGTCGACCCGGGCGGCGGTGAGCTGCAGGCGCAGGTCGACGCAGGTGAGGAACAGCCGGTAGGGCTCCTCGACGTTGAGCCGGCGGTAGCGGGGCTCGACCTCGGGCAGCGCGTCGAGCATCTCCTCGGTGCGCGAGCGCAGGTCGGCGCTCACCGTCGAGAGCCGCTCGGAGACCGAGAGCGTGCGGCGCAGCGCGCCGACCTGGGCGCGGATCACGCCGATGCCGTGGCGGGCCTGGAGCGCGAGCACCTCGCGGGTGACCGCCGGCGTCACGTTGGGGTTGCCGTCGCGGTCGCCACCCATCCAGGTCCCGAACCGCAGCGGCGTGGCCTCCAGCGGCAGCTCGACGCCCCACGGCTCCAGCTGCTCCTCGAGCTCCTCCAGCACGTCGACGACGGCCGCCGAGGCGAGCCCCTCGAGGTAGTAGATGCCGTTGCGGGCCTCGTCCACGACCTCGGGCCGCTCGACGCGCAGCTCGTCGGTGGACCACAGCAGCTCGACGGCCGCCTCGAGACGACGGGTGCGCCGGGTCGAGTCGGGCTCCTCGAGGAGGGCGGCGACGGCGCGCAGCTTGTCCAGCGTCGTACGCCGTGCGACCTCGGTCGGGTGGGCGGTGAACACCGTGCGGACCGCGACCGAGGCGACCGCGTCGGCCACGTCGGCCGCGTCGGTGCCGGCCTCCTGGACGCGCGCCAGCGCGCCGCACAGAGGCCCGCCCTCGGACGCCCGGGCCTCGGCCAGCGCGCGGCCGCGGTGCTCCTGCTCGGTGACGTTGGCCAGGTGGAAGTACGCCGTGAACGCGCGCGCCAGCGTCGTCGCCGTCGCCAGGTCCATCTCGGGCAGGGTCAGGGAGTCGTCCTTGGCGGCCTGGCGGACGTTCTCGACCAGGTCCAGCAGGTCCTGGCCGTGGGAACGGATGAGGGTCTCGCCCAGCATGGAGGTGACCAGGCGGATGTCGCGGCGCAGGGGCGCCTCGGCAGCGTGGGGCAGGTGCTCGGACATGAGGGTCCTCGGTGGCTCGTGCGGCGCTCCCCCGGGATCCCCGGTCGAGCCTCGGCAGCTTGGGCGACGCCGTCGGCACCCGGGAGAAGGCTAGTGAGCGACCGGCCAGTAGGCGAACCGCGTGCTCACGGCCGCCCCTAACGGCGTACGCCGACCCCCCCGACGTGACGAGCGACCCGGTCGGCCCCCCGCGTGGCCTGGCAGGAGACGGGTACTGACCAGGCAGACCGCTTTTCCCCGACCCACCCGAGGCTGCCCCGTGACCACCCCCGACCCGGCCGATGCCGTGCGACCCGAGCAGCCCGCCCCGGTGCACGTGGTCCCGGGACCACGCGGCCACGGTGTGGACCTGTGCGCCCGGCAGCTGGCCGAGGCGACGGGGGCCCGGGTGGTGGGCTCGCTGGTCGACCTCGCCCTCGACGTGAGTCCCGCCCACCTGCACGTCACCGACCGGATCTGGGGCAGCTCCCCCGAGGACGCGGCCTTCAACGTCGCCGTCGCCTGCCTCGCCCGCCCCACCACGCTGACGCTGCACGACCTGCCCCAGGCCCACGACGGGGCGAGCTTCGAGCGCCGCAGCCACGCGTACGCCGTCATGGCCCGCGCCGCCCTCGGCGTCGTCGTCTCCTCCCAGCACGAGCGCGGCCTGCTCGAGGCGGCGCTGGAGCTGGGGACGTGGGACCCGACACCCCCGACCGACGACCTCGGCCCCACCGACGTCGACCCCCGGATCGAGGACTTCACGAGCGAGGAGTCCGGGCCCGCGGGCACGACCGGGTCGGCGCGGTCGACCGAGGTCCGCCCGCAGCTGGTCGAGGTGATCCCGCTGCCGCTGGTCATCCCGGCCTCGGTGCCCACCACCCCCGAACCGGCCGGACCGACCGGCCCCGCCGGGGCGCTGGCCGGGCTGCTGGACCAGGGCCCGGTCGGGGTGCTCGGCACGGTGGCGAGCCGGCTGATGGGGTTCGGTCCGACCACGGTGCGACCGCGCGCCCAGCGGCCCGCGGACCCGCCCCGGCCCAGGACGGGCGACCCGGACCTGCTCCGGGCCCGGATCTGCACCATCGGGGTCGCCGGCTGGTTCTACCCCGGCAAGGGTCACCTCCCGGCGCTCGGGGCTGCCCTGGCGCAACGCCGACGCGGGCACGAGGTGGACCTCGTCGTGCTCGGCGCACCCTCCCCGGGTCACGAGCAGGACGCCGAGGAGCTGGTCAGGCGGGCCGCGCGGCTCGGCGTACGGGTCGAGGTCACGGGGTGGCTCTCCGACGACGACCTGACCGCGGGCCTGCGGGCCGTCGACGTGCCCTTCGTCGGCCACCGCAACGTCTCGGCCTCGGGGTCGCTGAACTCCTGGCTGGCGGCGGGACGCCGACCGGTGGTGCGACGCAGCGCGTACTTCGAGGAGATGGACCGGCTCCGCCCCGACACCCTCACCCTGGTGCGCACCGGCGAGCTCGCCGACGCCGTCGGACGGGCCCTCGACGACCCGGACAGCACCTGGCTGCGACCCGGGGTCACCCTGGGCCACGGGCTCCCGGAGGCGGCCGCCGCCTACCGCGACTTCTGGGGCCGCGCGCTGCGACCCCGGACGTCGGCGCCGTCCACGACCCCGCCCGACGCCGGGTCGGCCGGGGACCACCACGACCTCGACGTCCTCGACGGCCCGGGGGTCCTGGGCCGCTCGCGGGGCTGAGGCGGTGGCGCCGGAGCCGGGTGCGCCGGTCGGGCCAGTCGGGCCAGTGCCTCCCCCCTGGGGCCGCGCCCTCCCGGACAACCGCTGGGACCTGGTCGACGCCGAGACCGCCCCCGCCCGGACGGTCAGCGTGGTCGTCACCCACTTCGAGCAGCCGGCCCAGCTCGCCCGCACCCTCGCCGCCCTCGCGCGCCAGACGTCGGCGCCCGACGAGGTGGTGGTCGTCGACGACGGGTCCCGGGAGGCGCCGCGGGTGCCGCCCGGCGTGACGCTGCTGCGCCAGGAGGACCTCGGCTTCCGGGCCGCCGCAGCGCGTCATCTCGGGGCGAGCCACGCCGGCGGCGACGTGCTGGTGTTCCTCGACGCCGACACCACCCCCGAACCCGACTTCGTCGAGGCGCTCACCCGGCTGCCCCGGCTGGCCCCCGACCTGCTCGCCGTGGGTCGGCGGCGCCACGCCGACCTGGCCGGGACCGACCCCGACGTGGCGGTCGAGGAGGCCGGGCCGGCGCACGAGCTGCCCGAGCCCGCGTGGCTCCGGGACGCCTACGCCCGCTCGCGGGACCTGCTCGACGCCGACGACCTGTCCTGCCGGTTCGTGATCAGCGCGGTGATGGCCTGTTCGCGCTGGTGGTACGAGCAGGTGGGCGGGTTCGACACCGACTTCTCGGCGTACGGCGGGGAGGACTGGGAGCTGGCCCACCGCAGCCGGGTCGCGGGCGGTCTGGTCGCCCACGTGGCCGGGGCCGTGGCGTGGCACGACGGCCCCGACGCCGGCGCCGCGCCCCGCGGGGTCAAGACGCGGGAGTCGGTCGCGGTGGCCGGGCGGATCGGCGTACCCGGTCTGGCGCCGCAGGGCCTGCTCGGGCTGGGCGGGCGGCGGGTGCCCGTCGACCGTCTCCTCGCCCTGCCGGACGACCTCGACGAGGGCACCCTGCTGCTGCTCGCCGACGCGGCCCTCCACGCCGACCCCGGCGCCCACCTCCTGCTCGGGTCCGCCCACGCGGACGTGCTCGCGGGCGACCCCCGGGTGGTCACCCGCGGAGACGGGCCCGCTCTCGACGCGGCCCTGGCCTCTCCCGCCCGCGTCCTGGTCGAGCTGCACCGGCCCTGGCTGCTGGACCCACCCGCCTGGCGCGCGCTGCTGCGAGCCGTCCCGCCCGGCGGCGACGGTGTCGTCACCCACCTCGACGGCACCGACCCGGTCGCCACCTCGACCGCCCTGCGGCTCGTGCGCCGCGCCCGCCGGTGGGGCGAGCCCGACCCGACCCCGGTCGCCGTCGACCTCCCCGGCGAGCCGCTGCCACCGTCGCTGACCCCGGAGTCCTGGTGGGGCGGCTGGGGTCCGGGGGCACCGCAGGCCTGAGCCGCCCACTGGCAGCATGAGCGGCATGACCCACACCTCCCTCGCGGACCTGTCGGCCAGCGCCCTGTCGGACCTCGTACGCCGACGCGAGGTCACCTGCCGCGAGGTGATGGCCGCGCACCTGGACCGGATCGAGGCGCTGAACCCGCTGGTCAACGCGATCGTCGCGCTGCGGCCGCGCGAGGAGCTCCTGGCCGAGGCCGAGGCGCACGACGCGCTGCTCGACGCCGGGGACCACCGGGGCTGGCTGCACGGGCTGCCCGTCGCGGTGAAGGACCTCAACGACGCCGCGGGCCTGCCGACCTCGCGGGGGTTCGTCCGCGACGCGCGCCCGGCGACGACCGACGCGATCGTGGTCGCGCGCATGCGGGCCGCGGGGGCGATCGTGGTGGGCAAGACGAACACCCCGGAGTTCGGGCTCGGCTCGCACACCTACAACGGCGTCCACGGCACGACGCTCAACGCCTGGGACCAGACCCGCACGGCCGGCGGGAGCAGCGGAGGCGCGGCCGTCGCGGTGGCCCTGCGGATGCTGCCGCTGGCCGACGGGAGCGACTTCTTCGGCTCGCTGCGCAACCCGACGGGGTGGAACGGCGTCTACGGCCTGCGGCCCACGCTGGGGCGGGTCCCGGCGCTGGGCGAGGAGGTGTTCGTCTCCCAGGGGGGCACGGACGGTCCCGTCGCCCGCACGGCGCAGGACCTGCGACGGCTGCTGCACACCATGGCCGGGCCCGACCCGCGCGACCCGTTGTCGCTGGGTGAGCCGCTCGCCGACCCCGACGCCCCTGCCCCGGACCTCACCGGGCGGCGGGTGGGGTGGCTGGGCGACCTGGGCGGCTACTTCGCGATCGAGCCCGAGGTGCTCCAGGTGTGCGGCCGGGCGCTGCACGCGCTGGAGGACCTCGGGATGGAGGTCGTCGACCGCGACTCGCTGCCGGCCCACGGCACGTTCCGCGGCGTCGAGGACCTCTGGCCGACGTGGTCGGTGTGGCGCCACTGGCTGGCGGGGTCGGCCCTGCTGCCGGCGTACGACATCCCGCAGGTGCGCGCCCGGATGAAGCCCGAGGCGATCTTCGAGGTCGAGGGCCTGATCGGCGTCGACGGGCGGCCCGGGCTGAGCGCCGCCGACGTCCACGCCGCCTCGCGCCGTCGCTCCGACCTGCTCGCCTCCGTGCTCGAGCTCTTCGAGGACGTCGACCTCCTGGTGCTGCCGACGGCACCGATGTTCCCCTTCGACGCCGGCCTGGACTGGCCGCGGGAGGTCGCGGGACGGGCGATGTCGACCTACCACCGCTGGATGGAGGTCTGCTCGCTCGCGACGATGGTCGGCGCCCCGGCGCTGGCGCTGCCGGCCGGGTTCTCCGCGGACGGTCTGCCGATGGGGCTCCAGGTGATCGCCCCGCCGCGGCGCGACGACGACCTGCTCGACCTCGCGGTCGCGTGGGAGGAGGTCACCGGCCACCACCTGCGCCGGCCGCCGCTGCTCGAGCAGCTCACCCCGGGCGTCTAGGCCGGCGGGCCGAGGAGTCCCAGCACCTCGGCGGGGGTGCGCGCGGTGGTGACGGCGTGCTCCTCGGCGTACAGGTGCCCCCAGCCGGCCGCCACCGGTCGCGCCCCCGCGTCCCGCGCCGCCCCGACGTCGAGCGGCGAGTCACCGACGTAGAGGCAGTGGGCCGTCTCGACCCCCAGCCGCTGCGCCGCGAGCAGCACGCCGTCGGGGGCGGGCTTGGGGTGCTCGACCTGGTTGCCGCCGACGACGTGGTCGAAGTACGCCGCCAGACCGGTCGCGCCGAGCAGGATCCGCGCGGCCTCGATGCTGTTGCCGGTGAACACCGCCATCGGCACGTCGCGCCCGCGCAGCTCGGTCAGCACGTCCTCGATGCCGGCGTGGACCACGACCGCGTGACCCAGCTCGGCCAGGACCTGGTGGTAGAGCTCACCGTCCGCGACCGTCCCGGTGCGCCCCAGCATCAGGCCGAGCATCACGTGGGGCGCGCCGGCGTCGTAGTAGGAGACGACCTCGTCCCGGGTCATCGACGGCCCGCCGAGCCGTCGCACCGTCTCGATGAAGGCGTCCGGCACTGCGGAGGCGGAGTCGACCAGGGTGCCGTCCATGTCCCAGATGACCGCCCGGGCGGTCGGTGTCGCGCTCACGGCACGAGCGTCCCAGGCACGTCGAGGAGCACGTGCGCCGGGCTGCGTCGTGGGGTCGAGCGGGCCGGCACCGCCCGCACGAGTGGGCGCCGCACCGGGAGCCTCAGCCGGCCGCGGCGACCTCGGCGGTCCGGCCGGGTGCGACCGGAGCGGGGCGGGCGGAGCCCGTGGGGGCAGACGCCGGGGACGGGATCGAGGACACCGGGCTGCCGGGCGTGCGGTTGGCCGGCGACTCCGGGGTGGTGCCGGCCGGGAGCCGGACCTCGAAGACGGTGCCGCCACCGGGGTTGTCGCGCAGGGTGATCGAGCCGCCGCAGCGGTCGACCGCGCGCCGCACGATCGCCAGGCCGAGCCCGGTGCCGCGGTAGCTCTCGCCGCCATGCGCGCGGTGGAAGGTCTCGAAGACCCGCTGCCGCTGGTCCTCGGGGATGCCGATGCCGTTGTCGCTGATCGTCACCACGGTCCCCTCGGCGTCCTCGCGGCCGCGCACCTGGACGCGGGGGCGGACGCCGGGGGCGACGTACTTGGTGGCGTTGCCGATCAGGTTGTCGAGCACCTGCCGCACCAGGACCGGGTCGGCGGTGACGTGCAGGCCCGACTGGACGTAGATCTGGGGTCGCGACTCCCGCTCGCGGAACACCGCGGCCGAGTCGTCCGCGGCCCGCGACAGGTCGAGGTCGACGGCGTGGACCGGGGCGTCGCGCACGACGGTGTAGCTGAGCAGGTCGTCGATGAAGCTGCCCATCTGCCGAGCCGCGCCGGTGACGCGGGCGAGGATGCGCTGGCCCTCCTCCTGGCCGACGGGGCCGGCGGCGAAGCTCTCCTCGAGGGCCTCCGACCATCCGTTGATCACGCTCAGGGGACGCTTGAGGTCGTGGGCGACGACCCCGGCGAAGGTGGCCAGGGCGTCGCGGTCGTGGCGCAGGGCGGTGACGTCGCGGTAGCTCACGATCGCCCGGTCGTACGCCGCTGCCGACGCCGGCCGCGCCTCGCCCGGCACCAGCGGGAGCGGGGCGGCCGTCACCTCGAGGACGATCGGCTCGGTGCTGTCGGTCGGGGTGAGCAGGTAGTCGCCCACCACCTCCTCACCGGCCAGCGCCCGCCGGTAGGGCATCTCCTCGGGACGCACGTCGGTGCCGTCGAGGTGGGTCATGCCGATCGAGCGGCCCGACTCGTCGAAGCCGATCGGGGTCTCGTCGAAGTCGCCGCGACCCTGCGCGATCATGCGACGGCCCGCCGGGTTGCGCAGGACGTAGTGGCCGTCGCCGTCCACCACGGCGATGCCCTCGCGCATGTGGTCCAGCACGGCGCCGAACAGCAGCGCGCGCTCCTCGGTGGCCCGCTGGAGGTCGGAGAGGTCGGTCAGGGCCTGGTCGCGCTCGGCGCGGCTCAGGGCCAGGACCAGGCCGGTGACGATCAGCATGGTCACGAAGACCTGCGCCACCAGCGCCCGGTCGGGCACCGAGGCGATGGCCGCGAACGGGCCACGGCCGACGAGGGTGAACACGACCGCGCCGGCCCCGAGGGCGAACCCGTGCAGGACGACGCCCAGGGCGCCCATCCGCACCCCGGCCAGCACGGTGGTGAACAGCAGCAGGAAGCCGACCGGCAGCGCGTCGCTCGTGCCGAAGACGGCCCACAGGAGGGTGGCGGAGGTCAGGCTGACGACGGACGCCTCGACCACGTGCCGGGTCGAGGGCAGGAACATCGCCCGCAGCCGCGCGACCAGGTCGGCCCGGTCGGTGACGTCGCGCAGACGTCCCAGCAGCAGCAGGCCCAGGGTGCCGACGACGACGATGCCGGTGAGGTTGCGGCCGGCCCAGACGAGGTACGCCGAGACGCGGTCGACGTCGCCCCCCACCGACAGCAGGCCCATCCCGAGGACGCCGAGGGCAGCCGCGGCGGCGCAGCCGAGGAGGGCGGCGGCGCTCAGGGCCCCGAGGTCGGTCAGCGAGCCGATCTCGCGGCGTCCGCCGAAGCGGTCGAGGTCGGGGCGCCACCACCGCACCAGCCGGACGAAGACGACCGCCTGGAGCAGGTTGGTGGCGACGAACAGGAGCGAGAGCGGCGCGGAGGCACCGGTGGCCAGGTTGACCCCGAAGACCACGGCCGAGAGCAGCGCCACGTCGACGGGCGCGCGACGCCGGTCGGTGGTGGCCAGCCACACGGCTCCGACCCCGGCGGCGGGCCACGCCAGGCTCATCGCGTGGCCGTCGATGATGGTCAGACGACCCAGGACGCCCGCGACGACGTACAGGGTCGCGAAGCCCCCCCTGCGCCAGACCTCGTGCGTCGGTGTCCTCACCCACCAATTATCTATCAAATCGGACTTTGCGGACGTTTTTGCCGAGATCGGTTCCGGAGCTCCCCGGGTCGGTCAGTGGCGGCGCACGACGTGCGCGGGCACCCGCACCGCGCCGAGCACGGCCCCGCCGAGCAGCCGGGCGGCGTGCGCCAGGCCGGGGGCGTCGAGGTGGACCACGAAGCCGCTCACGTCGTCAGCACCATGCGGAAGCGGGCCTGGCCGTCCATCATCTTCTGGTACGCCGAGGCGGCCTCCTCCAGCGGCGCCGTCTCGATGCGGGCGCCGACGCCGGTCAGCGCCGAGAAGGCCAGGGTGTCCTCGGAGTCGGCGGCGGTGCCCGAGGCGTGACCGCGGACGGCGCCCCCGGTGCCGATCAGGGCGAAGGCGGGGACCGAGATCGGGTCCTCGGCCGCACCCGCGACGACGAGCTCGCCCTCGACGCCCAGGCCGCCGATGGTGGCCGCGACGGCCTCGCCGTTGGTGATGGTCGACAGGATGACCCGCGCGCCGCCGAGCTTGGCCAGCTCCTCGCCGGGGTCGGTGGCGGTCGAGTCGATGTAGTGGTGGGCGCCGAGCTCGGAGGCCAGGTCGGCCTTGTCGGTGCCGCGGGCGATCGCGGCGACGCGGAAGCCCATCTTCTGGGCGTACTGCACGCCGAGGTGGCCCAGGCCGCCCACGCCGAGCACGGCGACCAGGTCGCCGGGGCGGGCGCCGGTGTGGCGCAGGGCGTTGTACGTCGTGACGCCGGCGCACATCAGCGGGGCCGCGGCCGCGTCGTCGAGCTCGTCGGGGATCGAGGCCAGGGCGGTCGCCGGGACCACGACGTAGTCGGCGTAGCCGCCGTCGAAGGTGACACCGGGGATGCCCATGTTCTGGCAGGCGATCAGGGCGCCGGCGCGACAGGGGCCGCACCAGCCGCAGGCGCCGCCGTACCACCCCACGCCCACGCGCTGGCCCTCCGACCAGCCCTGGGCGCCGTCACCGAGACCGGCGACCGTGCCCGCGACCTCGTGGCCGGGGATGACGGGGAAGGTCACGCCGGGGTAGGCGCCCTCCTTGGCGAACATGTCGCTGTGGCAGATCCCGCAGGCGTTGACCTTGACCAGCGCCTCGCCCGGACCGGGCTGCGGCACCGGCCGCTCGACGAGCTCGAGGTCGCCCCCCTTCTCGCTGACCTGCACCGCGCGCATCGTGTCCGTCATCGCCGTCCTTCCGGGTGGTGGGATCCCGACCACCGGAGGAGTACCCCCGCGCCCCCGGCTCATGCCCCGGGGGCGGCTGGGCGGCTGGGGGCGCGGGCTCAGGCGACCTGCGCGCGGGCGGCGGGCACGACCGCGTGGAGCGGCGTCGCCTCGAGGCCCAGGGCGCGGGCGACCGGCTCGTTGGTCAGCGCGCCGTCGTGGGTGTTCAGCCCGCGGGCGAGGACCGGGTCGGCCGCCAGCGCCTCGGCCCAGCCGCGGTCGGCCAGCGCGACGGCGTACGGCAGGGTCACGTTGGTCAGCGCGTGCGTCGAGGTGTGCGCCACGGCACCGGGCATGTTGGCAACGCAGTAGAAGACCGAGCCGTGGACGGCGTACGTCGGGTCGGCGTGGGTCGTGGCGCGCGAGTCCTCGAAGCAGCCGCCCTGGTCGATGGAGATGTCGACCAGGACCGATCCCGGCAGCATCCGCGAGACCAGCTCGTTGCTGACCAGCGTCGGGGCCTTGGCGCCCGGCACCAGCACCGCGCCGATGACCAGGTCGGCCTCGAGCACGGCCTGCTCCAGCGACAGCGCGGTGGAGGCGACCGTGCGCAGGCGGGTGCCGAAGAGCCGGTCGGCCGCGCGCAGCTTGTCGATGTCGCGGTCCAGCAGGGTGACGTCGGCGCCCATGCCGACGGCCACGGTCGCCGCGTTCATGCCGGAGACGCCGGCGCCGACCACCACGACGCGCGCGGGCCGCACGCCGGGGACGCCGCCCATCAGCACACCGCGACCGCCCTGGGCCTTCATCAGCGTGTGCGCGCCCACCTGGGGCGCCAGACGACCGGCGACCTCCGACATCGGGGCCAGCAGGGGCAGGGCGCCGGAGTCGGTCTGCACCGTCTCGTAGGCGATGCCGGTGACCCGGCGGTCCAGCAGCTCCTGGGTCAGCGGCGCGTCGGCGGCGAGGTGGAGGTAGGTGAAGAGGGTCTGGCCCTCGTGCATCCGGTGCCACTCCTGCTCGACCGGCTCCTTGACCTTGAGCACCAGCTCGCGGTCCCAGGCCTCGTCGGCGGTGTCGACGATCTTCGCCCCGGCGGCGAGGTAGTCCTCGTCGGGGATGCTCGAGCCGACCCCGGCGCCACGCTGCACGCTCACCTCGTGACCGTGGGCGGTCAGCTCGTGGGCGCCGGCCGGGGTGAGGGCGACGCGGTACTCGTGGTTCTTGACCTCTGCGGGGACGCCGATCTGCACGGGACTCTCCTGGGGTGGGCGTGGGGTTCGTCGGGCTGACGGAAGTCTGCGCAGGTCTTCTGTTCCAGCGGTGTTTCACCGATGATCGTGCGGTGGGAACTCGCGAACCTGACGCTCGATTCAGCCTTGGACCGATCCAAGGGCGGCGGCGGTGAACGACGTTCGGCGACCCGAGGGACTCGGGGGGTCCGGACCGGTGCCCCGCCCCGGGCGTCCCGAGCGGCCCCAGCGCGCCCAGCGCGCCCGGCGCTCCCAGCGGGAGGTGGAGCTCGACGAGACCGACCGGGCGCTGGTGCGCCTGCTCGCCCACGACGCCCGGACCCCCAACAACGCCCTGGCCCGGGAGGTCGGCATCGCGCCGTCGACCTGCCTGGTGCGCGTGCGGCGGCTCCAGGAGACCGGGGTGATCCGGGGGTTCCACGCGGCGGTCTCGCCCGAGGCCCTGGGGCTGCAGCTCCAGGCGATCGTCTCGGTGCGGCTCACCAGCGCCGCCCGGCACTCCATCGGGGAGGTGGGCGCGCGCCTGGCGGCGCTGCCCGGCGTGCTCAACGTGTTCTTCCTCGCCGGGGCCAACGACTTCCAGATCCACGTCGCCGCCCGCAGCGCGGAGGAGCTGCGCGAGCTGGTGGTGACCCACCTGAGCGGGTCGCGCGAGGTGGCCTCGACCGAGACCAACCTGATCTTCGAGCACCTCGGGGGCGGGTCACCCGTGGTGTGAGGCCTCCTCCGCCGCCGCGGTCGGGGGCGCGGGGACCGGGGCTGCCACGACCTCCGCAGCGGCCGTGTCGGCCGCGCGGGAGCCGGGCTCACCGGTGCGCGGCCGCGGCACCTGCGCGGGCTCGGGAGCCCCGGGCAGGCGGTCCTCGACCGCGTCGGGCACCGGCGTCATCGCGACGACGGACCGGGAGGCCAGCGCGACCAGGCGGGAGGTGTCGACGAGCCCCACCGACGCGAGCTCGGTGGCGGCGGGCGCGCCCCCGTCGGCGGCCGGCGGGGTCTCGGGGACGAAGACGTCGGCCACGTGCACGTCGCAACGGGTGACCCGCAGGCGCGTCATCGCGGTCATCGCGGCGGCCACCTCCCGGCGTACGGCCTCGGCCGCGGCGGGGACCGACACGGTCCGGTCCGGGTCCAGCGCGACCTCGACCACCACCGCGACGCCCACGGTGCCGGGCTCCTCGCACCAGCTGCGCACGGGCGGCTCCGGGTCGGCCGCGAGCCGCAGGGACCCCGGGAGACCCGGCCTGGTCCGCACCGCGGGGCGCCCGGCCGGCTCCGACCGGTCCGGCGGGGTCTGGGCGACGTGGAGCCGCACCCCGGGCACCTGGGTGGCCGCGATCGCGGCGATCCCGGCGATCACCGTGGGGTCCACCGACGTGCGCGTGGCGACGTCCGTCATCTCGTCCTCCTCGACCGGGCGTCCCGGCATCCTTACGTTGTAAGTCCGAGATCGATCGTACGCGACGGATCGGCGTACCTGCACGCACCGCCACCCCGGGCGCATACCCTGACCTGGGTCCGCTCGCCCCGCAGCGGACCGCTCGTCCAGATCGTCCCGATCGAGCCGGAGGCCCAGGCGGCCCAGCAGGCGCAGGAGGCACCGTGACCGCCCGATCCGCGCCGTCGAGCGACGCCCCGGACCCCGACCGGCCGCTGGACGCCGACGCGGACCTCGTCGAGGGCCGCGCGCTCCCCTCGGACCGGGTCGCCCTCGACCGCGACCGCATCCTGCTGGCCGCCCTGGACCACATCGACGAGCTGGGGCTGCCCGGCCTGACGATGCGCCGGCTGGGGCAGCGGCTCGGGGTGGAGGCGATGTCGCTCTACCGCTACGTCCCGGGCAAGGAGGAGCTGCTCGACGGGGTCGTCGAGATCCTGCTGGCCCAGCTCTACGACGACGACGACGTGCGCCAGTCGCCGACCGACGGCTGGCAGGACTTCCTCCAGCGGCTGGCCCACGGGGTGCGGCGGGTCGCGCTGACCCACCCGCGCGCGTTCCCGCTCGTGGCCTCCCGACCGCCCGAGGCGCCGTGGCTGCGACCGCCGCTGCGCAGCCTGGACTGGGTCGAGACGTTCCTGGTCGCCCTGAGCGACGAGGGCTTCGGCGACGAGGCGGTCGTCGCGGCGTACCGCGCCTTCACCAGCTTCCTGCTCGGCCACCTGCTCCTCGAGGTCGCCAACCTGGGCGCCGACATCGGCCCGCTCGACGTCCTCGACGACGGCGAGGCCGACCACGACGAGGCCGCGCAGCGCCGGACCGTGTGGCGGCTGCGGCGCGAGCTGGCCGAGGACCACGCCGCCGCCGAGTTCGAGGAGGCCCTCGAGGTCCTGCTCGAGCGGCTGACCCGGACCCGCGTCGAGCTGGCCGACGGGTCGGACCTCGCATGACCACGACCGGGGTCCCGGCGGTGGCGGACGTCCGCACCCTCCCGGCGTACGACGGGGCGCCGGGGACGGTGCCGCAGGACTGGGCCGACGAGAACGGCCACATGAACATCAGCCACTACTTCCGGCTGGCCAGCCACGCGACCTGGCACCGGATGCGCGACCTGGGGATGTCGGAGGACTACATCGGCACCCGCGGGCACTCGTTCTTCGTCGTCGAGCACCGGATCCGCTACCTCGCCGAGCTGCGCCCCGGGCAGGCCTTCACCGTCCACGGCGGCCTGGTCGGGCTGGCCGACAAGGTGCTCCACGGCGCGGCGTTCGTCCTGGACGCCGAGCACGACCGCGTGGCCTGCACCTTCGAGGCGCTCTACGTCCACGTCTCGATGGCGACCCGCCGCGCCGCGTCCGTCCCCGCCGACCTCCGCGCCGCCTTCACCGCCGAGATCGACGCCCACGCCCCCTGGCTCGCCCCCGTCGCCCAGGGTCTGCAGCTGCGCTGAGGATAGGCGCCGACTGATCCCCGGCTAGCCGGGGAAGCGTCGGGTGGTCGGGTGAACGTTCGGCCGACCACCCGTCTGATCCCCGGCTAGCCGGGGATCAGACGGTCCCCTCAACCCCCCAGGGCGCGGTCCACCGCGGCGGAATCGAGGACCTCGCGGATGGCGAGGGCGGCGCATCCGACGACGCCGGAGCGCTCGCCGTGGGTGACGGGGGCGATCACGAGCTCGCGGGTGGCCAGGGCCGAGGCGAGGGAGTAGAGCGACTCGCGCAGGCCCGCCACGAAGGGGTCGTACGCCGCGGCGAGGTCGCCCCCCACCACGATCGCCTCCGGGTTCAGCAGGTTGACCGCGGAGGCGACCACCTCGCCGATCCGCCGGCCGGCCTCGCGGACCAGGTGGCGGGCGTCGGGCTGACCCTGGACCGCCAGCGCGACCAGGTCGCGGACGTGGTCGACCTCGTGGCCGCCCGCCCGCGCGGCCGCGACCAGCGCCCAGCCGGCGGCGACGGACTCCAGGCAGCCGGTGTCGCCGCAGCGGCAGGCCAGGCCCTGAGCGGCGTGGATCTTGGTGTGGCCGATCTCGCCGGCCGCGCCGATGCCGCCGCGGACGACCTGGCCGCCGGTGACGATGCCGACGCCGAGGCCGGTGGAGGCCTTGACGAAGAGCAGGTCGCGGTGGGTCTCCAGCAGCCCGCGCCGCTCGGAGAGGGCCATCGCGTTGGCGTCGTTCTCCACCAGGACCGGTGCCGAGGTCAGGCCGGCGAGGAACGGACCGAGACGCACGCCGTCCCAGCCGGTCATGATCGGGGAGTCCAGGCTCGCGCCGGTGCGGGCGTCGACGGTGCCGGGGATGCTCAGGCCGACGCCGCGCACCTGGTCGGGCACGCGGCCCGCGTCGGCGAGCAGGTCGGCGAAGACCTCCGCGACCTGCGGCATCAGTACCGCGGGGCTGGCCACCACCTCGCGCTCGACGTCGCGCGCGGCGAGCACGGCGCCGTCGAGGTCGCACACCGCGAGCTGGGTGCGGCTGCGTCCGATCGCCCCGGCCAGCACCACGCCCGCGTGGCGGTTGAACCGCAGCCGCACCGGGGGGCGACCGGCCGTGGCGGGGCGGGCACCGTCGGTGCCGTCGGTCTCGCCCGACACCCCCTCGACCACGAGCCCGGAGTCGAGCAGCGCCTGCACGCGCGCCGCCACCGCCGTCCGCGAGAGGCCGGTGACCCGGGCCAGCTCGCTGCGCGTCCCGGCCCGCCCGTCGCGGATCAGCGAGAACATCTCGCCCGCGGTCGCCGGCCCGGGAGCGGCGTACGCCGGGGCCGGCAGGTCGGACATGGCAGGCATTCAACCACCCGTTCGGTCCTCGGTGGTCCAGTCGGCGTCCGCCTGAGGACCCGCAGTGGTCTACTTACGACCACGTAAATACGTAATGTTGCATTGCCGCCGCGCATAACCTCACCTACCGTGGTGGCTCGGCCCCTTCCCCCACCGAGAGACCCCGATGTCCCCCTCGAACGGCCCCCACCTCCCCACCGGACCCACCGGCCCTGCCAGCCCGGTCGCCAACGCCGTGCCCCCCGCCGACGTCGTCGTCTTCGGCGGCACCGGCGACCTGGCCGTGCGCAAGCTGCTGCCCGCGCTCTACCTGCGCGACCGCGACGGCCAGCTCACCCCCGACACCCGCATCGTCGCCACCTCCCGCGCCGGTCTCGACGAGGCCGGCTACCGCGACAAGATCCGCGGCGAGCTCCCGACCTTCGTCCGTGCCGAGGAGCTCGACGCCGACGTCCTCGACCGGTTCGTCGCCCGCCTGAACCACGTCAGCCTCGACATCGACGACCGCGAGGGCTGGGCCCCGCTGGTCGCCCAGCTGGCCGACCGCGACAAGGTCCGGGTCTTCTACCTGGCCATCGCCCCCTCGCTCTTCGGACCCGTCAGCGCCCGGCTGGCCGAGCACGACCTGGTCACCCCCGCCTCGCGGCTGGTGCTGGAGAAGCCGCTGGGCCACGACCTGGCCTCCGCGCAGGAGATCAACGACGCGGTCGGCGCGGTCTTCGCCGAGCACCAGATCTTCCGGATCGACCACTACCTGGGCAAGGAGAGCGTCCAGAACCTGTTGGTCACGCGCTTCGCCAACACCTTCCTCGAGCCGCTGTGGAACGCGAACTGGATCGACCACGTCCAGATCACCGCCTCGGAGACCCTCGGCGTCGGCACCCGCGGCGGCTACTACGACGGCTCGGGCGCGCTGCGCGACATGGTGCAGAACCACCTGCTCCAGCTGCTGTGCCTGGTCGCGATGGAGCCCCCGACGTACGTCGGCCGCGAGACCGTGCGCGACGAGAAGCTGAAGGTGCTCCAGGCCCTCAAGCCGATCACCGGCGAGGACGTCGACCGGCACGTCGTCGCGGGCCAGTACCGCGCCGGCCTGGTCGACGGCTCCCCCGCCTACGCGTACGCCGACGACGCCGAGCGTCCCGGCTCGGTCACCGAGACCTTCGTGGCGATCCGCGCCGAGGTGTCCAACTGGCGCTGGGCCGGCGTGCCGTTCTACCTGCGCACCGGCAAGCGGATGGAGCGCCGCTGCTCCGAGATCGTGATCCAGTTCCGGTCGGTGCCGCACCCGATGTTCCCCGACAGCGAGGGCGTCAGCGAGCCCAACCGCCTCACCATCCAGCTCCAGCCCGACGAGGGCATGCGGCTGCACCTGACGGCCAAGGAGCCCGGCCCGGGCGGGATCCGGCTGCGGCCGGTCTCGCTCGACCTCAGCTACGCCCAGGCCTTCGAGACCCACTCCCCCGACGCCTACGAGCGGCTCCTGATGGACGTCGTCCGCGGCAACCCCACCCTGTTCATGCGGCGCGACGAGGTCGAGGCCGCCTGGCGCTGGATCGAGCCCGTCCACGAGCGGTGGGCCCGCCCCGAGCACGCGCCGCGTCCCTATCCCGCCGGCACCAGCGGCCCCTTCGCCGCGACCACCCTGATCGAGCGCGACGGTCGCTCGTGGCACGAGTGACGCCCACGCCCTCTCCCGAGGAGAACCCCATGCCCGCACGCACCCTGCACCCCGTCCTGGCCGAGGTGACCCAGCGCATCACCGAGCGCAGCCGCCGCGAGCGGACGGCGTACCTCGCCCGCCTCGAGGCCTCCGCCACCCGCGGCCCGATGCGCACCAAGCTGGCCTGCGCCAACCTGGCCCACGGCTTCGCCGCCTCCGGCGAGGTCGACAAGGCCGCGCTGCGCGGCAAGGTCAAGCCCAACGTCGCCATCGTGTCGGCGTACAACGACATGCTCTCGGCCCACCAGCCCTTCGAGTCCTTCCCGGCCCAGATGAAGAAGGCCGTGCTGCGCTCGGGCGGCATCGCCCAGTTCGCGGGCGGCGTGCCCGCCATGTGCGACGGCATCACCCAGGGTCGCGACGGCATGCAGCTCTCGCTGTTCAGCCGCGACGTGATCGCGATGTCGACGGCGCTCGCGCTCTCCCACGACATGTTCGACGCCAGCCTGATGCTCGGCGTCTGCGACAAGATCGTCCCCGGCATGCTGATGGGCGCCCTGTCCTTCGGCCACCTGCCCGCGATCTTCGTCCCCGCGGGCCCGATGACCTCGGGGCTGCCCAACGGCGAGAAGGCCCGGATCCGCCAGGCGTACGCCGCCGGCGAGGTCGGGCGCGAGGAGCTCCTGGAGGCCGAGTCGGCGTCGTACCACTCCGCCGGGACCTGCACCTTCTACGGCACCGCGAACTCCAACCAGATGCTGATGGAGGTCATGGGCCTGCACCTGCCGGGCGCGAGCTTCGTCAACCCCGGCACCCCGCTGCGCGCGGCCCTCACCGACGCCGCCGCCGCCCGCGCCGTCGAGCTCACCGCCTGGGGCGAGGAGTTCACCCCCGTCGGCAGGATCGTCGACGAGAAGGCGGTCGTCAACGGCTGCGTCGCCCTGCTGGCCACCGGCGGCTCGACCAACCACACGATGCACCTGGTCGCGATCGCGCGGGCCGCGGGCATCCATCTGACCTGGGACGACCTGTCGGACCTGTCCGCGATCGTGCCCCTGCTGGCGCGGGTCTACCCCAACGGCTCGGCCGACATCAACCACTTCCACGCCGCCGGCGGGCTGGCCTTCACGGTGCACACCCTGCTCAAGCACGGCCTGCTCCACGACGACGTCGAGACGGTCGCAGGCCACGGCCTGTGGCGCTACACCACCGAGGCGAGGCTCGACCACGGCACGCTGACCTGGGAGGAGGGCCCCAAGGTCTCGCTCGACCGCGACGTCCTGCGCCCCGCCGACGACCCGTTCAGCGCCGACGGGGGCCTGCGGATGCTCGACGGCAACCTGGGCCGCGCCGTCATCAAGACCTCCGCGGTCGCCCCCGAGCACCGCGTCGTCAAGGCGCCCGCGCGGGTCTTCGAGGACCAGCTGGACTTCCTCCAGGCCTTCGAGGACGGCCTCCTGACCGGCGACTTCGTGGCCGTCGTGCGGTTCCAGGGCCCGGCCGCCAACGGCATGCCCGAGCTGCACAAGCTCACCCCCGCACTCGGGGTCCTGCAGGACCGCGGCCAGCGCGTCGCGATCGTCACCGACGGCCGGATGTCCGGGGCGTCGGGCAAGGTCCCCTCGGCCATCCACCTCACCCCCGAGGCCTCCGTCGGGGGCCCGCTGGCGCGGGTCCGCGACGGCGACCTGATCAGCCTGGACGCCGACACCGGCGTGCTCGACCTGCACGTCGCGGACTACGAGCTCGACCAGCGCGAGGCCGCCCGCGCCGACGACTCGATGGTCTTCGGCACCGGTCGCGAGCTGTTCGCGGCCTTCCGCGCCGGGGTCGGTCCCGCCGACGAGGGCGCCAGCATCTTCCCCGCCTACGAGTCCCGGCTGCCGGCCGACTCGCCCCACTCCTGAGGAGCACCCCATGACCGACCTGATCTCCGCCCCCGTCGCGCCCACCGCCACCGCGTCGCTCGTCGACGTCGTCCCCGTCGTGCCGGTGGTCGTGCTCGACGACGTCGCCCACGCCGTGCCGGTCGCCCGCGCCCTGGTCGAGGGCGGCGTCCCCGTCATCGAGCTGACCCTGCGCACGCCCGCCGCGCTCGCCTGCATCGAGGCGATCGCCGCCGAGGTGCCCGAGATCCTGCTCGGCGCCGGCACCGTCGTCACCCCCGCCAACGCCCGCGACGCCCAGAACGCCGGCGCCCGCTTCCTGGTCTCCCCGGGCACCACCGAGACGCTCGCCTCGGCGATGCAGGACACCGGCCTCCCGCACCTGCCCGGCGCGGCCACGGTCGGCGAGGTCCTGCGGCTGCTGGAGATGGGCTACTCGGAGATGAAGCTGTTCCCCGCCGAGGTCTCCGGCGGCGTCGCGTTCCTCAAGGCGATCGGCTCCCCGGTGCCCCAGGCCCGGTTCTGCCCGACCGGCGGGATCACGGCCGCCACGGCGTCCTCCTACCTGGCGCTGTCGAACGTCGGCTGCGTCGGCGGCTCCTGGCTCACCCCGGCCGACGCCGTCGCGTCGGGCGACTGGGCCCGGATCACCGAGCTGGCGGCCGAGACGACGTACCTGCGCTGAGCACCAGCGCCTCGACGTGTCACTCCACCCGGCTAGCGTGAGCCGCATGGCCCGCTCGCTGCTGATGTCCCGCGCCGACCTCGACTTCCTGCTCCACGACTGGCTGCGGGTGACCGAGCTGACCACCCGGGAGCGGTACGCCGAGCACGACCGGGACACCTTCGACGCCGTGCTCGACCTGTCCGAGCAGCTGGCCACCGAGCGGTTCGCGCCGATCAACCGGCTGGTCGACCTCCAGGAGCCCTACGTCGGCGACGACGGCTTGGTCGTCCAGCCGCCCGAGGTCGCGGAGGCGCTGGCGGCGTACACCGCCTCGGGGCTGCCCACCGCCGTCTTCCCCACCGAGCTCGGCGGGATGCAGCTGCCGTTCGTGGTGCAGCAGGCGTCGTCGAGCTGGTTCTCGGCGGCGAGCGTCGCGGTCACGGCATACCCCTTCCTCGCCCAGGGCAACGCCAACCTGATCTCCACCTACGGCACCCCCGAGCAGGTCGAGCGGTTCGCGAGGCCGGTCATCGAGGGGCGCTGGTACGGCACGATGGCGCTCTCGGAGCCCCAGGCCGGGTCCTCGCTCGGCGACATCACCACGCGCGCGACGCGGCAGGACGACGGCACCTACCGCCTGGTCGGCACCAAGATGTGGATCTCCGGCGGCGACCACGAGCTCGGCGAGAACATCGTCCACCTCGTGCTGGCCAAGGCCCCCGGGGCGGCGCCGGGCACCAAGGGGATCTCGCTGTTCATCGTGCCCAAGCACCTGGTCGGCGAGGACGGCTCGATCGGTGAGCGCAACGACGTCGCGCTCGTCGGGCTGAACCACAAGATGGGCTACCGCGGCACCACCAACACCCTGCTCAACTTCGGCGAGGGCCTCACCACGCCGGGCGGGCAGCCGGGCGCGGTCGGCCACCTGGTCGGCGAGGAGGGCCGCGGGCTGGCGTACATGTTCCAGATGATGAACGAGGCCCGCATCGGCGTCGGCGCCGGCGCGACGGCGCTCGGCTGCACCGGCTTCCTGCACAGCCTCGACTACGCCCGCGTCCGCACGCAGGGCCGCCCGGTCTCGGCCAAGGACCCGGCCGCCCCGCCCGTCGCGCTGGTCGAGCACCCCGACGTGCGGCGGATGCTCCTGGCCCAGAAGGCGTACGCCGAGGGCGCGCTCGCGCTGATCCTCTACTGCGCCCGGCTGGTCGACGAGGTCGCGACCGGGGAGACCCAGGAGGCGCGCGACCTGGCCGAGGGGCTGCTGGCCGTGCTGACCCCGATCGCCAAGTCCTGGCCCTCGCAGTGGTGCCTGGCCGCCAACGACCTGGCCATCCAGGTGCACGGCGGCTACGGCTACACCCGCGACTTCGTGGTCGAGCAGCTCTACCGCGACAACCGGCTCAACCCGATCCACGAGGGCACCCACGGCATCCAGGGCCTCGACCTGCTCGGCCGCAAGGTCGTCGCCGGGGGCGGCACCGGCCTGCGGCTGCTCACCGACCGCGTCCGCGAGACCGTCGCCGCCGGGCGCAAGCTGACCCGCGGCGCCCCGCACGCCGAGGCGCTCGAGCGGGCCGTCGAGGACCTCGAGCGCACCACCGCCGCGCTGTGGGGCCCGGGCGACCCGGACGTCGCGCTGGCCAACGCCAGCGTCTACCTCGAGGCGTTCGGCCACGTGGTGGTCGCCTGGCTGTGGCTCGAGCAGCTGGTCGCCCTCGCCGACCGCGACGACACCTTCGCCCGCGGCAAGCACGCCGCGGCCGACTACTTCTTCGCCTTCGAGCTGCCCAAGACCGGTCCGCAGCTGGCCCTGCTCGCCTCGCTCGACCGCACCACCCTCGACCTCGACCCCGACGTCCTGGGGTGAGCACCCCGCCCTCCCTGAAGTACGCCGTCGTCGAGCGCGAGCGGCGCCTCCGCCCCCGGCCGACCCCCGCCCAGTGCCACACCAGGGTCGCCCCGAGCCGCCCACCACGACCCTGGTGTGGCACTCGCCGGTCAGGTCGGCCCGACCCGGCATGATCGAGCCGTGAGCACCCCCGTCGCCTTCGTCAACGCCCACCTCTTCGACGGACGCGCCCACCGCGGGGACGTCGGGCCGGTCGTCGTCGAGGGCGGCCGGATCAGCGCGGTGGGCGGCGAGGTCCCGGCCGGCGCCGAGGTCGTGGACTGCGGCGGCGGGCTGCTGAGCCCGGGGTTCACCGACGCCCACGTGCACACCGTGCAGGGCGGGCTGGAGCGGTTGCGCTGCGACCTGGCGCACGACGTGGGGCGCGAGGACTACCTGCGGACCGTCGCGGCGTACGCCGGCGCGCACCCCGACCGGCCCTGGATCCTCGGCGGCGGCTGGGCGATGGCGGCGTTCCCCGGCGGCACCCCGACCGCCGCGGACCTCGACGAGGTCGTCGCCGACCGGCCGGTGTTCTTGCCCAACCGCGACCACCACGGTGCCTGGGTCAACAGCCGCGCCCTCGAGGTGGCCGGCATCGACCGCGACACCCCCGACCCGGCCGACGGGCGGATCGAGCGCGACGCCGACGGGCGGCCGACCGGCACGCTGCACGAGGGCGCGATGGCCCTGGTCACCCGCGTGCTGCCGCGCACCACCCAGGAGGAGTACGACGCCGGCCTCCTCCAGGGCCAGGCCCACCTGCACTCGCTGGGGATCGTGGGGTGGCAGGACGCGATCGTCGGGACGTACGCCGGCATGGACGACCCCGGGCCGGCGTACGTCCGGGCCGCGGAGCGGGACCTGCTGACCGGCCACGTCGTCGGCGCGCTGTGGTGGGACCGCGAGCGCGGCCTGGAGCAGGTCGGCTCGCTGGTCGAGCGCCGGTCGGCGTACACCCACGGGCGGTTCCGGGCCACCAGCGTCAAGATCATGCAGGACGGGGTGGCGGAGAACTTCACGGCCGCGCTGGGGTCGCCGTACCTCGACCGCTGCGGGCACGCGACCGCCAACCGCGGCCACTCCTTCCTGACCGCGGCCGACCTCGCGGCGGCGGTCGGCGCCCTCGACGCGCAGGGCTTCCAGGTCCACGTCCACGCGATCGGCGACCGCGGGGTGAGCGAGACCCTCGACGCCTTCGCCGCCGTACGCCGACCCGCCGGGCCCGACCTGCGCCACCACGTCGCCCACCTCCAGCTGGTCGACCCCGCCGACGTGCCGCGGTTCGCCGAGCTCGGGATCGCGGCCAACGCCCAGGCGCTGTGGGCCTGCCACGACGACCAGATGGACGAGCTCACGATCCCGTTCATCGGCGAGGAGCGGACGCGCTGGCAGTACCCGTTCGGCGACCTCGAGCGCGCCGGCACGCGGCTGGTGATGGGCAGCGACTGGCCGGTCTCCTCCCCCGACCCGCTGGCCGCGATCCACGTCGCGGTCAACCGCTGGGAGCACGGCACCGACCCGGCGAACCCGCTGCTGCCGGAGCAGGCGATCAGCCTGGCGAGCGCGTTCGCGGCGTACACCTCCGGGTCGGCGTGGGTGAACCACCGCGACGACGCCGGCACCGTCGCCGTCGGTCGGGTGGCCGACCTGGTCGTCCTCGACCGCGACCCCTTCGACGCCCCCGCCGCCGAGATCGCCGAGGCCCGCGTCGTCTCCACCTGGGTCGACGGCCGACCCGTCCACGGGGTCTGAGCCAGCCGGTCCGCTCCGCGCGGCACCGGGGTGGTCCCTGTCGACACTGCGGGAGGATGGGCGGGTGCTCGACACCCCCTTCACCCGCCGCCTCGCCACCGGGGTCCCGGTCGTGCTGGACGGCGGGATGTCCAACGCGCTGGAGGACGCCGGCGCCGACCTGTCCTCCTCGCTGTGGACCGCCCGGCTGCTGCTCGACGAGCCGGGTCGCGTCGCCGACGTGCACGCGGCGTACTTCCGCAGCGGCGCCGAGGTCGCCACCACCGCCACCTACCAGGCCAGCGTCCCGAGCCTGGTCGACGCCGGGCTGAGCCGCGCGGAGGCCGAGGCCCTGCTGACCGCCGGGGTGCGGGTCGCCGGCGAGGTGCGTGATGCCGAGGCCGACCGCTCGGGACGCGAGCTGTGGGTCGCCGCGTCGGTCGGGCCGTACGGCGCCGTGCTCGCCGACGGCTCGGAGTACACCGGTCGCTACGGCCTCACCGCGGCCCAGCTCCGCGACTTCCACGGGCCGCGCCTGGAGCTGCTCGCCGCCGCCGGTCCCGACGTGCTCGCCGTCGAGACGAACCCCGACCTCGACGAGGCGATCGTCCTGGTCGAGCTGCTGGACGACCTGGGCCTGCCGGCCTGGCTCTCCTACAGCGTCGGGGGCGACCGCACCCGGGCCGGCCAGCCGCTGCCCGCGGCGTACGCCGTCGCCGCCGGCCGGACCAGCCTCGTCGCCGCCGGCGTCAACTGCGCCGCCCCCGGCGACGTGCTCGGCGCGCTGGAGGCCGCGGCGTCGGTCACCGGCCTGCCGGGCGTCGCCTACCCCAACCGCGGCGAGGCGTGGGACGACGAGCGCAAGGCCTGGAGCGGCGACGGCGCCTTCGACCCCACCCTGGTGCCGACCTGGGTCGCCGCCGGTGCCCGCCTCGTCGGCGGCTGCTGCCGCGTCGGCCCCCGCGACGTGAGCGCGATCGCAGCGGCCCTCGCGACCACCGACTAGCGCGGGTCTGTGGACGGTCCGGGGCCGGCACGGGCCTCGTGGAGCGTCTCTAACCCCGATGTACATGCGGCGCACCCGCCTCCCCCCGCTGGTCCACACCAGTGGACCGGGTTCCGGCACCGGGGGGTCTCGGATCTGGTCAGGGGGCTCCTCGGGCTGGTAGGACCGGGAGGATCACCCCTGGCAGGCTCGACCCGGGAGGCCCCTGTGAGCACCACCGACACCGCCACGCACGTGCCCGCGCAGAAGACCGGTGAGGTCGCCGGCCTCGCCCCGGCGGACGCCGCCCCGGAGCCGCCACCGCCGGTCAAGCACGGCTCCGAGACCTTCTTCATCGAGGGCGAGGGGGTCCTGACCACCCAGGTCGGGGGGCGCGCCACGGACACCGGCGACGCCGCCGACCCCGTCAACGGCGCGACCTCGCCGCGGGCTCGGGCCGCCCAGCCGCTCGCCCCCGGCCAGGCGCCCCCGTTCCGGTTCTCCCGGATCGGCCCCAAGGGTCCGGCGCTGGCGCTCCCGATCGCCCGCAAGCTGGCCCGCGGCATGACGGTGGGCGGGGGCGGCACGGCCGGCAACGTGCCGTCGGGCTACACCTACCTGGGGCAGTTCGTCGACCACGACCTCACCCTGGACCGCACGACGCTGATGACCGCGGGCGAGGTCGACCCGGCCACGATGCTCAGCGGGCGCTCGCCCTCGCTGGACCTCGACAGCCTGTACGGCGCCGGCCCGGGCTCGCCCGGCTCACGCCAGTTCTTCGCCCCCGACCTGGTCCACCTCAAGGTCGGCGACACGATCCGCGAGGGCGACCTGCCCGCCAAGGCCGGCCACGACCTGCCGCGGGTCGGCACCGGCAACCAGGCCTCCGCCCGCCGGGCCCTGATCCCCGACCTGCGCAACGACGAGAACCTGGCCGTCGCCCAGACCCACCTGGCGATGATCCACTTCCACAACAAGGTCGTCGACAAGATCGCCCCGACGACGCCCACCGACCAGCTCTTCCGCAACGCCCGGCGGCGCACGACGTTGCACTACCAGTGGGTCGTGCGCCACGACTACCTGCCGCGCGTCTGCGACCCGGCCGTGCTCGACGACGTCTGGACGCACGGTCGCAAGATCTTCGAGCCCGGCGCCTCGGCCGACGCCGTGCCGACGATGCCCGTGGAGTTCTCGGTGGCCGCGTTCCGGATGGGCCACAGCATGATCCGCGACGCCTACAACTGGAACGCGATCTTCTCCGACGGCGCCGGCTCCCTGGACCTGCTGTTCTTCTTCTCCGGCACCAGCGGCGACCTGGGCGGGAACAAGAAGCTGATCAGCAGCTGGATCGCGGACTGGCGCCGGATGTACGACTTCCCGGCCGCCGGACGCCCCGGGCTCGCAGCCCCCGACAGCGGCGTCAACCGCGCCATGCGCGTCGACACCCGGCTCACCGACCCGCTCGCCAGCCTGCCCGCCGGGAGCTTCGGGGGCACCGACGCGACCCCGCCGATGCAGCACAACCTGGCCTTCCGCAACCTGGTGCGGGGCAGCCTGGTGCGCCTGGCCACCGGGCAGCAGATGGTCGCGAAGCTCAAGGCCGCGGGAGTCCCGGTCACGGCCCTCACCAAGGCCCAGATCATCACCGGCAACGGCGGCGCCAAGCTCGACCACCTGACCCCGGCCGAGCGCGACGCGGTGGCGGCCAAGACGCCGCTGTGGTTCTACGTGCTGCGCGAGGCCGAGCTCAACGGCGGCAGGCTCACCGGCGTGGGCGCGCGGATCGTCGCCGAGACCTTCCACCGCGCGATCGGGGCCAGCCGGGTCAGCATCGTGCGCGAGCCGGGCTGGAAGCCCAACCTGCCCTCGGCCAAGGCCGGGCGCTTCGAGATGACCGACCTGCTGTTCTTCGCCTTCGGGGGCGCGAAGGCCGAGATCGCCCCGGTCGGCTGAGGGCGACCGCGACCGCGGGCCGGCGGGTGCGGGGCCGAGCCGGCACGGGGGGCCGGCCGGCCCCGACCTCAGAGCAGACCGGCGACCTCCTCGCGACCACCGCGGTCGTCGATGTGGCGCACGAGCGTCTCGCGGGTCTCCTCGTCGACGTCGATGTCGGCCTCGGCCAGGGCCTTGTCGAGCTCGGCGCGGATGGTCTCCGGGGTCGAGGACTCCTCGTAGGAGCTGACCCGGTCGTAGACGGCCTGGAGGACCTCGACGCGGGGGTCCTCGGAGGACAGGTGGTTCTCGGTCATGACGATGCCTTTCGCAGCTTTTCGAGCAGGGGCTGGGCCACCTCGGCGAGGAAGGCCTCCTGGGTGTCGCCGCCGATCTGGACCAGCGCGACGTCGGTGAACCCGTTCTCCCAGAACGGCCTCACGGCCTCGACGACGGCGTCGAGGTCGGGGCCGCAGGGGATGTTGTCGGCGACGTCCTCGGGGCGCACGAACTGCGTCGCCCCGGCGAACCCCGCGGTGGTGGGGAGGTCGGCGTTGACCGACCAGCCGCCGGCGAACCAGCGGAACTGCTCGTGGGCGCGCTCCACCGCCTTCTCCCGCGACGGGTCCCAGCAGATCGGGATCTGCCCGACCGCGCGGGCGCGCCGACCGACCTCCGGTGCACCGTCGACGGCGTTCCAGCGCGTCACCAGGTCGCCGTCGGGCTCGGTCGCGATCAGGTGGTCGGCCAGCGGGGCCAGCATCTCCACGGCGCGCTCGCCACCGGCCGCGACGCCGATCTCGACCCCGCCCTCGGGGAGGTCCCAGATCCGGGCGGAGTCGACCTGGAAGTACTCCCCGCGGTAGTCAGTGAGCTCACCGGTGTGCAGCTCTCGGATGATCTCGATGGCCTCCTTGAGCATGGCCTGACGGTCCTGGACCGCGGGCCAGCCGGCCCCGACGACGTGCTCGTTGAGGTTCTCGCCGCTGCCCAGCCCGAGGGTGAAGCGACCCTCGGCGAGCAGCTGCACGGTCGCGGCCTTCTGGGCCACGACCGCGGGGTGGTAGCGGATCGTCGGGCAGGTCACGTAGGTCATCAGCCCGACGCGCGAGGTGGCGTGGGCGACGGCGCCCAGCACCGACCAGGCGTACGGCGCGTGGCCCTGCGCCGAGAGCCACGGGAAGTAGTGGTCGCTCATCACCTCGAAGTCGAAGCCGGCGTCCTCGGCCTGCACGGCGTGGTCGACGAGCTGGCGCGGTCCGGTCTGCTCGGTCATCAAGGTGTAGCCGAAGTGCGTCATGGCCTGTCCTCAGAGCCCCTCTCGGGTCGGGGAAGTCGGGTGGGGTGGGTCATGGGGGTCCGTACCCCGAAGCCGGGCGACGACTCGGCCGGTCGCCCGCTGTCCGGCGCTCCGGGGCCGTTCCACACCGCCCGTCTAGGCTCGATCGCGTGCCCGCGACCCCACCCCCGACCGGCTCCGGTGGGCACCCGCTGCGGCGCCGGTGGCGACTGGTCGGACGGCGGCTGGGCCGCACGAGCACCGGGTGGCGCTGGCTGCTGGGGGTGGTGCGGGCCTTCGTGGTCTCGTTCCTGGCGCTGGCGTGCGCGCTGTGGCTGCTGCCCGGCACCCAGGTCACCCGCGGCACCGAGTCGGTCGCGGCCCTGGCCGTGGGAGTCCTCGCCGTCGGTGCGCTGCTGCGCCCGGCCCTGGTCCGCCTGGCTGTTCTGACGGGTGGGCTGGGGCTGCTCCTGGCCGGGCTGCTCGCCCAGGTGCTGGTGCTCGGGGTCGCCCTGGCGCTGGTGCCGACCGTGGAGCCGTTCAGCTACGTCCAGGTCGTGGTGGCCTCCTGGGCCGCCGCGGTCTCCTCGGCCGCGGTGAACTGGCTCTTCGACGCCAGCAGCGACGAGGCGTTCTTCGGCCAGGTGCTGGGCCAGGCGGTGCGCAACACCCACCGGCACGGCACCCCCGGCCGCGGCCTGCTCGTGGTCCAGCTCGACGGCGTCAGCGAGCCCCTGCTGCGCCAGGCCATCACTGCCGGGGCGATGCCCACCGTCTCGTCCTGGCTGCGCTCGGGCAGCCACCGCCTGCGCCGCTGGCACACCGGCCTGCCGGCCACGACACCCGCCGGCCAGGCGGTCCTCCTGCACGGCGACACCACGACCGTCCCGTCCTTCCGCTGGTGGGAGAAAGAGCAGGGTCGGATGGTGGTGGCCAGCTCCCCGGCCGACCTGGCCGCGGTCGAGCGGCGCCTCACCACCGGCCGCGGGCTCCTGGCCGAGGGCGGGGTCAGCGTGTCGAACCTGTTCTCCGGCGACGCTCCCACGCGGGTGCTGACCATGAGCGACGCCCGGGTGCCCGCGCGCGACCGCGGCGCCGCGTGGTTCGCCGTGGCCCGCTCGGGGTTCGCCCGGTCGATCATCCTGTTCGCCGGTCAGATGGTCACCGAGTGGCACCAGGGCCGGCGCCAGCGGCGGCGCGACGTGCGGCCACGCGTGCGCCGCGGCGGCGTGTTCGTGCTCCTGCGCGGCCTGACCACCGTGGTCCTGCGCGACCTCAACGTCTCGGTGGTCTCCGAGCACCTGGCCCGCAGCGCCCCGGTGGTGTTCTGCGACTTCGTGGACTACGACGAGGTGGCCCACCACGCCGGTCCCAGCCGGCCCGAGTCGGTGCGGACCCTGGAGAGCCTGGACCGGGTGCTGCAGTTCTTCGACGAGCTCGCGGGCGAGGTCCGGGCCGACTACGAGCTGGTCGTGCTCTCCGACCACGGGCAGTCCCAGGGGGCCACCTTCACCCAGCTCGCGGGCCGGCCCCTCTCGGAGGTGGTCGACCAGCTCGTGCGCCGGCGTACGCCTCGCGGACGGGCCACCGGCGACGACCGGCCGGTCGAGACCTGGGGCCCCGCCAACGTGCTGCTCTCCAGCGCCACCGGGACCGAGCGGTCGGCCCGGCGGGACGGCTCGACCGGCGGGCGCGGTGCGGCCGACCGGGCCGAGGAGTCCGACCGGCCCGACGAGGTGGTGGTCGCGGCCTCGGGCAGCCTGGCCCACCTCTACCTCACCGACCTGCCCGGGCGGGTGTCCCTGGAGGCCGTCGAGGCCCGCCACCCCGGCCTGGCCGACGGCCTGGCCCACCACCCGCAGGTCGGCCTGGTCCTGGTCCGCCGCGAGGACGGCTGCCTGGTCGCGCTGGGGTCGGGCGGGTGGCGCGAGCTGGTCGCCGAGGACCACGGCGCCCGCACCGCCGGCGGCGAGGGCACCGACCCGGTGGCGGCGTACGGCGCCCACGCGGCCGCGGACCTGGTCGACCTGGACCGGCGCGACCACGTCGGCGACCTGGTCCTGCTCGGCGCGCTCGACCGCGCCCTGGGTGAGGTCGTGGCCTTCGAGGAGCTCGTCGGCTCCCACGGCGGCCTGGGTGGGTGGCAGACCGAGGCGCTGCTGGTGCACCCGGCCTCGTGGGACCTCCCGGGCGGGCACACCCTGACCGGGCACGAGGTGCACGACGCGCTGGTGCGCCGCCTGGAGCAGCTCGGCGTACGAACCACGGCGCGGGAGCAGGAGGGCTCCCGTGGCTAGGCCGCCCAGTCCCCTGGCCCTGACCTGGTGGGGGCACTCGACGGTGACGCTGGAGCACGACGGGGTGCGCGTGCTCACCGACCCCGTGCTCGCCGACCGGATCGTCCACCTGCGGCGCCACGGCCCCACCCCGGGACCCGAGGCCGCCCGCGCCGACCTCGTGCTCGTCTC
The DNA here is from genome assembly GCF_054778395.1 of Nocardioides korecus. Lineage (NCBI taxonomy): Bacteria > Bacillati > Actinomycetota > Actinomycetes > Propionibacteriales > Nocardioidaceae > Nocardioides > Nocardioides korecus. The sequence continues at coordinate 388,219 of NZ_BAAGZO010000001.1, read as the reverse complement.
CCACCTGCACGGCGACCACCTGCACGTGCCGTCGCTGCGCGGGCTCGGCCCGGCCACCACCCTGGTCGTGCCCCGCGGCGGGGCCGCCCTCGCCCGGGGCCTCGCCGTGCGCTCGGTGCTCGAGGCCTCCCCCGGCGACGTCCTCGACGTGGCCGGTCTGTGGGTGCAGGTCGCGGCCGCCCACCACGACGGTCGCCGGCTGCCGGGCTCCCGCCACCGCGGCCCGGCCCTCGGCTTCCGCGTCGCCGGCCCGACGTGGTCGTGGTGGTACCCCGGCGACACCGGGGTCGACCAGGCCCACGCCGACGTCGAGCCCGTCGACCTCGCCCTGGTACCCATCGGCGGCTGGGGCCCGACGCTGGGCCACGAGCACCTCGACCCCGACCAGGCCGCCGACGCCGTGCGCAGCGTGGGCACCCGGTGGGCGCTCCCGGTCCACCACGCGACGTTCTGGCCGCTGGGCCTGCGCCGGGTGCACCGCGCCAACCACCACCGGCTCTTCGTCACGCCGGGGCCGCGGTTCGCCGAGGCGGTGGCGCGGGTGGACCCCGGCGTCGAGGTCCTGCTGCCCCGCCACGGCGAGCGCGTCGTCCTGCCCGCGCGTGCGCGGTCCTCGGGAGGGACCCGGTGAACGAGACCCTGGGGGTGGTCGGCCTGCTCGCGGTCTTCGGCTTCGTCGCCTTCGGGTCGATCATCCCGGTGGTGCCGACCGGCCCGGCAGTCAGCGCCGCCGCGGTCCTGGCCACCGACCGGCACCCCTGGGAGCTGGTGCTCGTGCTGCTGTGCGGGGCGGCCGGCGCCTACGTCGGCGACGTCACGACGTACGCCGTCCTCCGGGTCGCCGGCGAGCCGCTCGCCCAACGCATCGGCTGGCTCAACGCCGAGGACCCGAAGGGCGCCCTGCAGCGGCTGCGGACGGGGATCGAGGAGCACGAGATCCGCTCGCTGCTGCTCTCGCGGCTGGTGCCCGCCGGGCGGATCCCGGTGCTGCTCGCCGCGGCCCTCGGCGGCTACCCCTGGCGCCGCTACGTCAGCGCCGCCGTCCTCGCGACCCTGCTCTGGTCGACCACCTACGCCGTCATCGGTGTCCTCGGCGACACCGTCTTCCCCGACGCCCGGGTCGCGGTCGTCGCCGCCGTCGTCGGGGCCGTCCTGCTCACCCTGGTCTCCCAGGCCGTCCAGCGGCGGCGGGGTCGGTGAGGGCCGTGCGTTTCACCGGTGAACCGGGGAACAGTCACCTCCTCGGGTGATCGTTCGGCCCAACACGTGATCGTTTCCCCGAGAAGGTACGGCCCCGGGACCGAGCACGACCGCCACACCCGTGGGTGGGTACGGCGACGGACCGGGCGCGCGAGCCGTCAGGAGCGGACCGGGCGGAGGTGCTGCTCCCAGTCCAGGTCGATCAGGTCGCCGGGCACGTCGACGACGAGGACGGCCCCGGCCTCGGTGAGCTCGGCCTCGCTGAAGCCGCCGGAGCGCAGCGCCACGCAGGCCAGGCCGGCCGCGGCCGCGGACTCGACGTCCCACGGGGTGTCGCCGACCATCACCGCGCGGGCCGACCCGAGCTTCTCCAGGGTCACCTCGAGCAGGTCAGGCGCGGGCTTGGAGGCCTCGACGTCGTCGGAGGTGGTCAGCAGCGCGATGTCGTCGCCGACGCCCAGGGAGTCCACGGCGTGCGCGGCGAAGGTCGGGTCGCCCGACGAGGCCAGGGCGACGGTCCAGCCCTGGTCGACGAGGTGGCGCAGCAGGTCGCGCGAGCCGGGCAGCGGGTCGACCTCGGCCTCGAGCTCGGCGTACTCCTGCTTCCAGGCCTCGCGCAGCTCGTCGCCCAGACGCTCCTCGACGTCGTCGTCGCTGACGTGGGCCACCAGCTTGTCGCCGCCCATCCCGACCGCGCGGTGCAGCCGCCACAGCGGCAGGTGGATCTCCTGGCGGTCGAAGGCCCGCTGCCAGGCGATGGCGTGGTGGTACGTCGAGTCGACCAGGGTGCCGTCGATGTCGAACAGCAGGGCCGCGTCGCCGCGGTCGTGGGGGGTGGGGGCGGGCATGCCGGTCCGGTGCCCGCGGAGGCACCGGGCAAACGGGGGACGGTCGGCCGGGGATGCGTCGCCCGCCACACATGTGTGTGGCGGATGCGTCCCGGGGAGCGCTGAACGATGCAGCAGCTACACATGTGTGGGGCCGACGCGCCCCGGCCCCCACCACGCCCAGGCCCACGCCGGGGCGCAGGCGCCCCTCAGCGCAGGGTGACGATCGACTTGCCGAGGGTCTTGCGCTCGTCCATGTCCTGGAGCGCCCGGCCGAAGTCCTCCGGGGCGTACGTCGCCCCGATCGGCGGGTCGATCACGCCGGACTCCATCATCGGGACCAGTTCGTCCCACTGCCAGCGCATGTAGCCCGGGCGGGCCATCGCGTAGGCGCCCCAGCCGACGCCGCGCACGTCGACGTTGTTGAGCAGCAGCCGGTTGACCTTGACCTGGGGGATCGAGCCGCCGGTGAAGCCGACGACCAGCAGCCGGCCGAGCGCGCCGAGGGAGCGGAGCGAGTCGGTCATCAGGTCGCCGCCGACGACGTCCATGACGACGTCGACGCCCGCGCCCCCGGTCAGCTCCTTGACGGCGTCGCGGAAGCCGTCGACCAAGACGACCTCGTCGGCGCCGGCCCGGCGGGCGACCTCGCCCTTCTCCTCGGTGGAGACCACGGCGATCGTCCGGGCGCCCATGCCCTTGGCGACCTGGAGGGTGGCGGTGCCGACCCCGCCGGCCGCGCCGTGGACCAGCACGGTCTCCTCCGCCTTGAGGTCACCGCGCACGGCGAGCGCGAAGTGGGCGGTGAGGTAGTTCATCGGCAGCGCCGCACCCTGGGCGAAGCTGAGCGTGTCGGGCAGCGGGAAGACGCTCTCGGCGCCGAGCCCGACCACCTCGGCGGCCCCACCGTTCCCGAGGACGCAGGCGACCCGGTCGCCCTCGGCGAGGCCGGACCCCTCGGGGGCCGAGCGGACGGTGCCGGCGAAGTCGACGCCGAGGGTGAAGGGGAGGTCGGGCTTGAGCTGGTACTCCCCCCGGCTCAGGAGCAGGTCGGGGAAGGAGACGCCGACCGCGTGGGTCTCGACCAGCACCTGCGGGCCGAACGGCCCGTCGGCCGTCGGCTCGGGCACCTCCTCGACCGTGATCGCGGAGGGACCTTCGAGCCGGGTGACCTGGATGGCGCGCATGGGCCGAGGCTAGCGGGGGCGGACCGGGTCGCGTCAGCGGGAGGAGACCAGCTTGGCCAGCTCGAAGTGCATCGGGTCGGTGTAGTGCCAGGTGCCGCCCCAGTCGAAGCCCCACTTCTCGAAGATGGAGACCACGGTGCGGTCCATCCGGCCCACGGTGCCGCGCTGGTTGTCCGAGGCGTTGAGGTCGATGGCGGTGCCGTAGGTGTGGAAGGACAGGCCCTTGGAGGGGTCGCGGGCGATGAAGCGCGGCACGTAGCAGCCGTCGTAGTGGTAGATCTTCGACGACAGCCCGCGGGTGACGACCTCGCCGAGCGCGGCCTTGAGCTGGGGCAGCATCACCCGGTGACCGGTGACGCGTCCGATGATCGGCATCGTGTCGGTGCGGATGTTGGCCGCGACCCACCGCGGGTCCGGACGCACGGTGCCGTCGGGGTTGGCGGAGTAGCTGAAGGAGCCCACCGCTCGTGCGACCGAGCCGCCGGTGAGGAAGGCGGTCTGGGTGGCCTTGATGTCGAGGTCGGGACCGAGGATCTGCACGCTGGCCTTGCCGCCGACCAGCGACTGGAGCTGCTTGCGGATGCTCTGCGGGGAGGCCGAGCCCATCGCGATCAGCAGCGCGTTGTCGCGCTTCATCCCCAGCGGGCCGGCCCACTTCTGGTTGACCACGGCGTCGATGCGGCGGGCCACCGAGTCGTTGAGCAGCTGGGCGTAGGCGCCGACGTGGATGGTGCGCGCGGCGCGCTCGTTGCCCAGCCGCAGGAAGCCGTCCTTGCGCTGCAGGGCCTTGCCGATCGCGGGCTCCACGGCGATCTCCCCCGCGGCGACGCGCTTCCAGACCGCGAGGGTCTGGGCCGTCCCGGGGTTGGTGTAGCGCCAGAACGTGGCGGGGTCGACGGCGGCGTACGTGACCTCCTGCTCGTCGACGTAGAAGGACCCCATCGAGATCACCTCGACGCCCTCGACGCCCTTCAGGCGCCGGATCGCCGCGACCGTGCTGCGGTCCAGGGTCGACTGGCCGAAGACCAGGACGTCGTCGGAGAACAGCGCCCCCGACACCGACCTCGGGGCGGCGACGCGCACGTCGGGGCCACCGCCGACCGCCGGTGCGGTGCTGCTCCCGGGCGTGGCGCCCTGGGCCGCCGGGCTGGCGTCCGTGCCGGACCCGCCGCGTGCGGATCCACCGCCCGTGGTCGTGCGGTCACCGCACGCGGCCGCCACCAGACCGAGGGCCCCCAGGCCCACGACGTCACGACGCGAGAGCTCGCGCATGTCCCCTCATCTCCCCTGGTCACCCCACGCGACCTGTCCCCCCGCGGGTCAGGGACGACCCGCGCACGGCGAGCGTATCCGGCGCGCGGGCGCGGCGGGGCGGCTCAGGCGAGCAGGACCCGCTGGGCGATCCAGGCCACCGTCTGCGCGGTGACCGCGGGCTCGCCGCCGGGCTGCATCACGTGGCTGAGCACCAGCCGCACCACCATGTCGATGAGGAGCTCGAGGACGTCGTCGTCGAGGCCGACGGCGTAGCTGTCGACGTTCTCGCGGATCATCACGCGCGCCGCACCGAGCAGGGCCTCGGAGTTGGTCGTGAGCAGCGGGAGCAGCTCGCTGTCCGCGCCCTGGCGGCTCGAGAGGATGGCGCGGAGCAGGGGGTCGTTGGCGGCCTGGTCCAGGACCCGGAAGGCGGCCGCCTCGATGGCCTCGACCAGGTCGTCGGGGAAGTCGTCGAACGCCGAGTTCACGACCTCGAGGAACAGCTCGAGCTCGCGCATCACCATCGACTCCGCGAGCTGGGACTTGCCGCCGATCTCGTTGTAGACGGTCTGACGGCTGACCCCGACGAGGTCGGCGAGCTTGCCCATCGTCAGCGCCGAGAACCCGTGCTCCGCGGTGAACTGCGAGGCGGCGATCAGGAGCCGGTCACGGTGGGTGACCGGCTCCGGCACCGTGAATCGCGTCGTCGGGACAGGGCTCATGACCGACAGCCTAGTGAGGCCCCCGGTCACGACCCTCATCCCGACGTCGCGCAGGTGACGACCCGCGCTCAGGCGGAGGCCACCTTGTCGTCGCTGACCGGCACGAAGTCGACCTTCTCGCGCACGCCGCAGTCGGGGCAGCACCACGAGTCCGGGACGTCGGTCCAGGCGGTCCCGGCGGCGAAGCCCTCGTGCTCGTCACCGCGGGCGACCTCGTAGGTGTAGCCGCACCCGGGGCAGCGCGCGGCCAGCACCTCGGGCAGCGCGGCAGCGGCGGCGGCCGCCTCGGCCGCGGCCCGGTCCAGGCGCTCCTGCTCGGCGGCCCGGCCCTCGGCGGCGTACCGCGCGAGGTACGTCGCCCGGTGCCGCGGGCTGATGTTGGCGAGGGTGACGTCGCCACCGAAGTGGTCCACGACCCGGCGGTCCATCACCCTGCGCCACACGGGCGGGAGCAGCGCGAGCACGATCATGCCGGCGTACCCCGTGGGCAGGACCGGGGACTCCTCGAAGTCGCGCAGCGTCTGGTAGCGGCGGGTGGGGTTGGCGTGGTGGTCGCTGTGGCGCTGCAGGTGGTAGAGCAGCACGTTGGTCGCGATGTTGTTGGAGTTCCAGCTGTGGCTGGGGTCGACGCGCTCGTAGCGCTGCCGCTCGGCCGGCCCGACCTTCTGGCGCAGCATGCCGTAGTGCTCCATGTAGTTCACGACCTCGAGCAGCGAGAAGCCCACGACGGCCTGGAGCACCAGGAACGGGAGGATCTCGACGCCCAGGACGGCCATCAGCCCGCCCCACAGGACCGCCGACATGATCCAGGCGTTGAGGACGTCGTTGCCGATCCGGAACGGGTGCTGGTCCTTGCGGGCGTAGCGGTGCTTCTCCAGGCGCCAGGCGCTGCGCAGCGAGCCCGAGACCGTGCGGGGCCAGAAGCCGTAGAAGGTCTCACCCAGCCGGCTGCTCGCGGGGTCCTCGGGGGTCGCGACGCGCACGTGGTGGCCGCGGTTGTGCTCGATGTAGAAGTGGCCGTAGAAGCTCTGGGCCAGGGCGATCTTGGACAGCCACCGCTCGTGGCTCTCCTTCTTGTGGCCCAGCTCGTGGGCGGTGTTGATCCCGATGCCGCCGATGCAGCCGATCGAGACCGCGACGCCGATCTGGGAGGCCAGGCCCAGCGGCTCGACCCCGAGCCACTCGGGCTTGGCGATCCAGGTGAAGGCGGCGAGGAAGCCGGCGTACTGGATGGGGAGGTAGGCGTAGGTGATCCAGCGGTAGTAGCGGTCCTGCTCGAGCGCCTCGATGACGTCGTCGGGCGGGTTGGTGCGGTCCAGGCCCGCCACCAGGTCGATGGCCGGCACGACCAGGAGGATCACGATCGGGCCGATCCACACCCACACGCTCCAGCCCGTGAGCTGGGTCATCACGAAGGCGACGGCGGCCAGGGAGGGCACCACCAGGCCGATCAGCCACAGGTAGCGCTTGCCATCGGTCCACCCGGCGACGGACTGCGCCGACACGGTCTCGCTCATCTGAGCCTCCAAGTGATTCGACAACTGACGCTCAGTTGTCAAAGGAATCGACATGAAGGTAGCGATTGTCAAAAGAGTTGACAAGGGACTCGCCGATGTAAAGTCACATGCTGGTCCAACAGCACACCTCGCCCGCCCGCGGCGTACGGCGCTAGGTTGTCGGGCATGGCAGACCCGATCGGCATCGACTTCGGCGGCAGCGGCATCAAGGCCGCGCCCGTCGACCTGAAGACCGGCGAGTTCTCGGCGGAGCGCGAGCGCATCGACACCCCCGAGAAGTCCACCCCGAAGAACGTCGCTGAGGTGATGGCGAAGCTGGTCGGGAAGTTCGACGACGACAAGTCACCCGTCGGCGTCACGGTGCCGGGCGTGGTCCGCAAGGGCGTCGTCGGCTCGGCGGCGAACATCGACAAGGAGTGGATCGGCGTCGACGCCGACGACCTGCTCTCCAGCGCGATCGGCCGCGAGGTCCACGTCATCAACGACGCCGACGCCGCCGGGCTGGCCGAGGCGAGGTACGGCGTGGCGCGCGGCCGCGACGGCCTGGTCATCGTCACCACGCTCGGCACCGGCATCGGCTCGGCCCTGCTCTACAACGGCGTGCTCGTCCCCAACTCCGAGCTCGGCCACCTCGAGATCGACGGTCACGACGCCGAGAAGAAGGCGGCCAACTCCGCCCGCAAGAGCGAGGACCTCAGCTGGGAGGACTGGGCCGAGCGGCTCACGACCTACTTCTCGACGGTGGAGAAGCTCTTCTCCCCCGACCTGATCGTCATCGGCGGTGGCGTCTCGAAGCACTCCCACGAGTTCGTGCCGCTCATCGAGGTCGGCACCGAGATCGTCTCGGCGACCCTGCGCAACACCGCCGGCATCGTCGGCGCCGCGGTCCTCGCCTCCGAGAGCTGAGGCCGCACCTCACCGGGTCGGGACCTCAGTCGCCCATGGTGTCGGCCCAGAGGTTCACGCCGGAGTCGACGGCGTGCTCGTCGATGGCCTTGAGCTCCTCGTCGGTCAGCGGGGCGGCGTCGAGGGCGTCGAGGTTGGTGTCGAGCTGCTCGACCGAGGATGCGCCGATCACCGCCGAGGTGACGCGGGGGTCGCGCAGCACCCACTGCAGCGCGAGCTGGGCGAGCTTCTGGCCGCGCTGCTCGGCGATCGCGTTCAGCGCCCGCACCCGCTCGAGCACGTCGTCGGAGAGCCCGGCAAGGGTGGAGTCCTCGCGGGCGGCGCGGGAGTCGGCCGGGACGCCGGAGAGGTACTTGCCGGTGAGCAGGCCCTGGGCCAGCGCGGTGAACACGATGCAGCCCATCCCCTGCTGCTCCAGCTCCTCGAGCAGGCCGTGCTCGATCCAGCGGTTGAGCATGGAGTACGACGGCTGGTGGATCAGCAGCGGCGTGCCCAGGTCGCGGGCGATCGTGGCGGCCTCGCGGGTCTTCTCGGCGTTGTAGGAGGAGATGCCGACGTACAGCGCCCGACCGGAGCGCACCGCGGTGTCCAGGGCCCGCATCGTCTCCTCGACGGGGGTGTCCTTGTCGAAGCGGTGGCTGTAGAAGATGTCGACGTAGTCCAGGCCCATCCGCTCCAGCGACTGGTCCAGCGAGGCCAGGACGTACTTCCGCGACCCGCCGCCCTGGCCGTAGGGGCCCGGCCACATGTCCCAGCCCGCCTTGGTGGAGATGACCAGCTCGTCACGCAGCCCGGCGAAGTCCTCGCGCAGGTAGCGGCCGAAGTTCTCCTCCGCGCGGCCAAACGGCGGCCCGTAGTTGTTGGCCAGGTCGAAGTGCGTCACGCCGCGGTCGAAGGCCCGCCGCAGGATGGCGCGCTGGGTCTCCTCGGGCCGGTCGGTGCCGAAGTTCTGCCACAGGCCCAGCGACAGCGGCGGCAGCTGGAGGCCGCTGCGTCCGCAGAAGCGGTAGTCGGTGTGCTCGTAGCGGTCCTCGGCGGGCGTGTAGTCACTCATGGGGACCATTCTGCCCACGCCCGCGCGACCGGTGGTGAGCGAGCGCTAACGTCGGGCCCATGCCGGCCACCCGAGTCCTCCCCAGCGAGGAGGCCACGTCCCTGATCGAGCTGGTCCGCGACCTCGCCCGCCGCGAGCTCGAGCCCGCCGTGGTCGAGGCCGAGGCCACCGCCACCTTCCCGCGCGAGGTCTTCCGGACGCTGGGTCGCGCCGGCCTCCTGGGTCTGCCGTACGCCGAGGAGGTCGGCGGGGGCGGTCAGCCCTACGAGGTCTACCTCCAGGTCGTCGAGGAGATCGCGACCGTCTGGGCCAGCGTCGGCGTCGGCGTCTCGGTGCACGCCCTGTCCTGCTTCGGCCTGGACTCCTTTGGCACCGAGGAGCAGCGGCAGCGCTGGCTGCCCGACATGCTCGGCGGCGAGCTGCTCGGGGCCTACTGCCTCTCCGAGGCCCACGCCGGCTCGGACCCCTCGGCCATGCGCACGCGCGCCCGGCGCGACGGCGACGACTACGTGATCAGCGGCGCCAAGGCCTGGACCACCCACGGCGGGCAGGCCGACTTCTACAAGGTGATGGCGCGGACCTCCGACGAGCGCAACGGGATCTCCTGCTTCCTGGTGCCCGGCGACAGCGAGGGCCTGGTCGCCGACCCGCCCGAGCGCAAGATGGGGCTCACCGGCTCCGACACCGCGACGATGCGGTTCGAGGACGTCCGCGTCCCGGCCGACCGGCTCCTCGGGGCCGAGGGCGACGGGCTCAAGATCGCCCTCTCGGGCCTGGACGCCGGTCGCCTCGGCATCGCGGCGGTGGCCGTCGGCCTCGGCCAGGCCGCGGTCGACCACGCGGTCGCCTACGCCGCGGAGCGCGAGCAGTTCGGCACGGCGATCATCGACTTCCAGGGGCTGGCCTTCCTGCTGGCCGACATGGAGGCGGCCGTGCAGAGCTCGCGCGCGACGTACCTCCACGCGGCCCGCCTCAAGGACCGCGGTCTGCCGTTCTCCCGGGAGGCCTCGATCGCCAAGCTGGTCGCGACCGACGCGGCGATGAGGGTGACCACCGACGCCGTGCAGGTGCTCGGCGGCTACGGCTACACCCGCGACTTCCCGGTCGAGCGCTTCATGCGCGAGGCCAAGGTGACCCAGATCTTCGAGGGCACCAACCAGATCCAGCGCATGGTGATCAGCCGCTCGCTGACCCGGGCCCCCTCGGGCGCCCTCCACACCGACCCGCACCAGCAGGAGCACCCGTGACCCCCACCCAGCCCACCGGCACCCCCGACCTGGCCGGCTTCGGCCCCGGCGACCTGCCGGACCTCACCGGCACCCGCGCGGTCGTCACCGGCGCCAACTCCGGGATCGGCTTCCACACCGCCAAGGCGCTGGCCGAGCACGGCGCCGAGGTGGTGCTGGCCTGCCGCAACGTCGACGCCGGCCGCACGGCCCAGCAGAAGCTCGCGGGCCTGCGCGGGACGACCCGCGTGGAGGAGCTGGACCTCGCCTCGCAGGAGTCGGTCCGGGCGTTCGCCGAGGCCTTCGACGGCCCGCTGGACCTGCTGGTCGGCAACGCGGGCGTGATGACCCCGCCCCGCTACCGCGAGACCGCCGACGGCCACGAGCTCCAGTTCGGCACCAACCACCTGGGTCACTTCGCCCTGGCCGGCCGGCTGCTGCCCCGCCTGCTCGAGGCCGACGCCCCGCGCGTGGTCGCGGTGTCCTCGATCGCCCACCACCGCGGCGACGAGTCGGTGCTCGAGGGCAACCCGCGGGCGACGTACAACGCCAACAAGGCCTACGGGAACTCCAAGCTGGCCAACCTGCTCTTCGCCTTCGAGCTCCAGCGCCGGGCGACCGCCGCCGGCAGCTCCCTGACCGTCGCCGCCGCCCACCCCGGCGTCTCGCACACCAACCTGGTCGCCTCCCCCGACGGCCTCGGCGCCCTCCCCGGCGTGCGCCTGGTGGCCCCGGTCGTGGGCCGCGTGCTGTTCCAGTCCTCCACCGCCGGGGCCAACCCGACGCTGTGGGCCTCGTCGTACGCCGAGCCCGGCTCCTACGTCGGCCCGACCCGGCTGATGGAGAGCCGGGGTCGCCTCGGCCGCGCCAAGCTCAGCCGCTCCGCCCGGGACGAGGGCCTGGCCCAGCGGCTGTGGACGCTCTCGGAGGAGAAGACGGGTGTCGGCTTCGGGCTCTAGGCAGCCCCGGCCGGCCGACGGTCATGTGGACGTCAGGTCGGCCCCGCACCCTGAGGGCATGGTGACCTCGACAGCCGTCACGGCGACCCCGTCCGCCCCGCGCGGGCCCGGGGTCCCCGAGGGTGCCACCCCCGGCGTCGAGCCGCCGCCGGGACGCGGCCACCGGGGCCGCCTCGCCGTCCTCGGCGTGGTGGTCGGGGTCGTGGTGCTCCGGCTGCCCTTCCTCGCCTCCCCGCTCAACACCGACGAGGCGGGCTACCTCTACATCGGCGGCCGCTGGGCGCTGCTGTCCCCCGGGCGCTCGCTCTACGGCAACTACTGGGTCGACCGGCCCCCGCTGCTGATCACGCTGTTCGGGCTGGCGGACCGGCTGGGCGGATCGGTGCCGCTGCGGCTGCTCGGCATCGCGGCCATCGTCGTGGCCGTCCTGGCCGTCGCCGACACCGTCGACCACCTGACCCGGGCGCCGCGCGAGGCAGCGGCACGCGCCGGTGTGCGGGCACGGCTGGCCGGCTGGTCGCCGGGGTGGCCCGCGGCCTGCGCCGCGCTGGTGACGGCCGGGCTGCTGGTGACCCCGAACACGGCGGCGCTCACGGTCAACGGCGAGGTGCTCGCCGCCCCGTTCCTCGCGGTGGCCTGTGCCGCGACGGTCCGCGCGCTCCGCCACCCCGACGGCCACGCGCGGGCGGCACTGCTCGCCGGGGCCTGCGCCGCCGCCGCGGTCCTGGTCAAGCAGAACCTGGTCGATGGGGCCCTGTGGGGCGGGCTGATCACGCTGGCCTCGATCCCGGCCGTCGGGCTGCGCCGGGCGCTCCGCGTGCTGGCCCTGGCCGCCGTCGGCGGGCTGGTGTCGCTGGGGGTGGTGGCGGGGTGGACCGTCCTGCACGGGACGTCCCTGGTCGGCGTGTACGACGCGATGTACCCCTTCCGCGTGGCCTCCCGGAAGTTCCTGCTCGCCCACCCGGGCCAGCACGTCGCCACCCGGCAGGCCGCCCTCCTCCACGGCGCCGCGTTCAGCGGGGTCCTGCTCGTCACCGCCCTCCTCGTCCTGCTGGTGCTGGTCAGCACGATCGGCGTCATGAGGCGCCGGGAGCGCGCCACCCGGACGACGTACGCCGCCGCGGTGGCCACCGCCGGCACCCTGGTGTGGGGCGGCGTCTCGATCGAGCTCGGCGGCTTCTTCTGGCTGCACTACCTGGTCCAGCTGGTCGTGCCGCTCGGCCTGGCCACCGGCCTGGTGGCCCACCGGTGGCGCACCGTGGGCACGGTGACCGCGTTCGCCGTGGCGGTCTCGGCCCTGGTCGCCCTCGCGCTGCTGGTCCGGACCCCCCTGCCCGAGGGCGGCAACCCCGTGGGTCGCGCCGTGGGCCGGGTGGCGGAGCGGGGCGACACGATCATCACCGTCTTCGGCAACGCCGACGTGACGCGGGCCAGCGGGCTGGACTCGCCGTACCCCGAGCTGTGGTTCCTGCCCACCGCCGTCCGCGACCACCACCTCGACCTGATGACGCGCACCGTGGACGGCCCCGACGCACCCACCTGGTTCGTCGACCTGGGCTCGACGTACCCCGACCTCGGGCGGGGGGCACCCGCCCTCCGCGCGGCGCTGAGCAGGCACTACCACCGCGTGGCCGTCCTCCAGGGATCAGGCGTGTGGCTGCACGACGGGGTGCGCCGCGCGACCCCCGTCCTCGCCGGCTGACGGGCCTGACGGGCCTGACGGTGTGGCCGGGGGCGCCAGCAGGTCGAGCGCGACCGCCCCACCCGGGCCGGGGAGGATCGCGGCGTCGCCACCGTGGGCCAGGGCCACGCTGCGGACCAGGTTGAGCCCCAGGCCCGACCCGGGCGTGGTGCGACTGGTCTCGGCCCGGCGGAAGCGGTCGAAGGCGTGCTCGCGGAAATCCTCGGGGAAGCCGGCGCCCGCGTCGCGGACGACCAGCCGCAACCGCGGGTCGTCGTACGCCGCCGAGACGGTGACCGGGGCGGCGCCGTGCCGCAAGGCGTTGACCAGCAGGTTGCCCAGCGCCACCGAGCACCAGCGCCGGTCCAGCGAGACGACCACGTCGGGCACGTCGAGGACCACGTCCGTGCCGGGCGGCAGGTGGTCGTGGACGACGTCGTCGACCAGCTCGCGCAGGGCCACCGGCTCGGGGTGGAGGCCCGCCCCGGCCCGCAGCTCCTCCAGCTCCAGCAGCGCGTCGGAGAGCGCGACCAGGCGGTCGACCTGGCGCCGCAGCGAGGCCATCACCGTGGCGGTCTCCTCGGCGCTGCGCGTCCGGTGGTGCACCCACTGGAGCTCGGTGCTCATCAGCGCCAGCGGTGTGCGGAGCTCGTGGGAGGCGTCGGCCAGGAACTGGCGCTCCCGGTCGGCGCCGGCCTCGATCCGGGCCAGCAGGTCGTTGAAGGTGTGGCCGAGCCGGGTGAGCTCGTCGTCGCGGTCGGTGTCCACGGGCAGCCGCCCGACCTCCTCGGCGCCCGCGCGCGACGCGGCGCGGCTGTAGCGCTCGACCGGGTCCAGCGCCGCCCGGGCGGTCCGGTAGCCGACCAGGGAGGCGCCGGCCAGCGTGGCCAGGTCGGCGATCAGCAGCTGCAGCAGCAGCTCGCGCAGGGCCTCGTCGTGCTTGCTGCGGCTGATCGCCGCGGCCACCACCCGGGCCCCGTCCGGGGTGGACACCGGGTCGGCCTGGACGCGGAAGCCGCGGTGGGCCGGGGCCGGCAGCAGCCGACCCAGGTCCATGCGCAGGCCGCCCGCGGCCCGGGCCTCGCGCACCTGCGCCGGGGTCAGCAGCGGCGGCAGGCTCCGGTTGCCCCCGACCAGGCGGCCGGCGGTGTCGTAGACCTGCACGGTCTGGCCCGGGGTGTCCAGCGGCGGCACCGCCCCCGCCCGCACGGCCGGGACCGCGATCCGGCTCCACGCGGCGAGGTCCTGGTCGAGCTGGCGGTCCAGCGCGAACTGCACCCGCCAGAACACGAACCCCGAGGTGAGCAGGAGCACGACCGCCATCGCGAGGGCCACCTTGAGCACCAGCCGGGTGACGATCGGGCGGCCACCGACCACCCGCCTCCAGGGGGTCACCCGACCGGCCGCGTCTCGATGCGGTAGCCGGTGCCGCGCAGGGTCGTGATGACCACGTCGCGCGAGCCCTCCAACCGGGCCCGCAGCCGTGACATGTGGACCTCGATCGCGTTGCTGCGGATGTCGGTCTCCCCGTCCCAGACCGCGTCGAAGAGGCGCTGGCGGGAGACCACGTGGCCCGGCACCTGGAGCAGCTCGGCCAGGATCGCGAACTCGCGCCGGGTCAGCGGCGTCTCGACCCCGCGCACCCACACCCGCTGCTCGTCGGGGTCGAGCACCAGGTCGCCGACGCCCAGGCGGTGCGGCTCACCGCCCGCCCCGGCCTCGCGACGTCGGCCGATCGCCCGCACCCGGGCCACCAGCTCCTCCAGGGCGAACGGCTTGACCAGGTAGTCGTCGGCCCCGGCCTCGAACCCCGCGACCCGCTCGGCGACCGCGCCGCGGGCGGTCAGCATCAGCACCGGCAGGTCGTCGCCGCGTGCGCGCAGGGTGCGGCAGACCTCCAGGCCCGGGACGCCCGGCAGGTTCAGGTCGAGGACCATCACGTCGGCGCCCCCGGACGAGGCCGCCTCGAGGGCGGCGTGGCCGTCGTGGCAGGCGGTCGTGGTGAAGCCGGCCTCGGTGAGGAAGCTGGTCACCAGCTCCACCATCCGGACCTCGTCGTCGACCACCACCACGTGCACCCGACCAGGCTAGGTGGTGGACCTGTCGTCGGGATGACGTCGCCGTTCACCTTCCCGTCACCTCCGGTTTCCTACCTTTCCGGGCATGAGCACCTCCGACCTCCTCGACTTCGCCGGCCGGCTCGGCGTCGACGTCGTCTCGATGCTGCTGCTGGTGGGGTGGCTCTACCGCCGCCGCCTCGCCGCGCCCGAGATGACGCTCGTCTTCACCGCCCTCAACATCGGCCTCTTCGCCGCCGTGTCCTCGATCGGATCGGGCCACTTCCCCACCGGCGTGGGCTTCGGCCTCTTCGGGCTGCTCAGCCTGGTGCGGCTGCGCAGCACCGCGTTCACGCTCAAGGACGTCGCCTACACCTTCATCGCCCTGGTCCTGGCCCTGGTCAACGGCCTCCCCGGGCGCGACCTCGTGCTCGTGGTGATGCTCGACGTGGTCCTGCTGCTCGCCCTGTGGCTGGTCGACGAGACCCGCAGCCGCCAGCCGGTCACCCGCGTCATGCGGATCACGCTGGACCACGCGGTCGACAGCCTCGGGGAGGCCGGCGACTCCGTGCGCCGTCGCTTCGACCTCGAGCCGCTGGACGTCGTGGTCGAGGAGGTCGACCTGGTCCGCGAGACCACGCGCGTCGCGGTGCGGTTCGCCGTACCCCCCTCGATGCCCAGCGGCGCCTCGATCACCGAGGAGGAGGTGCTCGGTGCTCGCTGACCTCCTGGACCTCGGCAGCCGGCGCGACGTCGGGCTGGCCGAGGTCGTGGCGGGGGCACCGGCCCTGACCCGGCTGGACCGCAAGTACGTCGTGCCGGTCGCGGTCGCCCAGGAGGTCATCGCGCGGCTCCCCGCGGCCTGGGGGGTGCTGGCGCTGCCGCCCGTGCCCGGCGGCGACCCCGTCCGGCGCACGACCCACTACCGCAGCACCTACTTCGACACCGCCGACCTCGGGACCGTCCGCGCGCACGTGCAGCAGCGTCGTCGACGGTGGAAGGCCCGCAGCCGCCTCTACGTCGAGGACGGCCTGTGCCGCACCGAGGTCAAGGCCAAGGACGGTCGCGGGCGCACCGTGAAGACCGTCACCGTGGCCGAGGTCGAGGAGTACGGCCACCTCACGGCGGGAGCCCGCAGCTTCCTCACCGACACCCTCGCGGGGCACCGGATCGAGGTCGACGCCGAGCGGCTGCGGCCCTCGATGGAGATCACCTACGAGCGTGCCACCCTGGCCCGCACCGACGAGCACCCGGCCCGGCTGACCCTGGACTGGGGCGTGGCCGGCGCGCCGCTGCTCGGCGGGGACCGGACCGGTCGCGAGCAGGTCTGGGTCGACCACGACCACGTCCTGCTGGAGACCAAGGGCGACCTGCGCCCCAGCGACGCCGACCGCCTGCTCGGCGGGCTGGGGGTGCGGCCCTCCTCGTTCAGCAAGTACGCCGCCTGCACCAGCGTGCTCCACCCGACGATCCCCGACAACGACGTGCGCCACCTGCGCGGCCGGGTGCTGCACCGCGGCCCGGCCCCCGCCCTCTCGACCACCACCCCCAGCACCACTCCCGGCACCGCCGCCGCGCGGGCCGCCGACCTCTGGAGCCGATCCGCATGACACGCACGATCCCCCTGCGCTACCTCGTCGTCGCCGTCCTGGCCGTCCTCGCCGTGCTGGCGGGGGTCGCCGGCGCGACCGGTGCCACGGACGCCGTCGGCCTGACGTCGTCGTCCTCCTCCACGCCGTCGCTCAAGCAACGCCTCAAGGCCGACCCGGCCCCCGCCCTGTTCCCGACCGCGACCGTCGCCCCCACCGGCCGGCTCGTGGACGCCCAGTCCGCCCGGGCGGCGTCGCTGATCCAGGGGTGGTGGGCCGGCCACGGCCACCGCCGCGACGACAAGGCGTTCCTGGCGTGGGTCGAGAAGACCCTCCCCGGACCGCCGGCGGCCGCCGCACGCACCCGGGAGCTGGACGCGGCGGCGAAGCTGGCGGCGACCCGGACCCCGGCGGGCACGAAGGCCTCGACCTGGCTGGAGACCCACGGCAAGAAGGACCTGTGGAAGCTCTACGCCAAGGACCAGGGTGAGCTCCTCACGAGCACGGAGGCCGCGCGGCGCAAGGCCGACATCAAGGCAGTGCTCAAGCTGACCAAGACGGCCGCCGACGCGCTCGGCGCCCGCTACCGGCAGTCCGCGCCGTACGTCCTGCGGCCCTCGCTGCGCCCGGACCACCACGTGACCAAGGACCAGGTCTGCCCGTGCTCCTACCCCTCGCGGCACGCCGCCGCCGGGGCGGCCGCGACCGCCTACCTGGGCGGCCTGGAGCCCCAGCGCCTGGGCGAGTACCGCTGGACCGAGGCCGAGATCGACTACTCGCGCGTCTACATGGCCGGCCACGTGCCGAGCGACCTCGTCGGCGGCGCCCTGCTCGGCGACCTGGTCGGCGACTACTACCTCGGCACCCGCCCCTGACCCCTCGGTGACCCCTTCGGGACTCCTCCGTGACCGGGCGCCGGCCCGACCGGCTCGTTCAGCCGCTGGTCAGGGCGTACGTCGCACCCTGGGTTCCGTGCAGACCTCCCACCCCCTCAAGCGCGGCGCCGTCGCCCTGGCCGTCGTCGCGGCCCTGGTCGTCGCCTTCCTGGGGGCGCGGCACCTCGACACCGCCGAGGCACACCCCAACGGGGTCGAGCAGCGGCTCGCCGACGACCCGGCGCCGCCGCTGTTCGCCCAGGCCACCATCACCCCGGTGGCCGACCAGGTCGCCGCCCAGGCGCCCCGGGCCCAGGCGCTGCTCAAGCAGTGGTGGGCCGCGCACGGTCACACCCGCGACGACGCCGCGTTCCGGAGCTGGCTGGTCGCGACCGTCCCGACCCCGCCGTCGACCAAGGCTCGCACCGCCCAGCTGAGCCAGGTCGCCACCGTCGCCGCGACGCGCACGCCCACGGGCACCAAGGCCGCCCGCTGGCTGGCCAAGCACGGCGCGCACGACGTCTGGATCGCCGCGGACGACGCCCAGCAGCACGCCCTGTCCGCGACCGCGGCCACCACCCGCGACCGCCAGCTCAAGCGCGCCCTGGTCCTCGCCACGGGCACCGCCGACGCGCTCGCCAAGAAGCTGCAGCAGTCGGCCCCCTCGGTGCTGCGGCCCTCGCTGCGCCCGCCCGGCGCCAAGGGCACGCCCGCCCCGGGAGCGACCTGCCCGTGCTCCTACCCCTCGCACTACGCCGCCACCGGCGCCGCCGCCCAGACCTTCCTCACCACGATGGACCCGGCCCGCGAGCCGCAGTACACCCGGATGGAGGCCCAGGTCGACTACTCCCGGCTCTACCTGGCCGGCGGCCTGCCCAGCGACCTCGACGCCGGGGCGCTGCTGGGCGACCTGGTCGGCGGCTACGTCCTGGGCACCCGCTCCTGACCGGTCCCACCCGGACCCGCGCCAGGCCCGACGCGGCCTGAGAGCCGGGTCGTGGGGCCGTCGTCGGCGGCGTACGGCAGGCTGGGCGGCGTGTTCCACATCGGAGTCGACCTCGCCTGGGGGGTCAAGCGCCCCACCGGCCTCGCCGTCCTCGACGCGGACGGGCGGCTCGTGCACGTCTCGACGGTCCGCACCGACGAGGAGATCCTCACCACCCTGGCGCCGTACGCCGAGGGCGACTGCCTCGTCGCGCTCGACGCCCCCCTGATCGTCAAGAACGCCACCGGCAACCGTCCCGGCGAGGCCGAGCTCAACCGCGACTTCGCCCGCTTCGACGCCGGCGCGCACCCCGCCAACACGGGCAAGCCGGAGTTCGCCGGCACCCCGCGCGGGGCCGTGATCGCCTCGGCGCTGGGCCTGGACATGAACCCGCGCTCGGGCCGGGCCCGCCGGGCCCTCGAGGTCTACCCGCACCCGGCGACCGTGGCGCTGTTCCGCCTGGGCCGCACGCTGAAGTACAAGAACAAGCCCGGTCGCGACCTCGAGCAGCTGCGCACCGACCTGCTCGTGCTGATGGGGCTGCTGGAGAGCCTCGCCGACGCCTCACCCGCGATGGTGCTCACCGGCCCGGCCTGGGCCGCCCTGCGCCACCAGGTGGAGAGCGCGACCCGCAAGAGCGAGCTGCGCGTGGTCGAGGACCAGGTCGACGCCGTGGTCTGCGCCTACGTCGCGATCTACGTCCACCACCGGCCCGACGACGTCACCACCTACGGCGACTTCGAGACCGGCTACGTCGTGACCCCGACCCTGCCCGCCGACCTGGTCCCGACCAAGCGGGCCTCGCGGACGCCGGTCGACCCGGTCCGCGCCTACGCCCTGAGCCACCCCGACCTGGTCCGGGCCAGCGAGGAGGCCCTCGCGCTGGTCACCGGCATCCTCGACGACGCGGGCATCAACTACCTGACCGTCTCGGGCCGCACCAAGAGCGTGGCCTCCTTCGCCGAGAAGTCGACGCGCACCCGCGACGGCCGGCCGATGTACCCCGACCCGCTGACCCAGATCACCGACACCATCGGGCTGCGCGTGATCACCTACGTGCACTCCGACGTGGCCGCCGTGGCCGACCTGCTGCACGACCAGGTCGTCGTGGTGGACGACCGCGACATGGGGCAGGAGACCGCCCAGGAGGGTCGCTTCGGCTACGCCAGCCGGCACCTGCAGATCGGGCTCGACGCGGTCCGCGAGGCCCAGCCGG
Source organism: Nocardioides korecus (assembly GCF_054778395.1). Lineage (NCBI taxonomy): Bacteria > Bacillati > Actinomycetota > Actinomycetes > Propionibacteriales > Nocardioidaceae > Nocardioides > Nocardioides korecus. The sequence continues at coordinate 368,964 of NZ_BAAGZO010000001.1, read as the reverse complement.
CGTACGCCCACCTCAAGGGGCGCGCCGCCCAGGTCCAGATCCGCACCGTCCTGCAGCACGCGTGGGCGGAGTTCGAGCACGACATCCGCTACAAGGGCCAGATCCCCGAGGAGCACGCCCGCGACTTCGACCGTCGCTTCACCCTGGCCGCGGGCCTGCTGGAGCTGGCCGACCAGGAGTTCTCCACCATCCGCGACACCCTGCGCGCGGTCCCGGGCGAGACCCCGCCCGCGCCGGCCGACGACGACCCGCGCATCGACGCCCGCGAGCTCGCGGCGTTCCTGGCCGGGCAGTACGCCGACGCCGGCTGGTCGCGCACCGACCACTACGCCTGGATCTCGGGGCTGCTCCTCGAGCTCGGGGTCACCTCGCTGGTCGAGCTCGGCGAGGTGCTCCGCAACGTCGACGAGGCCGGGATCGCGGAGCGGATGGACTACCGCTACCCCCCGGGCGCCGTGCGCCGTCTCGACGACGCGCTGCTCGCCGCCTTCGGCTCCACCTTCGTCGGCCTGCACGGCAACGCCCACCGCCGCGCCGCCCTCCAGGCCCGCCTGGACAAGCTCGACGCCCGCGAGGGCTGAGCGGCTCGGTCGAGACCTCCCCTCGCGGACGGAGCGTGTCGAGACGCCCTCAGCCGAGCGCGACCGCGCCCGCGGCGGCGAGGACGGCCACCACCGCGCCGGCGGTGCGGACCCGGTCGGCGGCCAGGAGCGACCGCACCAGGGCCGGGTCGTGGCCGCGGCCGAGCCGACCGTGCAGCGGGGCGGCCCGCAGGGCGGTGGTCCCCAGCGTCACGGCGCTCCCGGCGGCGCTGAGGAACACCAGGGGCGTCGGGTCGGCGAGAAGGGCGCCGAGGGTCGTGAGCAGCACGACGGCGTACGCGAGACCGACCAGCGGGACGATCCGCCGCGAGTGCAGGTCGTGCTCGCGCGCCCACGCGCTCCCGGGCAGGCGGGCGAGCGCGGGGTAGACGAGGGTCGTGACCGTCACCTGGAAGCCCGCGTGCAGGCCGGTGGCCGCGAGCAGGGACCAGCGCCAGGAGTCGGGCGCCACCGTCAGCGCGTGGCGGCCCGGAGCCGCTCGGCGAGGCCGACGAGCTCCTCGCGCAGGCGCACCAGCTCACCGCCGGCCAGGCCGGTGCGCTCCTCCACCTCGGCCTGCACCCGGGCGGCGCGGTCGCGCAGCTCGTCACCGACGGCGGTCAGCGACACCAGGACGACGCGCTGGTCCTCGGGCGTGCGCCGACGCTCCACGAGGCCGCGGCCGTCCATCCGCTGGAGCATCGGGGACAGCGTCGCGCTGTCCAGCTCGAGGCGGCGGCACAGCTCGTGGACGGTGAGGGCGCCGTGCTCCCAGAGCAGCACCATCACGGCGTACTGGCTGTAGGTCAGGCCCACGAGGTCGAGCCCGGGGCGGTACGCCGCGGTCATCGCGCGCGAGGCGGAGTAGAGCGCGAAGCACAGCTGGTCCTCCAGGGCGGGGAGGTCACGGGTGCCGGACATGTCCCCCAGGGTAGGCCCTGGTCCCTGCTGACCACCTGGCGAGCCGGGGTCGTCCTGCAGGACGGCCCCGGCCGGGGTGCCCGGGGTCAGCCCAGCGGTGCGGTGAGCTCGATGTTGATGTCGTCGGGGTCCTGGAAGGACAGGATCGCCAGGCCGGCGTCGGTGAGGTCGATGACCTCGCCGTGGGCGATCCCGGCCTCGTCGAAGGCCGCGACGGCGCGCTCGAGGTCCGCGCGCGAGTCGACGGTGAAGCTGACGTGGTCGAGACCGGTGTGCTCGGAGTCGAAGGTCTGGTCGCCGACCGGACGGAGCCCGAACAGGGTGCCCTGCGGCGTCTGGTAGACGACGCCGCCGTAGAAGTTCGCGGCCTCGCCCTCGGTCTTGGGGTCGGAGACCTCGGCGGTCGTGTCGATGGCGGCGGGCCAGCCGAAGACCTGGTCGTAGAAGGCCTTGGAGCGTGCGATGTCGGTGACGGTCAGGCGGACGTGGGCGTAGCCGGAGCTGGTGACGATGGACATGTCAGCACCATAGCCAGCGGCCGGGCGCACCCCGGGTCGTGACGACCTGCGGGTGCTCCCGGCCGGTGGCGCGGCGGTGCCGACACATTTGTGTAGCGGATGCGTCGTTCGAGCCCCTCCGCGCTGCATCTCCTACACAAAAGTGTGGGTACGGCGCGGCGAGGGTGGGTCGGTGACTCAGTCGCTCATCGACCCCTGGTCGTCACCCGGGGAGTCGGGGGTCGAGGGGGAGTCGCCGACCTCGGGGGCCTCGACCTCGTTCGCGTCGCAGTCGTCGGACTTCTGCTGGGCGTCGTCGGCCTGCTGCTTGGCCTGGTCCCAGGCGGACTTGAGCTGGGCGCGGTCGGCCTGGACCAGCTTGACCAGGGTCTTGTGGTCGGCGCGCCGGATCTGGTCGGCCTGCTTCTTCTCGGCGCGCGCCTTGGCGGCGGCGGCCTTGGCGGCCGCCTTGGCCTGGGCGGCCTCCGGGCCCTTGGCCCCCTTGAGCTTGGCCGCCTTCTTCGCGGCGACCGCCGCCTGCTTGGCGGCGTCGGCGGCCTGCTTGGCCTCGGCCTTCTTCAGCGCGGCGGCGTGGGCCTGGACCGACATCCCGGCCCGGGAGGTGTAGGCCTTCTGGGCCGCGTCCTCCGCGTCCTGGGCGTCGGCGGCGTCCTGGTGCTCCTGCTCGCAGGACGAGGTGGTGGTGCCGGTGGGGGGCGTATCGCTCGGCGCGGTGTCGGCGTGGGCCGGGGCGAGCGAGACGCCGAGTCCGGCGACCACGAGGGTCGAGGTGGCCACCAGGCGGTGGAGTGCGCGGGTGCTGCGGACGGTCATGGGGGTTCCTCGACGCTCGGGTGTGGCAGGGGGACCCTTGTATGGTCAGCGAATCCGACATTAAGTGCATATAGCCCAGACGGGTCATTGTGTGGCGAGCGCGCCGAGCCGGGCCGGCGTACGTCGTGCCGGCGGTGTCGCAGACTGTCGTCATGATGGGGCCGTGCCCCACCCGTCCCCCGCCAGCACGACCCCCGGCGTCCGCGGCCCAGCCGGCCGTTCCCACCCGCTGCTCGACCGAGCGGCCGAGGCCCGGGACCGGCTCGCGGCCTCGGACCCGGGACTGAACCGGCTGCGCACCGCCGCCTCGGCGGCGGTCGCGATGGGCACGGCGCTGGGCGTCGAGGCCGTGGTCGGCCGACTGCTGGGCCTGGACCCCCGCAGCGCCCTGGTCACGATGCTGCTCGGCGCGGTGGTGGCGATGATGGGCAGCAACGCCCTGGTCGGGCCCGAGGGGTGGGGCAAGGTCCGCAACGCGGCCTTCTTCCCGGTCGCGGTCGGGATCGGGATGCTCGGCGGCGCCCTGACCGCCGGCAGCCAGACCCTGCGCGTGGTCGGCTTCGTGCTCACCATGTTCGTGGCGGTGTTCGTGCGCCGGTTCGGGCGGCCGTGGTTCTTCTACGGCTTCATGGGGTGGATGGGCTTCTTCTTCGCCTCGTTCCTCAAGGCCACGCCCGACATGGTCCCGGGCCTGCTCGTGGCGGTGCTGGTCGCGACGGTGTGGGTGCTCCTGCTCTCGGTCACGGTGTTCCGCACCAACCCCCGCAAGGCGCTGGCCTCCACGCTGACGGCGTACTTCGCCCGCTGCCGCGGCGTGCTGCGCGCCTGCGAGGACCTGCTCGAGGTCGAGGCCGGTCCCGTCGGGACCGGGCCGTCCCCGGTCACGTCGGGGTCCCGTCAAGCCGCCGGGCGGCGGCGCCGCGCCGTACGCCGTGTGGGCGCCCAGCAGGCCGGGCTGGCCGAGGCGGCGCTGCTCTCCGAGGCCTGGTCGGAGGACCCGCGCGCCCTCCCGACCGGGTGGACCGGGCCGCAGCTGCGCCGCCGCCTGCTGGAGACGCAGCAGGCGGTGGACCGGGTGGCCGGCTCCTGCCTGCGGCTGGACCCCGAGGACCACGAGCTGGTGGCCGAGGCGCGTCGCGTGGTGCGCCACGCCGCGGCCCGGCGGCAGCGGCCCGCGCTCGCGGCCGGGGAGCGGCTGGAGGCGCTGGCCCGCGACCGCGAGGCCGCCGACGCGAGCGCGGAGTCGACCTGGTGGCCCGCGCGGCACGTGGTGATCGGCGTGCGCGACTTCCTCGAGCTCGACGCCCGCGAGGAGGACCCGCCGGTCCTGGACCCGGTCGAGGAGCAGTTCGAGCCCACCGCCCAGCTGGTCTTCGGCAACCTGCCGGGCGCCCCGGCCGTGGCCGCCGACGTGCGGGCCCGCGGCGGTCGGTGGAACCTGCTCTCGCGCGGCGACCTGGCCACCCGGCAGAGCGTGCAGGTCGCGCTGGCCGGGGTGCTGGCCATCGCGGCCGGCAGCCAGCTCTCGCCCTCGCGCTACTACTGGGCGGTGATCGCGGCCTTCGTCACCTTCACCGGCACCGCCACCCGCGCCGAGACGTTCCTCAAGGCGGCCAACCGCGTCATCGGCACCGTCGGCGGGCTCGCCGCCGCGATCGTGCTGGCCCGACTGACCCAGGGGAACACCCCGCTGGTGCTGGCCACGATCCTGGGGTCGGTGTTCCTCGGCTTCTACCTGATCAAGATCTCCTACGCCTGGATGATCTTCTTCGTCACGATCATGCTGGGCCAGCTCTACACCGTCCTCGGCACGTTCTCCGACGCGCTCCTCGTGCTGCGGGTGGAGGAGACCGCGGTCGGCGCGGCGGCCGGCATCGTGGTCGCGCTCCTGGTCTCGCCGCTGTCGACCCGCGACACCGTCCGCTCCTCCCGCGACGCCGTCCTGGAGGGGCTCGCCGACCTGCTCGACGCGGTCGGGTCGTACGCCGAGGGCACCCGGGTCGACCTCGACGCCCTCACCCGGTCCCTCGACGACCGCACCCGCGGACTGCTGCTCGTGGCCCGCCCCCTGACCCGGCCGCTGGTCGTGGGCAACCACAGCCCGACCACCCGGCGCCGCCTGGGCCTCTACACCTCGTCGGTCTCCCACGCCCGGGCGCTGGTCGTGCACGTGCAGTCGCGGCCGATGAGCGACCCGGCGGTGATCGCCGAGGCCGGCCACGCCCTGGCCGAGGCGGCCCGCACACTGGCCCGCTCGGGGGTCGGGGCCGCCGCGCCCGAGGCCGAGGGCCCGCTCGACCGGGGCGACCTGGCGCTGTTCCGCCAACGGTCCCCCCTCGGCGTACCCGACCCGGCGCTGCGGCAGCTCTACTACCTGCACGGCGCGCTGTCCGCCCTCGCCGGGCCGTGATCGCCGGGGGGACCGACTGTTCCCCGGCTAGCCGGGGAACAGTCACCTCTTCGGCCGAACGTTCACCCGACAAGGTCACCTTTTGCCCGACAAGGTGGGCCGGTGACGGAGCACGACCGGCGGCCACCCGGCCGTACGGCGACGTCGGGCCTTCCGGCTGTCGGTGGTGCGGCCTAGCGTGGCGGGACGACGCCCACCACCCCGGGAGACCGCCATGACCACGCTCGAGGACCGCCCCGCCACCGCCCTGCTCGTCATCGACGTCCAGAACGACGTCGTCGGCGAGGCCCACGACCGCGACCGGGTGGTGGCCAACGTCGCCACCCTGGTCGACCGGGCCCGTGCCGCCGGCACCGAGATCGTCTGGGTGGCCCACAGCTCCCCGCACCTGGAGAAGGGCAGCCCCGGGTGGGACTACGTCCCCGAGCTCGCGCGAGAGGACTCCGAGCCGCTGGTGCACAAGGAGTACGCCGACTCCTTCGAGGACACCGACCTCGAGCAGGTCCTCGCCGAGCGCCACGTCGGCTCGCTCGTCGTGGCCGGCGCGCAGACCGACGAGTGCATCCGCTCGACCCTGCACGGCGCCCTGGCCCGGGGGTACGACGCCCTGCTGGTCGCCGACGCCCACACCACCGAGGACCAGTCCCCCTGGGGCGCTCCCACCCCGGACCTCGTGATCGCCCACACCAACCTCTACTGGTCCAACCACACCGCCCCCGGCCGCACCGCGGGCACGGCGACCACCGCCGAGGTGTCCTTCGGGACCGACTGATCCCCGGCTAGCCGGGGATGAGTCGGCTCTTCCCCCGAACGTTCACCCGACAACCCGACCGATCGCCCGAGGAGGTCCGGCCGCATCGCGGGGCTCCCGACCCTCCCGGCCCAGCGCCACGCCTGGAAGAGCGGACGCCGTCAGTCGTCCCGGGCCAGGAACGCCCGCGCGACGAAGGAGCGGTCCGCGGCCTCGACCGCCCGACGACGTACGCCGTCCGGCGCGACCGCGAGCAGCCGGGCCAGCAGGTCGTCGAGGTCGCGGTGCACGGTCGCGGCGCCCGTGGGCGAGCGGACCGGGTAGCCCGCCGGTCCGAAGGCGCCCACCCGCCAGGGTCGCCCCAGCAGCGCCTCGGCCTCCGCGGCCCGGGCCGCCAGCAGGCGCGGTCCCGCCCCGTGGGAGGCGATCTCCCACGGCGCCCCGACGGTGCCGCTCCCGCAGGCCCCGCACATCAGGATCGGGGCGTACGCCGCACGAAGTCCTCGGCGATCTCGTCGAAGGTCACCCACTGCACGCCGTCGTGGCCGTTGATGTGCTCGATCAGCCGCTCCAGGGCCATCAGCACCTGGGGCCGGCCCGACACGTCGGGGTGGATCGTCATCGTGAAGGCCGCGTAGTCCATCTCGCGGTGGACCCAGTCGAACTGGTCGCGCCACATCTCCTCGATGTCGCGCGGGTTCACGAAGCCGTGGCTGTTGGGGCTGACTTGATGAACATCATCGGCGGCAGGTCGTCGAGGTACCAGTTCGCGGGGATCTCGACCAGGTCGGTCTCCTCCCCCCGCACCAGCGGCTTCATCCAGTCGTGCGCCGAGGCCGCCTCGTAGTCGATCGGCGTCCAGGAGTCGCCGACGCGCACGTAGTAGGGCTCGAAGTCGCGGTGCATCAGCGAGTGGTCGTAGGTGATGCCGCGCTCGAGGAGCAGCTCGTTGGTGACGGTGCTGAACTCCCACCACGGCGCGACGTACCCCGTCGGCCGGCGGCCCGAGCGCGTCTCGACGAGCTCGATGCAGTGGTCGAGGACCTCCGACTCCTGGCGGCGCGACATCGCGATCGGGTTCTCGTGGGAGTAGCCGTGCACGCCGATCTCGTGGCCGGCCTGCACGCAGGCGTCGAACTGCTCGGGGAAGGTCTCGATCGAGTGACCGGGCCAGAACCAGGTCTGGCGGATGTCGTGACGGCGGAACAGCTCCAGCAACCGAGGTACGCCGACCTCGCCGGCGAACACGCCGCGGGAGATGTCGTCCGGCGAGCTCTCCCCGCCGTAGGACCCGAGCCAACCGCCGACCGCGTCGACGTCGGTGCCGAAGGCGATCTTGATGTCCTTGGTCATGGTGGTGCCTCCTCGAGATGGGTGCCGACGAGGACCGGTCAGGTGCTCGCCTCGTGCCGAGCCAACCACGGCCGCACCACCTCGAGCGGGTGCGCGGGGTCCACGGCCAGGGCGACCGACAGCAGCACGCGGGCCTGCCAGGTGCTCAGCTCCCCGGCGAAGACGACCCCGGCGCGGTCCAGGTCGAAGCCGCCGCCCCCGCCGTACACCGGCCGCACCCCGCCACCGGCGACCCGGGTGGTGAGCAGGACCGGGACGCCCGCGTCGACAGCCCGACGGACCTGCTCGGTGTCGGCCGGGGCGGTGTTGCCGATGCCCAGCGCCTGCAGGACGATGCCGCGGGTCCCGCGCTCCAGGACGGCCGAGAGCGCCCAGCCGTCGCTGCCGGGGACCGTGGCCACGACGTCGACGGGTGCGAGCCCCCTCGCGCGCACGGCCTCGACCGCTCCCGAGACGGTCCCGCGCGCGCCGGGAGCCGTCGCGGTCATCACGCCATCGGGGCCGACGTGGAGCCGCGGCCCGGCCTGGGCCGCGAAGGCGTGCAGGTCGCTGGTGTGGACCTTGCGGACGCCGTACGCCGGCCAGGCCTCGCCGGCGAAGACGAGCATCGCCCCCTGCCCACGCGCCCGCTCGCTGTTGAGCACCCGCAGCAGGTCGGCCAGGTTGCCCGGCCCGTCGGGATCGGGGTCGTCGTGGGGGCGCTGGGCACCGGTGACCGCGACCGGTTGGTCACCGGCGTGCAGGAGGTCGAGCAGGAAGGTCGTCTCCTCCATCGAGTCGGTGCCGTGGGTCACCCCGACGGCGTCCGCCCCCGCGGCCAGCGCGTCACAGGCCCGCAGGGCGATCGCGGCCTGCTCCTCCAGCGTCAAGGCGAAGCTCGGGCTGGTGCCCACGTCGACGGCCCGGACCTCGGCCCCGGCCAGGACGGCGGCGTCCACGCCGGCCAGCAGCTCGGCGGCCCGCACGCTCGCGACGACCGCGCCGTCGACGTGCCGGCTGGCGATGGTCCCGCCCGTGCCGATCACGGTCACCTGCACGTGGTGCTCCCCTCGTCGGTCCGGGTGTCCGCGGGCTCGCGGGCTAGTGCGCCATGTCCACGAAGCGCGAGTAGTGGCCCTGGAAGCTGACCACGACGTCGCGGGTGGGGCCGTTGCGGTGCTTGGCCACGATGATGTCGGCCTCGCCGGCGCGGGGCGACTCCTTCTCGTAGACGTCCTCGCGGTGCAGCAGCATCACGATGTCGGCGTCCTGCTCGATCGATCCGGACTCGCGCAGGTCCGACATCATCGGGCGCTTGTCGGCCCGCTGCTCGGGACCACGGTTGAGCTGCGACAGCGCGATGATCGGGACGTCGAGCTCCTTGGCCAGCAGCTTGATCTGCCGGGAGAACTCCGAGACCTCGACCTGGCGGGACTCGACCTTCTTGCCCGAGGACATCAGCTGGAGGTAGTCGATCACGATCAGCTTCAGGTCGTGCCGCTGCTTGAGCCGACGGGCCTTGGCCCGGATCTCCATCATCGTCATGTTGGGGCTGTCGTCGATGAACATCGGCGCCCCGGAGACCTGCCCCATCTTGGGGACCAGCTTGTTCCAGTCGTCCTCGCCCATCGGGCCCTTGCGGATGTTGTTGAGCGGGATCTTGGCCTCGGCCGAGAGCAGCCGCATGGTGATCTCGGACTTCGACATCTCGAGGCTGAAGAAGCAGCTAGTCAGGTTGTTGTGGATCGAGGCGGCCCGGCAGAAGTCCAGGGCCAGCGTCGACTTGCCGACCGCGGGTCGCGCGGCGACGATGACCATCTGCCCGCCGCCGAAGCCGTTGAGGAGCTCGTCGAGGTCGGCGAAGCCGGTGGGCACGCCGTTGGCGGCGCCGTCGTTGTTGGAGATCGCCTCGATCTCGTCCAGCGTCGACTCCATGATCGCCGAGAGCGGGGCGTAGTCCTCCTGCGCCCGCTTCTCCCCGATCGCGTAGACCTCCTGCTGGGCCGCGTCGACGGTCTGGTCGACGTCGCCCTCCTGGGCGTAGCCCATCTGCGCGATCTTGGTGCCGGCGTCCACGAGCCGGCGCAGCACCGACTTCTCGCGCACGATCGTGGCGTAGAAGCTGGCGTTGGCCGCGATCGGGACGCTGGCCGAGAGCGTGTGGAGGTACGGCGCGCCGCCCACCTTGCCCAGCTCGCCGCGACGCTGCAGCTCGGCCGAGACCGTCACCGGGTCAGCCGGCTCGCCGCGACCGTAGAGGTCGACGATGGTGTCGTAGATCAGCTCGTGGGCCGGCCGGTAGAAGTCGGTGCCGTTGATCTGCTCGTTGACGTCGGCGATGGCGTCCTTGGAGATCAGCATCGAGCCCAGCACGCTCTGCTCGGCGTCGGGGTCCTGCGGGGGCATCCGGCCCGACCAGTGCTCCTGGTTGCCGCCCTGGCCCCCGGTGGGACCGCCCGCGTCGCCGCCGAAGGGGCTCCCGTAGTCGCCGAGGTCGCTGGCGTCGAAGTCGGAGCCCCAGCCGTCACCGGTGGTCATCGCACCGAGCGAACCCCCGGCCGGACCGGTCGGATCGGTCATGCTCATCGAACGCCTCCCCTCTCCTTCGAACAGCCCCCGTCGGCGCCGCTGGCCGGACGCCGTGGAGGCTACGACCGAGCACTGACACGACGTGTCCCCGAGGTCCGGAGCGCCCGAGGCTAAGCCCCGGGGAGCGGGTCACCAAGCCCGTCATCCACAGGCACCTGTGGATAACCCTGTTGACGGTGTGGAACACGCCGCCCGTCCTGGGGGCAACCTGTTGACGGACCTGTGGACGACGAAGTTCTTCCACCCCCCGCACCGGCCCTGACCTGGGCTTTTCCTCCACCGCGGCCTGTGGAGAAAAGAAATCCGACGGCCGGGTCGTTCACCGTCTAGACATCTCCCGGCTCCTCGCCGGTATGTCGACAAAGCCCCCCGGGCTGGAGATACCCACAGGATCGGCGAGTTTTGCACAGGCTGGGGTTGGCTCTAGCCTCACCAGCGTGATACGGCGGCGGACCCCTCCGGCGTCCGACTCCCCGGGTCCGCGCTCGCACGACCGGGAGATCCTCCGCCTGGCCGTCCCGGCCTTCCTGGCGCTGGTCGCCGAGCCCCTGTTCCTGCTGGCCGACTCCGCCATCGTGGGTCACCTCGGCACCCCGGAGCTGGCCGCGCTGGGGATCGCCTCGGCGGTCCTCGGCACCCTGGTCAGCCTGTGCGTCTTCCTGGCCTACGGCACCACCGCCTCGGTGGCGCGGCAGGTCGGGGCCGGACGCACCCGCGACGCCCTCACCCAGGGCGTCGACGGACTCTGGCTGGCGGTGGTGATCGGCGTGGTGGTCACGGCGCTGGCCGTGCCGCTGACCCCGGCCCTGGTCGGTCTCCTGGGACCCGGACGGCACGTCGGCGACCTCGCCACGGCGTACCTCCGTCCGGCGCTCATGGGCGTCACGCCGCTGCTGCTGATGCTGGCCGCCACCGGGGTGCTGCGCGGCCTCCAGGACACCCGTACGCCGCTCGTGGTGGCGGTCTGCGCCAACGCCGTCAACGTCGTGGCCAACCTCGTGCTGGTCCACGGGGTCGCCGGCTGGGACGGCCTCGGGCTCGTGGGGTCGGCGCTGGGCACGCTGGTGGCGCAGGTCGGCTCGGCGCTGGTCCTGGTGCTGGTGGTCGGTCGCGGGGCCCGCCGGGCCGGCGCCCGCCTGCGGCCCGACCTCGCCGGCGTACGCCGATCCGCGCGGGCCGGGGTCCCGCTCGTTCTCCGCACCCTGCTGCTGCGCGCCTCCCTGCTCCTGATGACGTACGCCGCCGCCGGCCTGGGTGACGCCGACCTCGCCACGATGCAGCTGGCGCTGACCATCTGGACCTTCCTGGCCTTCACCCTCGACGCGGTCGCGATCGCCGCGCAGGCCGTCACGGGCCGCTACCTGGGGGCCGGCGACGCCGCCGGGACCCGGGCCCTGGCCTCGCGGATGCAGCGATGGGGCTGGGCGACCGGGGTCGTCACGGGCCTGGCCCTGGCCGCCCTGAGCACCGTGCTCGGCCCGCTGTTCACCACCGACCCCGAGGTCCGGTCCCTGCTGGTGCCGGTGCTGCTCGTGGCGGCGCTGGCCCAGCCGCTCGCGGGCATCGTGTTCGTCCTGGACGGGATCCTGATCGGGGCGGGCGACGCCGCCTACCTCGCCGCCGCCCAGGCCGTGACCCTGCTGCTGTTCGCCCCGGTCGGGCTGGCCCTGACCCGCGTGCCCCGGCTCGACCACGGCCTGGTCTGGCTCTGGGTCGCCTTCGGGGCGCTGTTCATGGGAGGCCGGGCCGTCACGCTGCTGCTGCGCGCACGCGGCACCGCCTGGATGCGTCTGGGCGTCTGAGGGCCGTCGGGCCCCTCAGCGCACGACCAGCTCGCCCGCCTTCGCGTCGAAGACCACCTCGCGGGCATCCCCCTCGACGGCCTCGAGGACGGCCTGGGCCACCCGGTCCGAGGGGTACGGCGCCGGCAGCCTCGGCGGCTCGCCGGCCAGGGCCCGGGTGTCCAGGCCGGTGTCCAGGTGCGGCGGGCGCACGTCGACGACCAGCAGGCGGCGGCGCTCCTCCCGGCGGACGACGGAGAGCCAGGTGGCCAGCGCGCTCTTGGCCGCGGAGTACTCCGCCATCCCCGCGGTGGGCAGGTCGGCCAGGATCGCGGACACCACGACCGCGAACCCGCGACCGCCGTGCTCGTCCGCCCCGGCGTCGCCGAACCGGCGCGCGGCCGCCCTCACCAGGGCCATCGGGCCGAGGACGTTGACGGCGAACAGCTCCTCGACCACCGCGTCGTCGGCCCGCATCGCCGGACCGAAGCCGGCCACGCCGACGCAGACCACGATCCCGTCCAGGCCACCGAGCTCGGCCGCGGCCGCCTCGACCGTCGCCGCGCAGGACTCCGCGTCCACCGCGTCGAAGAGCAGCGGCTCGGTGCCGCACCGCTGCGCGACCGCCCCCACCCGTCCGGGGTCGCGACCCGCGGCCACCACCCGCGCCCCGCGCTCCAGCAGCAGGTCGACGACCTGGCCCCCGATCGCTCCCGACGCCCCGCAGACCAGGACCCGCGCGTCCCCCAGCTCCACCCGGAACCACCCCTCGCGTGCTCACCCGCCGGGGGCCTGCCGCGGGTCGCGCCCGCGCCGCCCGGTCCCCGGCCCGCCCATCCAAGCCAGCCCGCCCAAGCCGACCCGCGATCCGGCCGCCAGGACCGCCTGCCCGACCTCGCGCCCCCGTCCCGGCCGAGCGCCCTACGCTGGCGACCATGCCGAGCACGCCCGACCCGCAGCCCCCCGCTCGCGGGGGCGGGCCAGCGGGCGCGACCGGGGGCGCCGACGGGTCGCCGCGACGCGCCCGGCGCACGTCGACGCCGCTCCAGCTGATCGCGCTGGGCCTGGTGGTCGTCGTGGGGTTCGTGTCGTGGACCCCGGCGGGGCGGCACCCCGCGTGGGAGCACTACGACCTGCTCGCCGACCCCGTCGGCTGGCTGGTGGTGCTGTCGGGCACCTGGGCCCTGACGCGGGCGCAGCCGACCACCGCGGTCCTGCGCTGGCCGGCCGTCGTGGCCGCGGTCGTCAGCGTGCCCACGTGGTTCCCCCAGGTGCAGCACGCCATCGGCGACGCCGGCGGCTGGGCGGCCTCGCTGCCCCAGGCGGCGTACTGCCTGCTCCTCGCGCGCGAGATCGGGATGCTGGCCACGCAGCAGCAGCCCCGCGACCGGTACGCCGCCGGCCGGGCCGGGCTGCTCGTCTGGGGGTTCGCCCTGGTGGCGGTGCTGCCGGCGCTGGTCCTGGGCGGTCGCCTGGAGGCGCTGCGGGCCCCGACCCTGGTGGTGGCCCTGGGCATCAACCTGAGCCTGATCTGGTTCCTGCTGCGCCTCCACCGGCGCACCTGGCTCGGGGGCCCGGGTCCGGCCACCTTCGACGAGCGGGGTCGGCGTACGACGACCGAAGGCCGCCCCCCTCGGTGAGGGGGACGGCCTTCGACGGTGTGCTGAGCGTCAGGCGGAGACGACGTTGAGGTTGACCTTCGCCTCGACCTCGTCGTGGACCTTGACGGTCACGGTGTGGCTGCCGAGCGACTTGATCGGGTTCTTGACCACGATCGTGCGCTTGTCGACCTCGCCGCCGGCGGCGGTGATGGCCGTGGCGATGTCGGCGGCGGTGACGGCGCCGAACAGGCGACCACCCTCACCGGCACGCACCGGCACGTTGTAGGTCGAGGACTCGAGCGAGGCCTTGACCTGGACGGCGTGGTCGGCGTCGCGCACCGCGCGGGCCGAACGGGCCTTCTTGATGGAGTCGACGGTCTTCTCGCCGCCGCGGGTCCAACGGATGCCGAAGCCGCGCGGGATGAGGTAGTTGCGGCCGTAGCCGTCCTTGACCTCGACCACGTCGCCGGCGGCACCGAGGCCGGTGACCTCCTGGGTCAGAATGAGCTTCATGAGGGGATCTCCTTCCTCAGCGAGCGGTGGACGTGTAGGGCAGCAGAGCCACCTCGCGGGCGTTCTTGACCGCGATGGCGACGTCGCGCTGGTGCTGGACGCAGTTGCCGGTGACCCGACGCGCGCGGATCTTGCCGCGGTCGGAGATGAACTTGCGGAGGAGGTTGGTGTCCTTGTAGTCGACACCGGTCGCCTTCTCCTTGCAGAACTGGCAAACCTTCTTCTTGGGCTTGCGAATCACTGCCTTGGCCATTGTGGTGCTCCTTTTGTGAGCCCGGCCCAGGGTGGTTACTGAGGCCGGAATGGTGAGGGATGGACTATTCGGTTGTGCGTGGTGCGGGGCGAGTCCCTAGAAGGGGGGCTCGTCCGAGCCCTGGCTGGCCCACGGGTCGTTCTGCGGCTGGGACGAACCCTGACCGCCACCCTGCTGACCGCCCCAGCTCCCGCCGGACTGCTGGCCGCCGCCGGAGCTCGCGCCCCAGCTGCCGCCACCCTGGCCCCCGCCGGACGACGAGGCGCCCTGGGCCGGGGTCGAGGCCCACGGGTCGTCGGAGCCGGCACCGCCGCCGGACGACTGCTGACCCCCGCCGTAGCCGCCCCCGCCGCCGGCGCTGCGCTGGACGCGCGCGACCTTGGCGGTGGCGTACTTCAGGCTGGGGCCGATCTCCTCGACCTCGAGCTCGACGACAGTGCGCTTCTCACCCTCGCGGGTCTCGTACTGACGCTGCTTGAGCCGACCCTGGATGACGACGCGCATCCCCTTCTGCAGCGACTCCGCGACGTTCTCGGCCGCCTGGCGCCACACCGAGCAGGAGAGGAACAGCGCGTCGCCGTCCTTCCACTCGTTGGACTGACGGTCGAAGGTGCGCGGGGTCGACGCGATCCGGAAGTTCGCGACCGCCGCCCCCGAGGGGGTGAAGCGGAGCTCCGGGTCGTCGACGAGGTTGCCGACGACGGTGATGACTGTCTCGCCTGCCATGGGGTCTCCCTGGGTGCGGTGCGGAACTGGCTGGTGCTGCTCCACCTGACGGTAGGTGGCGCTCCCGACACGTCCTAGGACGTGTCCGGAGCCTGTGGATCAGTGGGCGTCGGGGCGCAGGACCTTGGTGCGCAGCACCGACTCGTTCAGCGAGAGCTGACGGTCGAGCTCCTTGACGGTCGCGGGCTCGGCCTGCAGGGCGACGACGGCGTAGATGCCCTCGGCGTTCTTGTCGATCTCGTAGGCGAGACGACGACGACCCCAGACGTCGATGTTGTCGACGGTGCCACCGTCGTTGCGCACCACGTTGAGGTAGGTGTCGAGCGACGGCTGGACGGTGCGCTCCTCGAGGTTGGGGTCGAGGATGACCATGAGTTCGTAGGTACGCATGAGCGTGCCCACCTCCTTCGGACTCGGCGGCCACGGCATCTCCGTGGCAGGAGGGTTGATCGGTGTCGCCACTCCCATCGGGGGAGGGCGACGGGCAAGGTTAGCAACGAGCGGCACCCCGGCGCGAATCGCGGTCCACCGGGTCCCGGGACGCGGGTCGGCCTGTCGGTCGCCCCGCCTAGGCTGGCGCGATGACCACCAGCACCGTCGTCGTCGGAGCCCACGTCACCCAGGAGGACCCCGTCGCCGAGGCCGTGGCCCGCGGGACCACCCTCGTGCAGACGTTCCTGGGTGACCCGCAGAGCTACAAGGGCCCCGAGATCCGCTACCCGGGCGGGGCCGGGGCCCTGCGGGCGGCCGCGGCGGAGGCCGGGGTGGACCTCTACGTCCACGCCCCCTACATCGTCAACGTCGCGACGACGAACAACCGCATCCGGATCCCGAGCCGCAAGCTGCTCCAGCAGCACGTCGACGCGGCCGCGGACGTCGGCGCCAAGGCCCTGATCGTGCACGGCGGCCACGTGGGCAAGGACGACGACCCCGCGAAGGGCTTCGACAACTGGCGCAAGGCGATCGAGGCCACCGACCTCAAGGTGCCCCTGCTGATCGAGAACACCGCGGGCGGCGACAACGCGATGGCCCGCCACCTCGACCGCATCGCGGGCGTCTGGGAGGCGGTGTCCCGGGCCGAGGGGTTCGAGCAGGTCGGCTTCTGCCTCGACACCTGCCACGCCTGGGCCGGCGGCATCGACCTCGGCACCGCGGTCGAGCGCGTTCGCGGCATCACCGGCCGGATCGACCTCGTGCACGCCAACGACAGCCGCGACGCCTTCGACTCCGGCGCCGACCGCCACGCCAACTTCGGCGCCGGCCAGCTCCCGCCCGACGAGTTCGCCGCCGTGGTCCGCGAGGCCGGCGCCCCCGTGGTCTGCGAGACCCCCGGCGGCGCCGAGGAGCACCGCGCCGACTTCGCGTGGCTGCGCGAGCACGGGGTCTGAGGGTGGCCGACCGGCCCACGCGACGGGCCCTGCTCCGCACGGGGCTCGCCCTCCCCGCCCTGGGGGTGGCGGGGGCGCTCGCCGGCTGCGGGCCCGGCCCCGGCAGCTCGGGCAGCTCGGGCCGCTCGACCGGCGGGGCGTCCCCCAGCCCGGCGAGCGGGGTGAAGCGGCTCTTCTACGGACCCGACCGCGAGCAGCAGCTGATCGACGTACGCCGCCCTGCCGGCAGGCCCGGCGCCTCGGCCCTCACGGTCGTCCTGGTCCACGGCGGCTACTGGCAGGCCTCCTACGGCCTGGACCTGATGGTCCCGATGGCGCAGCGCCTGGTGTCGCGGGGGCACGCGGTCGTCAACGTGGAGTACCGCCGCGTCGGGTCCGGCGGCGGCTGGCCCGCGACCTTCGCCGACGTCGCCGGCGCGATCGACCTCGTGACGCGCCACCCCGACCTGGCCGACCTGCCGCGCGAGTCGGTGCTGGTCGGGCACTCCGCGGGCGGCCACCTGGCGGCGTGGGCCGGCTCGCGCAGCGCCCGCACCCCGGGCGGAGCACCGGCCCGCGAGCCGCGGCGCGTGGTCTCGCTGTCCGGCCTCCTCGACCTCACGGCGGCCGCGACCGCCCCCGAGTCCGGCGGGGCGACGCAGTCGCTGATGGGCGGGACCCCCGCTCAGCACCCGGACCGCTACCGGCTGGGCGACCCGGCCCTGCTGGTCCCGGCCGCCTGCCCCGTGATCGGGGTCCAGGCCGACGACGAGCGGGTGATCCCGACCGCCCAGGCCGCCGACTACGTCCGGGCGGCCACCCGGGCCCGCGGCCGGGCCGAGGCCGTCACGGTGCCGGGTGACCACTTCACCCTGATCGACCCCCGGGCCGCGGCCTGGGGTCGGATCCAGGCGCTCGTCGAGGGATGACGCCGGACGGTGGGGCCTCGACTCGTCGGTCCGACGATCGCAAAGGCTCAGGACGAGGTGTCGACGGTCCCGTAGCCGCCGCGGTGGTGCACCAGAGGGGCCAGCGGGGATCCGTCCGGCGCGTCCGGGGCCACTGCCGTGCGGACCACGCGGCCCACCAGGATGCTGTGGTCGCCGGCCGAGTGAACCGCCTCGGTGCGGCACTCCAGCCAGGCGCAGGCGTCGTCGACGAGGGCCACGCCCGTGGCTGCGCCGCGGTGGTGGTCCACCTGCGCGACCCGACCCCGGGTGTCGGAGCCCTGGCGCGCGAACAGCGCGGCGACCGACCGGGCGCTCTCGGCCAGGACGCTGACACCCCACGATTCCGACCCGACGAGCACGTCGTGCAGACGGACGCTGCGACCTATGCACACGAGCACGAGGGGCGGCTCCAGGGAGACCGAGACGACCGACCCGACGGTCAGCCCGACCTCCTCGCCGTCGGTCACGGTCGTGACCACGCAGACGCCGGTCGGGAGGCGGCCCATTGCCTCCCGCATCCTCGCTGGCGCCACCGCCCCGTCGTAGGAGCGTCCCGCGCCGTCGTGTGCCGGCATCCTCGGAGCCTCTCAGAGCGCGGTCGCCACCGGGCCAGCGCCCCCCGTTAGGCTCGGCCGGTGACGATCACGGTTTCCACCATCTCCACGGCCGACCACCTCGACCACCTGCGGGCGGTGACCGCGAGCGGCGGCTCGGCGAGCTTCCTGCAGACCCCGGCCTGGGCGGCGGTCAAGCCGGAGTGGAAGGCCGAGTCCGTGGGCTGGCGCCTCGACGGCGAGCTCGTCGGGGTCGCGCTGGTGCTCTACCGCCAGCTCCCCAAGGTGCGCCGCTACCTGGCCTACCTGCCCGAGGGCCCGGTGATCGACTGGGACGCCGAGGACCTGGGCGCCTACCTCGAGCCGCTGGCCGAGCACCTCAAGGGGCAGGGCGCGTTCGGGGTCCGGATCGGCCCCCCGGTCGTCACCCGGCGCTGGACGGCGGCGCAGGTCAAGGAGGGCATCGCCGACGAGTCGGTGACCAGCCTGACCCAGCTGCCCCCCGCGGAGCGCGGCCGCACCGGCGCCGCCGTGGTCTCCCAGCTGCGTGAGCTCGGCTGGCGCCCCCAGTCGGTCGAGGGCGGGTTCGCCGCGGGCCAGCCGCAGTTCAACTTCCAGGTCCCCCTGGTGGGCCCCGACGGCACCCCCCGCACCGAGGACGAGGTGCTCAAGGGGATGAACCAACTCTGGCGCCGCAACATCAAGAAGGCCGCCAAGCTCGGCGTCGAGGTCACCCAGGGCACCCGCGAGGACCTGGGCGCCTTCCACGAGCTGTACGCCCACACCGCCGAGCGCGACCACTTCACCCCGCGCCGGCTCTCCTACTTCGAGACCATGTGGGACGCCCTGCGCGCCGAGGACCCCGACCGGATCCGGCTCTACCTGGCCCGCCACGAAGGCGACCTGGTGGCCAGCACGATCTGGATCCGGGTCGGCACCCACACCTGGTACTCCTACGGCGCGTCCTCCACCGACAAGCGCGAGGTCCGCGGGTCCAACGCGGTCCAGTGGGAGATGATCCGCGACGCCCTCGCCGCCGGCGCCCACGTCTACGACCTGCGCGGCATCACCGACACGCTGTCCTCCGAGGACGGCCACGTCGGCCTGATCCAGTTCAAGGTCGGCACCGGCGGCGAGGCCGTCGAGCACGTCGGCGAGTGGGACCTGCCCCTGAACAAGGCGCTGTACGCCGCCTTCGACCTCTACATGTCCCGGAAGGGCTGACCACCGTGCCCCTGACCCTCCACGTCGACGGCGACCGCTGGCGCGCCCACCTGCGCGCCGTCGCCGAGCGCCAGCCGGGCCTCGCGCCGGTCTGCAAGGGCAACGGCTACGGCTTCGGCCTGGGCCGGCTCGCCCGCAAGGCCCAGTGGCTCGGTGTCGACACGATCTGCGTCGGCACCTACGACGAGCTGCCCCAGGTGCTGCCCCGCTTCGAGGGCTCGGTGCTGGTGATGACCCCGTGGCGCCCCGGCACCCCCGACAGCGACGACCCCCGGGTGATCCACACCGTCGGACGGCTGGAGGACCTCGAGGCCCTGGCCACGCGGGGCCTCACGACCGGCCGCCGCCCCCGCGTCGTGCTCGAGCGGCTCACCTCCATGCGCCGCCACGGCTTCGGCGCCGCGGACCTGCGCGAGGCCGGACGCCGGGTGCGCACCCGGGGCGGGGTGGAGCTGGAGGGCGCGGCCGTGCACCTGCCGCTCGCGGGCGCGGGCGGCCCGGGCCACCTGGCCGAGATGGAGCGGCTGCTGACCGACGTGGTCGCGGCCGGGCTGACCGAGCTGGGTGAGCGCGGCCGCACCGTCTGGGTCTCCCACCTCAGCGACACCGAGCTCCAGCGGCTGCGCGCCGACCACCCCGACCTCGTGCTGCGGCCGCGCACCGGCACCGCCCTGTGGCTGGGCGACCCGGCGGCGATGTCGGTGCGGGCCACCGTCCTCGACGCCCACCCGGTGCGCCGCGGCGACGTCTACGGCTACCGCGGCCGGTCCGCTCCTCGCGCCGGCACCATCCTGGTGGTCGCCGGCGGCACCTCCCACGGGATCGGGCTGGAGGCACCCCTGGGCCAGCAGAGCCTGCGGGCCCGCGCGGCCAGCGTGGCCCGGGGCGGCCTGGACGCCGCCGGGCTGGTGCGCTCCCCCTTCACCGTCGCGGGCAAGCGTCGCCTCTTCGCCGAGCCGCCCCACATGCAGGCCTCGATGCTGTTCCTGCCCGCGGACGCCGACGTCCCGGCCGTGGGCACCGAGGTCGACGTGCGCGTGCGGCACACCACCACCGACGTCGACGTCGTGGAGATCAGCTAGCGGACGGGCTCAGCCGAGCGCGGGCTCGCGGTCGCGCTCGGGGAGCGCGGCCTCGGCCCCGCCCGGGACCTCGCGCTCCTCGAGCACCGGGTCGTGCTCGGGGCGCAGCACGTCGCGGACCACGACGACGGCCAGGTAGAGCTCGGCCGCCAGCCGCACCCAGATCGCCAGGTCGTACGCCGGGGAACGCCCACCCGCCGCCTCCTCGAGCCAGTGCCCGAGGTACATCCAGACGGCGACGAAGTAGACCATCTCGCCGGCCTGCCAGATCAGCTGGTCGCGCCAGCGGGGGCGGGCCAGCACGGCCAGCGGCAGCAGCCACAGGACGTACTGCGGCGAGTAGACCTTGTTGACGGCCAGGAAGCCGACCACGACCAGGAACCCCAGCTGCGCCAGCCGGGGGGTCCGGGGCGCGCGCAGCCCGAGCACGGCCACGCCGGCGCAGACCGCGGCGAAGAGCACCCACGACCAGGTGTTGATGGTGTGCACCGAGTACGACCCGCCGGCGTCGGTCAGGGCCAGCCACGCCGAGCCCAGGTCGGCCGCACGGGCGGAGTTGAACCTCCAGAACACCAGCCACTGCTGGGGCCCGGTGGCCAGGGCCGGGGCGTTGACCAGCAGCCAGGTGGCGGCCGCGGCGGCGATCGCGCGCGCGGCCTCGCCGGGCTGCTTACGCCTCCAGGCGATCACCAGGACCGGACCGAGCAGGAACAGCGGGTAGAGCTTGGCGGCGGTGCCGAGCCCGATCATCACGCCGGTCAGCGTCGACCGGTCCCGCGACCAGGCCCACAGCGCGCCCGCCACCATCACCACCGCGAGCAGGTCCCAGTTGACCAGCGCGGTCGCCAGCAGGCACGGCGAGAGCACGAGCATCAGCGCGTCCCAGGGCCGCCGTCGGTGCACGCCGGCGACCAGCCAGGTCGTCAGCAGCGCCAGCCCGGCGAGGAGGACCGCGGTGAGCAGGAAGTAGGTGTTGGTCTCCTGCGTCATCCCCGGCAGCCCCCACAGCGACCCGGGGGCGGCCAGCCGACGCTCGGCCACGGGTGGGCCGGAGGGGTCGAGCTGGGTCAGGAGCGCGGTCCCCCAGGCCAGGTAGGAGATGCCGACAGGGTACTCCATGGCCTCGTAGCGGCCGCCGGAGTCGGCGTACGGCCAGCGGCCCTCGGCCAGCCCGCGCCCGGTGTAGAGGTAGGGCACGTCGGAGTAGCACATCTTGGAGTAGCGGGCCTGGTCGCTGGACCAGTTCGTGCTCGTGCAGGGCGTGTGCTGCACGATCGCCAGCGCCATCCCGACCGCGCAGAGCACGAGCAGGACGCGCACCGGCGACCACCACGGGTGCGGGCGCGCGTGCCGACCCACGGGTCCCCCGGCCACCTCGCTCAGCGAGCGGGCGACCGGGTCGACCAGGGTCGGGGCCTCAGTCACGGCTCGTCACGGCTGGTCACGGGCCCGTCACGGGGTGGTGGTGCAGCTCGGGTCGGTGTTCGGGTCACAGGCCCGACCGGCCGGGGTCGACGGCGCACCGCCGACGCCCGTGCTCTTCGACGGGCTCGGCTTGGCGGTCGGCGAGGCCGACTTCGACGGACTCGGCGTGGGGCTGGGCGAGGCCGACTTCGAGGGGCTCGGCGACGGGGTCGGGGTGGCGGTCGGCGACGGCGGCGGCGTGTACGGCGCGTGGCCGTCGGTCGGCGGCGTCCCGGAGACGAAGGCCGGGGGCGGGAAGCTCTCCACCGACGTGCCGGCCAGCACGGCCTGCATCACCGCGGTCCAGGTGCGGGTGGGGTAGTCGGCGCCGAAGTAGGAGGGCAGGTAACCGTTGAGCGCCTCGTTGCCCTTGCCGCGGACGTACATCACCGCGGTCGAGATCTGCGGGGTGTAGCCGACGAACCACGACGAGGAGACGTCGCCGTCGGCGTTGGTGGCCGTGCCGGTCTTGCCGGCGGCGGGGCGACCCAGGCCGAGGGCGTTGCGGCCGGTGCCGTTCTGCACGACCTGCTGGAGGGCGTAGCTGACGTCGGCGGCCACGTCGCCGCTCAGGGCCCGGTTGGTCTTGCGCGGGGCGCGGTAGAGCACCTTGCCGTCGACCGCACGGGTGACCTTCTTGATCGTGAACACGTCGTGGTGGAGGCCGCCGTTGGCGAAGGTGGCGTAGGCGTTGGCCATCACGACCGGGCTGATCGTGGCCGAGCCCAGCGCGATGGCGTTGTTGGCCTCCAGGCCCGAGGTCTTGCGCGGCACGCCGAGCTTGACGGCCGTGTTCAGGATCTGGCGGGGCCCGTCGGTGCCCAGGGCCTCGGTCAGGTCGGAGTACGCCGTGTTGACCGACTGCTCCGTGGCCGTGACGAGGCTGATCGCCGAGCCGTAGTTGTTGCCCGTGCCGGGGCCCTCGTTCTTGACCTGCGAGCCGTTGGCGAAGGTGTAGGGCGAGTTGCCGTCGAAGGTGGACTTCAGGCTGAACCCGGCGTTGAGGGCGGCGGCCAGCGCGAACGGCTTGAACGCCGACCCGGGCGACCCGCCGAGCGTGGCCCAGTCGAGCTGGCTCTTGAGGTAGTCCTGCCCGGCGTAGAAGCCGACCAGCGCTCCGGTCTTGACGTCCACCGAGGCGGTCGCGACGTGCAGCTTGGCCAGGCCCGGCGGACGCTGGTTGGCCACCGCGTCCTGGCTGGCCTGCATCGCCGCGGGGCTGAACGTGGTCACCACGCGCAGGCCGCCGGAGTCGATCTCGCTGCTGTCGAAGCCCAGGCGACGCAGCTCGGCCTTGACCAGGCCGAGCATGAAGCCCTTCTGACCGCCGTACTGGTTGTTGGTCGGGGCCTTGCTCAGCGCGGGGAGCTTGCCGATCAGGCGGTCGCGCTGGGCGGCGTCGAGGTTCCCCATCGAGACCATGCCGTTGAGCACGTAGTCGTAGCGGTCGATCAGCGCCTGGCGCCCCGGCGCGCCCTTGTCGGGCCGCAGGTAGTTGGGGGAGTTCAGGATCGCCGCGAGCATCGCCGACTCGGCGACGTCGAGCTTCTTGGCCGGCCGGCCGAAGTAGGCCAGCGAGGCGGCCTGGACGCCGTACGCCCCACGACCGAAGTAGATGGTGTTGAGGTAGCCCTCGAGGATCGCGTCCTTGGACTGCTCCTGCTGCACCTTCAGCGACAGGAACGCCTCCTTGATCTTGCGGGAGAACGTGCGCTGCTGGCTGAGGTAGAGGATCTTGACGTACTGCTGGGTGATCGTCGAGGCGCCCTGGGTGGAGTTGCCCTTGGCGTTGGAGAACGCCGCGCGCAGGATGCCCTTGGGGTCGATGCCGCTGTTGGAGTAGAAGGACCGGTCCTCGGCCGCGATCGCGGCCTGCTGCATCGACTTGGGGATGTCGGCCAGCGGGATGGACTCGCGGTTCTGCTCGGCGAAGGTGCCGATCTTGGTCTTGCCGCCCGCGTAGTAGACGTAGCTCGACTGCGCCTCGAAGGCCTTGTTGGCCGAGGGGATCGTGGTGTTGCGGTAGGTGAAGTAGCCGATGCCCGCCAGGACCACGACGAGGACGAGGCCGGTCACGAACAGCCACTTCAGGACTCCGAGGGCCCGGCGCCCACGCGTGGGCTTCCCCGGCCTCTTGGACGTCTGGCTGGTGCCGCTACCGCTCACTGGTCCTCTTCTCCTGCGCGCTCCCCCCAGCGCCGTCGGTGATGGGTGGGTCCGTCCCCGATCCGCCTCGAAGGGTACGGGGTCCGGTTCGTACGTCCTGCTGGAACGTCCGGACCGGAGTGGCGTGGCGTGGTTGATATATCGGTTTGATAGGTTACCTCGATGCAGCGACGCCGTACGTCGCCGCCGAGCCGCCCGAGGAGGTGACCGTGCCCGCCAGCAAGAGCGCCGCCCTGGAGCTCGCCGTCCTCGGCCTGCTCCACGACTCACCCCTGCACGGCTACGAGCTGCGCAAGCGGCTCAACCTGCTCCTGGGCTGGACCCGGCTGCTCTCCTACGGCTCGCTCTACCCGGCGCTGAAGCGGATGCTGCGGGCCGGGCTCGTGAGCGAGGACACAGCCACGCCGGCCCCGGTGTCGCGCCGCCAGCGGATCGTCTACCGGATCACCCCGGCCGGCGAGGCCTTCTTCGCCGACCGGATCACCGACGCCGGCCCGGCCGCCTGGGAGGACGAGGACTTCACCACCCGGTTCGCGTTCTTCTCCCGCACCGACGCCGACGTGCGCCTGCGCGTGCTCGAGGGACGCCGCACCCGCCTCCAGGAGCGCCTGGACCGGGTCCGCGGGTCCGAGCGCGAGCCCACCGGCCCGGTCGACCGCTACGTCAGCGAGCTGCACCGCCACTCCGTGGAGTCCGTCGAGCGCGAGGTGCGGTGGCTCACCGAGCTGATCGCCGCCGAGCGCGCCGGCCCCGCCCCCACCATCCACACCGCGCCACCCCCCGCACCAGCAGCACCCGTCACCACCCCCGGCAGCACACAGCAGTCGTCAAGCGAAGGAGAACCATGGGATCGATCCGAGTAGCCATCGTCGGAGTGGGCAACTGCGCCAGCTCCCTCGTCCAGGGCGTCACCTACTACAAGGACGCCGACCCGTCCGCGGTCGTGCCCGGCCTGATGCACGTCCTGTTCGGCGAGTACCACGTCTCGGACGTGCAGTTCGTCGCCGCGTTCGACGTCGACGACAAGAAGGTCGGCAAGGACCTGTCCGAGGCCATCAACGCCTCGGAGAACAACACCATCAAGATCGCCGACGTCCCCACCCTCGGTGTCGAGGTCCAGCGCGGCCCCACCCACGACGGCCTCGGCAAGTACTACCGCCAGACCATCGAGGAGTCCGCCGCGGAGCCCGTCGACGTCGTCGCGGCCCTGCGTGCCGCCGAGGTCGACGTCCTGGTCTCCTACCTGCCCGTCGGGTCGGAGCACGCCGACAAGTTCTACGCCCAGTGCGCGATCGACGCAGGCGTGGCCTTCGTCAACGCCCTGCCCGTCTTCATCGCCTCCGACCCCGAGTGGGCCCAGAAGTTCGAGGACGCGGGCGTCCCGATCATCGGCGACGACATCAAGAGCCAGGTCGGCGCGACCATCACCCACCGCGTGATGGCCAAGCTGTTCGAGGACCGCGGCGTGGCGCTGGACCGCACCTACCAGCTCAACGTCGGCGGCAACATGGACTTCAAGAACATGCTCGAGCGCGAGCGCCTGGAGTCCAAGAAGGTCTCCAAGACCCAGGCCGTCACCTCGAACCTGACCGGCTCGCTGGCCGGCCTGACCGACTCCAAGAACGTCCACATCGGCCCCTCGGACTACGTCGCCTGGCTCGACGACCGCAAGTGGGCCTACGTGCGCCTGGAGGGTCGCGCCTTCGGCGACGTCCCCCTCAACCTGGAGTACAAGCTGGAGGTCTGGGACTCCCCGAACTCCGCCGGCATCATCATCGACGCCATCCGCGCGGCGAAGATCGCCAAGGACCGCGGCATCGGCGGCCCCCTGCTGTCGGCCTCGTCCTACCTGATGAAGTCCCCCCCGGTGCAGCGTCCCGACGAGGAGGGCCGCGCCTCGGTCGAGGCCTTCATCACGGGCGACGTCGAGCGCTGACCCCCGCACCACCACGTACGACGGCACGGCCCCCGGTCCCGCACCGGGTGGCCGTGCCGTCGGCGTTTGTGCCGAGGTCTTGACACAAGTCGTCCCCGGCCCCATCTTTGTGTCAACCACCTGGCACAAAGGAGAGACCATGTCCGCGGTCGGCGCCCCTGAGCTCCTGCTCGTGATCCTCCTCGGCGCGGGGGTGGTCACCGCGGTGGTCCTCGCCAGCCGGTCCGGCGCCCGCACCCCGCAGGTCCCGGTCCGCGAGGCGCGCCTGGTCGGGCTGACCCGCGTCGTCGGCGTGGTGGCCGGGTTCCTCGCCGCGCGGGCCGTGTCGCGGGGTGGCACCTACGGGACCGGCCCGATGCTCGCCCCGGCCGTCTTCGGCACCTGCGTGCTGCTCGCCGTCGTGGCCGGCGAGACGCTGGTCCGCCCACGCCGGGACCCCGGCGTGCGCTCGGCGTCGCTCGGGGTGCGCCGGGTGCGCGACTACGCGCCGCGGGTCTGGGTCGCGGTCGCGGCCGTCCTGGTGCTGACCACGGCCCTGCTCCTCTTCACCACCCTGACCGCCAGCCCCGACGAGACCGACGGCACCGCCCGCGCCGTGTCGTGCGAGCAGGCCGCCGGGGGCGCGTCGGCCGGCCCCTACCCCGGGAGCTACTACACCGGACCGTTGGCGCTGGCCCTGCTCGTCGTGCTCGTGGTGGCCGGGATCGCCGCCCGCCGGGTGGTGCAGCGGCCGCGCGGCAGCGGCGACGTCGGGGGCGACGACGCCCTGCGGCGCCGCTCCCTGCGGGTGGTGGTCGCCGCCACCGGCCTGGCCGTGGGCTCCTCCTACGTCGGGGTCGCCACGGCGGCCGCCAGCGCCCTGGGCAACCTCGCCAGCGGGGAGTCGATGTGCTCGCCCGGCTGGGCGGGGCCCGTGGCCACCGGTCTGGGGGTGAGCGTCCTGCCCGTGGCCGTGCTGGTCCTCGGGTGCGCGCTGATCCTGCTGCGGCCCGGGACCCCGCACGGGCTCGCCCGGCCCCCGGCCACGGCGGGTCCGACCGGACCGGCCGGGCCGTCCGACCCCGTCGGGCCGGGAGGCGGGGTCGACCCGCGTGGGGGCGCGGACGGTGTCACGCCCCTGGGCCCCGGTGGAGCTCCGTCGTCGGGGGGCCCGGGCCGGTGACCACCTCCCACCTCGAGGTCGACACCGACGACCCCACGCCGGCGTACGAGCAGCTGCGGCGCCAGCTCCAGGACCTGGTCGGCAGCGGTGCGCTCGCGCCCGGTGACCGGCTGCCGCCGCTGCGTCAGCTGGCCGGTGACCTCGGTCTCGCCGTCGGCACCGTGGCGCGCGCCTACCGGGAGCTCGAGGGCGCGGGCCTGCTGGTCTCGCGCCGCGGCGGCGGCACCCGGGTCGCGCCACGGGTGGACTGGGTCCAGCGCGACGACGTCCGGCTGGAGCAGGGCCTGGAGCGTCTGGCCGCCACCTACCTGGCCCGGGCCCGCGCCCTGGGCGCCAGCCGGGCGGAGGCCCAGGCGGCCCTCGGACGGGTGGCGCAGGCGTCAGCAGCCGCACCCCAGTGACGGTCCCGGGACCGAGGACCCGACCTGGGCGGCGGACGTCCGCCGCTTCGCCCGAACCGGTGACAACCCGCCCCCGTCTTCCTAGGGTTCGGCCATGAGCGACGGCACGCCTCCGCCCGGACCCCAGGACCCCCGCGAGCCCCAGGGCGACGACGAGCGGGGGGACGCAGCGGGTGGGCCGACCCACGAGCAGCAGGGGGGCCACGGGCAGGGCGGGTACGGCCAGCCCGGCGGCTACGGGCAGCCGGGTCCGCCGGCGTACGGCCAGCAGCAGTACGGGAGTCAGCCGGGGCAGTACGGCCAGCAGCCGTACGGGCAGCAGCCCTATGGGCAGCCCGGGCAGCCGTACGGGCAGCAGCCGCCCTACGGGCAGGCCTACGCCCCGGGGCCGTACGGCGTGCCCCCGGGTGGCTTCGGGCCCCGTGGCTACGACGCGGTCGAGGCGATCAAGTACGGCTGGGCGAAGTTCACCAAGCGACCGGGCGACCTGCTCGTGCCGGTGCTGGTGCTCGGCCTGGTCGTGGTCGTCGTGGTCGGGATCGCGTACGCCGCGCTGTTCGCCTCGATCGTGTCCGGCGGCAGCATGCAGACCCGCGCGGACGGCACGGTGACCTACGAGCCCGGCACCGGGTTCCTGGGGATGATGCTGGTCTACGCGGCGTTCGCCCTGGTCCTGTCGCTGATCACGCAGTTCATCGCCGCGGCCCTGGTCCGCGGCGGGCTCGACGCGGTCGACGGTCGTCCGGTGTCGCTGGGGTCGATCTGGCAGGGCTGGGACAAGGGCCAGGTCCTGCTCGCCGCGGTGCTGCTCGGGGTGGGCACCGCGATCGGCTACCTGCTGTGCTTCCTGCCGGCGGTCCTGTTCACGTTCTTCACCCAGTACACCGTCTACTTCCTGGTCGACCAGCGCCTGGGCGCCGTCGACGCCATCAAGGCGAGCATCTCCTTCGTGCGCAGCCACCTGGTCGAGAGCCTGGTGTTCTACCTGCTCTCCTCCTTGGTGCTCACCGTCGGGGCGATGCTGTGCGGCATCGGCCTGCTGGCGGCCGCGCCGGTGGTCCTGCTGGCGGGCGCCTACACCTTCCGGGTGCTCCACGGTCAGCCGGTGAGCCCGCCTGCGTGAGCCGACGGACACCCACCCGACCGGGCCTCCCGAGACCCGGCTGCTGGTCGCGCGTCACGCGCAGGCGGCGTACGTCGAGACCTGGTTCTCCGACGAGGGCGGCTCGCTGACCGACGAGGGTCGCGAGCAGGCCGGCTGGCTCGGGGCCTCCGCGGTCGGCGAGGGGGTCGTCGCGGTGGTCACCAGTGACACCTCGCGGGCGGTGCAGACCGGGGAGATCGCGGCGGCCCGGCTGGCGGCGGCCGGGGCGCCGGCCGTGGGGGTGACGGCGGTGAAGGCCCTGCGCGAGGTCTTCCTCGGCGACCTGATCGGCACGGCGTTCCACGTGGAACGCATCGACGAGGTGACCCGGCAGTGGCACGCGGGCGACCTGGACGTGCGCTTCCCGGGCGGGGAGTCCGGCACCGAGGTCGTCCGGCGCCACCAGGACACCCTCGACGAGATCGGGCGGGCGCACCCCGGCGCGACGGTGCTGGTCGTGGGGCACCAGACGGCGCTCGGGGTGGCGCTGCCCGTGCTGGCGGGGCCCGAGCCGGCCGTGGCGGGTGCCGACGCCGGGGTGAGCGCGGCGTACGCCCGGGACCACCCGCTCGGCAACACCGAGCGGGCGGTCGTCACCGGCGGGCCCGGCCGCTGGCGGCTGACCGGGTGGGGGCCGGGTGCGGGCCCCGTGCTCAGCGCTCCACGTCGGCCTTGATCTTGGCCAGGGTCTCGTTCATCCCCTGCTCGAGCTCGACGACGAACTCGTCGAGCCCCCCCAGGACGCGCTTGGTGAGGGTGACCGAGACGTCGGAGATGCCCTTGGGGGCGTCGCGGCGCTCGACGACACGGGTGCCGCCGTCCGCGGTCGGCTCGAGGGTGAAGGACCAGATCGTCCAGTTCTCCTTGATCCGGAAGGCCAGGCGCCGCTCGGTCTCGAACTCGGTCACCATCGCCTGCGTGGGCCAGAACAGCAGGCCGCGGCGGTTGATGTTGACCAGCTTCGCGCCCTGACGGGTCGGACCGCCGCGGACGAAGGTCTTGCGCACCTGCGGGCTCCAGCGCGGCATGTTGGTCAGGTCCGAGAGCAGGGCCCACACCTTGGCGGGAGGGGCGGCGATCTCGATCGAGGCCTCGATGGGGGCGACGTCGGTGAGCGGCATGGCGGTCCTTCCCTGCGCGCCCCGGTCGGTCCGGGGCAGGTGCGCCGAACCTAGGCCCGCTCCCGGGGGCGACCCCCTCCGGGTCCCGCGGGCTGGTCGGTGAGCCCGCCCACACCGGGCCACACCGGGCCACACCGAACAGGCCGGCCGCAGCGGCCGCCCGGGCTAGGTTGCCCCCGTGAGCGTCTTCCTGCTGGGTGGCGGTTGGTCCCGGGGACCGGAGCCGGAGGTGTGGGGCGGCTTCGTGACCGAGGTCCGTGCCCGGGCCGGCTCGCGCGCGCCCCGGGTGCGGCTGGTGGTGATCGGGGTCGACGAGGAGTCGCGCGCCTACCACGGGCGCTACCTCGAGGTGCTGGAGCGGCTCGGGCTGCCCGACGTGCTGGTCGAGCGGGTGCCGCCCGGCGGGACCTGCCCGGCGAGCGCGCTCGAGGACCTCGACGGGCTGGTCGTGGGCGGCGGGCCCACCCCGGCGTACCTCCCCGCGATGGGGCCGCTGGCCGAGCAGGTCCGCGCGCTCGTCGCCGGCGGCACGGCGTACGCCGGGTTCTCCGCGGGCGCCGCGATCGCCGGCACCCACGCCGTGGTCGGGGGCTGGCGGCTCGACGGGGTGCCGGTGTGCCCCCAGGACAGCGACGAGGGCCTCGACGAGGTCACCGTCCTGCCGGGCCTCGGGCTCGTCGACGGCGCGATCGACGTGCACGCCGCGGCCTGGGGCAACCTGTCCCGGCTGGTGGCGGTGGTCGGGGCCCGGCTGGCCCCGCACGGGGTCGCGATCGACGAGGACACCGCCCTGCGGCTGGACGCCGCCGATAGCCACCCGTCCGCCGCAGCGGCGTACGCCCGACCCGGGGCGGACCGGGTCACCGGTGCGGGCCGGATCTGGCGGGTCGAGCCGGTCGACCCCCAGGACGCGGAGGACGCCGAGGACGCCCTTGGCGAGGCTCGTGGACGTTCTGGGCCCGGCAGGACCCTCGTGGAGCGTCTCTGACCCCGATGTACGAGCGCCGAGCTCCCGCCGCCCGCCGTCAGGTGCGCTGGGCCCACCACTCCCTCAACAGGGCGGTGGCCTGGTCGGGGGGCAGGGGGCCCTGGTCGAGGCGGAGGTCGAGGAGGAACTGGTAGGCCTGGCCGACCTCGCGGCCGGGGCCGATGCCGAGGATCTCCATGATCTGGTTGCCGTCGAGGTCGGGGCGCATCGAGGCGAGCTCCTCCTCCTCGGAGAGCCGTGCGATCCGCTCCTCGAGCTCGTCGTAGGTGCGGCGGAGACGGTCGGCCTTGCGCTGGTTGCGGGTGGTGCAGTCGGCGCGGGTCAGCACGTGCAGGCGCTCGAGCTGGCCGCCGGCGTCGCGGACGTAACGGCGTACGGCGGAGTCGGTCCACTCGCCCGACCCGTAGCCGTGGAAGCGCAGGTGCTGCTCGACCAGCTGGGACACCGCGTCCACCTGGTCCTTGGAGAACTTCAGCGCCTGCATCCGCTTGCGGGTCAGCTTGGCCCCGACCACGTCGTGGTGGTGGAAGGTGACCACGCCGCCGTCGACGAACCGCCGGGTGCGGGGCTTGCCGACGTCGTGCATCAGCGCGGCCAGCCGCGCGACCAGATCCGGCCCGTCGCCCGGCAGGCGCGGCTCGAGGTCGATGGCCTGCTCGAGCACGGTCAGGGTGTGCTCGTAGACGTCCTTGTGCCGGTGGTGCTCGTCGCGCTCCAGGGCCAGGGCCGGCAGCTCGGGCAGGACGTACGCCGCGAGGCCGGTCTCCACGAGCAGGCGCAGGCCCGCCACGGGGTCGGGGGCGAGGAGCAGCTTGACCAGCTCGTCGCGCACCCGCTCGGCCGAGACGATCGTGATCCGCTCGGCCATCGCGGTCATCGCCTCGACCACGCCGGGGTCGACGGTGAACCCGAGCTGGGCGGTGAACCGGGCCGCCCGCATCATCCGCAGCGGGTCGTCGGAGAAGGAGTCCTCGGGGCGTCCGGGCGTGCGCAGCACCCGGTGGGCCAGGTCGACGATCCCGCCGAAGGGGTCCTCGAGCTGCTGGGCGGGCAACGAGAGCGCCATCGAGTTGACGGTGAAGTCGCGGCGGGCCAGGTCGCCGACGAGCGAGTCGCCGTACGCCACGGCGGGCTTGCGGCTGCCCGGGTCGTAGGCCTCGGAGCGGTACGTCGTGATCTCGACCTGCCAGTCGCCGCGCCGGCAGCCGATGGTGCCGAAGTGGCGACCCACGTCCCAGATGGCGTCGGCGAACCCGCGCAGCAGCTTCTCGGTCACCTCGGGGGTGGCCGAGGTGGTGAAGTCGAGGTCGGTCTGGAGGCGACCGAGCATGGCGTCGCGGACGGGCCCGCCGACCAGGGCCAGCTCGTGGCCGGCGGCGGCGAAGCGGCGTCCGAGCTCGTCGGTGACCGGCGCGATCCGGGCCAGCTCCGCCACGACTCGCGCCTGGACGTCGGTGATCAGCAGGGGCTCGTCGGGCACGGGCGGTGAGTCTAGTGCCGCGCGCACCCCCGGGGCCCCGGCCCGGGCTGCACGGGTCGGCCCGCGCTCGTCGGTAGCCTTGCCGCCGTGACCCGCCCCTCCTCCGTCCTCCCCACGAGGGAGGCCGGGGCGCTGCGGAGGGCGGGCGCGGGGCTCGCCGCGGTCGCGCTCGCGGCCGTCGGCGTGGCGGTCGGCCCCTCCCCGGCCGCCCGGGCGAGCGAGGTCGCCCGCACCGGTTCCAGCACCGCCGACACCACCGCGGCCACCACGCCCCTCAGCGTCACGCTCACCTCGCTGACCCCGTCGTCGGTGCCGCGCTCCGGGGTGATCACGCTGTCGGGCCGGGTCACCAACCGCAGCAGCGACGACTGGAGCGACGTCACGCTCTCGCCCTTCGTCTCGGACACCCCCATCACCACCCGCGACGACCTCGCCCTGGCCGCCGCCACGCAGCCCGCCACGACGGTCGGCGACCGGCTGGTGGGGAACTCGGTGACCGGCTCCGCGGGCGATCTGGCCCCGGGGGCCACCCGCACGTTCACCCTGCGCGTGCGCCGGGCCCAGCTGCCGATCTCCGGCGCGCCCGGCGTCTACTGGATCGGCGTCCACGCGCTCGGCACCGGTCCGCAGGGCCGTGACCTGGTCGCCGACGGCCGGGCCCGCACCTTCATCCCGCTGGTCGGTCAGGAGGTCCAGCGGACCCGCACCGTCCCGGTCCGGGTGCTGCTGCCCCTGCGCGAGCGCGCCCGCCGCGCCGCCGACGGCAGCCTCAACGGCATCACCCGGTGGGCCGACCTGACCTCCTCCTCGGGCCGGCTCTCCCGCCTGGGCGCCCTCGCGACCACGGCCCCCTCGGGCTCGCTGAGCTGGGTGGTCGACCCCGCCGTCCTGGACGCCCTGGCCGACGTCGGACGCGGCAACCCGCCGCTGACCCTGGGTCCCGAGAGCGCCGGTCAGGACGGCTCCTCCGGATCACCGTCGCCCCAGCCGTCCTCGTCCTCCTCCGGGTCCCCCTCGTCCGGCCCGAGCTCGACCCCGTCCCCCTCCTCGGGCAGCACCGGCTCCTCCGGCGCCGCTCCCCAGGGGGGCGCGCCCGACCGGGCGACCCGCGAGCGGGCCGCCACGCTGCTGCGCGAGCTGGTCACCGCGATCGGCTCCCAGGACACCTTCGCCCTGGGGTACGCCGACCCCGACGTCGCCGCGGTGCTGCGCCACGGGCCCGGCCTCCTCGACCGCGCCCAGGCGATCGCCCGCCGGCGGCTGGACGCCCGGGGCCTCTCCGGCGACCCGGTCGTCGCGCCGCCCGAAGAGGTCCTCGACCCCGGGCTGGTCTCCCGGCTGAGCCGCGGCACCACGCTCGTCCTCGGTGACCGGGGCAGCCTGACCAGCCCGACCGCCTCCCGCGTGGCCACCGGGCAGGAGCTGGTCCTGGGCGACGACCGCGCCTCCGCCGGCGGCCCCGCTCCCGGCGACCCGCTGAGCGCCCTGGCCCTGCGCCAGCGCGTCCTGTCCGAGGCGGCCCTGGAGGCCGAGAAGGGCGACCAGGACCCGCGCGCGGTCACCGTGCTGCTGCCGCCGCGCTGGGACCCCGGGGCCGACTGGCGCGCCGCCGACCTGTTCGGCGGGCTCCAGACCGCCTGGACCCGGCTCGAGGGGGTGCCGCGCGACCCCACCACGACGTACGCCGGGAAGCTGGCCTACCCCGCCTCGACCCGCAGCCTCGAGCTGCCGTCGGCCAACATCAGCGCCGCGCGCAGCCTGACCCTGACCGGCTTCACCCTGGGCCACCTGCTGGCCAGCACCAACGACGTGACCGAGCGGCTGGTCGGGGCCGCGCTGCAGGCCGCGTCGTACAACGCCCGACCGGCCCCGGACTTCGCCGCCCAGCAGGTCCGCGACCTCGACACCGCCACCCGCGGCCAGATGGACCGCGTGCAGGTCACCGGCACCGACTTCAACACCCTGTCCGGGGGCTCGGGCATCGTCACGGTCAGCATCGTCAACGGCCTCCGCCAGCCCATCACCGTCGGCCTGCGGGCCCGCGCCGACAGCCCCGACGTGCGCGTGGCCGTCCCCCCCGCGGTGCGTCTGCAGCCGGGCGAGCGCGCGACCCGGCGCCTGGACGTCACCAGCCGGTCGGGGGTGCACGACGTGACCGTCGACCCCGTCACCAGCCAGGGCGAGGTGCTCGGCACCCCGCTCACCTTCAGCCTGCGGACCAGCCAGGTGGGCCGGGCCGTGTGGTTCGTCATCGTCGCGGGCGGCGCGCTGCTCGCGGTCATGATCCTGCGCAGGATCGTCCTGCGCGTCCGGGACCACCGGTGGCGCACCAGGGAGCAGCAGTGACCGGACCGACCGGCAGGACCAGCGGGACGGCGGACGAGACGCCGGCCCCCACACCGACGACGACACCGGGCGGGACACCGGCCGGCGAGCCGTCCGGCGGGGGCCGCAACCGCTCCCTGCTCGGCTCGAGCGCGGTGATGGCGGCGGGCACGATCGTGTCGCGCCTGTCGGGCTTCGTGCGCGGCATCCTGCTGGCCGCCGCGCTGGGCGTGGGCCTGCACGCCGACGTGTTCAACATCGCCAACACGGTGCCGAACATGCTCTACATCCTGCTGGCCGGCGGCGTGGTCAACGCCGTGCTGGTGCCGCAGCTGGTGCGGTCGATGAAGAACGACGCCGACGGCGGGGAGGCCTTCGCCAACCGGATCATGACGCTGGCCGCGCTGTTCCTCGGCGTGGTGACCGTCCTGCTGGTCCTCGGGGCCCCGCTGCTGATGCGGCTCTTCCTCGACGACGCCTTCTACTCCCCCGAGCGCGCCGAGCAGCTCGCCTCGGTGGTCGCGTTCGCGCGCTACTGCCTGCCCCAGGTCTTCTTCTACGGCATGTTCGTGCTGGTCGGGCAGGTGCTGAACTCCCGCGGCCGGTTCGGCCCGATGATGTGGGCCCCGATCGCCAACAACGTGGTCTCGGTGCTGGTGCTGGCCGCCTACCTGGTCTGGATCGGCCCGGCGCGGGGCGGGGAGGCCCAGGGCGGCTTCGGCTCCGGCGCCGAGCTGCTGCTGGGCCTGGGCTCGACGGCCGGGATCGTGGTGCAGCTGCTCGTGCTGGTGCCCTACCTGCGCTCGGCGGGCTTCCGGGTGCGTCCCCGCTTCGACTTCCGCGGCGCCGGCCTGGGTCACACCCTGCGGCTCGGGGTCTGGACGGTGCTGTTCGTGGTGGTCAACCAGGTCGCGTACACCGTGGTCGTGCGCCTGGCCAGCCGCGGCACGGTCTCCGGGGCGGGCCCGGGCGGGTCGGGCGGTCAGGGCACCGGCTACACCGTCTACTCCAACTCCTACCTGCTCACGATGGTCCCCCACTCGATCGTGACGGTCTCCCTGGCGACCGCGATGCTGCCGCTGCTCTCGCGGCACGCGGCCGACGCCGACCTGCGGGCGATCGGGCGGGCGGTGTCCTCGACGCTACGGTCGGCGTACGCCCTGGTGGTGCCCGCGGCGCTGCTGTTCTCCCTGATGTCGCTCGACCTGGCCCACGTGATCTGGGGGTACGGCGCCGCCGCGCGCGACTACGGCAACTTCGCCCCCACGCTCGCGCTGTTCGGCATCGGCCTGATTCTCTTCACCGCCCACTACCTGCTGCTGCGCGGGTTCTACGCCCTGGAGCAGACCCGCCGGGTCTTCTTCGTCCAGTGCGGGATCGCCGCCACCAACATCGTCGCCGCCCTGGTGCTGACCCACGGCGCGAGCCCGGCCCAGACCGCGCCGCGGCTCACGATCGCCTACGCGTGCTCGTACGCCGTCGGGGCGGCCACGTCGTACGTCGTCCTGTCGCGCACCGTCGGCGGCCTCGACGGCGCCCGCCTGGTCCGCTTCGGGGTGCGCCTGCTCATCGTCACCGGCCTGACCGCCGCCGTCGGGCTGGGGGCCCGCGAGCTGGTGCACGCGGTGGTGCCCGGCCGCGGCACGCTGTCCGCGGTGGTGGACCTCGCGGTGGTCGGCGTGGCGTTCCTGGCCACCTACCTCGTGATGGCCCGGGTGCTGCGGCTCACCGAGGTCTCCGAGGTCACCTCGGTGGTCACCCGCCGTCTGAGGGGTCGGAGCCGCTGAACGCGCCGGGTGCCCCGGTGCCGAACAGCGGTGGTCCCGCCGTCCGGCACCTACGATGGTGGCCGACCCAGCAGACGGAGCCGAGGCGGACCGCCACCGAGGGAGGAGCCACGTGACGACCAGATCGATCGGCGCCGGCACCCTCCTCTCGGGTCGCTACCGCCTCGAGGACCTGCTCAGCGACGTGGACGGCGCCTGCTTCTGGCGCGCCACCGACACCGTGCTGGCCCGCAACGTGGCCATCCACGCCGTCCCCAGCGACGACCCCCGCGCCGGCGGCCTGATGGAGGCCGCCCGCCGCTCGGCGACCGTCGCGGACCCCCGCGTCCTGCGCGTCCTGGACGCCGACGACCGCGACGGCGTCACCTGGGTGGTCAACGAGTGGGGCGAGGGCATCTCCCTCGACACGATGCTCGAGCACGGCACCCTGCCGGCCTCCCGCGCCGCCTGGCTCACCCTCGAGGTGGCCGAGACCATCGCGCACGGCCACGCCCAGGGAGTGGCGCACGGGCGGCTGCGCCCCGAGGCCGTGCTGGTCACCGACTCCGGTGCGGTCAAGCTCGTCGGGTACGTCGTCGACGCCAGCCTCGTCCCCACCCCGCCCGTCGACCCGCTGTACGGCGACCTCGACCCCCGCGAGGCCGACGTCATCGACCTCGCCGGGCTGCTGTACGCCGCGCTGACCGGCCGCTGGCCCGGTGTCGCCCCCTCGCGGGTGCCGACCGCCCCGCGCGAGAGCCGGCGTCCGCTGCGCCCGCGCCAGGTGCGCGCCGGCGTGCCCCGCACGCTCGACGCGATCTGCGACCGGGTGCTGCACCAGGAGGCCTCGCAGCACGCGATGCCGATCGAGACCGCCCACGAGATCGCCGCGGCGCTGGCCGACTACGTCGGCGACCCCTCCCGGGCCGCGCCCCTCGACGCGGCCGGGATGCACAGCGAGGTCCCGCCGCTGCCGGCCCCGTCCGAGCCCGAGCCGGAGGTCCTCGCGGGCTGGTCCCGGGCCGAGCCCCGGCTCCACGCCGCGCCCGAGCCCGAGCCCGAGCCGACGATGGTGGTCGGCACGGCGGCGCCGGCCGTGGCCCACGCGGGCCCCGAGGACCGGTCCCACCAGTCCCCTCCGGACGACGCCGACGACCCCTACGCCACCCAGCTCTCGGCGGCCGTCGACCCCGAGGACACCGCCATCCGGCGCGAGCCGCTGGAGAGCCCCGACGCGCTCGACTCCTTCGCGGCGCCGGTCCAGGCGGCCCCGCCGCCCCCGCCCTTCGAGGAGCTCCCCGAGCGGCCCCTGTTCGCCAGCACCGAGCGTCGCGTCCCGGCGGCCGCGCGGGCCGCGGCGGCGGCGTACGCCGAGGACGACCGGTCCCGCCGGGGCAGCGACTCCTCGGGCGCGATCGCGTCGGCCGAGCCCGCCACGGGCCCCGGCACGACCGGCTTCTGGGCCCTGTCCGGCGCCGAGGACGCGCCGCCCGTCCACACCGGCCGCGAGGGCCGCGGGTGGTTCCGCACGGCCGTGGCGGTCGGGCTCCTGCTGGTCCTGGTGGTCACCGGCCTGGTCGCGCTGCACCAGCTCCGCGACTCCGGGGGCACGCCGACCGGCACCCAGGACACCGACTCGACGCCGGCCACCAGCACGACCGGGCGGGCGCTGCGCGCGGTCGGCGTACGCGACTTCGACCCGCAGGGCTCCCCCTCCACCGAGAACCCCGAGACCGTCCGCAACGCGATCGACTCCGACCCGAGCACGACCTGGATGACCAAGACCTACCGCGGCAACCCCGCGCTGGGCGGCCTCAAGGACGGCGTCGGGCTGATCGTGGACCTGGGCAAGGACCAGCAGGTCGGCTCGGTCGACGTCCGGTTCGTGGGCGCCCCCACCTCCTTCTCGGTGTACGCCGCGGCCAGCGGCGTGACCGACTACCCCACCGGCCTCGACCAGTTCGACAAGGTCGGCGAGCGCCAGGGCGCCGGCACCCGCGCCCGCGTCGCGCTGACCTCGACGCCCCGGACCCGCTACGTGCTCGTCTGGCTGACCCGGCTCCCGGCTGCGGCCGGCGGCTACCGCGGAGAGGTCGCCACCATCACGGTCCGGTCGTGACCCCCGACGGGCCCGACGGGCCGGGAGACGGTGGCGCCGATCTCGCGGAGGACGGCCCCCAGGAATCCCGGAGCGACGCCGACCTGCTCGCCGCGCACGTCGGTGGTGACCCCGAGGCGTTCTCCTCCCTCGTGACGCGGCACCGGGACCGGCTGTGGGCGGTCGCGCTGCGCACGACGGGTCACCCCGAGGACGCCGCCGACGCGCTCCAGGACGCCCTGGTGTCGGCGTACCGCCAGGCCGGGTCGTTCCGCGGCGAGAGCGCCGTGACCACGTGGCTGCACCGCGTCGTGGTCAACGCGTGCCTGGACCGGCTGCGGCGCAACCGGGTCCGGGCCGCCTCGCCGCTGCCCGACGACCTGGACGACGAGGCGGCCCGGGGTCGTCTGGTCACCAGCCCGGCCGGGCCGTCCCGTGTCGCCGACCCCGAGGTCGCGCTGCTCGCGACGGAGGTGCGCGTCCGCGTACGCCGTGCCCTGGCGCAGCTCCCGCCCGACCAGGGGGCGGCGCTGGTGCTGGTCGACCTCGAGGGGCTGCCCGTGGCCGAGGCGGCCGCCGTGCTCGGGGTGCCCCCGGGCACGGTCAAGAGCCGGTGCTCCCGCGGCCGGGCCCGGCTCGCCGTGCTCCTGGCCGACCTGGTCGACGCTCCCGAGCCAGCCGAGCCGACCGGTCCGCCCGGGCCGACCGGGCCGACCGGGCCGACCGAGCCATCGACGTCGACGGCCTCGTCGCGCCGCCCGGAGCCGACGTGAGCGCCGCCACGGGAACCGCCCGGTCCTGCGACGCGTCCCACCCTGGTGCGGCCGGCACCACGGGCCCCCTCGGGCGGCCCGGGGAGCCCCTCGACCGCCCACCCGTCCCCGTGTCCCCGTCCCCCGCCGCGGGGTGCCGCGCGCGCCAGATCCCCGGAGGAGAGCCGTCGTGACGACGCCCGACCCCGGCACCTCCGGTCCCGATCAGCACCCCGACCTCGACCGGGACCTCGACGCCGGGACCGACCCGCAGCAGGCCCGCGTCCGCGCCCTGCTGCGGTCCGTCGGCGCCCTCGACGCCGCGGCGACGGATGGCGGTCCGGCTGACGGAGCGACGCCCGCCGACCCGGTGATGCCGGCCGTGGTCCTCGAACGCCTCCAGGGCGTCCTGGCCGCGCTGTCGGGCCTCGCCGCCTCCGTGGGACCAAGCGAGGACACCGAGACGGCCGGGTCCACGTCGTCGACCGGCCCCACCGCGCCCACCGAGTCCACCGGGCCCACGCCCTCGGCCGGGTCCACCGGGCCCGCCGACCTGACGGAGCACCGACGCACCCGCCGGTCACGGCTCGGACGCGGTCGGACCCACGGCTCCCGGACCCCCCGCAGGTCCGGGGCCCTCGCCGCCGCGGCCGCCGCGGTCGTCCTCGTCGGTGCGGGCGGAGTGGCGGCGGCGACCCACCGCCTCCCGGGAGGCCTGTTCGGCGGTGCCTCCGGCACCAGCGCGGCGAGCAGCGCCACCTCGAGCGACGCCCGGAGCACGCCGAGCAGTCCGAGCGTCGCCCCCGGCACCGGCGCCCCCACCGGGCCGGCCACGCCCGGGACGACCGCGTCGGGGACGGGGACGGCCTCGGCCCTCCCCACCGTGTCCACCCGCTCCTTCGCCCAGGACGTGACCGCCCTCCTCGGCCCGGGCACGACCGGCTCGCCCGGCGCGAGCAGCGACGGCTCGGGGACGAGTGCCGGTGCACGTCGGCTGCCGGGCACGCCCTCCGGCGGTGCCACGCCCACGAGCGGCTCGGCCCCGGTGCCCAGCACCCCCGCCCCGTCGTACGCCGGGTGCACCCCACCGCGCACCACCCCCGGCTCCGACCTCCGCGCGATCCTGCTCGACGGCCGTCCGGCCGTCCTCGTCGTGGGCCCCGTCCTCGACGGCGGCCGGGTCGCGACCGCCTGGTCCTGCACCGGCCGCAGCCCGCTGCGCTCGGCCCGGGTGGCCGCACCCCGCTGAGACCGGTCGACCCCGTCCGACGCTGGCAGACCCGTCCGACCCCGGCCAGCCGCCCGCGCGGCCCGGTGGGCGGGACCCGTTCGCCACGGCCCGTCCCGCTCCGTCACACTCGGGCGCATGACCTCCGGCCCCGCCGCCCAGACCCCGTCCACCAGCAGCACCACCCGGACCGTCTCCTCGACCGTCGAGATGCAGGTGACCGAGACCGCGGAGCTGGTGTGGTCGGTCGCGGTGGCGCAGCAGGAGGGTCCCGCCGGGACCAACGGCCCCGGAGAGCCCCGGCTCGCCTCGGAGCAGCTGACGATCACCGTCGACGGGTCCCCGGTGGAGGTGCGCGAGATCCGGGTCGCCGACGGCGGTCGCCTGCACGTCTGCACCGCTCCCCCCGGCCGCCTGCGGATGTCGTACGCCGCGGAGGTGGTCGGCCGCGCCGCGCCCGCCCTGGTCGACCCGGTGGACGACATCGTCTACCGGCGTCCCAGCCGCTACGCCGAGTCCGACGAGCTCGGCCCGACGGCCTGGGCGGAGTTCTCCTCCCTGGAGGGCAAGGAGCTGCTCGACGCGGTCAGCTCCTGGGTGGGCACGCAGCTCTACTACGTGAGCGGCTCGAGCCGGCCCACCGACGGGGCGACCCAGACCTTCCTGACCCGCCAGGGGGTCTGCCGCGACTTCGCCCACCTGGTGATCGCGATGCTGCGGGCCCGCAACGTGCCGGCCCGGCTGGTGGCCGTCTACGCCCCGGGGCTGTCCCCGATGGACTTCCACGCCGTCGTCGAGGCGGCCATCGACGGCCGCTGGTGCGCGGTCGACGCCACCACGCTGGCCCCCCGCGACACCCTCGTCCGGATCGCGACCGGCCGCGACGCCTCCGACACCGCCTTCCTCACCGTGCAGTCCGGTCGGGCCGACCTGAGCACGATGCGGGTCGACGCCACCGCCTCCCCGGCCCTGCCCGCCGACGACCTCACCCGCCTGGTCGCCCTGGGGTGATCCCCCGCACCCGCGCCGGGGTCGACCCGCCGGGTGGTTTCACGTGCAACCACGTGGCCAGGGTCACCCACGTCGCCCAGGTCACCCAGGTCACCCGGTCCCCGGAATGTCGCGCCCCTAGGATCTGTTGACGCCCTCGTACGCCGCACCCGACCCAGATGGAGCCACCGTGACCGACCAGACCGCCTCGACCAGCGCCGGATCCGACACCGAGATCCGCGACGTGATCATCGTGGGCTCGGGTCCGGCCGGCTACACCGCAGCGGTCTACGCCGCCCGCGCCAACCTGCGTCCCCTGGTCTTCGAGGGCTCGGTCACGGCCGGCGGCGCGCTGATGAACACCACCGAGGTCGAGAACTTCCCCGGCTTCCGCGAGGGCATCCAGGGCCCGGCCCTGATGGACGAGATGCGCGCCCAGGCCGAGCGCTTCGGCGCCGAGCTGGTCGCCGACGACGTGGTCGAGCTCGACCTGACCGGCGAGACCAAGGTCGTCACCACCGCCGAGGGCACCTTCTCCGCCCGCGCGGTGATCCTGGCCACCGGCTCGGGCTACCGCAAGCTGGGCCTGCCCGACGAGGACCGCCTCTCGGGCCACGGCGTCAGCTGGTGCGCCACCTGCGACGGCTTCTTCTTCCGCGAGCAGCACATCGCGGTCGTCGGCGGCGGCGACTCCGCCATCGAGGAGGCCACCTTCCTCTCCCGCTTCGGCTCCAAGGTCACCCTGATCCACCGCCGCGGCGAGCTGCGCGCCTCCAAGATCATGCAGGAGCGGGCGTACGCCGACCCCAAGATCGAGTTCGCCTGGAACTCCGAGATCGCCGCGATCCACGGCGACGACAAGGTCACCGGCGTGACCCTGCGCGACACCGAGACCGGCGAGACCCGCGAGCTCGACGCGACCGGCCTGTTCGTCGCGATCGGCCACGACCCGCGCTCGGAGCTGCTGCACGGCCAGGTCCGTCTCGACGACGAGGGCTACGTCCTCGTCGACGCGCCCTCGACCCGCACCAACGTCTCCGGGGTCTTCGCCTGCGGTGACCTGGTCGACCACAGCTACCGCCAGGCCATCACCGCCGCCGGCACCGGCTGCGCGGCCGCCCTGGACGCCGAGCGCTTCCTCGCCGACCTCGACTTCGCCCAGATCACCTCCGCGGGCGCGGCCACGGTCGGCGCCGGGGCCTGACCCCGCCCGCCACGGAATGCCTGCCACCCGGTCGGTGTTCCACCCCCAGAACCACCACCCCTAGTCCTCTGCAGATGAAGGAGCACCCATGAGCGACCTCAAGGCCGTGACCGACGACAACTTCGAGACCGAGGTCCTGAAGTCCGACAAGCCCGTGCTCGTCGACTTCTGGGCCGAGTGGTGCGGCCCGTGCCGCCAGGTCGGCCCGATCCTCGACGAGCTCAACGCCGAGCACGGCGACAAGGTGACCTTCGTCAAGATGAACGTCGACGAGAACCCCGTCACCCCCTCGACGTACCGCGTCAACGGCATCCCGACCCTCAACGTCTACCAGGGCGGCGAGGTCGTGAAGCAGATCGTCGGCGCCCGCCCGAAGGCCGCGCTGCTCAGGGAGCTCGCGGACTTCATCGCCTGAGGCGAGCTCCTGCCCGTCAGGGCGGGACGCGCGAGGGCGTTACAGTCGCTGGCGTGAATCCCGTCTTCCGGCTCGGTGACACCGGGCCCGCCGTCGCCCAGATCGTCGGTCTGCTCCAGCGGACCGGCCATCTGGGCGATCTGGCGTCCCCGGACGGCCTCCCGCCCTCGAGCGGTGCCGACACCCGCTCCGCGACGTACGACGACCGCGTCGAGCTGGCCGTGCGCGCCTTCCAGCAGCAGCGCGGGCTCACCGTCGACGGCATCGTCGGCCCGCTGACCTTCCGTCGCCTCGACGAGGCCCGCTGGCAGCTCGGGGACCGCATCCTCACCCACCGGCCGGCCCGGCTGATCGTCGGCGACGACGTCTACGCCCTCCAGGGCCGCCTGCTCGACCTCGGCTTCGGGGTGGGCCGCGTCGACGGCTACTTCGGGCCCGAGACCGAGTCGGGGCTGCGCGACTTCCAGCGCAACGTCGGCATCCCGCCCGACGGCACCTGCGGCCCGGCCACCCTCAAGGCCCTGGGCCGCCTGTCCCCGATCGTGCGTGGCGGGGCCCCCAACACCCTCCGCGCCGAGGAGCAGGTCCGCCAGGCGGGCCCGCACCTGGGTGGCAAGACCGTCGTCATCGACGTCGGCCGCGGTCACCACCTCCCCGAGGAGCTGGCGGCGGACAACGACGCGATCCTGCACGACCTCGCCGGCCGGGTCGAGGGTCGCCTCGTGGCCATCGGCGTGCAGGCGTTCCTGACCACGCCCCGGTGGGCGTCCGCGCCGCGCGAGGAGGCC
Source organism: Nocardioides korecus (assembly GCF_054778395.1). Taxonomy (NCBI): domain Bacteria; kingdom Bacillati; phylum Actinomycetota; class Actinomycetes; order Propionibacteriales; family Nocardioidaceae; genus Nocardioides; species Nocardioides korecus. The sequence goes on along the minus strand of NZ_BAAGZO010000001.1, from coordinate 325,570 downwards.
GACCGGGCCGACTTCGCCAACCGCACCGGCGCCGACCTGGTGGTCTCGCTGGCGCTGGAGGCCTCGGCCAACCCGGACGCGGCGGGCGCGGCGGCGTACTTCTTCGGGGACACCCACCACTCCACCTGGTCCTCGGCCGGGGAGCGCTTCGCCGGGCTCGTGCAGCGCGAGGTCGTGGCCCGCACCGGCCAGGTCGACCTGCGCTGGCACCCCAAGACCTGGGAGCTGCTGCGCCTGACCCGGATGCCGGCCGTGCGCCTGGACGCGGGCTACCTGAGCAACGCCGAGGACGCGACCCGGCTGCGCGACGCCGCCTTCCGCGACGCCCTGGCCGAGGCCGTCGTCGCCTCGATCCAGCGCTACTACCTCTCCCCCGAGGTCGACACCGCCACCGGCCTGCTCGACGTGCGCACGCTGCGGCGCAGCTTCACCGCCGGCTAGGGCCCCAGGCCACGGGCGATGTGGAAGCACACCCCATCTGCGCGCTTCCAGTGATGGGTCGACAAGTCGACAAAGCGACGTGTCGTCAGATCGGCTTGTCGGTCTGTCGTCCCAGTCCCTGCGTCGGCGGCGCGGCCACGTGGGGCTGCGGGACCGGGTGCGGGCGGTGGCGCACCGGCGCCAGCAGGCGCTCCAGCCCCCGCTCCAGCTCGTCGCGGATGCTCAGCGTCGTGCGCAGGTCCATCCGCATCCGCGGGTTCACCGCGTGGGCGCGGTGCGTTGAGAACCCCACGGCCAGCAGGAAGTCGGCCGGTACGACGCAGTGCCCCGTGCGACCGCGGGTGTCGCCGAACGCCTCGACGGCCTTGACGCCCCCGCGCTGCACCAGGTCCTTGGCCATCCCCTGCACCAGCATCCGACCCAGCCCGCCGCCGCGGTGCTCGGCCTCGACGTGCGCCGTGGTCAGCAGCACCGCGTCGGCGCTGACCGGTGCGGTCGCGAAGCCGCCCGAGGACGGCACGTAGACCGGGGGAGCCCACACCAGGTGGCCCACCACGACGCCGTCGACCAGCGCGACCCGGCCGCACGAGCCCCACTCCCGCAGGACCTCGGAGAACCAGGCCGCCTTCTCCTCGGCCTCGTGACCGCAGACCTTGCTGCGGCGCACGGGGTCCAGCTCCCAGAAGACGCACCCGGAGCACGCCCCGGGGAGGTCCTCGAGGTGGTCCAGGGTCAGGCGCTCGATCTTGCGGGCCATGAGCCCGATGCTACGTCGCCTCAGCGACGCCGGGTCGCGAGGAAGTCGGCGATCCGACCGATCGCCTCGGTCAGCGTCTCCAGGTCGGGCAGGGTGACCAGGCGGAAGTGGTCGGGCGCGAACCAGTTGAAGCCGGTGCCGTGGGTGACCAGGATCTTCTTGGCCCGGAGCAGGTCGATCACGAACTTCTCGTCGTCCTCGATCGGGTAGACCTCGGGGTCCAGGCGGGGGAAGCAGTAGAGCGCCCCGCGCGGCTCCACGCAGCTCACCCCCGGGATCTCGTTGAGCAGGCGGGAGGCGGTCTTGGACTGCTCGTAGAAGCGCCCACCGGGCCCGATGTACTCGTTGATGGACTGGTAGCCGCCCAGCGCGGTCTGGATCGCGTGCTGGGCGGGCACGTTGGCGCACATCCGCATGTTGGCCAGCAGCGTCAGCCCCTCCAGGAAGTCCGCCGCCAGGTGCCGCGGCCCCGAGACCATCACCCACCCCGAGCGGTAGCCGCACACCCGGTAGGCCTTGGACAGCCCGCTGAAGGTCAGGCAGAGCACGTCGTCGCCGGCGTACGTCGCGCTGTGGTGGTGCACCGCGTCGTCGAACAGGATCTTCTCGTAGATCTCGTCGCTCATCACGACCAGCTCGTGGCGCCGCGCGATGTCGACCAGCCCCTTGACCGTCTCCTCGCTGTAGACGGCGCCCGTGGGGTTGTTGGGGTTGATGATGACGATCGCCTTGGTCGCGGGCGTCACCTTGGCCTCGATGTCGGCGAGGTCGGGGTTCCACCCGTCCTCCTCGTCGCAGCGGTAGTGCACCGGGGTGCCCCCGCAGAGCGAGACCGCGCCGGTCCACAGCGGGTAGTCCGGGGCCGGCACCAGCACCTCGTTGCCGTCGTCGAGGAAGGCCTGGAGCACCAGCGAGATCAGCTCGGAGACGCCGTTACCGATGAAGACGTCGTCCACGACCACGTCGCGCAGGCCGCGGGACTGGTAGAACTGCGCCACCGCGGTGCGGGCGGAGTAGATCCCGCGGGAGTCGGAGTAGCCCTGGGCCTCGGGCAGGTTGTGCACCATGTCGGCGACGATCGCCTCGGGCGCCTCGAAGCCGAACGGCGCCGGGTTGCCGATGTTGAGCTTGAGGATCTTGTGACCCTCGGCCTCCAGGCGCTGGGCCTCGACCAGGATGGGTCCGCGGACGTCGTACCGCACGTTCTGGAGCTTCTTGCTCTGCACGATGGGGCGCATGGCGAGATCCTCCCAGACGCCGACGCCCCCGTGGCACCATGACCCCGTGCGAGACCTCACCTACCCGCCGATCATCGTCACCGCCAAGACCCTGTTCCGGGTGCTGGGCCTGGACTTCCAGCTCCACGGCACCGAGCAGGTCCCGCGGACCGGCGGCGCGCTGCTCGCCTTCAACCACGTGTCGTACGTCGACTTCATCCTCGGCGGGTTCGCCGCCCACCCCTCGCGGCGGCTGGTGCGCTTCATGGCCAAGCGCGAGGTCTTCGACCACCAGGTCGGCGGCCCGGTGATGCGCTCGATGCACCACATCTCCGTCGACCGCGCCGACGGGGGCGCCTCGATGGACGAGGCGCTGCGCTACCTCCAGGCCGGCGAGGTCGTCGGGATCTTCCCCGAGGCCACCATCTCGCGCTCCTTCGAGGTCAAGGAGCTCAAGTCCGGCGCCACCCGGATCGCGGCCGAGGCCAGAGTGCCGCTCATCCCGGTCGCCCTGTGGGGCACCCAGCGCCTGATGACCAAGGACCACCCGCGCGACCTCTCCCGCGGCAAGACCATCGGCATCCGCGTGGGGGAGCCGATGCACCCCACCGGCGAGGACCCCGTGGCCGAGACCAAGGAGCTCCGCCGCCGCCTCGAGGTCCTGGTCGGGGAGGCGATCGACGCCTACCCCGCCGACCAGCAGCCCCCCGGCTCCTGGTGGCTCCCCGCCTCCCGCGGCGGCTCCGCCCCCACCCCCGACGAGGCCGCCCGCCTCGACGAGGAGGAGAAGACCCGCCGCGCCGCCCGCCGGCGCAGCTCCGGCACCGACGAGCCCGGCCGCACCGACCCCGCGGGCTGAGGGGTTCGGCGTACTGCACCTGACCGGGCTGCAACGCCCACACTTTTGTGTAGCAGTTGCACCCGATCCGGCTCGGGATGCTGCAGTCGCCACACAAATGTGTAGCGGAGGCAGCCAGTGACTCGATTCCGGGCGCGACACCCACACTTTTGTGTAGCAGTTGCACCCGATCGGTCCCACCACACTGCATCTACTACACAAATGTGTGGCCAGGGCGCGCCGGATGACGACCGCCCCCGGCACCCACGTGGTGGGTACCGGGGGCGTCGTCGTACGCCGCTCAGATTGGCCGGTCCTCCCGGTTCCGGGGGTCGATCACGGCCACGATGCGCTCCAGGTCGGTCAGCGAGGCGAACTCGATCGCGATCTTGCCCTTGGAACGACCCAGGGTGACCTTGACGCGAGTGTCGAGACGGTCGCTGAGACGGTCGTTGAGCTCGGCCAGGCCGGGGGCGCTGGGGCGGGCGGGGCGCACCTTGACGCCGTCCGCGTCCTCGGTGTCGCCGTGGTCGCCGACGGCCACGATCTCCTCGAGGCCGCGCACGGAGATGCCCTCGGAGACGACCTTGCTGGCGAGCCGGTCCTGCGCCCCCGGGTCGGAGACCCCCAGCAGCGCGCGGGCGTGGCCGGCGGACAGGACGCCGGCGCCGACGCGGCGCTGCACGGCGGGGGAGAGGTTGAGCAGGCGCAGCGTGTTGCTGATCTGGGGCCGGCTGCGACCGATGCGACCGGCCAGCTCGTCGTGGGTGCACCCGAAGTCGTCGAGCAGCTGCCGGTAGGCCGCCGCCTCCTCCAGCGGGTTGAGCTGGGAGCGGTGCAGGTTCTCCAGGAGCGCGTCGCGCAGCATGGCGTCGTCGCCGGTCTGACGCACGATCGCCGGGATCACGTGCAGCCCGGCCTCCTGGGTGGCGCGCCACCGGCGCTCGCCCATAATCAGCTCGAACGTCGGGTCGCCGGCCTCGTCCTGACCGGTGCGGCGCACGACGATGGGCTGGAGCAGCCCGATCTCCTTCACCGAGTGCACCAGCTCCGACATCGCGTCGGCGTCGAAGACCTCGCGCGGCTGACGGGCGTTGGGGACGATCGAGCCGACCGGGAGCTCGGCGAAGTAGGCACCGGACACCTCGACGGGCTCCTCGACGGCCGGGGTGGCCGCGGGGGCCGACGCGGCGCGGAGACCGCCGTTGTCGCCCACGCCACCGGCACCGGACGCGGCCCCCATCGCCGCGGACCCGTACGCCGACCCGGAGTCGGCGTACGGCTCCTGCTGGGCCGGGGGTGCGGTGGGGATCAGGGAGCCGAGGCCACGGCCGAGGCCACGACGCTGCACGGGCTGGTTCATCGGGCACCTCCAGCGGCCGCGGCCGCGTCGAACGGACGGGCGTGGGCTCCGTGCGACACCTGCGCGCGGAGGGCGAGCTCCTTGGCTGCCTCCAGGTAGCTCAGCGCACCGGGGGAGCCGGGGTCGTAGGTGATCACGCTCTGCCCGTAGCTGGGGGCCTCCGAGACCCGCACCGAGCGCGGGATGGCGGTCCGGAGCACCTGGTCGCTGAAGTGCTCGCGCACCTCGGAGGCGACGCCGGCCGCCAGGTTGGTGCGGGAGTCGAACATCGTGATCAGGATGGTGCTGACCACCAGGTCCTGGTTGAGGTGCGTGCGCACCATCTCGACGGTCTCGAGCAGCTGGCCCAGACCCTCGAGGGCGTAGTACTCGGCCTGGATCGGGATCAGCATCTCCACCCCGGCCACGAGGGCGTTGAGGGTGAGCAGCCCCAGCGACGGCGGGCAGTCCACGAGCACGTAGTCGAACCGGTCCTCGCCCTCCCCGTGCACGAGCGGGTGCGCGGCGAGCGCGCGACGCAGCCGGCTCTCGCGGGCGACGACGCTGACCAGCTCGATCTCGGCGCCGGCCAGGTCGATGGTCGCGGGCACGACGAACAGACCGGGGATGGTCGGGTGTGGCTGCACCGCCTCGACGAGGGGGACGCCGTCGACGAGCACGTCGTACGACGACAGCGTGCCGCGGTGGTGCTCGACCCCGAGCGCGGTGGAGGCGTTGCCCTGGGGGTCGAGGTCGACCACGAGCACTCGCAGCCCGTGCTGGGCCAGGGCGGCCGCCATGTTCACGGCGGTCGTGGTCTTGCCGACGCCGCCCTTCTGGTTGGCCACCACCATCACCCGGGTCTGGTCCGGACGGGGGAGCGGGTCGTCGTGACGCCGACCCTGACGCACCAGCAGCTGCCGCTCGATCGCCCGGGCCAGCGGGGTGGACCCGTCGTAGCGGGGGCCGTCGCCGGCCAGGTCCGCAGCGGTCCGGACCGGACCGCGGGCCGTCTCGCCCGGGTTCTGGTGGTCGTGGGAGCCGACCGCCATGGGTGAACCGAGGGATGAGCCGGGGGTGGTGTTCACGTCGCTGTCCTCGCAGTCAGTTTCACGTGAAACAGGCCCTACCTGTGGAAAACCGGGGCCTGTCTGTGGACGGTTGCGCTCAACCGGCCCGCACCCATCGGTGGATAACTCTGCGCGAGTCGGAGGAACCACCTGAGACTACGTGGTCCGCTCGGCGGCTCAGACCCGGGCACGCCGGACGTTGACCCGCTTGATCCGCACCACGGTGACCGGGTGCTCCAGGAGGTCCTCACCGAGCCGGTGGACCGAGGTGTCCGCGCCGCCGAGGCGCTCCACGACCTTCCGGGCCTCCCGCAGCTCGTCCTCGACCGAGGAGCCCTTCATGGCCAGGAACAGGCCACCGGGGCGCACCAGGGGGAGCGACCAGCGGGCGAGCCGGTCCATCGGGGCGACCGCCCGCGAGGTCACCACGTCGTACGCCGCGTCGGGTCCGAGCTCCTCGGCGCGACCACGGTGGACGACCACGTTCTCCAGCCGGAGCTGCTCGACGGCCTCCTCCAGGAAGGTGGTGCGCCGCAGCAGGGGCTCGACCAGCGTGATCTCGAGATCGGGTCGACGGATCGCCATCACCAGCCCGGGCAGCCCGGCCCCGCTGCCGATGTCGGCGACGGTCGACCCCTGCGGCACCAGGTCCGTGACCACGGCGCAGTTGAGGAGGTGGCGCTCCCACAGCCGAGGGACCTCGCGCGGACCGATCAGGCCCCGGAGGGTCGCCTGGGTGGCCAGCAGGTCGGCGTACGCCTCGGCGCGGGGGAGGGTGGAGCCGAACACCCCCCGGGCCGAGTCCGGCGCGGGGGGTGTTTCACGTGGAACGTCGGTCATGACACCCGGGTCACGACGGGAGGACCACGACGTAGCGACGCGGCTCGGCACCCTCGGACTCCGAGGACAGCCCCGCGGCAGCGACGGCGTCGTGCACGACCTTGCGCTCGAACGGCGACATCGGCTCGAGCGAGACCTGCTCGCCGGACTCCCGCACCTGGGCGATCACGTCGGCGGCCTGCTGCTCCAGCGCCGTACGCCGCTCCGAGCGGTGGCCGCTCACGTCCAGCATCAGGCGCGAGCGCTCGCCGGTCTCCCGGAACACCGCCAGACGGGTGAGCTCCTGCAGGGCCTCGAGCACCTCGCCCTGGCGCCCGATCAGCGCGGGGAGGCGGGCGCCGACGATGGAGACGGTGGCGCGGTCGCCCTCGACGTCCATGTCCAGGTCACCGTCGAGGTCGGTGATCTCGAGGAGCTCCTCGAGGTAGTCGGCCGCGATCTCGCCCTCCTGCTCCAGGCGCGCCCGGCGCGAGGGCCGGTCGCTGCCCGAGGCGGGAGCGTCCCGGGTCTGGGACTCGGTCGACCCGGCCGCGGTGTCGACGTCGTCGTGCTCGGTGGTCTGGTCGGTGCTGTGGTCGCTCATCTACTTCTCTTCCTGGTCGTCCTGGGGCGCACCGTCCGCAGGCTTGCCGGGCTGCCTGGGCTGTTGCTGCTGCTGCCCGGGACCCTTCTTGCGCTGCGATCGCGGCTGCTTGCGTGGCTGCTGGCGCTGAGCGGGGCGCGGCGGCTCGGGTGTGATCACCGTGCCGGCGTCGGTGGCCAGGGTCCCGGGGGCGGGGTCCGGCTCACCGTGGCGCTTGCGCTTCTCGGCGTCGCGCTTCTCCTTGGCGCGGAACGCCTCGGTGTTGGGCGCGGGGTTGTTGCGGATGACGTAGAACTGCTGGCCCATGGTCCACAGGTTCGAGGTGGTCCAGTACAGGAGCACCCCGATCGGGAACGCGATGCCGCCCACGGCGAAGACGAGCGGGAGCACGTAGAGGAGCAGCTTCTGCTGCTGGGCGTAGGGACCGCTGAGTGCGTCGGCGGGCATGTTCTTGCTCATCAGCTGACGCTGGGTGAGGAAGGTCGTCAGCGTCATCGCGACGACCAGGATCGCGGCGAGGACCTGCACGGCGACGTGGCCGCCGGAGTTGGTGAAGCTCGAGGAGATCGGACCGCCGAACAGCTCGGCGTCACGCAGCACCTTGGCCTCGGTGTCCGAGAGCAGCCCGCGGCCGGAGCCGTTCTTGGCCGCCTGGTCGATCAGCCGGAACAGCGCGATGAAGATCGGCATCTGGATGATCAGCGGGAGGCAGGAGGCCAGCGGGTTGGTCTTGGTCTCCCGGTAGAGGTTCATCGTCTCCTGGGCGAGACGCTCCCGGTCGTGGCCGTACTTCTTCTGCAGCTCCTTCACCTTCGGCTGGAGCAGCTGCATGTTGCGGCTGGACTTGATCTGCTTGACGAACAGCGGGATCAGCAGGGCCCGGATGACCAGGGTCAGGCCGATGATCGACAGGGCCCAGGACGCACCCGAGGTGGCGCCGAAGACGGCGCCGAAGACCTGGTGCCAGCCCAGCATGACCGCGCTGACCAGGAAGTACAGCGGCGACAGGATGAAGCCGCCGATATCGCTGAGGGTGGACACTTCAGACTCCTCGAGTCATCTCGACGTGCGGGGGGACGGGGTCGTAGCCGCCCAGCGCCCAGGGGTGGCAGCGCAGGATCCGGCGGAGGGCCAACCAGCTGCCCCGGGCCGCACCGTGGGAGGTGACCGCCTCCAGGGCGTACGCCGAGCAGGTCGGGTGGTAGCGGCACACCTGGCCGTAGAGGGGGCTGATCGCGAAGCGGTAGGCCTTGAGCAGCCCGACGAGCGCGAGCTGGACGCCCCGCCCGAGCAGGCGCAGGAGCGCCAGGAGTGCCCGCGGCACCAGCAGCGCGACCTCGGCGGCCCTCACGGGGCGCCCACCGGCTCGTGAGCCTCCGTGGCCTCGAGGACGCCGGCGACCCCGACCTTGGTCAGGCAGCGGTCGAGGTCGGCCCCCAGGTCGGCGTACGCCGAGGCGGCCGACGGCGGCAGGGCGCGCACCACCAGGCGGCTCCCGCCGGGCAGGTGCCCCAGGCGGGCGAGCGCGAGGTGACGCAGTCGGCGCTTCACCCGGTTGCGCACCACGGCGTTGCCCACGGCCTTGGACACCACGAAACCGACCCGGCTCGGCTGGGCCGGCCGGGTGGTGTCGTCCTGCGGCGCCTGGTCGGCGCGCAGGTGCACGACCAGCGTGCGACCACCGGCACGTCGTCCGGATCGGACGACGTCTCGGAAGTCAGCGGGCGAGGTCAGGCGGTGGCGAGGAGGGAGCACGCCGGATGCGCGTCGCCTCAGGCGGCGAGGCGGTCGCGACCCTTGCGTCGGCGCGAGGCCAGGATCGAGCGGCCGGCGCGCGTGCGCATCCGGAGGCGGAAGCCGTGGGTCTTGTGACGGCGACGGTTGTTGGGCTGGAAGGTGCGCTTGCTCATGTGAATCACTCCACTCAGGGGGCAGACAAAAGACAGGATCGAAACCGGGTCGGCACGTGCGAGGCACGCCAGCTGGACGAGGAGTCAACTGGCACCGCTCGCCCACGCGACCCTTCCGGAGGGACGAGACTGTCGTGGACATGCGGCACCGGTCGACACCGGTTCGACCTCCCAACGGTACGGGCAGGCCTGCGGCAGGGTCAAACCAGCGGGTCGGTGCTCCCCGTCACCCCTCGATCCTCCCCGGGCGGCCCACATCGGGCCCCGGGCGGCCGGGGCCGACGCCGCGCCGACGCTCCGTCCACAGGCCCCGTCGAACCTGTGGAGGAGCGGTTGATCCACAGGGCGAACGGTTGTTACCGTCCTTCATTCCGGCCATCCTCTCCGAGCCTGGCTCCCCTCGCTGTCCACCGGTCGGCTCCACTCCGTCGTGGATCGTCGTTCTCGCAGGTCAGAGAGTCGCGCAGGGGGTTGTCGAGGTCCTGGGGGAGGCCGGACGCACGACGGGTGCGGCACCCGCTTCCCATCGGGCGGTGCCACCTTGCACAACCTGTGGACAAAGGTGTGGATCACGGCGTGCGCGCCCGGGTCCACTCGGTGGCACGACGAGCAGCACGTAGGCCCGGCCCAGAGATGGGCCGGGGAGGAATGGGAGTGCGACAGCGCGTGGAACCGATGCACGGATCAGACCGACCCGACCACTCAGACCGCCCGGAGCCGGGTCGGGAGCAGGCCCCCGTCGACCTGGTGGCCCTCTGGCCCGGTGTCGTCGACGGGCTCCCACCGAACCAGCGGGTGTGGCTGTCCTCGAGCAAGCCGCTGATGCTCGCCGAGAACACCGCCGTGGTCGCGGTGCCCAACGAGTTCACCCGCACCCAGCTCGAGGGGCGGCTGCGGATCCGCATCGAGGACGCGCTCAGCGACCGCATCGGTCGACCGGTCCGCCTCGCGGTCAGCGTCGACCCGGCCCTGGAGACCGACGAGACCCCCACGACGGCCCAGGCCCCCCAGAACGCGCAGGCCCCCGCGGCCCCCACCGGCTCGGCGCACCCCGACGCCGCGTCCCGCTGGCCCGACTCCGGCGGCATGCAGCCCAGCGGCGCCCCCCACCGCCCGTACGACGACCAGCGCCCGTCGATTGGTCGACACACCGACATGTCGACAAAGTTTCCCAGCGCTTCGCTGACCTCCGGGATCCCCGACAGCCCGCTCAACCCGCGCTACTCGTTCGAGACCTTCGTGATCGGGTCCTCCAACCGGTTCGCCCACGCCGCCGCCGTCGCCGTGGCCGAGGCGCCGGGCAAGGCGTACAACCCGCTCCTGGTCTACGGCGACTCCGGGCTGGGCAAGACCCACCTGCTGCACGCCATCGGCCACTACGTGCGCAACCTGTGGACCGGGGCGAAGATCCGCTACGTCTCCTCCGAGGCGTTCACCAACGACGTCATCAACGCGATCAAGGACGCCAACACCGCCGCGCTCCAGCGCCGCTACCGCGACGTCGACGTCCTGCTGGTCGACGACATCCAGTTCCTCGAGGGCAAGCAGCAGACCCAGGAGGAGTTCTTCCACACCTTCAACACGCTGCACAACGCCAACAAGCAGATCGTGATCAGCTCCGACCGGCCGCCCAAGCGGCTGACCCAGCTCGAGGACCGCCTGCGCAACCGCTTCGAGTGGGGCCTGCTCACCGACGTGCAGCCGCCCGACCTGGAGACCCGGATCGCGATCCTGCGCAAGAAGGCCGCCGCCGACCGCCTCTCGGCCCCGGCCGACGTGCTGGAGTTCATCGCCTCGCGGATCCAGACCAACATTCGCGAGCTCGAGGGCGCCCTGATCCGCGTGACGGCCTTCGCGAGCATCAACCAGCAGGAGGTCGACATGACGTTGGCCGAGATCGTCCTCAAGGACCTGATCCCCGAGGGCGGCGAGCCCGAGGTCACCGCGGGCCTGATCATCGCCCAGACCGCGACCTACTTCGGGTTCTCCATCGAGGACCTGTGCGGCCCCAGCCGGACCCGAGCGCTGGTGACCGCTCGCCAGATCTCGATGTACCTGTGCCGCGAGCTCACCGAGCTCTCGCTGCCCAAGATCGGCCAGCAGTTCGGCGGTCGCGACCACACGACGGTCATGAACGCCGACCGGCGCATCCGCAAGGACCTCGCCGAGCGCCGCAACGTCTTCCACCAGGTGACCGAGCTGACCACCCGGATCAAGCAGCAGGCCAAGCAGGCCTGAGCACCGGCTCGTGAACTACACGCGTGCAAGATGTGGTTCACGGGCCGGTTTTCGGTGGAGGGCCCTGCGAGCAGCTGTGGACAACCGGCCCTCGCGCCGCACAGGGCGCCCCGCGAACCACAGGAACGTGTGGTTCGCGTCGCCGCCGTCCACAGGCGGCGACTCACAACTTCGCCGGTGTGACCTGCGACGACACCGGTTCTCCACAGTGTCCACCGGCCCTACTACGACGACTGACCTCTCAAGTCATCCCTCGCCGAGCAATCACCGGGGACCGGCCGAGGTGTGGACGACCGAGACCGTGGCAGGATGCACTCCCCGAGCAGTGACCCCGCTCCGATGGAGAGGAACCATCCGTGAAGTTCCGCGTCGAACGTGACGTCCTCGCCGACGCCGTCGCCTGGACCGCGCGTGCGCTCCCGGTCCGGCCCAGCGCCCCCGTGCTCGCCGGCCTCCTGATCGAGGCGGGTCCCCTGGACGACGGGTCCGACGACGGGCAGGCGGTCGACGGGCTGCGCCTGTCGACCTTCGACTACGAGACCTCCGCCCGGGCCACCCTCAACGCCGACGTGTCCGAGGACGGGCGCGCGCTGGTCTCCGGTCGCCTGCTCGCCGACATCTGCCGCAGCCTGCCCAACAAGCCGGTCGAGATGAGCATCGAGGGCTCCAAGGTGACCCTGACCTGCGGTTCCGCGCGATTCAGCCTCCAGACCATGCCGGTCGAGGACTACCCGACGCTGCCGCAGATGCCCGAGACCAAGGGCACCGTCCCCAGCTCGGTCTTCGCCCACGCCGTCGCCCAGGCGGTCACCGCGGCCGGCCGCGACGACATGCTCCCGGTGCTCACCGGCGTGCGCGTCGAGCTCGACGGCGACTCGATCGCGATGCTGGCCACCGACCGGTTCCGCCTCTCCCAGCGCGAGCTGACCTGGACCCCGAACGCCTCCGACATCGACGCCGCCGCCCTGGTGCCGGCCAAGGTGCTCGCCGACACCGCCAAGGCGCTGACCGGCGGCTCCGACATCCGGATCGCCCTCTCGGGCAGCGGCGCAGGCGGTCAGGGCGAGGGCATCATCGGCTTCGAGGGCACCGCCGGCGGGGGTGTGCGGCGTACGACGACGCGGCTCCTGGACGGCGACTTCCCCAAGGTGCGCTCGCTGTTCCCCAGCGAGCACCTGACCGTGGCCCGGGTCGACCGCGCCGCGCTGGTCGACTCCGTCAAGCGCGTGTCGCTGGTCGCCGAGCGCAACACCGCCGTGCAGCTGGCCTTCTCCGACGGCGTGCTCACCCTCGACGCCGGCTCGGGCGAGGAGGCGATGGCGAGCGAGTCGCTCGAGGCCAACGTCACCGGCGACGACCTCACCACCGGCTTCAACCCGGCGTACCTCCTCGACGGGCTCACCGCCCTCGAGGCACCCGTGGTCGAGCTCGCCTTCACCCAGGCCAGCAAGCCCGTGGTGCTGAGCGGGGTGGACGCGCTCGACGGTGAGGCGGACACTGACTTCCGCTACCTGCTGATGCCGCGACGTCTGCTGTCCTGACCGCTCGCCGCACCTGACCGCACGCTCTCTGGAGGACCACGCATGGACATCGGACTCATCGGCCTGGGCAAGATGGGTGGCAACATGCGCACCCGCCTGCGCAACGCCGGCCACACGGTCGTCGGCTTCGACCGCAACCCCGACGTGTCCGACGTCGACAGCCTCGAGGCGCTGGTGGAGAAGCTCCCCAGCCCCAAGGTCGTGTGGGTGATGGTGCCCGCGGGCGACGCGACCCGCGAGACCGTGGCGAAGCTCGGCGAGCTGCTCTCCGAGGGCGACCTGGTCGTCGACGGCGGCAACTCGCGCTGGACCGACGACCAGGCCAACAGCGCCGCGCTCGCCGAGAAGGGCATCGGCTTCGTCGACTGCGGCGTCTCCGGGGGCGTCTGGGGCCTGGAGAACGGCTACGCGCTGATGTTCGGCGGGCCCGACGAGGAGGTCGCCAAGGTGATGCCGGCCTTCGAGGCGCTCAAGCCCGAGGGTGACTCCGGGATGGTGCACGCGGGCCAGAAGGCGGGCGCCGGGCACTTCGCCAAGATGGTCCACAACGGCATCGAGTACGCCATGATGCAGGCCTACGCCGAGGGCTGGGAGCTGCTCGAGAAGGTCGACGTCGTCGACAACGTCACCGAGGTCTTCGACTCCTGGCGCGAGGGCACCGTCATCCGCTCGTGGCTGCTCGACCTGCTGGTCGTGGCGCTCAAGGACGACACCCACCTCGACGCGATCAAGGGCTACGCCGAGGACTCCGGCGAGGGCCGGTGGACCGTCGAGGCCGGCATCGACAACGCCGTCCCCATGCACGTCATCGCGGCGTCGCTCTTCGCGCGCTTCACCTCGCGCCAGGACGACAGCCCGGCGATGAAGGCGGTCGCGGCGATGCGCAACCAGTTCGGTGGCCACGCCACCCAGGCCGGCAGCCCGGCCCACAAGAGCGACCTGCCCTCCAGCCCCGACAAGTAGCCCCTGCTTGTACGTCGCCCACCTGACCCTCCACGACTTCCGCTCCTACGCGAGCCTCGAGGTCGAGCTCGAGCCCGGGGTGACCTCGTTCGTGGGGCGCAACGGGCAGGGCAAGACCAACGTCGTGGAGGCGATCGACTACCTCTCCCGCCTGGCCTCCCACCGCGTCTCCGGCGACCTCCCGCTGGTGCGCAAGGGGGCCGAGCGGGCGGTCGTGCGGGCGGCGGTCGTGCGCGACGAGCGCCGGGCGGTGCTCGAGGTCGAGATCAACCCGGGCCGCTCCAACCGGGCCCGGGTCAACCGCGGGCAGCTGCCGCGGGCGCGCGACCTGCTCGGGCTGGTCCGCACGGTGGTCTTCGCCCCCGACGACCTCGCGCTGGTCAAGGGCGACCCGGGTGAGCGGCGCCGGTTCCTCGACGACCTTCTCGTGCTCCACGCCGGGGCGCGGTACGCCGGCACCCGGGCCGACTACGACCGGGTCCTCAAGCAGCGCAACTCCCTGCTCAAGACCGGCCGCGCGCGCGGCTCGTCGGCCGGGGTGCTGGAGACCCTCAGCGTGTGGGACGAGCGGCTCGCGCGGCTGGGCGCCGAGATCATGGTGGCCCGGGCGGGCGTGGTGGCCGAGCTGGACCCGCTCCTGGGCAAGGCCTACGAGGCGGTCGCCCGGGGCGCCACCCGCGACGACGCCCACGTGGTCTACCGCCCCAGCTTCGAGCCGGCGGAGCCTGGGCCGACCGGCGACGGCTGGGACGTCGATTCGGTGGAGGCGGCCTTCCTCGTCGAGATCGGGCACCGCCGCCAGGACGAGCTCGACCGCGGGGTCTCCCTGGTCGGGCCGCACCGCGACGAGCTGCTCTGCACGCTGGGCGAGTTCCCGGTCAAGGGCTACGCCAGCCACGGCGAGGGGTGGTCGTTCGCGCTGGCGATGCGGCTGTCGTCGTACGAGCTGCTGCGCTCGACGGGCGACGACCCGATCCTGGTGCTCGACGACGTGTTCGCCGAGCTCGACACCGGGCGGCGCGAGCAGTTGGCCGGGCTGGTCGCCGGTGCGGAGCAGGTGCTGGTCACCGCCGCCGTGGCCGACGACGTGCCCGAGGGGCTGCGCGGACGCCGGTTCGAGGTCGCCGGCGGGGAGGTGACCCTCGTTGGCTGACGGCGAGCAGGAGGACCACGACGGTCAGGGCGCCACCGGTGCGGAGGGCGCCGCGGCCGAGGAGGACCACGAGCCGACCGGCCTCGACCTGGCCCGCTCGATCGCTCGCGGACTGGCCGGGAGGACCGGCCCGGCGTCGACGTCGCGGGCCGGACGCGCGCTTCGGCGTCGTGTTCCCCGTGAAACATCGAGCAGCGGGGCGCACCCCGACGACCGCGATCCCCAGCTGATCGACCTCAGCGTCGGCCGGATCGTGCAGGACCAGGGGTGGGAGACCGACCTCAAGGTCCACGGCGTCTTCGCGCGCTGGGAGGGGCTGGTGGGCCGGGAGGTCGGCAGCCACGTGCGGCCGGAGTCCTTCGCCGAGGGCCGCCTGGTCGTGCGCACCGACTCCACCGCGTGGGCCACGCAGATGAAGCTGCTCGCCCCCGACGTCGTACGCCGCCTCAACGACGTGCTCGGCCACGGCACGGTCCAGGTGATCGAGGTCCTGGGGCCCCGCTCGCCGAGCTGGACGCGGGGTCGACTCCGGGTCAAGGGTCGGGGCCCGCGCGACACCTACGGCTGAGTCCCGTCCGCCCGAGGGGTGTCGGCGTCGGGACCCGATCAGCGGCCGGGTCGCCCAGCCCGGCGTGGACGCCTGAGCGGCCCGGGGCCGGTACCGGGACCAGGACGGCACCCCGGCGGGCGCGGACCGGGCCGGTTCTGTGGCTCTGAGGGCCATGTTCGGGCCCCGGGCGCCCCACAATCGAGACGGCGGACGCGTGCTTGTGCGCTCGTGGCGGGTAGACTGGCCGTGGTCGCCGACGCACCTCCACGTGGCGGCCACCTCCATGTCCGAGCAGATAGGCGGTCCTCGTGGTCGACGAGCCCACCAGCACCAGCGCACAGGTCCAGGACGCGGCGCTCGCCGCCCACCCCGAGGCTCCCGAGGTGGTCCCCGCCAGCATCGTGGAGGGGCACTCCGTCGAGGACGGCCACTACGACGCCAGCGCCATCCAGGTCCTCGAGGGGCTCGAGGCGGTGCGCAAGCGCCCGGGCATGTACATCGGGTCCACCGGCGTCCGCGGTCTCCACCACCTGATCTGGGAGATCGTCGACAACGCGGTCGACGAGGCGCTGGCCGGCCACTGCGACCGGATCGTCCTCACCCTCCTCGCCGACGGCGGCGTGCGGGTGGAGGACAACGGTCGCGGCATCCCCACCGACACCGCGCCCGGCCAGGAGCTCCCCGCCCTGACGTTGGCGCTGACGGTCCTCCACGCGGGCGGCAAGTTCGGTGGCGGCGGCTACAAGGTCTCCGGCGGTCTGCACGGCGTCGGCGTCTCCGTGGTCAACGCGCTCTCGAGCCGCGTCATCGCCGAGGTCCGCAACCGCGGCCACCTGTGGCGCCAGTCCTTCGCCATCGGCGTGCCGGAGGGTCCGCTGGAGGAGGTCCGCGCGATGGAGGCCGGTGAGTCCACCGGCACCACCATCACCTACTACCCCTCGCCCGACATCTTCGAGACCACCGAGCACAACCTGGAGACGATCACCGCCCGGGTGCGGGAGTACGCCTTCCTCAACAAGGGCCTCGAGATCGTGGTCCGCGACGAGCGGCCCGCCGCCGCCGAGGTCGCCGAGACCGTGGCCGACGAGCCGCTGGCCGCGGAGTCCGAGGACGCCGACAGCGAGCGCGACGACGCCCCGGTCCAGGGCGAGGGCGGTGCGCTGGAGCAGGTGTTCAAGTACGACCGCGGCCTGGTCGACTTCGTGGAGTACCTCAACCGCCGCAAGACCCCGGCCAACCCGAGCGTCATCTCCTTCGAGGCCGAGACCCCGGAGAGCCACGAGAACCACATGAGCCTCGAGCTGGCGATGCAGTGGAACACGACGTACAACGAGTCGGTCCACACCTTCGCCAACACCATCAACACCCACGAGGGCGGCACCCACGAGGAGGGCTTCCGGGCCTCCCTCACCACCCTGGTCAACTCCTGGGGCGAGGAGTGGAACCTGATGAAGAAGCCCGAGGACCGGGTCAAGGGTGACGACATCCGCGAGGGCCTCACCGCGATCATCTCGATCAAGCTCGGCGAGCCGCAGTTCGAGGGCCAGACCAAGACCAAGCTCGGCAACACCGAGGCCAAGGGCTTCGTGCAGCGGCTGGTCAACGAGCAGCTCGGCGACTGGTTCGAGAAGAACCCGGCCGAGGGCAAGGACATCGTGCGCAAGGCCCAGGCCGCGGCGCAGGCCCGCGTCGCCGCCCGCAAGGCCCGCGACCTGGCCCGCAACCGCAAGGGTCTCCTGGGCGGCGGCGGCCTCCCCGGCAAGCTGTCGGACTGCCAGTCGACCAACCCCGCCGAGTGCGAGGTCTTCATCGTCGAGGGCGACTCCGCCGGCGGCTCGGCCCGGCAGGGTCGTGACCCGCGGGTCCAGGCGATCCTCCCGATCCGCGGCAAGATCCTCAACGTCGAGAAGGCCCGCCTCGACAAGGTGCTCGGCAACCAGGAGGTGCAGGCGATCATCTCCGCGCTCGGCACCGGGGTGCACGAGGAGTTCGACATCGACAAGCTGCGCTACCACAAGGTGGTGCTGATGGCCGACGCCGACGTCGACGGCCACCACATCAACACCCTGCTGCTGACGCTGCTGTTCCGGTTCATGAAGCCGCTGATCGAGGGGGGCTACGTCTACATGGCCCAGCCCCCGCTCTACCGGCTGCGCTGGAACAAGCCGGCCGAGCACGAGTTCGTCTACTCCGACCCCGAGCGCGACGCGGTGATGGCCGACGGCCTGGCCCAGGGCAAGAAGCTGCCCAAGGAGAACCCGGTCCAGCGCTACAAGGGTCTGGGCGAGATGAACGCCGAGGAGCTGTGGGACACCACCATGGACCCCGACGGTCGCCTGATGCTCCAGGTGACGCTGGACGACGCCGCCCACGCCGACGAGGTGTTCTCGGTGCTGATGGGCGAGGACGTCGAGCAGCGCCGCTCCTTCATCCAGCGCAACGCCAAGGACGTGAGGTTCTTGGACATCTAGTCCGAGGACCACGACCGACGCGACGACCTTCGAAGAGAGATAGTCAGTGACTGAGACCCAGAGCAACCTCGGCGGCGACGGCGGGCCCGGCGGGCGGATCGAGCCCATCGAGCTGCAGACCTCCATGCAGCGCGCCTACATCGACTACGCGATGGCCGTCATCGTCGGCCGGGCGCTGCCCGACGTGCGCGACGGGCTCAAGCCGGTGCACCGGCGGGTCCTCTACGCCATGTACGACGGGGGCTACCGGCCCGACCGCGGCTTCTCCAAGTGCTCGCGCGTCGTGGGTGACGTCATGGGTCAGTACCACCCCCACGGCGACACGGCGATCTACGACACCCTGGTGCGCCTGGCGCAGCCCTGGGTGATGCGGGCGCCGCTGATCCACGGGCAGGGCAACTTCGGCTCGCCGGGCAACGACTCCGCCGCGGCCATGCGCTACACCGAGTGCCGGATGGCCCCGCTCGCGCTGGAGATGGTGCGCGACATCGAGCAGGACACGGTCGACTTCCAGCCGAACTACGACGGTCGCTCCCAGGAGCCGGTCGTCCTGCCGTCGCGCTATCCCAACCTGCTGGTCAACGGCTCGGCCGGCATCGCGGTCGGCATGGCCACGAGCATCCCGCCGCACAACCTGCGCGAGGTGGCCGACGGCGCGCTGTGGGCGCTCGCGCACCCCGACGCGTCGCGCGAGGAGCTCCAGGACGCCCTGGTCGAGCGGATCAAGGGTCCCGACTTCCCCAACGGCGCCATGATCGTGGGTCGCGAGGGCATCGAGACGGCGTACCGCACCGGTCGTGGGTCGATCACCCAGCGCGCGGTGATCGAGGTCGACGAGGACAGCCGCGGGCGCACCTGCCTGGTGATCTCCGAGCTGCCCTACATGGTCAACCCCGACAACCTGGCGCTGAAGATCGCCGAGCTCGCCGACGGCGGCAAGGTGCAGGGCATCGCCGACGTGCGCGACGACTCCTCGGGCCGCACCGGCCAGCGCCTGGTCGTGGTGCTCAAGCGCGACGCCGTCGCGCGGGTGGTGCTGAACAACCTGCTCAAGCACACCGAGCTGCAGACCAACTTCAGCGCCAACATGCTGGCCCTGGTCGACGGCGTGCCGCGCACCCTGACCGTCGACCAGTTCATCAGCAACTGGGTCGCCCACCAGATCGAGGTCATCCAGCGGCGCACGCGCTTCCGCCTGCGCGAGGCCGAGGAGCGCGCCCACATCCTGCGCGGCCTGGTCAAGGCGCTCGACGCCCTCGACGACGTGATCACGCTGATCCGCAACTCCCCGGACGTCGACGAGGCCCGCGACGGCCTGATCGAGCTGCTGGAGATCGACGAGATCCAGGCGATGGCGATCCTCAACCTGCAGCTGCGCCGCCTGGCCGCCCTGCAGCGCCAGAAGATCATCGACGACCTGGCCGAGATCGAGCGCCTGATCGCCGACCTCGAGGACATCCTGGCCCGCGAGGAGCGTCAGCGTCAGATCGTCGCCGACGAGCTCACCACGCTGGTGGAGAAGTACGGCGACGAGCGCCGCACCCAGATCATCGCCGCCGACGGGGACCTCTCGATGGAGGACCTGATCCCCGACGAGGAGCTGGTCGTCACGATCACCCGGGGCGGCTACGCCAAGCGCACCCGCGCCGACCAGTACCGGACCCAGCGTCGCGGCGGCAAGGGCGTGCGTGGCGCGACCCTGCGCACCGACGACGTGGTCGAGCACTTCATGGCCACCTCCAACCACCACTGGCTGCTGTTCTTCACCACCGCCGGTCGGGTCTACCGCACCAAGGCCTACAACCTGCCCGAGGCGTCCCGCGACGCCAAGGGCGGTCACGTGGCGGGGCTGCTCTCCTTCCAGCCCGACGAGCAGATCGCGCAGGTGCTGGCGATCCGCGACTACGAGCAGGCGCCGTACCTCGTGCTGGCGACCCGCGCGGGCCTGGTGAAGAAGACCCGCCTGGCCGACTACAACTCCCCGCGCCAGGCCGGCGTCATCGCGATCAACTTCCGCGAGGACGACGACCAGCTGATCGGTGCCGAGCTGGTCGACGGCGACGACGACATCCTGCTGGTCTCCCGCAAGGGCCAGGCGATCCGCTTCACCGCCGACGACAGCCAGCTGCGCCCGATGGGTCGGGCCACGTCGGGCGTCTCGGGGATGAAGTTCCGCGACGGTGACTCGCTGCTGTCGATGTCGGTGATCCGGGCCGAGCAGGTCCAGGCCGAGGAGGCCGGTGAGGCCAGCAAGCCGCAGTACGTCTTCACCATCACCGACGGCGGGTTCGCCAAGCGCACCCCGATCGGCGACTACCGCACGCAGTCGCGCGGTGGCCTGGGCATCAAGGCGATGTCGCTGGCCAACGAGGACCGCGGCGGCCTGGTCGGCGCGTTCATCGTGGTCGAGGGCGACGAGATCCTCTCGGTCACCTCCGGCGGACAGGTGGTCCGCAGCCCCATCGACGACCAGTTCCGCGCCACCGGCCGCTCCACCATGGGGGTCAAGTTCGTGACGCCCAAGCGGGGCGACAGCGTGGCCGTGGTGGCCCGCAGCGTCGAGGCCGACGCCGAGGTGGAGGAGGCCGTCGAGGAGGCGGTCGCCGACGCCGAGCAGGGTGGCGCCGAGCCGGGTGACGGTGCGACCTCCGACGGCGAGCCGGGCGGTGGGAGCGAGGCCAGCGACGCCGCCGGTGACATGATCGATCGCGTCGGAGACGCCGAGGACCCCACGGTCCCGGCCGACACCGACACCGTTGACCCCCAGGAGTCCTGATGTCCGAGAGCCGCAGGGACGAGCCCATCGCCCCCCGCCGCACCCTGAAGGGGCCCGTGCTGCCCCCGCCCGCCGCCAGCCAGGCCGAGGAGGCCCGCAAGGCGGAGGAGAAGGAGCAGGCGCGTCAGGAGCGGGCGGCGGCCAAGACGGCCGCCCGCGAGCGACGGTCGGCGGACTCCGCACGCCGGGCCGAGGCCAAGCAGACCCGTCGTGACGAGCAGGCGGCGACGGCGGCAGCCGCCGGGGACGAGCGCCCCGGGGCGCGCCCCCGCAGGACGACGTCGGAGCGGTCCTCCTCGCGCACCCCTCGGTCGGCCCCGAACGTCCCGGCCGCGGCGGCCGGCACCGCGGCCGCAGCGGCAGGCGGCGCCTCGGGTGGTCCTGCCTCGGGTGCAGCACCCGTGCGCGACGAGCGACCGGTGCCGCCTCGGCGCTCCGAGAAGGACCGGGACGGCTCTCGCGGCTCCCGACCGGCGCGGGGCGGTTCCGGCGGGTCGAAGCCGGCCGCCCGGCGTACGCGTCGTGCGCAGCTGCGGCTGGTGCAGGTCGACGCCTGGTCGGTCATGAAGACCTCGTTCCTCCTCTCGATCGCGCTGGGCATCGTGCTGGTCGTCGCCGTGGCGGTGATCTGGTCGGTGCTGGGCGCCGCCGGGGTGTTCACCAACATCAACTCCGTGGTCCAGCAGGCGGTGGGCGGTGAGAGCGGGTCGAAGTTCGACATCACCCAGTACGTCGGCACCTCCCGGATCATGGGCCTGACGATGATCGTGGCTGTCTTCGACGTCATCCTGATCACCGCGATCGCCACCCTCGGCGCCTTCCTCTACAACCTCTCGGCCGCCCTCCTCGGCGGCATCGAGGTCACCCTCGCCGAGGACAACTAGCGCGATCGACGGGTCACGCGACCTTTCGGGGCGGCCCCGTTTTGTGGCCGCCCCGCCCGATCGGGTAGCCTTCCCTCTCGGTTCACCTGATGGTGACCATCCCGGGCCTATAGCTCAGACGGTTAGAGCGCTTCCCTGATAAGGAAGAGGTCAGAGGTTCAAGTCCTCTTAGGCCCACCCACAGTCATGTCCCGGCACCCCAGGTCCCCGACCTGGGGTTTCGTGCTTCCCGGGGCGGTCCCGGTGCGCGTGCGACGGCCGCCCCGCGTCACCTGGTGTTCACGCACCGAGGTCTCCGGTTCACCCGTCCTGCCTACGGTCGGCGCCGCCCTCACCCCCGCCACCGAAGGAGACGGACCGATGACGCGTCCCCGTCTGCGCACCACCGCTGCGCTCGCCGCGCTCGCCCTGCTGATGGGCGGCGCCGCCACGGCTGCGGCCGACACCGCCCGCGCCCACCGTCACGACGGCGCCCTCGCCCGCGACGTCGCGGCCCTGGACCGGACGACCGCGTGGACCCAGGTCGACAAGATCAAGCTCGACTTCCCGACGTACCACACCGAGGGGCTGGCGATCACTCCCGACCACCTGTTCCTCTCGGCGGTGCAGATCATCGAGCCGACCCAGAAGTACCCGAGCCCGGTGGGCGGCTACGACCGCACGCCCGGCAAGGGCATCGGGCACCTGTTCGTGATGGACCGGGCCGGTCACCTCCAGCGGGACATCACCCTCGGGTCGGGCGACGTCTACCACCCGGGCGGGATCTCCTACGACGGCCACGACGTCTGGGTGCCGGTCGCGCAGTACCGGCCCGACTCCAGCGCCATCGTCTACCGCGTCGACGCGCGATCGCTCGCCGTGCACCGGCAGTTCGGCGTCGAGGACCACGTGGGCGGGATCGTCCGCGACGCCTCGACCGGCCACCTGGTCGGCAACACCTGGGGCTCGCGGCGGTTCTACGAGTGGACGACGCGGGGGAAGCTGCTGAAGACCTGGCAGAACAACAGCTTCTTCACCGACTACCAGGACTGCCAGTACGCCGCGACCGCCAAGATGATCTGCGGTGGCGTGACCAACCTGCCGCAGACGCCGACGGCCGGCGGGGACACGGCGACGTACGAGCTGGGCGGGATCACGTTGATCGACCTGCGCAGCCACGACGTGCTGCGGGAGGTGCCGCTGCAGAAGTGGTCCTCGGCCGGGCACGTGATCACGCGGAACCCGGTGAAGCTGGCCGCCGACGGCACGCGGCTGACCCTGTGGGCCGCGCCGGACAACGGGGACGAGGCCCAGGGGACCGAGCTCTTCACCTACCAGGCGACCGTCACCCGCTGACGGCGGGCGCCGGACCGGCGCACCGTCGACCCGCTCGCCAGGGTGGGTGGGTGCGCCGGTCGCAGGAGCACTAGAGTGAGCACTCGGATTCGCGACGTGCTGGAGGCCTGGATGAACAAGATCGTGCTGCTCGTGGTCGCTGCGGCGGGCGCCGCCTTCGCGAAGAAGAAGATGGACTCGGGCAAGCAGGAGCAGGCGCTCTGGCAGCAGGCGACGGACCCGGTCCGCCGCGCCTGAGTCGCTCCACCCAGGGGCCTTGGCGCAATTGGTAGCGCACCTGCTTTGCAAGCAGGGGGTTGCGAGTTCGAGTCTCGTAGGCTCCACCAGCAAAACCCCAGGTCAACCTGGGGTTTTGTCCTTTTACGGAGTCTTCGAGTTGACTTTCAGATCGGCCTCTAGGGGGGGCTGGTGGGGGAAGCAGCGGCTAGCTTCTCTGCGAAGGAGCTGCGAAGCTCGCGCCCGTGGACGGTTATCGGCGGCACGTGAAGGCCGTGATCCCGCCCGAGTACTCCCAGGAGGTCGATGAGGTCGACGCATTGGCAGAACGTCTTCGCACGCACATAGACGACACGAGCAACGAGATTGCCGCCCTCCACGTCCACGGAGCCAAGAGCCTGGCTCTACAGGCCCACTTCGCCAAGCTCCTGCGTCTCGAATTGGGGTTCGGCGAGGAAGTGGTGCTCACCCCCCAGGACGGCTTTGTGACTCAGGCCCGGCCCGATTTCTTCTTCAGGCTCATGCCAGGGCGCGGGGTGATTGCTGAAGTCGAGCGCGGCGGAACGATCACGAACAATCACGATCTCAAGGATCTGTGGAAGGCACACCTGTCGCCCGACACACATCATCTTTTCCTGATCGTCCCGTGGAGCAACTGGAAGGCCGACGGGTCGGCCCGGGAGCGTCCCTTCCAAGTAGTGGCGAGGCGGCTCGGCGCATTCTTCGGTGATCCACGCCGGGAGGTCGACGTTCTGAGCGCGCACATCTTCGCGTACTAGCGGCCATTGCCGTCGATGGGCGGTGTGGCAACGGCGCCCAGGCGCCGTGACGGCGGGGCTGCGCCCCTGTTCCCGTCGGAAACGGGCGGGGGCCTGCAAACCGACGCAATCCGGGGTAAGGACCACTCGAATGGATCTTAGCGAAGGGAACGAGGCTTGCTTTACCAGCTGACGAAGCAGTGCGGCGGGTGTGATGCATGGATCTGCACCGCTCATCCGCCGCACATCGGCGTTCTCGCCTGCCGCGCGTGTGGGGTCGACTCCCATCACGCCTACCGACACGTCGGGATCGACGAGGACTGATGGTCTTCGACGACGTCGAGGAACACGTCCGCCGTCGAATGGCGAACACTCGCGGCCGAGACACGCGGCCCGAGATGGCGGTGCGTCGAGAACTACATCGACTGGGCTACCGGTACCGAGTCAACTACGCGCCAGTCCCCGGCGTGCGTCGCACTGCGGACATCGTCTTCACGAAGAAGAAGCTCGCCGTCTGTATCGACGGTTGCTTCTGGCACGGCTGTCCAGAGCACTACCGTCCATCAACAGGGCAACGCGCGGGATTCTGGAGCGCGAAGATCGAGGCCAACGTCCATAGGGACAGGGAGACGACGGCGCTCTGGCTTGGCCAGGGTTGGAGCGTGGTCCGGTTCTGGGAGCACGAAGAGCCGTCCGATGTGGTTGGCGAGATCCGCGCGCTACTCGGGCACTTGTAGGCCGCTGCCTTCGTTCCAGGCAATGTCCACCTGAGGCTTGCGCCGGACGGCGTAGGTGACCTGCTTGCAGTCAGCGTCGACGATGTCAGCGAGGGACTGAACAAGGCTCCACTCGTCCGGAGGGAGTGAGGCGGCGCTGGGCTTCGTGACGACCACCGTGATCGGCTCCAGCGGATCTCTCGCGCGGAGTAGGCACGAGTTCCAAATCAGTCCTTGGAGGCTGCTGAAGGGACCCCAGATGACGAACATGGACTGGCCGCTCGGGTCCGTCGCGAAGCACCTCATGGGCTTCTCCTGGAGTGTGTCCATGCGCGGTACCCATTCATCACCAAGAGCAAGTCGAACAACGGACTCGGGGCCGGGATAGGCGCGGGAGGTGTACTGCGTCAAAGTGCCGATGCCTTCCAGGGCTCGCCGGTACTCCTTGGCCGGAACATCCTTGATCCAGACGCGCACTTTGTCGGCAGGCAGATACGGCGCCAGACGACCGCCGACCAACGGGTCTTTCACGAACCGGTCGTACATCTCGCTCGCGGCATTCGAGGAGATCTCTTCCCATCGCGCGGCGTCGAACTGCCGCGCGAGTTCGGCGAGCACCTCGGCCCGCACGTCGTCGGGTATCGCGGCCATCAGATGCCCTCGATCGGCGGGAACTCCAGGCGGACGCTTTCGTCGGCTCCGCCGAGGTCGCCGATGTCGGCCATCCACCGCTCCAAAAGGCTCTGGACGCGCAGGTCCTCAAAGATGAACTGGTTCCTGTCTACCGAGACCTGTTCGATCTCACCATCCACCACCTGTCCACGCAGATCAGAGACCTCGGCCAGGCGGCGGATGTCGGTGACGAAGTCCAGAACCTCGACGTGAGTCTTGCCCTTGCGCAGGCGGAGTCCCCGCCCGAGTTGTTGAACGAAGATGCGACGACTGTGGGTTACCCGCGCGAAGCACAGGATGTTGACGTCCGGCACGTCGACGCCCTCGTTGAGGATGTCAACGGAGACCAGGATCGGCACCTCGCCGGACCTGAACTTGAGCAGTCGCTCGCGCCTGTCGCGGGCCCTCAGGTTCGCGTGGATGGTTTGCGTGTCAGCCCAGCCTGGCCTTCGGGCAAGGAGTTCACGGACCCGTTCGGCATGCTCGATCGTCTGGCAGAAGACGATCGCGCGGGGGTTGGAGGTTTGATCCCAGACCTTCTCGAGATGTGCCTTCACGGACTCGTCCCGCTCCGGAATGAACAGGCGCTTGTTGAGGTCCTTGATGGTGTACCCGTGTTCGGAGGCGGAGTGGACGAAGTCCCAGTCGATGTTGTCCGCGAAGACCCGGTACTTGACGTCGGCCAGATACCCTAGGCGCATTCCCTCGGAGATCGACACGCGAACGACCGGCTCACCGAACGTCTGCTCGATGTCGTACCTGTCTCCCCGCCACGGCGTGGCTGTGACGCCCAGGCGCTTCGCATCGGGGAGGAGATCCAACATCGAGGCGTAGTTCCCGGTCTCGCCGACATGGTGAGCCTCGTCGACGATGATGAGCGACGGCTTGTAGCCAGACTTGATGTAATCCAGGGCCGTGGGCGCGACCCCGAACGTGACTCCCGGAAGCGCGTTAGGTTTCGACGAGCCGTTGATGATGCGCGTGGTGACGTGCTTGGGGATGTCACGCCACATGGCGCGCTCCAACTGCTCCACCAGGTCGGTCATGTGGGCCGTGACGAGTACCTGGGCACCAGGGTTGGCGAGCAGGAATCGCCGGAGCAATCTCCCCGCCACCACCGTCTTTCCAAGGCCGGTGGCGAGGTAGATCAGCGCAGAGCCCTCGTCCTCCAGCCCCGTCCATGCCGACTCAACGGCGCGGTCCTGGTACTGATGGAGCCGGAACTGGTGGGGCTGCTCGTCCGCGTGCTTCAGCAGCGTCGTAAGGCTCCCGCCGTCCCAGAGCGTGATGTGGATGCCCACCTCGCGCAGTGCCGCGGCTCGGGCCCGCGCCTTCTGCGTGAACACGCCGTTCGTGACCACGACAGCCCGGTGGATGCGGTAGTGCTGCATGGCGTTGTGCGCCTCGTCGACTGCGTCCAGGTCCACTCGCCCAGAGAGTTTCCACTTAGCCTGGAAGATCCAGTCCACGCCTTTGAGCCTTGCGATGGCGTCGGCGCCATGATCGCCGGGCCCGTCCACATTTACGACGTCGGTGAAGCCGACGAGGGCGAGGAGTCGTTCCACCTGACGGAGGAAGCCCTTGGGGCCCTCCTCCACCAGGAACCGGGGATCCATGAACGAGGTCACGACGCGACGATCTCCGAGTCGAGGAGGTCGGCCGTCAGCAGGAACCGGGACAGTTCCTGGGGGTTGTGAGCGTGCACGGCCGTCATGCGTCGCAGGTCGGAGACGAGGCCTACTACGCGGGCCACCTGGTCCGACTGGGTCTCATCCGCGAGTGGTGCGTAGGTGGAGCGGAAGACCGCGCCGTCGAAGACCAGATGAGGGATCCCGGTGACGAGGTCGGCGACGCCTTCGGCGCTGAGGTAGCGAGCGAACTCGCCGCTCGTGATGGCCCCCGCCCAGTCCACGTCGGAGGCGATGCTGATGGCCACGCTCTCGGCCTCTCGCTTCGCCTGCCCCGACAGGGCCTCCCAGAAGGTCTCGGGGTCCTTGGGGACGATCTCCGCGAGACGTTCGCGGAGGGAGTCGAGGAGGGAGTCGGCTCGGGCTCGCACGGCGGCGGGGTCAACCCGTCGATCGGGGAACTGGTCCAGGATTGAGGTGACCATCTCGTGCACTGGGCCGTCGAACGAGTAGACCCTAGCGAGTTGTTCAGCGGCACACATCAGCGCGACGTTCATAACGGTCCAGCCGTACTTGGCGGTCAGGTCGGCGTTGGAGTCGACGTAGACCTCGATCTCACCAGCGACGACTCGTACCTCATACGGGCGCTTCGCGCCGTCCCGGTTCAGGTCCACACCCGTTGTCACGTAGACCCGGAGGACAGGCTGGGAAGTGCCTATCCGGACGACCTTGTCGGTGTCGGGAAGGAGCGTCGACGCGCTCTGATAGCGCGCGAATCGTTCGTCTTCGGTCTCCTGCTTGACCGGCTCAGTCGTCTCGCTCTCTTCGTCGGAATCCTCATCGTCCGAGGTCGGCTTGTTCAGGTGTGACAGCCCTTCCTCGTCGAGCCACTCATCGTCGTCGCCGGTCTGGGTGGTCGGGTCGACGGCAGGGCCCGCCTTGATGACGTCGTGCTCCTTTGCCGCCTCGTACCACTTCTCGTCGGTCTCGAACTCGGGGTCGCCCTTGCGGAACTTAGTGGCCCACGACTTGGCGGTGTCGTGGATCGAAGTGCTGCCGTTGCCCGGGATGAGATATCGCAGGCCCGGCTTGTTCTCTCGGAAGGCGTTGAAGAACCGGCTCATCGGCGAGGTGTTCTCGCGGCCCATGAGGCGCACGGAGTATTGCGGCCGGAGGGGCTCCTCGCCACGGATGCGGTCAACCATGAACCGCCATTCACTGGACGACTTGTCGAAGTTCGTCTTGCGCACGTTCACCGGGGCGTGGTCCAGGTGGATCTCGCCCACGATGCGCCCCATGCCGAGTTCGATGGGGTACTCCAGGTCGATCTCGCCGTCCGGGCTCACCCAGTCGAAGAGGGACTTGTCCTGGTACGTGATGGCTCTTCCGTGCCGGAAGAACGTGACGCCGAAGTCGGACTTGTCGGCGTACCGTTGGATGCCCAGCCAGCCCCAGATCCGACGTTCGCGTTCCTCGATCTCGGTGCTCTCGCATTCGACACAGGATTCGTGCTTTACCGGTGACCATCGACCGCAGTTCATGCACGCGAAGGCATTCGTCAGCGGGATGTCGACCTTGGCACCGGCGGGCACGTCACCGCCCTTGTAGGTCACCGAACGCGACGGGTCCCAGATGCAGGGCAGGTGAGGTCGCACCGGCGTGCTGTTCACGTACAGGCTCTGACTGGCACCGCCCATGAGGGAGGCTCCTGAGTGCGCGCCGCTCGGGTCGCGAAGCATGTAGGTGTAGATGCGACCGAGGTGGCCGCGGGTCTCCTGCACGGCGCTGTTCCGAGACAGACGCGCGACGATGTCGTCCCGCAACTTGGTCACCGAGATCAGCGTTCCGTGTTCCTCCGTCGACTTGTCCTCGTACCGGAGGGGAACCTCGTAGGAGGAGGATCGCTGCATCGCCAGAAGGTCGATCGTCGCGATGACCCACTGGTCGTCACCCACCCGGCCAGTACGGACGTCGGTGAGCGTGCCGAGTCGTGCGGTGGCGATGTTGAAGCCCATGCCGAAGAGGCCCAAGCTGCCGAACCGCTGCTTGCCGGAGGTGCCTGCGCTCAGAGCCTCCTGCAACTGCTCTGCGGACATGCCACGCCCGTTGTCTCCGACGGAAACGATGGAGTCCTGGGTGGGTGCCTTCTTGGGGAGAGTGACGTCGATGCGCGGCTCCAGCGCGGGGACCGACCGGACCGCCTCGACCAACTCGTCGAGGGCGTTGTCGATCAGCTCGCTGAGGCACTGGTGCAGTTGCAGGTCGACCTCAGCGATCATCTCCAGAATGCGCGGCGAGGGCGTGATGTTGAGGGTCGTCGGATGGGTCGACTGAGTCACTTGGCGGTCTCCATCGAGCGCTGGATGGCGGTGCGGTCAGATTCGGAGTCGAGCGCGGACTTGACGGACTCGGCGACAGCCTTTCCGAGGAGCACAGGTACGGCGTTGCCGAGTTGGCGCATGGCCTCACCCCAGGCCCCGTGCAGTTCGTAGTTGTCCGGGAACGTCTGGAGTCGGGCGCTCTCGCGGATGGAGAAGTACCGGATCTGCCCGTTGTGCTGGCGCAGCATGTTCTCGCCACCGGGGACACCGTGTCCTCCGGCCTTTAGCGTCTTCGCGGGGAGGTCGATGTGGCTGCCGGTGTGTCCCGAGTAACTCCGGGCGCCTGCCTGGAAGGCGTGGTTAAGCCAGCCCGGCGTGCCTCCCGGAAGCGGGCGAGGCATGTCCGCGAGGGCGTCTCGGACGGTGCGCCAGGGGGCGCACTCCTCCGCCTGAGGACGGTCCATCATGGCGGCGAGCGAATTGGCGCCCGGGCGCAGCGAGGTAGCGGGACGGATGTTGTGGCGCTCCCAGTAGTCCCCGGTCACCCACTGATCGCGCATGAGGGCTTCGCGGCTGTGCGTCTGATCCGGGAAGTGCCACTCGGCGTTCACCTCGGCGTTGAAGCCGACCATGAAGACGCGGTGACGCTGCTGCGGCACCCCGTAGTCGGCTGCGTTGACCAGCGTCGGTGTCACCGTGTACTCGATCCCGACATCGACTGTGCTGGTACGGATGTCGTCGAGGCGCTGAAGGTGGTCATGCCACGCCTCGCCGTCTCTTGCAACGTATTCCGGCAGAGCGAGTCGGGCCTGGATGTAGCGGTAGTACTCATGGAACGTGGGGCGGGTAAGGCCTCGCACGTTCTCCAGGATGAAGGCGCGGGGAGTCAGGCTCCTGATGGCGTGCGTGGCGGCGGGGAACATGTCTCGCCGGTCGTCGTGTGCCATGTGCTTGCCGCCCATAGAGAACGGCTGGCAGGGGGGACCACCTGCGAGAAGGTCGATGGGCTCGGAGATGGTGCTCCAATCGAAGGCGCGGATGTCGCCCTCAAAAACACGCCAGTTCTTGACCAACGAGTGACCGCGTTCCCGGTTCTCGCGGACGGTGTCGCAGGCCCAGCGGTCCCATTCCAGCACTGCTGCTGACTCGAATCCAGCCTGCTCACAACCCAGCGCGAGCCCCCCGGCTCCGGCGAACAGTTCCACCGACCTGCGCCGCCCCACGGTCCGAGTCGCGCCTGCATGGTCGAGCATCCCGGCCCCCTTACTCGTGCGCGTGATGATGTTGGACGAAGTCTGATTGTGCCTTGCCTAGTACGGCAGGGTGGGGGAAGCCGGGCGAGTCCCGCAGTTTCGGTCAGACCGGCGATCGTGCCAGGTGGGTGTCTCCGACACGTCATTCGCCGTGCGCTAACAGAATGACTTCCCCGTCCGCTGCAGACCGCCAGCGACTAGCGCTCGTTGAGGGCCTCGAGGGCCGTTTGCGCGCCGCCTTCGTCGTTCGAACTGCAGCTGGACGGTCGCGGCTGGCTTCCCATCGCAATTGCCGAGCCACGACGCTCCTCCCGGTCGACCACGGGTACCGCCGACGCCGCCAGACGATAGGCCAGCACGGGAGGGCTCGCAGGGCTCAAGATCGCGCTTCCTGCTTATGTCAGCCTCGAAGGGGCTGCCACCATGACTTGCTGTCCACCCGCGCACGACCCGGGGTGGTTTGCCGACGGCCGTCCCCGGTGCGGACGTCCCGGCATCGATATCCGCGTCGGACTCGAGGCCGACACACGGCATATCCCCTCGCGGTGGCTGTGACCGCCCGGAGGGAGGCCGCCACGCACCGGCCTACTTCGCGCGAGTACGTAGCAGCCGCCTGACCTCCGATACCCTTCGACCGTGAGCCAAGACAATGACGTGGAGACGATCGAGATCTTTAGCGTCACCGACTTCATTAGCGACTCGCTGGCGCGCTTCTCCGACGAGCAGCCTATTTGGTTCCGCGGTCAAGCTAGATCGCCGTGGAAGTTGGAACCATCGCTGATCCGCAAGAAGGGCCTCGATGAGGAGCGATCGCTACGCAACGAGTTTGAGCGCGATGCTTACCCCCAACTCAACCGGGTGCAGATGACTGGTGGTGAGATCGGGGAGTGGGACTGGCTGTTCCTGCAGCAGCATTATCACGTACCGACCAGGCTTATGGACTGGTCCGAATCGCCATTAGTCGGAATGTACTTCGCGCTGGACGACACAGAAGTACTCGACCCCGAGGACGACGCTGCCGTGTGGGCGCTAAAGCCACAAGAACTCAACGCGCTCAGTCACATCAAGAAAGTCAACGCTTGGAGCGTTCCAATGTGTGGGCGATCCACCGACCTCGACCTGTACACCCTGAACAACATCGAGAACCCAAGCGATCGGGAACTTTTACCTCTTGCGGCGGCCGCGACGAGACGATTTGATCGCATCAGCGCCCAAGCCGGAGTATTTACCGTCTCCCACCCTGGCCGCCCCGAGGCACTAGATGACCTTGCCGCGTTGGCCCAGGGGGCGTTGTTCAAGTACGTCATCAAGAAGGACGCAAAGGAAGAGATGCGTCGTCATATGAATCGGCTTGGCGTCACAGCCGCATCGATCTTTCCAGACCTCGAGCATCTTGGGCGACGAGTCGGAAGCCGCCTATCATGACGCGATTGTTTACCGAGCGTCTCGACGACGAGACGGGAACGATTCGCGGACTGTGGCAGATGCGGGACGAGATTCAACTCGACCCCGATTATCAGCGTGACAGCGATATCTGGGACCGCGCGCGGCGTCAGCTCCTTATCGACAGCATCCTCAACGGCTTCGACATCCCGAAGCTTTACTTCCGGTCGTTCGTCCCTCGCGTTGTGGTGGGCGACCGCGCCTTCCGGTATGCCGTTATCGACGGTAAGCAGCGGCTCGAGGCCATCTGGGCGTTCTTAGACAACAAGTTCACTCTCGGTTCAGCGCAATCTCAAGTGCCCGAGCTGCAGGATTTAACGAACAGGGAACTAGATGGATTGACATTTCGAAGGCTCTTGCAAGATTTTCCCGACCTCGCCGAGAGGGTGCTCGACTTTCGACTTGACGTCGTCACTATTGAGACCTCGGACGAGGAGGTCATTGAGGACATGTTCCTCCGACTCAACGAGGCCAGCCCTTTGAATGCAGCCGAAAAGCGCAACGCTTTCGGTGGCCCGCTTCCGGCCGTGGCTCGTGCCCTCAGCACCGAGTCGTACTTTAGTCACAATTTGCCTTTTCCGAACCGCCGTTTCCGGTATCAGGAAATTGCTACCAAGTTTTTATACTTCGAGCACCGGCAAGGTGTCGCGTCGACGAAGAAGCCGTATTTGGATCGGTTCGCTTCGGAGGCAGGCCAGCTGGATGACTTCGGGCGACTGCAGGCTCAAGTGTCTTTAGTCCTTACGAAGATGCACGAGCTATTCGAGAAGGGGGACTCCCTCTTGCGCGCCGCAGGCATGTCGTCGGTCTACTACCTGTTCGTGCGGCAGGCGCTTGCCGAGAAGTTCATAGATTCCGTCGACCGGGCCTTCTTCGTGCAGTTTGAGTCCGACCGCGAGCAGAACAAGCAAATCGCGCAGGATGATGAAGCTACGGCCGACTACGATCTACTCGAGTTCGGCAGATTGGCGCAGAGTCCGAACGACGCAGTGGCAGTCGAGTTTCGGTGCAACGTTCTGCTCTCTCGGCTCGGGCAGCCGCCGCTTCCTGAACGACACTGACACTAGGGGCGCCCTCAAATGCAGGGGACCTGGACGATGGGCAGTTGGCGTGAGGCGGTGCGATGCAGTCGACGAGTTGAGGCTGTGCAGTCTGTCGCCCGCTCCGTCGCCCTGACGCCAGCTTCAGTCCCAGCAACGACGGAGCATTCGAGGTACCAGGCCAGGGAGAAGAAGGCCTAGCGCTGGTCGACGAGCGATTGCGTTATCCGGTCCCGCTAGCCTTCGTATACGTGAGCGCGCCGAGTAGCCGGCGACGATGATGAAGGACGGGCGGTGTCACAGGCCGCGTCACCGTCGTAGGTCGACGACCACCGCGAGCCGATCACCCAGCCGCCTCCTCGAGGTACACGACATTCGTCTGTGCCGCCTCGGTCGGTGGATCGCGAACAACGTTGAGCGACCCGTTGCTAGTCGCGCGATGTTGCCCCGCGATCGGCCATAGGCCAGGCGCTGTTCGAAGATGAGGTCGCGGTGCCCCCCCGCCCAGGGAAGCGACCCGCTGCTTGATGGCATCAGGTTGAGCTTGATTGTCGAAACCCTAGTCGTGCGTCGGGTCAGGGTGGTCACCACGAAGACACATCCCCTTCTCCGATCTTGCTGGCATTGGCCGAGCCGGGATCCCGCGCTCAAGTGAGCGAATCAGCAGCCGGAGCCGGTCGCCAACACGGAGTGGTGCTCCTGACCCAAGTTCTCGGACCGGTTGTTGGAGTCACCCTTCACTCGGTGACGACAAGCACGGAGTCCTAGGACCGACGTGCAGGTGGCCCGACGAACGCCTTTGAATCGAGCGGCACGCATGCTACGAAGGTCCGTAGATCGGCTCGCCCCTCGGGGCGGGCCGTGAGTCGTTTCAAGGCTAGTTGACGACGGCTGACGGGCGGTGACGAGGCGTGCATGGTGGGGTGAAGTTCTACCGCGGCGCGGCCGCCGCCGCGCGCACCTACGTCGAGGCCGACCGGTCCCGGGTCGATGACTACTACCTCGCCGAGGGCACCGGCCTGGCCGAGCGGTACATCGCGACCCCCACCCCTGAGGGGGGTACGCCGGCGGGGCACGGTGAGAGAGGTGGGGTACGAGCTGCGGGGGCGCTGGACGGGCCGGCCTACGAGCGGTGGGTCGCCGGGTACGACGTCGAGACCGGGCAGGCGAAGGGTCGGCTGCGCCAGGATACCCAGGGTCTGCGGTTCGTCGAGGTCGTCGTCAACGGACCGAAAACGTGGTCGCTGGTCGCGGCCCTGGAGCCTGAGATCGCTGCTGCCTTCGACCGGGCCCAGGACAGGGCAGCTGCCGAGGTCATCGAGTGGCTCGCCGAGCACGCCACCACACGGGTCGGGCCCCGTGGGCGACAGGTCCAGGTCCCGGTCGAGCAGGTGGAAGCCGCGGTGGTTCGGCACTACACCAGCCGGGCCGGTGACCCGCACCGCCACCTCCACCTGCAGATCAACGCCCGTGTCCTCGCGGCAGGTGGCTGGCGAGGGCTGCACTCCGTCGGCGTCGTGGACTCCATCGAGGCCATCAACGGCATCGGGCACGCAGCCGTCATGTGCGACCCCGAATTCCGAGCGGTGCTCGCCGCACACGGCTACACCCTCGACACCACCACCGGCGAGATCACTCAGCTCACGAAGTACGTCGGGGCGTTCAGCGCGCGCGCTTCGCAGATCACCCGCAACATCGACAGCTACGAGGCTCGGTGGCGTAGCGAGAACCCCGGTCGGGAGCCCGACGCCAGGCTGCGACGGACCTGGGATCGGCGCGCCTGGGCGCATGCGCGTCCCGACAAGGTGAGCCCACGAAGTGGGTCAGAGCTACGAGAGCGATGGATCGAAGAGCTCCACGAGCTCGGGTTCGCAGCACCTCCGAGCCTCGCCCACCCGGTACCGCGACTCGGCACACCGATCGGAAGGATCGACCGGGACGCTGTCGCTCGGATTGTGCTGGCCCGGCTCGGAGCGCGCCGATCGAGCTGGAACGTCGCCGACATCCGTGGCGAGGTCGAACGGACCCTCGCCTCGGCCGACATCGTGGCAGCCACGTCCGTGCGACAGGAGCTGGCCGAGGACCTGACCAGCCGGACGACGGAGCGGTGCGCGCACCTGCTCACCAGCGATGCCGTGCCAGAGCACGTTCGGGCCCTCACCTCAGACCGTGTGCTCGATGTCGAGACGGAGCTCCACAGACGCCTCTCCGCACGCGCAGACCAACCGGTCGTGAGCGTGCCGCTTGGCAGTGTGCTCGACGGGCACGAGCTGGATCAGGGTCAGCGCCAGGTGGTGGCTGCGTCAGTGGGCGCGCCGTTGATGGTGATCGAGGGCGCAGCCGGATCAGGAAAGACCACGATGCTGACGGCCGTGCGGGACCTCGTGGCCCTGCACGAGTGGCGACTGGTGGTCGTTACCCCCACCCTGAGAGCTGCCGGGGTCGTGGAGGAGCAGGTCGGCGTGGACGCCTCCTCCGCGGCGTGGCTAATCCATCAGCACGGATTCCGCTGGGACGACGACGGCCGGTGGTCCCGAGTCCCGGCACAACCGACAGCTCAAGCGCGGCTGAGACCCGGTGACCTTCTCGTCGTCGACGAGGCCGGCATGCTCGACCAGGACACCGCCCTCGCCCTGCTCACCATCGCCGATGAGAACCGCGTCCGGCTCGCGTTCCTAGGGGACAGACACCAGCTCGCCGCAGTCGGTCGCGGCGGGGTGCTCGACCATGCCATCCGCTGGGCACCATCCAAAGCCCACTTCACCCTCGACACGGTGCACCGCTTCACCGACCCCGAGTACGCCGAGCTGACACTGCTCATGCGCACCGGCGAACGCGCTGGCGAGGTCTTCGACGCCCTCCTGGCAGCCGGCCAGATCACCGTCCACCCCACCGAGGTCGAGCGGCTCGACACCCTCACCACACTCCTCACCACCGAGGGCGGGGACCGGGTCATCGCAGACACCCGAGAGCAGGTCCGGACACTGAACGCCGCCGTCCGCGACCAACGGCTCACCACGGTCACGACTCCAGCCACCCAGACGCTCACCACCGCACTCGGTGAATGCATCGGCCCAGGCGACCAGGTCAGCACCCGGCTGAACGACCGCGACCTGGGGGTAGCCAACCGCGACCGCTGGACCGTGGTGGGCATCGAGGACGACGGCAGTGTCCGGGTTCGTGGCCTAGCCGGCGAACGCTCCCTCCCACCGCGCTATGTCCACGAGCACGTCGAGCTCGCTTACGCCACAACCGTCCACGGTGCCCAGGGTGAGACCGTCAATCGCGCCCACCTCCTGATCGGTGACACCACCGGCGCCGCCGCGGCGTACGTCGGCATGACCCGGGGCCGCGCCCAGAACACCGCCCACCTGGTCGCCAGCACCACCGAAGAAGCCCGCTCCCAGTGGATCGAGGTGTTCACCCGCGACCGGGCCGACCTCGGCCCTCAGCACGCGGCACGAACCGCGGCCGAGATGGTCGACCGCTACGGCCCGCGGGCGGTCCACCCAATCCCGGCCCGCGCCAACGGGGGCGCCCGACGCCCTGAACACGACCGTGCCCCGGGCCCAGCTCGGCGTCCTGGCCGCGGCATCTCGCGCTGACGGATCCTGACGACGGTTAGCGAGCTGTGCCGAAGGTGGCCGCGTCGTCGGCCGGAGGTGACCTATAGAGGGCAGGAACACCCGCCGCGGCGACAGGGAAGGCCACAGCATGAGCCCCATCCAGATCCCCCACGAATGGTCCGACACCGGCCTGCTCACCTTCGAGGAGTTCTGCGAGCTGATCCGCACGCCCCAACGCACCGTGCGCGACTGGCGACGGCGCGGCGTCGGGCCCCGTTGGGCCCGGTTCGACGGCTGCGGGCGGCTGTACATCACGTCGCCGAGGCACGCCGATTCCTCGCCGCGGCCAGGGTCACGCGAGTGGAGGTGCGCTCCAATGGCTGAGCGACGCGCCGTCCCCGTCTACCTCAGCCTGGAGGACGCGGCCGAGGCCATGTCGGTCTCGGTCAAGACCATTCGGCGCTGGATCGCAGCCGGGACCCTCCCGGCGTACCGCTGTGGCAAGCGGGCCATCCGGATCAGGTTGGAGGACCTGGAGGCAGCCCCGCGGCAGATCCCGTCGGCGCGGTGGTGATGCTGGAGAACGTCGCGTCGACGGTCAGTGAGTGTCCGGCGTGGCCGAACCGACCGACGTCCAGCATCTGGTGAAGCAGCTGATGGCCGGGGCCAGCCCCGAGGAGATCAAAGACGCTTCTCGAGGAGGCGCTCTCGACGGGGCGCTGCACCGTCGGACAGGTCGCGCGTCCGCCCGAGGACTGCGGCGGACTTGGCGGCACGAGGGGTTCGCCGCCTAGGTGCGCGGTGGGTACCACAACGCGCACCTCCGCCGCGTCTTCGACCACGCGTACCGTGCGGCGAAAAGACCCAGGTTGCTAGAGCATCGGAGGTCATGCCCGTGCACCTGGCCACGGCGAGAGTTGCCGCGAACTCGGTCGTAGTGCTCGGTGGTACGTGGGTCGGTATGCCGAGCGAGGCTCTAGGCGTCCCGGAGTGGCACTCCAGCGTCGAGGGCGTGGGCGCCGCCGGTCGCTTCGCCGTCGAGCTACTTCTTGCGCGAGAAGTAGAACCCGAGAACCGATGCGACCAGGGTGACCAGCGGGGTGAAGATCATCTGAAATCCCTGCATCTGGTCGGCCGAAAGTCCGCGCACACACCAATTGATCAGGCCAACGGCGACTGCGATGCCGAGTATTGCCAGCATAATCCACGCGATGTAGCGCCGGTCGTCGTCGTCTGGGGTTCTGGGCGACGCGACCAATGGGGCGGCATCACCGGGCCTGGCGTCCTCGGAGATGTCGTTCAAGTCGCCTGGGGCGGGCAGTTGCGGTTGGGCCTGCCCCCCGTCCCCAGGCAGCGGCACGTTCATCTTCTCGTGGGGGCTTACGCCTGACGGCTCGGTGGGCGGGCTACCAACAAGGCCGCTCTCGTCGGGCCCCTCCAGCCGCGACGAGGACGATGAGGCGGCCATCAGAGGATCTTGACGTCCGTCACCTTGTCGTTGGCCGCATCAACGACCTGGATCTCTTTGCCCTCAGCGTCACGGTCGTGGAAGTACTTGTAGACGCCGGTAGCTCGTCGAACGATCTCAGTAACAGTGGTGCCCTGCGTCTCAGCCAACTCCCTGAGTAGCGCCGAAGTTTCGTCATTGATGTTCACGCTGAGCCTTGTCATGGTGTTCTGCCTCTACTCGTGATGGCGATATGTGGTGTCGAGAAAATGTCGGCCTGGGGTGAGGTCCGCGGCCGAAGGTGATGACGCCTCGTGCTCGAGTCTCGCTGTTCGTCCACCTCGACCCGAAGTGGATGGCAAGGTCGCGCCACGGAGCGCCCGCTGGTCCGACGCAAGTCGCGCCGTGACCCGTTGCGGTTTCCCTCGGGGTCCTGATCTTGTTGGTGGGTCATGAGTGTATATCAGAGGTCTCCTGTGGGGATGAACTGTTGACCTCATGTACATCGTAGAGGGATAGTGGCTGCGGTGAGTGGGAGGTCAGATGGACGACCGCGAGAATGCAATGCGTGAATCGCTCTGGAGAGCGTGGTCCTACTCGGTGGGCGCCTGTGCGCTACGGATCGGCGGGCGTCGGTACGATCTCGATCACGTAGCCCTAGGCAATCTCGCTCGCGATCTAGTCGCGCTGCGACGGACGACACCGCCTGCTACGGTCGCCGCTCGGGTCCTCATCCAGGTCAGTCGTAGTCGCGTGGTTACGATCGAGGGCGACGAGGACTTGACTCGCTGTTTGGCTATCCAGGCAGCGCTCTTTGTGTGTGCCGACCTCCTGTCCGTTAGGGGCCGGCGACTTGACCTCGGAGGCGTGCCTGAACTCCGGCGTCTGCTACTCCGCGAGCCCATCACGCGACGTGACCTCAAGAGCCTGCTCGAGCGGATCGTCATCCGCGCTGCGCCGCGGCCAGTACTGGCTCTCCTCACCCCGATCTCGCAACTCGATGGGGACGGCCCCCAGCAGCGTCTGCTCGCAGTGGCTGACCGTCTCGACGACAGCCCGGTCGCGAACGCCTACCGCATCGTCGTTCCGGGCCGCGATCTGCACCCTGACGACGAGATTGTTGGAGACAGGCACGAGCGGGCTCTCGACGAACGGCGGCTCGTGGTTGGCGCGACCGTCGTCGTTGTCGTGGCGGCCGAGCATGACTCCTGGGGAGCCTCAAAGTGTGTCGCATGGGCCGAGAGCGTGAACATCCCGACTCTCGTGTACACCACCAGGCCAGAGGACCTGAGCAGGGTGCTGTCCAACGACGTCCCGACAACTCGATACCTGCCGTTCGACACCATCGAGGGAGTCGCGAGCGACATCGTTGAGCGTGTCCAGTCCCTGGGTGACCTAACGGCAACTAGGCACAGCCAGAGGCTGCTGCACGACAAGATCGGTCAGTCTTTGCATCGGCTCTTTGTCCGTACTAGACGCGTTCGGGAAGACGTTCCTCCAGGGCTGATGGCACGTGCACGTGCCGTCTCGACCTCAGGCGACGACGCGTTGACACTCACGCTCACCGAGTTGCTAGCCCTTAGGGGCCACTTCCCCGATTTTGTTGACGACCTCCTCAACGACCTGTTCCCTCGCGAACACAGCGATGGAGACGACCCCGCCCTCACCAGTGGTCTCCATTTCGACGATCTTCAGTACTTCTGCGAAAACCGGCGGCTGTCATCGAGCGAGTTGGTTGCGATGCTCCGCGAGTACTCCCTTGAGAGCCAGGGAGTTGCCGGTGCCCTGAGGCGGCGGGTGACTCCCACCTACCTCGACCAACTACTGGGACGAGTTCGGCGCAAGTGAGTCGCCAAGTTCCATGGGGACTAGAGAACCGAGTCATCACGTTCACCTTGGGTGCCTCGGCCCCGCAACGCCCGAAGATGCTCGAATCTGTTCTCGACGTCCTTGACATAGAGGTCTGGTTCGCAGATCTGCCCGGGTTCGTCTGCGGCCGAACCGTCTACAGCCACGGCGCGCGCCGGATCGAGCTTGCCCAGGACGGCCAGTCGGAGCAGGCACGCATGTTCACGCTGGCTCATGAGGTCGGGCACTGCCTCGTCGACGATTGGCGCGACTTGAGCAAAGCGCCGAACTACCTACCGACGGATCCAGCCGCGTTGGAAACGCTCTGCAACAAGATCGCCGCCGAGATTCTGCTTCCCCGAGCATGGATGACTCAACGGATCGCGGACATGGCGAGCCCATCAGTTGATGAGTTCCGCGAAATTGCTGACGCGGCAGACACCAGCCTTACAGCCGTCCTGATACGCGCCCTTCAACTACGTACGCCCCTGGCCGGGCGGCTCTTCTATCTTCAGGCGGACGGGCATTGGCGGCTGGTGCGCAGCTACGGGCGCGATGCCCGGTCGGTCCCTCGGACTCGCGGGGTTTCCTCGGTGCCGCCCAGGTGCGAGATGGACGTCTTAAATGAACCTCTTGCGTCAGCTGCCCGCAGCCTTCCCGCCGAGGTGACGCAGCACCTATCCCCCCACTATTCCTGGACGTGGCGGCGGCAGGCTCGCACAATGTGGGCCATCGGTTCAACCGAGACGGGCACGGGTCGTGGGCGTTAGGTAGCGTTGACCTGGGCGTCGGGATGCGGGCAGGCCCGGTACTTGAAGAGGACCCCGACACGGACGACCGCACCATCGTGCGGCTAGACGACCGCGTGGAACTCGATCTTGCGACCGAGCGCCTTGGCGACCTTCATGATCGTCGCGAAACTGGGGTTGCCATCGGTCGAGAGCGCCTTGTAGAGACCTTCGCGGGCTCATCCCGACCTTGCGGGCAAGCTCGCTGAAGTTCTGCAAGCGGGCGATGTTGCCGAGTGCCTGAGCAACGAACGCGGGGTCATCGCCCGCCTCCTCCAGGACGGCTCCAAGGTAGTAGCCGATGTCCTCAGGCGAATTCAGGTAGTCCGCCGAGTCGTAGGGCTTGAACTCAGTCTTGCCATCGTTCTCCCACTCCTTCGCGATCTCGTGGACCTTCGATGTCCGTAGCCTGGGTGGACTTGTCGCCGCAGAGCGTCGATCAACAGCATGTCGCCCTATTGCCTGTAGTAGACCCGGTAGCCCGGGCCAGGATGGATCCGTAGCTCCGAGAGCCCGCGGCCGATCGCCTCTGCATCGCCGGGGTTCTCGGCGACGAGTCGGTCGACCCGCATCTGGATCCGCGCAGCTGCGCGTGGATCCTTCCGCTTGAGTTTCGCGGCGATGTTTCGTAGACGTCCGTCGTGAGGACGTTCGTCGCTGTCAAACTGTGGTTCACACTCTCGAGATGGCCGAGGAAACGGATCATGATCTGCGGTTCTCGTTCCAGGCGTCGTACGTTGCGCCGATCCTCTCCGCGAGCGCTTGGTCCCGGTCGAGCGTGGCGTGCTGGTAGATCGCCATCGCGGCCTGCGATGCGTGTCCGGCGCGGGCCTGGAGCTCGGCAGCCGTTGCCCCGTGCTGGCCGGCGAGGGTGAGCGCGGTGTGGCGCAAGTGGTGGATGGTCAGCTCCGGGCGACCGGCTTTCTCGCGGGCCGGGCGGTAGCGATCCATCACGTAGCGGACGCTCATGTGGTCGGTGCGGTCGCCCGGGAAGAGCAGGCCGTTCGATCCCTCGGCGGTGTGCTCGAGTAGGTGCTGCCGCAGCATCGGCAGGAACGGCGGGGGGACGTGGACGGTCCGGACGCCACTCCTGGTCTTGGGGGAGCTGATCGGACGGCCGCACTCCGGGCAGGCCCCTCGGATCGACCTGTCGGCCTCCTTGTCCACCTTGCGGGTCACGCTGATGCGGCCCGTGATGCCGTCGATGTCGGCCCGGCGCAGTTCGAGCAGCTCACCTTCGCGGAGACCGACGAACGCCGCGAGGACGATGAACAACTTCAGGTGCTCGGGCATGGCGTCGACGATGACGGCGATCTCGTCGAGCGTGGCCGGCACGGCGACATGCGTCACCTGCGCTGTGCCTGCTCCACGGATCTTCGGTGGCGCGCGGTCGATCAGCTCCTCCTCCTCGGCGGCTTGGAGGACGGAGCGCAGCAGCCGGTAGGCGGCGGCGTTCGAGGACACGGTCTCGGGGTCCAGGGAGGCCCGCCACCTCTTGACCTCCGAGAGGGTGACGTCCCGCAGCGGCGTCTCGCCGAAGTAGGGAAGGATCCGGGAGTCGAGAAGGGTCTGATAGCCGCGCACCGTCGTGGGGCGGAGGTCGCGCTCGACCAGGTAGCGCCTCGCGAACGCGCCGACGGTGTTGCGCACGGCGTCCCGCTCGCGTCGCTCGGCCGCCATCCTGCGCGCCGCCGGCGGGGACCACTCCTCACGATCGACCAGGGAGCGCTCCGCGGCGAGCCACGCCTCGGCGTCCATCTTGGTGCCGAAGCTGCGCGAGTAGCGCGTGCCATCGGGCATCGCGTACCTCGCTCGGTAGGAGACGCCGCTGCTGGAGGAGCGACGCTCGACCTCCCCGAAACCCCGTCGTCGTGCCATCCCGCAACCTCCGCACACCGCTTGTGGGGGAGCTTCCCCCTAACCCCATGCCAACCCCCTGCTACCGGAACCCCGTACTCCTGAAGTAGGGGGTGGGGGACTGGTGGGGGGAAGAACGTCAGATCGTGTCCATGATAGACCACCTCTGACCTGCGAATTCACGCTTAGTATCGAACATATGAGCGATGATTTGTCTGCTTTGCAAGCAGGGGGTTAGGGGTTCGAGTCCCCTAGGCTCCACCAGCGTTCGCCTCGGGCGCGACGCCCCGTCCGACGACGGGTCCGGCGGCCCTGGCCCACCGACGTGGCCGCGTTCCTGACACCTGCCTGACAGCCGGACGACAACTGCGGACGGGCTGGTGGGGCGAGGGCTACGCTGCCCGGGAGGACGGGCCCGACCGGTGGGCGGACGTCCACCTCGCCGTCTGGGACCGCCGTGAAACGTTCGTCAGCAGCCCTGCTGCTCGCCCCGCTCCTGCTGCCGTCCCTGACGGGGATCGGTGCGGCGCCCGCGCAGGCCGCAGGGGTGCCGGCCGTGAGGCCGAAGCCGTCCTCGTGCACCCCGAGCCCGACCGTGCTGCACGCGGCGCCTGCTCCCGTGCAGGGCCTGACCACGCAGCAGGTGCGCACCGCGGTGGCGGTCATCAACGCGGCGGCCCAGGCCAAGGTCCCGCAGCGCGGTCAGACGCTGGCCGTGATGACCTCGCTGGAGGAGTCGGACCTGGGCCGCTCGAGCGGCGGTGCCGTGACCCCCCTGGGGGCCGAGCCGCAGCTGCAGTCCGCGGGCTCGGACCCGGCCAAGGCGGCGTCGGTGTTCTACGGCCAGCTCAAGCAGGTCAAGAACTGGGACAACCTGCCCCCCTCGCTCGCCGCCCACGCGGCCCAGCACAACCTGAACCCCGGGGCGTACGCCGCCTACTGGTCGAAGGCCACGTCGGTCGTCGACGCCCTGACCGCGGGCACCGGCGCGGCCGGGCTGCAGAACCTGGCCGCCCGCGCCCAGGCCGTGGCCGACTGCACGGCCGCCTCGGTG
This sequence comes from Nocardioides korecus, assembly GCF_054778395.1. NCBI lineage: Bacteria > Bacillati > Actinomycetota > Actinomycetes > Propionibacteriales > Nocardioidaceae > Nocardioides > Nocardioides korecus. The sequence continues at coordinate 282,054 of NZ_BAAGZO010000001.1, read as the reverse complement.
GGCGGGCTCTTCGCCCAGGGGACGAGGTACGTCGGCCCGTTGCCGCCCGACGTCCTGGTCAACCGGGCCGAGGACATGGCGAAGAACGGCGGCAACGTCTGGCACGACCGCTGCCAGGCCTTCGTGGCCATCCTCGACGGGCGCGCGTCCTCGGGCTACGCCACCGCGCTCGACGCCTGGCAGACCTTCCAGGCCCAGGGAGTCGCCCACCCCGTCACCGGACCCGACGGGGTGGCCCCGCCGGTGGGCGCCTGGCTGTACTACGCCTCGGGCAACCCGGCCGGCCACGTCGACACCTACCTCGGCCAGGGCAAGGTCGCCTCGACCGACGTCTTCGCCAACGGCCGCGTCGGCGTCGGACCGGCCTCGGCCCTCACGAACGGTCCGTGGCGGCTGCAGTACCTCGGCTGGGCCGCACCGTGGGGCCAGCAGTGAGGGTGCCGGCGGTTCTCGTGGGCGTCGCGGTGGCGGCCGTCGCGCTGACGGGCTGCGGAGGGTCCCCCCGACCAGCCGCTGCGACCCCGTCGGCCACCGCCACGCCCACCACCGGCGGGTCCACCCCGTCCTCCGCCGCGTCCGCCTCGTCCCAGCCGGCCTCCGCCCCGGTGGACACCCCGCTCGGCGCCGGTCAGCGGGTCTGGGCCGCCTTCAACCACCGCGGGATCTCCCACGACGCCTGGTGGGCGGCGTTGAGGCCGATGCTCTCGGAGGCCGCGCAGGCCAGCTACGTCTACGACGACCCCCGCAACCTCCCCACCCTCGTCCAGACGGGGAGGATCCACGCGGCGGCCAAGGCACCGGACGACCCCCACTTCACCGCCGAGGTGATCGTCCCGACCGGCAAGGGGACCTTCCGGCTGGACCTGGAGCGGCGCACCCGCCACTCGCCGTGGCTGCTCTACGCCATCCGGTTCCCCCGGGGCGTCGGGTGAGCCCGGACGACCTGACCTGGATCGACGTGACCCTGGACGACCTCGACGCGCGCACGACGTACGCCGTGCTGGCGCTGCGCGCGGCGGTCTTCGTGGTCGAGCAGGAGTGCGCCTACCTCGACCCCGACGGTGCCGACCTCGCCCCGGGCACGCGGCACCTGCTCGCGCACGAGGGGGACCGGCTGGCGGCGTACGCCAGGCTGTTGGCGCCCGACGGCCGGCACGCCGCGCCCCGGATCGGCCGGGTCGTGGTAGCCCCGGGCCACCGGGCGGGCGGCCGGGGCCGCGAGCTGATGACCGAGGCGCTGCACGCCTGCGAGCGCCACTGGCCCGGGCAGGCGGTCGAGCTGGGCGGGCAGGCACACCTGGAGGGCTTCTACCGCAGCCTCGGGTTCGAGCCGGTCGGCCCCGACGGCGGCAGGTACGTCGAGGACGGCATCCCGCACGTGTGGATGCGCCGGGAGCGGTCGCGGTCCTGACCCTGCGGGAGGGCTCGTACCCTGGAGGACGTGCTCGTCCTGCTGCGGCCCCGCTACTGGGGCGCCCACCTCCTCCTGGTGCTCGCGGTCGTCGCCGCGATCCTCCTCGGGCTGTGGCAGCTGCACGTGTGGTCCGCCGCTCGCAACTCCGAGGCGCTCGACCTGACCCGCAAGCCAGCGGTCGCGCTGACGAAGGTGATGGGTGGTGACGACCCGTTCCCGGGCCAGTACCTCGGCCAGCCCGTCACGTTCACCGGCTCCTGGATGCCGAAGGGCACCGTCTACGTCGCCGACCGCGACCTGCGCGGCCGCCGGGGCTACTGGGTGGTGACCCCGGTGCTGGTCGGGCGCAGCGCGATGCCCGTGGTGCGCGGCTGGTCCTCCGGGCATGCGGCCCCGGCGCCGCGCGGCACGACGACGGTCGACGGCTGGCTGCAGCCGTCGGAGGGCACCGGGGCTGTCGACGGCGACGGTCATGACGACGTCATCCCCGAGATGCGGGTCGCGAGCATGGTCGAGCACGTCGACGCCGACCTCTACAGCGGGTTCGTGGTCGCCCGGCAGCGCGCCACCGCGGCGGCCGCGGGCGCCTCCTCCACGGCGTACGCCGGTCTGCTGCCGGTCACCCCCGAGTCGATCCCCGAGGTCTCGAGCACCACCTCGCTGCGCAACCTGCTCTACGCCTTCCAGTGGTGGATCTTCGGTGGCTTCGCGGTCTACATCTGGCTGCGCTGGTGCCGCGACACCCTGGAGGACCTGGAGCAGGGCACCGACCCCGGCGCGGGCCCGGACCCCAAAGCGGACCCCGACCCGGCCCCCGGGGCGGCCGGGCCCGAGCGGGTACCGTCGTCCGCGTGAACGAACCCGGCCTTCCCCCCCACCTGTCGGGCGCCCTGGTGCGCTACCGCGTGATGGCCACGATCGTCGGCGTCCTGCTGATCGTGCTGATCCTGATCGGCGTCCCGCTGGCCAACTTCGACGGCAGCCCGATGTGGGGCGTGTTCTCCTCGACCCCCGAGCTCTTCCCCGCCGGCGGCCAGCTGCACCGGATCGGTGAGTTCATCACCACCGTGCTCGGCATCGCCCACGGCTACCTCTACATGATCTTCCTGGTCACGGCGTTCCTGCTCTCGCGTCGTGCGCGCTGGCCGATGGGCTTCACGCTGGTCACCCTGCTGTGCGGGACGGTGCCGATCCTGAGCTTCTGGGCCGAGCAGCGGGCCACCAACCGGGTCCGGGCCGAGCACCGCACGGCCGCGACCGCGACCGCGTCCTCCGCCCCGTCGGTCTGACCCCGGTGGCCCCGACCACCCCGCGGACCGCCTTCGTCCTCGGGGGCGGCGGCCTGCTCGGTGCCGTCGAGGTCGGGATGATCCGGGCACTGGTCGAGCACGGCGTCGTGCCCGACCTCGTGCTCGGCACCTCCGTCGGGGCGCTCAACGGCCTGGCCGTCGCCGCCGACCCCACGCCCGCCGTCGTGGACCGGCTGCGTGAGCTGTGGAGCACGGTCGGCGGCAGCGGCGCGGTGTACGCCGACTCGGCCCTGCGCCAGGTCGGCCGGGCGGTCCGCACCGGCACCCACCTGCACTCCTCCCGCCCGCTGCGGACCCTGCTCACCCAGGAGTTCGGCGAGGTCGCCTTCGAGGACCTGGCCGTGCCCTTCGAGTGCTGCGCGGCCAGCATCGAGCGCTCGGCGGAGACCTGGTTCACCAGCGGACCGGTGGTGCCGGCGGTGCTCGCCAGCGCCGCCGTGCCGGGCCTGCTCCCGCCGGCGCGGGTCGGCGACGAGCACTACCTCGACGGCGGCATCGTGAACTCGGTGCCGTTGGGCCGGGCCGTCGCGCGCGGGGCGACCCGGGTCTTCGTGCTCCAGGTCGGTCGCCTGGACCGGCCGCTGTCACCGCCGCGTCGCCCGTGGGAGGTCGCCCGGGTCTCCTTCGAGATCGCGCGCCGGCACCGGTTCGTGCGCGAGCTGGCCGAGCTGCCCGACGGGGTCGAGGCCCACGTCCTGCCCGCGGGCGGGTCGGGGCAGGACGACTCCCCGATGGCCTACCGCGACGCCTCGCTGGTCGCGGCGCGGATGGAGACGGCGTACGAGCTGGGGGCGGCGTACCTGCGCGAGCACGTCCCGGCGAGCCCGCTCGCCCCGGGAGCCGGGACCTGATGCCGCACCGGGTGGCCGTCGTCCTGCAGCGGGTCGTGGTGGCGCCGCTGATGGTGGGCCTGACCGTGCTGATGTGGTCGACGCTGCCGCTGTGGCTGGTCGGGGCCGGGCTGCTCTCGCCGTTCGTGCCGGGCTGGCTGCGCCCGGTGCGCCTGCTGTGGCTCCTGGTCGTGCACATGACGCTGGAGAGCGTCGCGCTCGTGGAGCTGCTGGGGCTGTGGATCGCGTCCGGGTTCGGGCTGTTCCTGCGGCGACCGTTCTTCGAGCGGATCCACTACGACATCGTGCAGTCCTACCTGGTGGTGTTCTTCCGCGAGGCCCGCCGGGTGCTGCGGCTCAAGATCGAGACGGTGGGGCCCAGCCCCGAGGCGTTCCCCGGCGAGCCGCTCCTGGTGCTGTGCCGTCACGCCGGGCCGGGCGACTCCTTCACCCTGATGTACGCCCTGATGCACTGGTACCGCCGCGAGCCGCGGGTGGTGCTCAAGGACACCCTGGCCTGGGACCCGGCGCTCGGCGTGCTGCTCAGCCGGCTGCCCAGCCGCTTCATCTCCAGCCACCCCGGGCCCGGGCGCGACCTCGAGGCCGAGATCGGCGAGCTGGCCCGCGACCTCGACGAGGACGACGCGTTCGTGATCTTCCCCGAGGGCGGCAACTTCACCGTCGAGCGGCGGGAGCGCTCGATCGCCCGGCTGCGGCGCCTCGGGCTGACCCGGATGGCCGACCGGGCCGAGCAGATGGTGCACGTGCTCGCCCCGCGGCCCGGCGGGGTGCTCGCGGCCCTGGACGCCGCTCCCGAGGCCGACGTGCTCCTGGTGGCCCACACCGGCCTGGACCACGTCGTCACGGTGCGCGACGTGTGGCACTCGCTGCCGATGGACAAGCGGATCCAGATGGGCTGGTGGCGGATCCCGCGCGAGGAGATCCCCGCCGGCCGTGAGGACCGCATCGACTGGCTCTTCGAGCGCTGGCAGGGCGTCGACGCCTGGGTCGCCGACCACCGGCCCGTGGACCTGCCCCGGCGACGCTGAGAGGCCCGGGCGCGGCAGGACCCGCGCACCACGAGGGTGCGCGGGTCCTGGCGGTCAGGGAGCCGGGGCTCAGGCCTGGCCGGGGTCCTTCTTGTCCGACACGTCGACCGACTGGGCCGGCTCGTCGGGGGTGGTGACGGGGTGCGGCGTCTCGGTGGAGTCCGCGGCGACCTCACCCGGGGTGGCACCGGCGGCGTCGTCGGTGCCGATGCGGCCGAGGTCGACCTGGGTGTCGGCGACGTGGGCGCCACCGGCAGCGGGGGCCGAGGGGCTCGCCGGCGCCGGGGGCGCGGCCGGGCTGCTCGACGGGGTCGGGGTGTAGGAGGCCTGCCAGTTGTCGGCGTCCGACCCACCGGTGAGCTTCTTGGCGGCGAACGCGCCACCGCCGGCGAGGAGGGCCAGGAACAGCCACTTCCTCTTGCCGGACTTCTTCTCCACGGGCTCGCCCTTGAGCGCGGCCGCGGCCAGGCTGCTGCGGCGCTTGGCCTCGTCGGCGGCCTCGACCGCCGACTCGCGGGCCGAGCCGTAGACCGAGGAGACGGTCGGGCCGACGGCGTCGACGATGCGGTCCCGGGCGGTCGCGGCGTGCGGGGCGACGGCGTCGCGGGCGTCGGACAGGCGGGGGGCGACGGCGTCGCGGGCGTCGGCGAGGCGCGGGGCCACCACGGCCTTGGCGGTCGCCGCGTGCGGGGCGACGGCGTCACGCGCGTCGGACAGGCGCGGGGCCACGGCGTCGCGGGCGTCGGAGAGCCGCGGGGCGATCTCGTCACGGGCCTTCTCGACGTGGGGGGCGATGGCCTCGCCCAGGTCGTGGGCCAGGTCCTGCGCCTGCTCCACGAACTTCTCCTTGCGGCTCTTGGCAAACATGGGTAGCGAGACTCCTCGGTGCACAGTGGGCGTGAGCGTCGATCATGCCTGGCCCGGGCGGCGAATGAAACCCGTGTCAGCACCCGCGAGCGGGGTACGGCCCCGTCCGCCCGGCCGGCAGCAGGCGCGGGGAGCACGGCTCCGGGCGCGCTGGGTGCGCGTGGGAGGATCGGTCCCGACCGACTCCGGAGGAGTCACGTCCCGACGAAAGGTACCCATGTCCGACCTCAAGGCCACGCTGAAGACCAACCGTGGCGACATCGTCATCAACCTGTTCCCCGACCACGCGCCCGCGACGGTCGAGAACTTCACCGGACTGGCCGAGGGGACCAAGGAGTACAAGGACGACGCCGGCCGCTCCGGCGTGCCGTTCTACGACGGCCTGGTCTTCCACCGGGTGATCGAGGGCTTCATGATCCAGGGCGGCTGCCCGCTGGGCACCGGCACCGGCGGCCCGGGCTACAAGTTCAAGGACGAGTTCCACCCCGAGCTCCAGTTCGACCGCCCCTACCTGCTCGCGATGGCCAACGCCGGCCCGGGCACCAACGGCTCGCAGTTCTTCATCACCGTCGGCCCCACGCCGCACCTGAACCGTCGCCACACCATCTTCGGTGAGGTCGCCGACCAGGCCAGCCGCGACGTCGTCGACGCGATCGCCTCGACCTCCACCGCTCGCGGTGACCGTCCCACCGAGGACGTCGTCATCGAGACCGTCGCGGTCGAGCGCGGGTGACGCAGGCGTGACCCAGCCCCCCACGGGGCCTCCGGTGGGTGGGGCCGGCGGACCTGGTGACTACTCCAGCCCGCCCCAGGCCCCGCCCACCTGCTACCGCCACCCGGACCGCGAGACGTGGATCCGGTGCCAGCGGTGCGACCGGCCGATCTGCCCCGACTGCATGCGCTCGGCCTCGGTCGGCTTCCAGTGCCCCGAGTGCGTCCGCGAGGGTGCCCGGACCACGCGGCAGGCCCGCACGCCGTACGGCGGCACCCACTCCGGCGACCCGCGCCTGACCAGCTTCGTGCTGATCGGCCTCAACGTCGCGGTCTGGCTCGCGATCCTGGCCACCGGCGGCTCCCGCAGCCGGCTGGTCGACTACCTGGCGCTGCTGCCGGACAGCGCGGCTGGCGTCCGAGACGGTCGCGTCGTGGTGATCCAGGGCGTCGACCACGGTGCCTGGTGGCAGCTGGTGACCTCGATGTTCACCCACGTCGAGCCGCTCCACATCGGCTTCAACATGCTCGCGCTCTACTTCCTCGGCCCGATGCTCGAGGGCGTCCTGGGCCGTGCCCGGTTCCTGGGCCTCTACCTCGCCTCCGGGCTGGCCGGCTCGGCCGCGGTCGTGCTGCTGTCGCAGCCGCACGCCCAGACACTGGGTGCCTCCACCGCGATCTTCGGCCTGATGGGCGCCCTGGCGGTCGTCGCGCTCAAGGTGCGCGGCCAGGTGCAGTCGGTCCTGACCTGGATCGGGCTCAACCTGGTGCTGACCTTCACCGTGGGCGGCATCTCCTGGCAGGGGCACATCGGCGGGCTGGTCGGCGGGGCCGTCCTGGGCGCCGCGATGGTCTACGCCCCCAGGTCGCGTCGCTCGCTGGTGCAGTGGAGCGCGGTGGGAGCCGTGGTCCTGGTCTCGCTGGCCCTGGTCGCCGTACGCGCCTCGAGCCTGTCCGGCGCCTGAGCAGCTGCCCCGCGCCCCCGGAGGGCCTTCCTGGGTGCGACAGCTACACATTTGTGTAGGCGCTGCGCCACCGGAGGGCCTTCCTGGGCGCGGCAGCTACACATTTGTGTAGGGATTGCGCCACCGGAGGGCCTTCCCGGGCGCCGTTGCTACACAAATGTGTGGGTCCCGGAGTTGTCCACACCTGGGGACAACCCTGTGGAGAACTACACGCGTGTCATTCGAACGACACGTTCTGTGTCATTCCCACTTGGTGGCGTAGGTGAAGCCGACCGCCATGAAGCCGATGCCGACGAGCAGGTTGTACTGCTCGAGGTCCTTCATCACCGGGATGGGGCCGTTCTGGCCGGTGAAGTAGAAGAGCACGATCCAGACCAGGCCGATCAGGAAGCACCCGAGCATGCCGACCACCACGCCCCGGCCGCGGCCGAGCGGGGTCAGCCGGTGGGCGGCGGCGGCGAGGCCGAGGAAGATCAGGCCGAACCCGATCGCGAAGTTCCAGCGGCCCAGGTCCGACATCCAGGGCAGCGGGTCGGACGGCTTCTTGCCGCCCAGCCCGGGGCTGAAGGTGGCGGCGTCCTTGGCGACGTTGACGTAGACCGCCATCCAGGCGATGCCGGCCACCACCAGCAGTGCCGCGAGGGCGGTGCGCTTGACGGAGGTCTCGTAACCACTGGCGATCACCGTGGGCTTGCGCGCGGCGGGCTTGGACACAATCACTCCTGAACAGTTCGGGCAAAGGCTTCGGCTAGCGTAGTCAGGAACGACCGATCAGAGAGCAGGCGCCCCGTGAGCACCCCCCTGCACCGTCGCGGACGGGCGTCGTCGCCCCGCCGTGGTCGGCTCCCCGGGGCCCGCTGGGGTGCGTGGCGGCCCTGGCACGGGGCGGCGGTCGTGGTCTTCGTGGTCGCGGGCCTGCTCTTCGTGACCAGCAGCCTGACCTCGCGGGGGCTGGACCTGCGGGCCTCGAGCGTCACCGACCTCGACACCGTGGTGCGCCAGCAGCGCGAGCGCACCGACGACCTCCAGGGCCAGGTGACCACCCTGACCCGCCAGGTCGACCGGCTCGGCACCACCGTCGACGACGCCGAGGTGGCGAAGGTACGCCGCCAGGTCGCCGCCCTGCGCGGCCCCGCGGGGTTCGCCCCCGTGAGAGGTCCGGCCCTCACGGTCGTGCTCAGCGACGCCCCCAAGGCCGAGGCCCAGCAGGCGGTGGCCGCCGGCGACGTGACGGCCGACCAGCTGGTGGTGCACCAGCAGGACATCCAGGCCGTGGTCAATGCCCTGTGGACCGGCGGCGCCGAGGCGATGACGCTCCAGGGGCAGCGCGTGGTCAGCACCACCGGCATCAAGTGCGTGGGCAACACCGTGGTCCTGCACGGCGTCCCCTACGCCCCGCCCTACCGGATCACCGCGATCGGCGGCACCGGGGCGCTCCAGCGGGCCTTGGACGACAGCGCCTACGTCACCGGCTACCGCACCTACGTCGACACCTACGGCCTGGGCTACCAGGTCCGCCGGGAGGCCGAGGTGACCATGCCGGCGTACGACGGGGTGAGCGACCTGCGCTACGCCACGGCCGGCGCCGCCGCCCAGCGCCCCCGCTCCTGAGGCCCCCGGGGGAGAGCGGGAGACCCTAGGGCGTGGCGGTGGGGCTGGCCGTCGGTGAGGCCGAGGGGCTGGCGCTCGGGCTCGGGGTGGGCGTCGGCGACTCGCTCGGGGTGGGCGTCGGGGTCTGGAACGTCGAGACCACGATCGTCACGGTGCTGCCCTGGTCGAGCGTCTGACCCGAGGACGGGCTCTGCTGGAGCACCCGGCCGGTCGGTCCCTTGCTGCTGTCGTTGACCACGCTCGCCACGAACCCGGCGCCGGTGATCAGCCGGCGGGCCTCGGCCTCGCTGCGTCCCACCACGTTGGGCACCTGCTCGGGCCCGTCGGACCAGAACAGGGTGACCTTGGAGCCGACCACCACGCCGGTGCCGGCCTGGGGCTGCATGGCCACCACCTGGTCGGTGGGGTCGTCGGCGTTGCGCTGGGTCAGGACGACCCGCAACCCGTCGCTGCGCAGCGAGGCGGCGGCGTCGTCCTTGTTCTGCCCCACGACGTCGGGCAGCGTGAGCTGGGGCGGGCCGCCCGAGACCACGATGTCGACCTTGGCGCCCGGGTCGAGGCTCTGGCCGGCCTGCGGCTTCTGCGAGATCACCCGACCCTTGGTGACGTCGCGGCTGGCCGCGGTGCTGACCGTGCCGACCGCGAGCCCGCTCTGGCGGATGGTGCGCTCGGCCTGGCTCTGCGTCATCCCGGTGACGGTGGGCACCTGCTGCTGCTGGGGGGTGGTGCGGAGAAGCTGGGGGCCGAGCAGGACGGCGGCCACCACGAGGGCGGCGACCAGGAGGACCAGCAGGGCGATCAGACCCCGGCGGCGGCTGCGGGTGGGCCGGTCGGCCTCGAGCTCGGCGACCGGCGCGGACCGGCCGAGCAGCGACGTCGGCGGCTCGGCGACCGCCTCACCGGCGGCCGGGCCTGCGAAGGCCGGCGCGTGCACGGGGCGACCGGCGAGGTGCCGGTCGATGTCGTCCTTCATCGCCGCCGCGCTGGCGTAGCGGTCGCCGAGGTTCTTGGCCAGCGCCTTCATCACGATGGCGTCGATCTCGGGCGTGAGCTCCTCGTCGTACGTCGAGGGGGGCGCGGCCTGCTCGCGGACGTGCTGGTAGGCCACCGCGACGGGGGAGTCGCCGATGAACGGGGGGCGCCCGGTCAGCAGCTCGTAGAGCAGGCAGCCGGTGGAGTAGACGTCGGAGCGGGAGTCGACGGTCTCGCCCCGGGCCTGCTCGGGGGAGAGGTACTGCGCCGTGCCCACCACCGCGGCCGTCTGGGTCATGGTGCTGGAGGCGTCGGAGATCGCCCGGGCGATGCCGAAGTCCATCACCTTCACGTCACCGGACGGGGTCAGCATCACGTTGCCGGGCTTGATGTCGCGGTGGACGATGCCGGCGCGGTGGCTGTAGTCCAGCGCACCCAGCACGCCGGAGGTGATCTCCAGGGCGCGCTCGGGCAGGATCTTGCGGCCCTCGCGGACGATGTCGCGCAGGGTGCGCCCGGCGACGTACTCCATCACGATGTAGGGCTGGGCGACGTTGCTGCCGTCGGTGGCCATCTCCTCCCCGGTGTCGTAGACGGACACGATCGAGGGGTGGTTCAACGAGGCCGAGGACTGCGCCTCACGCCGGAAGCGGGCCTGGAAGGTCGAGTCGCTGGCCAGGTCGGTGCGCAGGCGCTTGATCGCCACGGTGCGGCCCAGGCGGACGTCGACGCCCTTGCGGACCTCGGCCATGCCGCCGCGGCCGAGGAGCTCGCCGACCTCGTAGCGTCCGCCGATGCGGTGCGGTTGGTCCATGACGGGTCAGTTCCCCTTTCCCTGGCCCTTGCCGCCGGGCCCCTTGCCGCCCTTGCCACCGGGGACCTTGGGCACGGTCGTCGGCCCCGACGGCCCCGACGGCGTGGCCGACGTGGCCGGTGCGGACGGGGTCGCCGACGCCGAGGGGCTGGAGGACGGGCTGGGGGTCGGTGCGGACGAGGTGGAGCCGGACGCGGGGTACCGGACCCGGACCCGCACCTGGGCGCCGGTGCGGACGGGCCCGGACGGGCTCACCGAGGAGACGGTGCCGGAGTCGAGGACGGAGTACGGCTTCAGGCCCTTGGCGCGCAGCTCGCGCTCCACCTGCGCCAGAGGGCGACCGATGTAGTCCTTCGGGTCGACCTGGACGGTGCTCGGACGGGACGCGGGGGTCGGCGTGCCACCGGACCACGGGTGCCACGCGACCACGCCGATCAGGGCGACCAGGAGCGCGGCCACCAGCGCGGCGGGGCGCAGCCAGAACGGCACCACGCTGCGTCGACGCCGACGGGGGGCGGGCGCGACCGGGTCCGGTGCGGCCCGCTCGGCGCGCGCCACCGGGGCCATCACCCGGGTCGCGTCCGCGGGGGGCTGGGGTGAGGCGGCTGCCGGCACCACGGCGGTCCGGTCCTCGCCCTCGCCCCGGAGCGCGGCCGCCATGGCCGCGCCGTCGGGGTAGCGCTCGGCCGCGTCCTTGGCCAGGGCCCGCCGGGTGATCCGGCGCAGGTCCGCGGGCACCGACTCCGGGAGCTCCGGCACCTCCTGCTGGAGGTGCGCCAGGGCCGTCGCGACCGGGGTGTCGGCCCGGAAGGGGCGGTGCCCGGCGAGGCACTCGAACAGCACCACGCCCAGCCCGTAGACGTCGCTGGCCGCGGTCGCGGACTGGCCGCGGGCCTGCTCGGGGGAGAGGTAGTGGGGGGTGCCGAGCACCTGCCCGGTCTGGGTCATCGGCACCGAGTCGGCGGCCCGGGCGATCCCGAAGTCGGTCACCTTGACCCGGCCGTCGGGGGTCACGAGCAGGTTGGCCGGCTTCACGTCGCGGTGCACCAGGCCCCGGGCGTGGGCGGCACCGAGCGCCTCGGCGGCCTGGGTGACCAGCCGTCGGGCCTGGTCGGGGTCCACCGGTCGGTCCCCGGCGAGCAGGTCGGAGAGCGGGCGTCCGGGCACCAGCTCCATCACCAGGTACGGCGCCCCGTCGGCCACGCCGTAGTCGTAGAGCGAGGCCACCCCGGGGTGCGCGACCCCGGCGGTGTGGCGCGCCTCGGCCTCGAACCGGGCGCGGAACGTGGCGTCGTCGGCGTACTCCCGGCGCAGGACCTTGACCGCGACCTCGCGGCCGAGCACGCGGTCGCGGGCGCGCCAGACCTCGCCCATGCCGCCGGCCGCGATCCGCTCGATCCGCTCGTAGCGCTCCTCGGGCGGAGCGTCGGCCGCGGGCGTGGCCTGGGTGGGCTCGTCGGGGTCGCCGGCCGTCACTTGCCGATCACCGCCTCCATGACCGCCTTGGCGATCGGGGCCGCGAGGCCGCTGCCGGAGATCTCGCCGCGGGGCACCGAGGGGTCGTCGACGAAGACCGCGACGGCCACGGACGGGGTGGCGGCGGGGGCGAAGGAGGTGAACCAGGCGTACGGCGCCTGGTCCTTGCCGCGTTGGGCGGTCCCGGTCTTGCCGGCGACCTCCACCCCCGGGATCTGGGCCGTGCGGGCGGTGCCGCCCTGGACGACCTGCACCATCATCTGGCGCAGGTCGCGCGCGGCCGAGGAGCTCATCGCGGGCTGGTCGGGCATCGCCTTGGGGTCGGTCTTGCCGATGTTCTCCAGCTTGGGCGACTTGATCTCGTCGACCAGGTAGGGGCGCATCACCGTGCCGTCGTTGGCGATGCCGGCCGCGACCATGGCCATCTGGAGCGGCGTGGCGGCCACGTCGTACTGGCCGATCGCCGACAGCGCGGTCTGCGGGGCGTCGGGCTTGGCCGGGAAGCGGCTGATCGCCTGGCGGGTCAGCGAGTCGTCGAGGTCACGGAAGGTGCGGGTGCCGAACCCGAACTTCTCGGCCTGGGTGCGGATCGCGTCGTCACCGAGCTTGAGGCCGAGGTAGCCGAAGGAGACGTTGCAGCTGAACATCAGCGCCTGGGTCAGCGTGACCCGGTTGCCGCACGGCAGGCCGGCCTCGTTGGGCAGGTTGGTCGAGGTCTGCGGCAGGTTCAGCGTCGGCCCGCCGGGGATGGTGGAGCCGGGGTTCCAGCGGCCGCTGGACAGGGCGGCGGCGGCGGTGACCAGCTTGAAGGTCGACCCCGGGGGGTAGACGTCCTCGATCGCGCGGTTGTCCAGGGGCTTGCCGGCGGCCTTCTCCAGGCGCTGCTTGGCCTGGCCCACGGAGGAGAAGTCGTGGCTGGCGAGCCGGTTGGGGTTGTAGGTCGGCGTCGAGACCATCGCCAGGATCTTGCCGGTGCGCGGCTCGATCGCGACCACCGCGCCCTGGGCGTCGGACCCCAGCACCTTGAGACCGTCGTACGCCGCCTGCTGGGCCGCAGCGTTGATGGTCAGCGAGACGCTGCCGCCCTTGGGGGTCTGGTTGTCGGCCAGGTCGACGACCCGGTTGACGAACAGCTTGGAGTCGCTGCCGGACAGGATCGAGTTCTGGGTCGCCTCGACCCCGCCCAGGCCCCAGTCGCGGGAGAAGTAGCCGGTGAGGTGGGCGTACATCAGGGCCTGCGGGTAGGTGCGCTGGAACTGGTAGGCGTCCTTGGACTTGTTGCTCTCGGCCACGGCCTTGCCGCCGACCAGGATCGCGCCGCGCTCGCGGGAGAACTCCGCGTCGCGCACGCGCCGGTTGTCGGGGTGCTGGCTGAGCGAGGCCAGGCTGTCGGCCTCCCAGTACTGCACGTAGGTGGCGTTGATCAGCAGGGCCAGGAACAGCAGCATGCAGGCGACCGCGAAGGTGCGGATGGGCTTGTTCACCGGGGCCCCCGCGGGAGCGTGAGCGCAGCGAGCGGTCTCGTGGGGTGAGTCATCGCATCCTCACCACCTGGGTGGCGTCCTGGTCGGCGCCGTCGGCGTCGTCCTGGTCGTGGCCGGTGAGCTGCGGCGGGGGCCTCCGGGCCTGGTCGGAGATGCGCAGCAGCAACCCGATGATGACCCAGTTGGCCACCAGGCTCGAGCCGCCGTAGGACATGAACGGCGTGGTCAGACCGGTCAGCGGGATCAGCTTGGTGACGCCGCCGATGACGACGAAGACCTGGAGGGCGATGACGACCGCGAGGCCGGTGGCCATCAGCTTGCCGAAGTCGTCACGCGAGATCAGGGCCGTGCGCAGCGCCCGCTCGACCATCAGGCCGTAGAGCAGGATCACCGCCATCATCCCGGTCAGGCCGAGCTCCTCACCCAGGGAGGAGGCGATGAAGTCGGAGTAGCCGAACGGCGTGAGCTGGGGCTGGCCCTCGCCCAGGCCGCGCCCCACGAGCCCGCCCCAGGCCATGCCGTAGAGACCCTGGACGATCTGGTAGCCGTTGACGTTCGGGTTGAAGGGGTCGAGCCACACGTTGACGCGGGTCTGCACGTGCCCGAACAGCAGGTACGCCGTGTAGGCGCCGCCCAGGAACATCGCGCCCCCGACGAGCAGCCAGCCCGGCCGCTCGGTGGCGACGTAGAGCATCACCAGGAACAGCCCGAAGAACAGCAGCGAGGAGCCCAGGTCGCGCTGGAAGACCAGCACGCCCAGCGAGATCAGCCACATCGCCAGGATCGGGCCGAGGTCGCGCCCGCGCGGCAGGTCGACGAACAGGAACCGGCGCCCGGCCAGCGCCAGGGCGTCGCGGTGGACGTTGAGGTAGCCCGCGAACGCCACGACCAGCAGCACCTTGGCGACCTCGCCGGGCTGGAAGGACAGCGGGCCGAGCCGGATCCAGATGCGGGCGCCGTTGATGGTGCGGCCCAGCCCGGGCAGCAGCGGCATCAGCAGCAGCACGATCGCGGCCAGGCCGGCGGTGTAGGTGAACGCCTGGAGGCGGCGGTGGTCGCGCAGGCCGACCAGGACGCCGACGAAGAGCAGCACCCCGATCGTCATCCACACCAGCTGCTGGCCGGCGAGGGGCCGCCAGGACGAGCTGCTAGCCAGGTACTTCAGGTCGTTGCTGTGGATCAGGGCCAGGCCGAGGCCGTTGAGGGCGGAGACGATCGGCAGCAGGATCGGGTCGGCGTACGACGCGAAGACGCGGATCACCACGTGACACCCGACCACCAGCACCGCCAGCCAGGCGCCGTGGGTGAACAGGTCGACGGGGACCTTGCCGTCGGCGCCGAGCCCCACGGCGGCGTACGCCCCGATGCCGACGACCAGGCTCATCAGGAGCAGCACCAGCTCGGCGCCGCGGCGGCGACGGTGGACGAAGCCGGCCAGGGCGCCGGGCAGCGAGGCGCCGGGCAGGACGGTGCGGGAGGTCATGGGTTCTCCGGGCAGGTCGTGGACGAGCCGGCCGCAGCCGAGGAGGACGCGGTGGGCGAGCCGGACGGGGAGGCGGTGGCCGAGGCCTTGGCCGAGGACCCGGCCGAGGGCTTGGAGCTCGCCTTCGCGGTCGGGCTGGCGGACGGGCTGGCGGACGGGGAGGGCGAGGGCGACGGGGAGGTGGCGGAGCCGCACACGGCGAGCCGCTGGAGGCGGCTCAGGATGCCGCGGGCGTCCTCGAGGTCGTTGGCGCTGATGCCGTCGCGCACCTGGCGCTGGTTGTAGCTGGGCAGGTCGGCGATCTTCACGGTGCTGGCCTGCTCGACGTGGTGCATCGAGAGGCCGGGCAGGTCGGCCTCGACGCCCTGGAAGACCGCGACGGTGTCACCGTCGTCGGCGACGTAGTACTGCCCCTGGCTCCACTGGTAGCCCGCGACCCCGATCACCGCGAGGACCGCGGCGACCATGCCGACGAACGCCAGCCGGCGC
The DNA here is from genome assembly GCF_054778395.1 of Nocardioides korecus. NCBI lineage: Bacteria > Bacillati > Actinomycetota > Actinomycetes > Propionibacteriales > Nocardioidaceae > Nocardioides > Nocardioides korecus. The sequence continues at coordinate 266,579 of NZ_BAAGZO010000001.1, read as the reverse complement.
AGCCACGGGTGGCGACGGGGTGGCCGGGGGGCGTAGCGCGCCTCCTCCGGGTCGACCTCGGCGTCCCCGCGGCCGGCGCCTCCGCTGCCGCTGCGACGGCCGGTGCCCTCGCTCGCCGGGACGGCCGGGATCTCGCCGGTGTCGGTCATCCGGGCGGCGCGTCCGCCCCCGGAGGTGCCGCCGGCGCCCGCGACCCGGGGCTGGTCGGCCGCGGCGCCGACCAGCATCGGGCCGGTCGTCGCGGCGGCGTGGGTGTCGGTGTCGTCGACCTCGTCGTCGGCGACGACGTCGGCCACCACGACGGTGACGTTGTCGGAGCTGCCGGCCTCGAGCGCCGCGCTCACCAGCGTGACCGCGGCGTGGTCGGGGGTGCCCTCGCCCAGCAGGCGGGCCAGCTCGGTGTTGTCCAGGGCGCCGGAGCAGCCGTCGGAGCAGAGCATCACCCGGTCGCCGGGGGCGACGTCGAGGGAGAACACGTCCGGCTCGGGCTCGTGGACGCCGTCGACCGCGCGCAGGATCAGGTTGCGGTGGGGGTGGACGCGGGCCTCGTCCTCGGTGATGCGGCCCTCGTCGATCAGGCTCTGCACGAAGGTGTGGTCGGTGGTCAGCTGGGAGAGCGACCCGTCGCGCAGCAGGTAGCCGCGGCTGTCGCCGACGTGGCCGACCCCCAGGCGGGTGCCGTCGAAGACCACGGCGGTCACGGTGGTGCTGGTGCCGTCGATCTCGGGGCTCTCGGCCACGAGCGCGGCGATCTGGTCGTGGCTGCGGTGGATCGCCCCCGCCAGCGCCCCGAGCACGTCGTTGCCCGGCGGCTCGTCGAGGCGTCGCATCACCCCGACGGCCGCGCTGCTGGCGATGTCACCGCGCGCGGACCCGCCCACCCCGTCGGCGACGACGAGCAGGTGCGGTCCGGCGTACGCCGAGTCCTGGTTGTCCTTGCGGACCCGACCCACGTCGGAGAGGGCCGCGTAGCGCAGCCTCATGCAGGACTCCGGGGACCCCGGGGACCACGGGGCGCGGTCACTTGCGCAGCTCCAGGATCGTCTTGCCGATCCGCACCTGGGTGCCGAGCTGGAGGGCGGTGGCCTGCGAGATCCGGCTGCTGCCGACGTAGGTGCCGTTGGTGGAGCCGAGGTCCTCGACGTACCACTGGTCGCCGCTGCTCGCGATCCGGGCGTGCCGGGTGGAGGCGTAGTCGTCGTCGAGGCGGATGGCGGCGTCGTTGCCGCGGCCGATCAGCAGCGGGGCGTCCTCGAGCGAGGCGCTCTCACCCTTGTTGCCGCCCTCGACGATCACGACGTGGGTCGGCGCCCCGCGGCGGGGCTTGGCCGGCTTGCTGCGGGCCTTGCGCTCCTGGCGGGAGGGTCGGTCGGCCCCCTGACGGGCGACCCGGGCGCCGAACATGTCCGAGCGGACGACCGAGATGCAGGAGAGGACGAAGATCCACAGGATCGCCAGGTAGGCGAACCGGATGAGGACCAGGGTCAGCTCGGACAAGGCTCACGCACTCTCGGTCAGGCGCCGTGGCGCAGGCGCAGGGTCATGGTCGTCGTGCCGATCCTGATGGTCGCACCGTCGGCGAGGGTGGCCCGCTCGACGCGCGAGCCGTCGACCGAGATGCCGTTGGTCGAGCCGAGGTCGTGCACGGTGACCGTGGGCGGCCCCTGGCGGTCGTGGGCCTCCTCCACCCGGATCTCGGCGTGGCGCCGCGAGACGCCCGGGTCGTCGATGCGCAGGTCGGCGTCGTGGCCGCGTCCCACGACGATGCCGGGAGGGGTCAGCGGGAGACTCTCCCCGTTGACGACGAGCACGGCCGTGGCCCGGCGCACCTGGGTGTCGGTGGGGTCGCCGGCGGCCACGCTGCTGGGCGAGACCGAGCGGCTGCGGACCCGGAACCGGCCGGTGGTGAGGTCGTCGGCGGTCTCCAGCACCACCTCGACCGGTCCGGTGAAGACGTAGGACTGGTCGGCCGCGTGCTCGCGCAGCATCTCGGTCAGCTCGCGCGGCAGCTGCGGGCCGAGGCCCTCCAGGCGCTGGTGGTCGGCCTCGGAGAGCTCCACGTGGAACGTGTTGGGGACCAGGCGGCGGTCGCGGCTGAGGATCTGCGCGGAGTTGTCGACCTCGCGGTTGAGCGCCGAGGCGATCTCGACCGGCTGGACGGCGCTGCGGAAGGTGCGCGCGAAGACGCCGCTGATCATCTGCTCGAGACGGTTCTCGAAGCGCTGGAAGCCGCTCACGTCGCCTCCTCACCTTCACTGCTGTCGTCGGGGTGTCGTCGGGGTGCCGTCGGGACCACGCGTGGTTCACGCGTGACGGGTGTGGCGATGGTAGCGGTCGGCCCGCGGGGCCCGGGGCCCGGTTTGGGGGGGCGGCGGCCCATGGGTTACGGTTGCGCCTGCTTCAAGCGCGAGTGGCGGAATAGGCAGACGCGCACGGTTCAGGTCCGTGTGCCCGAAAGGGCGTGGGGGTTCAACTCCCCCCTCGCGCACGCTGAGGCTCCTCGGGTCGTGGTTCCCACGGCCGCAGGACCCTCACCAGGAGCAGTGGCCGGTCACCCAGGGATGGGTGACCGGCCCTTTCTGTCTGCACGCCGGGAGGCACGCGGCCCGGTGCCCGGGGCGAGCGCCGGGTCGAGCACGGGACGACCGCGTCACACTGGGCCCGTGACCTCGGAGCTGACCTACGCGGCGGTCGGGTCCACCTGCCCCGGGGCGGCGACCTGGGCCGAGCACCCCGCGGGCCTGCGCCGCCACGAGGAGACCGTGCGCATCGGGCACGGCGCGGAGCGGTGGGAGCGGGTCAGCGACGCGGTGCTCGCGTGGGGCGTGAAGACCCGCAGCGGCTTCACCGTCCGCCCGGTCACCGGTGGCAGCCCGCGCGTGCAGCCGGGTCGGCGCTACGTCCTCACCGCCCGCGTGGGTCCCGTGACGGTCCGCGAGCCCGTGCGGGTCGTGGCGGTGGTCGAGGAACCGGACCGGTGCGGCTTCGCCTACGGCACCGAGACCGGTCACCCGGTCTCGGGCGAGGAGGCCTTCATGGTCCACCGGACCCCCGACGGGACGATCTGGTTGACCCTGCGGTCGCTGACCGGCCCGGGCCGAGGTCCGTGGCGCCTGGTCTTCCCCGTCCTCCTGGTCGCCCAGCTCGGGTACCGCTGGCGCTACCGCCGGGCGCTGCGCGGCTGAGCCAGGACCGCCGGGCGTCCCGTTCGCGCCAGGCGTGGGCCCGGCAGCACCAGGCCGTTCCCGGCGCCGAGAGCGAGTGCAGCGGGCGGTTATCCACAGGCCGTGAAGTTGCTGTTGCCCTGGGTCGGTAGGGACGCTCTCGTAGGTGCTCAGAAGTGACCACCGACATCGGAGATGTTCCACATGAGGGCCAAGGCTGAGGCAGGGTCACATCCGACACCACCGGCGGCGTGTGCCCGTGGACGTGCGCGAGCCGCTCATGTTCTCGCCGTGTGGTGCGCCCTCCTGCTGCCACTCACCCTGGCCGCGCCCGCATCTGCCGATTCCGGTGACTTCCCGCGCGCCACGAAGACGGACGGCAAGCGGAACTACGTGTGGGTCGGGGAGGGCATCTACCAGAAGGTGACCGGCTACCACGCCGTGCCGGGCTGGCTGGTGGGGCGGATCATCTACTACGGGCACGAGGGCGCCCTCGCCTCCGGGTACTCGCCGTACTACCTCACGGTCCACGAGTACGAGTGCAACCAGAACGCCTGCCGGATGACGAGCCGGATGGTCAACATCCGGATGGTGATCGACTGGGGCGATGGTCGGGCGAACCACGGCGTGCTGAGGACGATGTACTGCCACATGAGGGTTCCGCGCAAGACGTGGCCGTCCTGGCTGCAGTCCGACGATCCGTACCTCGGTCCACCTGGTCCTCAGCACCCTCGGCTTTCGGCACAATGAAGAACGGCCTCGGTGACGGCCCTCTCGTGGGGCCCGGCGACTCGCGATGTGGGGGTGGAGCACGTGACGGATGGCATGCGCGACCGGGCGGCTGAGGTGCGTCGGCTGCTGCCATCCGGGTCTGCTGTGACGGACGCGACGATCGTCCGGGTGGACGATGCCCCGATCGGGTGCGTCGTGGTCTTCCACCAGTCTCGTAGCCCGTGGAGCTACGGGGTGGAGATCGACCTGCGAGAACCCCGGAGCGAGTACTACTACGGGGCGAGGTTCCCGGTGGCGAACTGGCGCGAGTGGCTGGACACCTTCCCCACCAACTTCATGGTGGACCTGGACACGGGGCTGGTGAGCGCATCGCGCCGCACGCAGGGTGCGGGGTACGTGCTGCTCCATCCCGACGTGCGATGGCCGGACCCGGAGGGGTGGGACCTCGACGTCGCCCCCGCGGGGCCGCAGGAAGGGGCGCCCGTCGAGCCTGACGCGCCGCTGTTCACCCTCGAAGCCCGGCCGACCTCCGGCGGGGGGCCATCCCTGCGGGCCACTGCCATCCGTGCCGGTGACGAGAGCACGGTCGTCATCTCGGTGGAGGAGCGCGTCGATGTCGGCGAGCTCCTGGCCCTGACCTGCCTGCGCGCCGCCTGCCACGTGGCCGAGCTGCGCGGCGCTCGCTGGGTGCGGACGGCGTCTTCGACCGTCCGGGCGGGGGACCTCGGCTTCGCCCCGACGGGTGAAGGTCACTGGCTCGCAGCCCGGACGACCTTCCTCGACGAGGCCTTTCCGAGCCGCTGAGGATCGACGGCTGGGCCCGGTGGGTCGTGCTGCTGTCGTAGGACCGGGAGTCTGGGAGGCTGGTCCCAGTCACCCCCTGGAGGATCCCCGTGCGCCGTACGACGTCCCTGCTCGCAGCCGCTGCGACCGCGCTCCCGCTGCTGGCCGTCGGTGCCGTCGGGAGCGCCGCGACCGCGAGCGACCCGGCGCCCGTCGCCGGCGCGACCACCTCGGGTGACTCGCTGTTCCCCGACGACGGCAACGGCGGCTACGACGCGCTGCGCTACCGCGTCCAGCTCGCCTACCGCGCGGATCGCAGCATCACCGCGACGACCCGGATGACGGCGCGGGCGCTGCGCCCGCTGTCGTCGTACTCCCTGGACCTCGAGGGGCTCACCGTGCGCTCCGTGCGCGTCGACGGTCGGGCGGCCCGGTTCGTCCGCCACGGCGACGAGCTGGTCGTGACCCCGGCGCGGGCGGTGCGCGGCACCTTCACCACCACCGTGTCGTACGCCGGGACGCCGCACCGCCACACCGACCCCGACGGGACCGGCGAGGGGTGGATCCGGACCCCGGACGGGGCGACCACCGTCAACGAGCCGGTCGGGTCGAAGACCTGGTTCCCGGGCAACGACACCCCGCGCGACAAGGCGACCTACACCTTCGTGGTCTCCGCGCCCTCGCGCCTGGCCGTGGCCGGCAACGGGGTGCTCGCGGGCAGGGCCCGGCACGGCGCCCGGACGACGTGGACCTGGCGCGGGACCCAGCCGATGGCCAGCTACCTGGCGATGGTCTCGATCGGCGACTACCGGGTCTACCGGTCCTCGTTGCGCACGCTGGCCGGGCGCACCCTCCCGGTCTGGTCGTTCGTGCAGCCCTCGCTCGGCACCCAGGCCGCGGCCCGCACCCTGCTGCCGAAGATCGTGCGCTGGGGCGAGCAGAAGTTCGGGCCCTACCCGTTCTCCAGCAGCGGCCTGGTCGCGCACACCCTCGACGTGGGCTACGCCCTGGAGACCCAGGACCGGCCGGTGTTCCCCGGCCCGGTGGACTCCTCCGAGGAGGTCCACGAGCTGGCCCACCAGTGGTTCGGCGACTCGGTCACCCCCGGCGACTGGGGCGACATCTGGCTCAACGAGGGCTTCGCGACCTACGCCCAGTGGCTGTGGGACGCCGACCACGGCGGGGACTCGACCGCGGCGACCTTCCGCTCGGCGTACGCCGCCAACGGAGCGTCCTCCGACCTCTGGTCCCCGGCCCCGGCCGCCCTGAGCGACCCCAAGGACCTCTTCGGGCCGGCCTACCTGCGGGGCGCGATGACGCTGGAGGTGCTGCGCGAGCGGATCGGCGACGGTCCCTTCTTCGCGGTGCTGCGGGCCTGGGCGCGCGAGCACCGCTACGGCACCGTCTCGACCGCCGACTTCACCCGGCTGGCCGAGCGGATCAGCGGCCAGCAGCTCGACACGCTCTTCCGGGACTGGCTGACCACCCCGTCGCGGCCCAGCGGCTACTGACCCGCTGACGGGGCCCGTGGCATCCTGGAGGGTCCCGGCCCCCACAGGAGACGAGCCATGAGCAGCATCAGCGAGACCCTGAAGCAGAAGATCGACGAGCTCGACCTCGACCGCCGCCTCAACGACGCCGTGGAGAACGGCGAGCAGCTCCTGCGGCGCGCCGTGGAGACGGCCGGCGACCTCGCCCACGACCACCGCGACGACGTGGACCGCGTGCTGGACCGGCTCACCGGGTCGATCGAGGACCGCACCGACGGTCGGTTCTCCGACCGGATCACCCAGGTGCGCGACAGCCTGGACGCCGGGCTGGGTCGGCTCGCGGAGCGCCGGACCGAGGGTCCCCCGCCCGAGTAGCCGGGAGGTCTAGCGGGGCGCGGGCACCAGCGTGGCCAGGGCGTGCACGACGTCGCGGACGGTCTGGCCCACGCCCGGGCCGACGGTGGTGTCGATGCCGGCGTAGCGCAGGCCGACCAGCAGCGCGACGACCAGCGCCAGGACGAGGCCGAGGGCGGCCAGCTGCGCGCCCGAGACGTCACGTCGGCTGGCGCGCGCCAGACCGGTGATCGAGACGACCACGGCGAGGACCGCGGCCAGGCAGGCCAGTCCGACGAGCGGTGCGAACGGCGTCGCGACCAGGGCGACGAGCCCGAGGTCGAAGCCCGCGACCGCGGTGGCCGAGGTCCGCACGGCGGGGGCGGGCGAGGCCTCGAAGAGATCGTCCATCAGCCGGGCGGAGTCCTGACGCTCGTCGCGCTCCTGGCGGTCCTGGATGGTCATGGACGCAGCGTAGGACGCGACCGCCGCCCCGCACGGTCACGTGGACCCGTGTCGGGGCGGCGGTTGCGCGGCCGCCGGTGAGTCGGCGGCGGCCGGTGGATCGGGTGCGGGAGGAGCAGGTGCCGGTCAGCCGCGCAGGGTCGCGCCGAACCAGCTGTTGGTCCACACCATCGTGCGGCTGACGCGCTCGCCGGTGCGGGGGGAGTGCAGCAGCTGGGCGCGACCGTGGATCCAGCGCAGGAAGATCGCGGCGTGGTAGACGCGGCCGCCGCTGGTGAAGAACATCAGGTCGCCCCGACGCAGGTGGCTGCGCGGGATGTGACGGGCGCGGGCCGCCTGGGCCGACGCGGTGCGGGGCATGCTGATGCCCGCGCGGCGGAAGGAGTAGTAGAGCAGGCCGGAGCAGTCGAACGAGCCGGGCCCGGCGGCGCCGTAGCGGTAGGGGTCACCGACCTGGTGCAGCGCGATGTCGGTGGCGCGGGCCACGCGGGAGGTAGTGGCGGCGGAGGCCTGGGGGGCCGGGCTCAGGGCCACGGCGGCGATGACGAGCATCAGCGTGAGGAGCGGGTTGAGCAGAAAACGGCGTACGGGCAGGCTGACGGGCATGGGGGGTCCTTTTCCACGCCTGTGAGGTCAGCTGTCGGGTTGGAGCTGGAAAGTTCCCTGAAATGCTCCGTCACCTGGCGGTGACTTCACCCCGAGTGCGCTGCGCCCGGATCTCTCCGGACGCGGTGCACGTTGAACCTGTGGGTCCCCCACTCCTGCCCTCTGGAGTCAGGTGGCACCCCGGGACGGGCAGGACTCGGCGTTCCCGGGGTGTGATCGACCCCGGAAAGGTACACCAGCCCTGTGGCTCAGGTCACCGGGACTCCGCAGTTCCGCAATGCCTCAGAGCTCGACGGTGCCGCTCTCGCCGACGTCGGGGCGGTCACCGGTGATCCGGGACTTCACGAAGGCCAGCGCCGAGGCGACCCGGCCACCGGGGGTGTCCCAGTACTCCGCCGAGTCCGACTCGACCTCCAGGAGCCGCACGTCCGGGCTGTCCTTGCCGTCGGGGAACCACGCGGCGACCATCGGGTTCCACAGCTCGTCGATCTTGGCCCGGTCGTCGCGGATCCGCCCGTGGCCGGCGACCGAGACCCAGGTGGAGCCGTCGGAGAAGGCGAGGTTGACCCGCTTCTCGGCCTCGATGTTGGCGGCCTGACCGCTGGTCGCGTCGATGAAGAACCAGACGTCGCCCTCGTCGGTGACCTGCTGGGGCGTCATCGGGTGGGAGTGCAGGCGTCCGTCGGAGCCGACCGAGGTGAGCATGCAGAAGCGGTCCTCGCGCATCAGCTCCACCACCTTGGACTGGTCGGCCACCTCGGACTGGTCGGCGGTGCGGTCCTGCGGTGCGGTGCTCATGGTGGTGCCCCTGACTGTCGGTTCGGTGCCGTGCTCCCTGGCCGCCACCGTAGCCAGCCGAGCCACACCACCTGCCCGGTCGGGGAGGTGCGGACCGCCCCGGGCGGACGGGTGCCGCGGCGGTGGTCGCGTCCTAGCCTGTGACGACCGCCACCAGCCAGGGAGCCGACGTGAACCGCTACGTGATCGAGAGGGAGCTGCCCGGTGCCGGGCAGCTCAGCGACGCCGAGCTGCACGACATCAGCGCGAAGTCCAACGAGGTGCTGGAGGGGATGTCGGACATCGCCTGGGTGCAGTCCTACGTCACCGAGGACAAGCTCTACTGCGTCTACGACACCGAGGACCCGCAGCTGATCGAGGAGCACGCGCGCCGCGGCGAGTTCCCCTGCACGGGGATCAGCCAGGTGCGCGCCGAGATCTCGCCGCAGACCGGCCGGTGACGCCGCCGGTCCGCGAGCGGGCGCCGAGGGCCTCCCCGCCGCCCGCCCCGGCGGGGTCGCCGAGGCGCTCGCACGGGCCCCGGCGGGGCTCGACAGCCGGAGTAGCCTCGGGTCCTCCCCACATTGGAACGCCGATGAGCCCCACCTCGACCTCGGGCACGACGCTGGCCCCCTCCGGCGTCGGCGAGCCCGCCCGGCCCCCCTCGGCGGTGACCTCGGGGTCGCAGGTGGCGAAGTTCCACGCCCCCGAGGTCGTCTTCGGGCTGGGGGCCCTGGAGGAGGCCGGCTTCGCCGCGCAGCGGCTGGGCGCGCGCCGCCCGATGGTGGTCACCGACCCCGGGATCATCGAGGCCGGGTGGGTCGAGGTGCTGCTGGGTCACCTGCGGGCCGTCGGGCTGCAGCCGGTGGTCTGGTCGCAGGTGACGCCGAACCCGAAGGACCACGAGGTCCGCGCGGCGTACGAGAAGTACGCCGAGGAGCGGTGCGACGTCCTGATCGGCATCGGGGGCGGCTCGTGCATCGACGCGGCCAAGGGCGTCGCGATCCTCTCGAGCAGCTGGCAGGACGGGGGCGACATCCTCGACTACGCCGGGGTCGACCAGGTCACCCGCCCGATCCCGCCGATGATGATGATCCCGAGCACCTCGGGGACCGGCGCCGACGTCTCGCAGTTCTGCATCGTCACCGACACCGACCGGTCGGTGAAGATCACGATCATGGGGCGCGCGCTGGTGCCCGACATCTCGCTGACCGACCCGCGGCTGCTCACCACGATGCCCGAGGCGCTGAACGCGGCGACCGGGCTGGACGCCCTGACCCACGGCATCGAGTCCTACGTCTCGCTGGCCCACAACCCGCTGGCCGACATCCACGCGCTCAACTCCGTGCGGCTGGTGGTGGGCCACCTGCGCACCACCATGACCAGCCCCCGCGAGGAGCACGCCCGGGCCAAGATGGCCCAGGCCAGCCTCGAGGCCGGCCTGGCCTTCACCAACGCGATCCTCGGCGCCACCCACGCGATGAGCCACCAGGTGGGCGGGCTGCTCGACGCGCCCCACGGCGTCGTCAACGGGGTGCTGCTGCCGCACGTGATCCGCTACAACGCGCGTGCCACGCCCGAACGGTTCGTGGCGCTCGCCCAGGCCGCCGGCCTCCAGGTCGACGGGCTGCCCGGCGAGGAGGCGGCCGAGCTGCTGGCCGCGCACGTCCGGCGCCTGGCCGACGACGTCGGCGTGCCCCGCGGCCTGCGCGACCTCGGGGTGCAGGAGGCCGACGTGCAGCGGATGGCCCGCACGGCGCTCGACGACGCGTGCCTCTCGACCAACCCGCGCACCGCCGACGAGACCGACGTCCTGCGGCTGTTCCGCGAGGCGCTGTAGGTCGATGTCGTCCGCCCGTGACCAGCCCCGCTCCGAGAGGGTCCCGCCCGACCGGACGTCGTCGGAGCGGACGCGCGCGCCGCGGCCCAGCCTGGCCACGCTGACCGGGGTCAGGTCCGGCAAGCGGTCCTACTACCGCGCCTACGTGCGCTCCGACGAGCGGATGGCCGCCGCGGTGCGCGCGATGGACTCGATCTCGCGTGCCGTGGTGCGCACGGTCGAGGGACCTCGCGGCCTGCTCGAGGAGGTCACCCGCGCGGCGGCGGCCCACCTGGAGGCCCGCTGGACGGTGCTCGCGCTGGTCGACGGCCAGCTGCGCGGCGCCCGGCCCCGCTTCCTGGCCCGCGACGCCGCCGGCCACGTGCACGACGAGGACGACCAGCTCCCCGACGGCGTACGCCGTGAGCTGGCGGCCGTGCGCTCGGGTCACGACGGGCCCTCCATCGAGGAGCACGGCTGGGTGCGGGTGCCGATGACCCTGGAGGGGCGCCGCGTCGGGAGCCTGGTGCTGCTGCACGGGCTGCGCGACGACCCCGAGCCCGGCGACCTCTCGGTGCTGCGGATCCTCGCCAACCAGGCGGCCGTCTCGCTGCACACCTCCGAGCAGTACCAGTCCGGCCTGGCGCTGCACCGCCGCGCCCAGATGCTCTACGACGAGGCCACCGAGCAGGCGCGCGGCCTGGCCGCCCGCACGGCCGAGCTGCGCGAGGTCGAGCAACGGCTCCAGGTCGCCCACCAGCGCGAGCTGATCGACACCGAGCGGCACCGGATCGCCCGCGAGCTGCACGACAGCGTCAGCCAGTACGTCCTGTCCGCGGGGATGGCCGTGGAGGTCGCCCGCGGCGACGCCGCCGCGCTGGGGGAGCCCGCGGCCCCGGTCGTCGCCCAGCTGGAGACGGCCAAGGAGCTGAGCCAGGAGGCGGTCGAGCAGCTGCGGCGCGCGATCTACGCCCTGCACCAGTCCCACTCCGACACCGTCTCGACGCTGCCCGAGCTCGTGCGGGCGGTGACCGAGCACCACCAGAGCCGGCTCGCGGTCACGGTCCGCACCCGCGGCGAGCCCCAGCCGCTGCCCGCCGACGCCGACCACGAGATCGCCCGCGCGGTCGGGGAGGCGCTGTTCAACGTGGCCAGCCACGCCCGCGCCACCCGGGCGGCGGTGCTGCTGCGCTACCGGCCCGACGAGCTGCTGGTCACCGTCTCCGACGACGGCGAGGGCGACCCCGCCCGGCTGCGGCGGCTGGTGACGCTGGAGCGCTGCATGCCGGCCGACGGGCGGCACCGCGGCCTGGCCAACATCGAGACCCGCACGACCGCCCTCGGCGGCACGGTGGCCTTCCGCCGCGCGCGGATCGGCGGCGTGCGCGTCGAGATCCGGCTGCCGCTCCCGCTGCCGGTCCCCGAGGTGCCCGGCACGATCGCCGCGCTGGTCGGCCCCCCGCCCCACCGCCCACCCACCCGGCGAGAGCCGTCCCAGGAGGTCCCACCATGGCCACGTTGAGTCCCCCGCACGCCCCGTCCGAACGCGCGACCGTCGACGTGATGCTCGTGGACGACCACGCGATCGTGCGGCAGGGACTGCGCTCGATCCTGGAGCGCGAGTCCGACCTGCGGGTGGTGGGGGAGGCGTCCTCGGCCTCGGCGGCGCTCGCGGAGGTGGACCGCACCCGGCCCCGGATCGTGCTGATGGACCTCAAGTTGTCCTCGGCCTCCGACAGCGAGGGCATCGACCTGTGCGCGGAGCTCTCCCAGCGGCACCCCGACGTGGGCGTGCTCGTGCTCACCACGTTCCTCGACGACCAGCTGGTGCTGCGGGCGATCCGGGCGGGCGCCAAGGGCTACGTCGTCAAGGACGTCGACACCTCCGGCCTGATCCGGGCCATCCGCGACGTCTCGCGCGGGGAGTCGGCCTTCGACGCCCGGTCGGCCGCCGCGATGGTCCGCGGCCTGAACGCCCCGGCCCAGGACGACAAGCGCGGTCTGACCGCCCGCGAGCGCGAGGTCCTCCTGCTGCTCGCGCACGGGCTGTCCAACCGCGACATCGGCGCGCGGCTCTACATCTCCGAGACGACCGCGAAGTTCCACGTCGGCAACGTGCTGCGCAAGCTCGGGGTCTCGCGGCGGGCCGAGGCGGTCTACGAGGGGTCCAAGCTCGGGGTGATCTGACGCCGGCGGCGCGTGGCAGGGTGGAGGGATGACGTCTGCGACCACCACCGTCCACCTGGCGTACGGCGAGGACGGGCTCGACGTCGAGCTCCCGGCCGACCGGACCACGGTCGTGGAGCCGACGTACGCCGACGCCCCGGCCGACCAGCGCGGCCTGCTGCGCTCCGCCCTGCGGCACCCCGTCGCCGGGCCGGCGCTGCGCGACCTGGTCAGCCCCGGGCAGACCGTCGCCATCTCGATGTGCGACGGCACCCGCCCCCAGCCGCGGCACCTGATGATCCCGGCCGTGCTCGAGGAGCTGGAGGGGATCGTCGCCCTGGACGACGTGGTCGTGCTGGTGGCCACCGGCACCCACCGCGGCAACACCCCCGAGGAGATCCGGGCGATGCTCGGCGACGCCGCCGACCTCGTGCGCGTGGTCAACCACGACGCCCGCGACGACGCCTCGCTGGTGTGGCTGGGTCGCCACGGTCGCGACGTCCCGGTCCTCCTCAACCGCGAGTGGGTCGAGGCCGACGTGCGGATCACCACCGGCTTCGTCGAGCCACACTTCTTCGCCGGCTTCTCTGGCGGGCCCAAGCTGGTCGCGCCGGGGCTGGCCGGCCTCGAGACCGTGCTGACGCTGCACGACGCGAAGCGGATCGGCGACCCGCGCGCGACCTGGGCGGTGTGCGAGGGCAACCCGGTCCACGACGACATCCGGGCCGTGGTCGCGGCCGTCGGAGCCGTCGACTTCGGGCTCGACGTGGTCCTCAACCGCGAGCAGCGGATCGTCGAGGCCTTCGGTGGCGCCCTGCCGCAGATGCACGCCGCGGCCCGCGAGGCCTCGCGGCGGCTCGCGATGCAGCCGGTGCCCTCGCTCTTCGACGTGGTGGTGACCACCAACGCGGGCTACCCGCTGGACCAGAACCTCTACCAGGCCGTGAAGGGGATGTCGGCCGGGATGACGGTGGTGCGGCCCGGCGGGGTGATCGTGGCGGCCGCGGAGTGTCGCGACGGCTTCCCCGACCACGGCTCCTACCGCGAGGTGCTCGCCTCGGCGGCCTCCCCCGAGGCGCTGCTGGCCGACATCTCGGCGCGCGAGCAGACCGTGCCCGACCAGTGGCAGGTCCAGGTGCAGGCCAAGGTCCAGTCCCACGCCCGCGTCGTGGTGCGGTCGTCGTACCTCTCGGCCGCGGACCTCGCCTCGGCCCACCTCGGCCACACCGACGACGTCGCCGAGACCGTCCTGCGGGCGCTCCACGACGCCGGGCCCGCGTCGCGGGTCTGCGTCCTGCCCGAGGGCCCCCAGACGATCCCGTACGTCGCGGGCTGAGGTGGCTCAGCCGGTCTCGACGACCAGCCAGCCGCCGTGGTGCTCGTGGACCTCGTACGCCGACCCGGTGGCACGGCCCCAGGCGCGCAGGTCGTCGAGGGTGACGGTGCGGACGTGCCCCCAGGTCTCGTCGGCCTCGTCCTCGAGCGGGACGGCGAGGACCACCCGGCGGCGGGCCAGGCGCACCGCCTCGGCCACGACGCGCGCGCCGTGGTCGGGGTCGAGGTGCTCGAGCAGGTGGACGGCCAGGACGGTGTCGGCGCAGCCGTCGGGGTCGGGGTAGCGGGCGGCGTCGGCGACGCGGGTGCGCAGCGGCACCCCGAGCAGCGGGGCGACCGTCGCCAGCAGCCGCACGGTCCCCGGCGAGACGTCCGAGGCGGTGACCGCGTGCCCGGCCCCGGCCAACCGCAGCGACAGGAAGCCGAAACAGCTGCCCAGCTCGAGCACCGACCCGGAGCCCATCAGCGCCGCCGCGTGGGCGTAGACGGGCGCGTAGTCCGCGATGGTGCCGTGCCCCCCGCCGGCGGGACCGGTCCCCGCGCTGCGCCCGGTGGCCAGCTCGTCCGCGATCCGCACCAGGGTGTTGCGGTAGAACAGCAGCCAGCTCTCCAGCGCGTCGGGGGTGCTGCTGCGCACCACGCCGGTCAGCACCCGCTCGAAGAGGTCGGTGCCGCGCAGCCAGCCGGGGGTGAAGAGCTCCTCGGCGATCAGCCCGGCCAGGTCGTCGTCGACGCGGCCCGGCGGCACCCGGTGGTCGACGTGGACCCGGGCCCCCACGTGGTGCACGTCGAAGTGGGGGGTGTGCGCGCCCGGCCCCGTCCACGGTCGCAGCGGGCCGAGGGAGCGCACCTGGACGAGGTCGTCGACGTACCACCCCGGCGCGCTCGGCCCCAGCGGGTCGATGGCCGCCGCGCCCCCGAGCGGCGCCGACGGCACGCGCGCCGCGCTCACCGTGGCCCGGTCGTGGCGGCGATGGTGGCGCGGTCCAGGCCGCTGAGGTTGCGCACGACCTGGACGCGGCTGCAGTGCTCCTCGTACGCCGGCAGGTCGCACCGCCCCAGGCCCCAGGAGAAGCGCGGCTCGGGGGTGAGCCACACCGTCTCCCGCGCCCGACGGCTGAGCTCGGCGAACGCCGCCAGGCCGGGGTCGCGGCCGTTGCTGCGCCCGTCGCCCAGCACGATCAGCGTCGTGCGCCGGTTGACCGCGGAGCCGAACCGGTCCAGGAAGTCGGTGAACGCCGCGCCGTAGTCGGAGTCGGCGTCGACGTCGAGGACCCCGTCGGCGGGCAGCCCGGCCAGCACCAGGGAGAGCGCCTCCTCGGTGCGGTGCTCGGCGAACAGGTCGGTGATCTCGACCAGGTCGGAGACGAAGGCGAAGGTGCGCACCGAGGAGGTCACCGACTGCAGGCTGTGCACCAGGTGCAGGGTGAACCGGGCCGCCGAGCGCACCGAGAGCGAGACGTCGCAGAGGACCATCAGGCGCGGTCGGTCCTCGACCTTGCTGACGGTGACGGGGCGGAACGGCACCCCGTCGTACCTCATGTTGGCGCGCATCGTCCGGGCGCCGTCGACCACGCCGCGGGCGGAGGCCTTGCGTCGCGGTCGTGGCGCGCCGTGCAGGCTGCGCACCAGGCGCCGGATGGCCTCCTCGAGCTGGGCGCGCTCGGTCTCGTCGACGGTCTCGGCCGTGGCCCGGGCCAGCTCGCGCTCCTCGATCTCGCGCTCCATCGACATCAGCTTCTCGAGGTGCTCCTTGAGCCGCTCGGGGAGCTGCTCGAGGAACGGCGCGAGGGCCTGGCGCAGGGCGGCCAGGGTGTCGGCCTCGCGCACCTCGTCGACCAGGGAGTCGTCGTCGCGCTCGTCGAGCCAGGCCAGCAGGGCCATCTCCTGCGCCACCGACAGCTCGGTGTCGAGCTGGAGCCCCGGCTGGCCGACGATGTCACCGGGGTCGCCGGGGTTGTGCATCCGGCTGGTCGAGATCTGCACCCGTGCGGCCTCGCCGGCGCTGCCCTCGGTGTCGTTGGAAAGCACGATCTCGTCGGTCAGGGCGGCGATGTCGATCTTGTTGGCCTCCTGGTGCAGGTTGAACTGCTGGGCCATGTCCTCGGGCTTGAAGTACTCCTTGATGTCGTCGGGCTTGCCGTGGGAGTGGCCGTCCTCGGGGACGTCGCCGGGCTCCTCGGACAGCGTGAACTGCTCCAGCTCGCCCTCGTCGGAGAGGTCGTCGTGGGAGTGGCCGTGGCCCTCGTCGGGAGGGGGCAGCACCGCCTGGAGGCCGAAGAAGCGGTCGAAGACGGTCTCGAAGGTGGCCAGGTCCCGGCGGTCCTTGACCAGGCTGACCGCGAGCGCCGACCTCAGCACGGCCCGGTCCTCGAGCACGCTCGGCTGGGCCACGGCGTGCATCGCGTCGATGGCCTCGGCGGTGCTGACCCGCAGGCCGTGCAGCCTCAGCAGGCGGATGAACCGGTGGACGGCGCCCTCCACGGTCGCCTCACACCGGGCGCTTGCGCGCCGACCGGGCCGCGAACGAGCGCTGCCCCTGGCTGGCGCTGACCTTCTTGCCCGCGCCCGCCCGGGAGTCCTCGGTGCTGCCGCCCACCCCGCCGTACGCCCCGTCGTGGCGGCCGGGGCGGTCCTTGGCGGCCCGCTTGGCCCGGCCGTCCACGTCGCCGTCGTCGGTGGTGGGGGGCGGGGGCGGCGAGGGCGCGGGCTCGTGGTCCCCGTGGTCCCCGTGGTCCCCGTGGTCGTGGTCCCCGCCGTGGCCGTGCCCGTGCCCGTGGCCGTGGCCGCCGCGCGAGTCGGGGACGACCGCGTTCGGGTCGACCAGGCGCGGGAGGGCGCGGCGCGCCTTCTCCAGGTCGCGCTCGTACTTCACGACCACGTTGAGCGTCGAGGACAGCACGTCGGCGGTGAGCTCCTCGACGCCGAGGACGGCCAGCGTGCGGGCCCAGTCGACGGTCTCGGAGATGCTCGGCGCCTTGCGCAGCTCCAGCTGGCGCAGGCCGCGGACGATCTCGACCAGCCGCTCGGCCAGGGCCTCGGCCAGGCCGGTGTCCTTGGAGCGGATGATCTCCAGCTCGCGGCGGGCGTCGGGGTAGTCCAGGAACAGGTGCAGGCAGCGCCGCTTGAGCGCCGCGGAGAGGTCCCGGGTGTTGTTGGAGGTGAGCACGACGTACGGCAGGTGCCGGGCGCGCACGGTGCCGATCTCGGGGATGGAGATCTGGAACTCCGAGAGCAGCTCGAGCAGCACCGCCTCCAGCGCCTCGTCGGCCCGGTCGACCTCGTCGATCAGCAGCACCACCGGCTCCTCGGAGCTGATCGCCTCGAGCAGCGGGCGGGGGGCGAGGAAGCGCTCGGAGAAGAACACGCTGTCCTGCGCCGCGATCCGCTCGACCGCCTCGGTGAGGTCGGCGGCGTCCTCGACGACCTGACCGATCTTCTCGCGCAGGATCTGGGTGTAGAGCATCTGCTTGCCGTAGTCCCACTCGTAGAGCGCCTTGGTCTCGTCCTGGCCCTCGTAGCACTGCAGCCGCAGCAGCCGCCGGCCGGTGACCGCCGCCAGGCTGGTGGCCAGCTGGGTCTTGCCGACGCCGGCGGGACCCTCCAGCAGCACCGGCTTGTCGAGCCGGGTCTGGAGGAAGACGGTGGTGGCCAGCCGCTCGTCGGCGAAGTAGCCGGCCTGCGCGAACCGCTCCAGGGTCTGCGTGACGCTGTCGAAGTCCGCGGGGCGGGGGTCGCGGGCGCTGGTGGTGCCGGTGGTGTCGTCGGCGGGGCTGCCGTCTGAGGTCACGAGGGGGTGCTCCCTGGCTGGGTGGGACCTGCGGGGGGACGTGGTGCCGCCGGTCGACCGAGCGGTGTCGGTCGACCGGCGAGCGGGGACCGGCTACTGGAGGAGGTCGTCCAGGTCGCCGTTCATGCAGTGGTCCACGACGGGGCGGACCGTCTCGAACGTGCACTCCTTGGCGTTGCCGGGCGTGCAGGCGTCGCCCAGCACGTGGTTGGTGATGCGGTCCACGTCGTCGTCGTTGCCGGTGATCACCTTGGCGTTCTCGTAGAACGTGGTCGGGCCGGTGCCCAGACGGTTCTTGGAGTAGGTGTCGGCGGTGACGTCGGTGAACTTCTCGGTGATGCCCACGTCGCGCAGCAGCCGGATCGAGGCCGCGAGCGCGGCCTCGGCGGCCTGGACGTCGGTCATGCCGTGGGTGTCGATGTCCATGGCGCGGGCGATGTCGGCGAAGCGCTTGTACTGCGCCGGCATGTTGAAGGCCCACACCCGCGGCAGCGCGATCGCGTTGTTCAGGCCGTGGTGGGTGTCGTAGAAGGCCGACACGGCGTGCGAGATCGAGTGGATGATCCCGAGGCCGCCGGAGTTGAAGGCCTGGGCGGCGATGTACTGCGCGTACATCATCCCCTCGCGGCCCTCGAGGTCCTGGCCGTTCCAGACCGCCGCGCGCAGGTGCTGGTTGGTCAGCTTGATCGCGTGCAGCGCGTTGCCCAGCGAGGGGTGGAAGTTGATCCGGGAGACGTAGGGCTCGCTGGCGTGGGCGAGCACGTCGAAGCCGCACTGGGCGGTGTAGTCGACGGGGCAGTCGAAGTAGAGCACCGGGTCGTCGATGGCCAGGCTGGTCACCGAGGCGTCGTCGAAGGCGACGTACTTGTGCGGGTTCTCGGGGTCGGTGGTGGTGTCGGTGATGACGTAGGCCCACGAGGTCTCCGAGCCGGTGCCGGCCGTGGTGGAGACCGCGATGTGCGGCGGGTTCTTCGGGTTCTCGGACATGTTGAAGCCCTCGAACTCGTTGACGTTGCGGCCGTCGTGGGCCACCGAGACCCGGGCGCCCTTGCAGGCGTCGTGGGAGGAGCCGCCGCCGATGGAGACGAAGGAGTCGCAGGCGTTCTCCTGGTACATCGCCACGGAGTCCATGACGTTGTAGTCCTTGGGGTTGGACTCGACCTTGTCGTAGACCACGACCTCGAGGCCGTGGTACTTCATCGACTCCACGATCTTGTGCACGATGTCGGTGCCGCGCAGGCCCGAGGTCATCACCAGGGTCTTCTTGAAGCCCAGCTTGAGCGCCTCCGGCCCGATCATCTCGTGGGCGCCGGGCCCCATCAGGGCTCGGGGGAAGGGGTGGAACTCCTTGATCGGGAACGGCTTGAGCAGCTCGTCTACCTGCATCGGTGGGCCTCCTGGCGACTCGGCGGGGTGATCGGGGACTGGTTGGTCCGGACGCTAGGAGCGCCGACCGCCGCGGCCCAGGACAGGATCGAGAAACCCGTCGTACGCCGGAGCCGGTCCTGCCCGGTCGGCGGCACCGCTCCTGCCCGACCGGTCAGGGGGTGGGGACCGGCCCCGTCCGAGCGGGGAGGGCGATCGCACCCGCTCAGGGGTGGTCCTCGAGCGCCCCGACCCCTAGCGTGATCTGGACCACACCCACGCAGGACGAGCACGAGGCAGGTATCCCATGACCGACCCCACCGCCCCCGAGACCGAGACCGCCGTCGAGAGCGCCGACCTGACCGAGGACAGCCTCGTGGAGGAGATCTCCATCGACGGCATGTGCGGCGTCTACTGATGCCGGTGCTCCTCGAGGAGTCGTGGCGGCTGAGCGGGTCGGTGTCGCTGCGACCCGAGCCGTTCGGCGCCATGGCCTACGACTTCCGCACCCGCCGGCTGAGCTTCATGAAGTCGCGCGACCTGGTGGCGGTGGTCGAGGCCCTGCAGACCCAGGCCTGCGTCGCCGACGCCCTGGCCGCCGCCGGGATCGACGAGGCCCGTCGCCCCCGCTTCCTCCGCGCCCTCGAGGAGCTCGCCGCCAGCGGCATGCTCACCCCCGCCACCACCTCGATCCCCGTCCCGGCAGGAGCCACCGCATGACGCTCGCCCCCGAACGCCCGGTCGTCGCCCGTCCCACCGAGGGGCGCCTGGTCGACCAGTTCGAGTTCGGCCTGGACGCCCCCATCTGCCTGACCTGGGAGCTGACCTACGCCTGCAACCTGTCGTGCGTGCACTGCCTGAGCTCCTCGGGCCGCCGCGACCCCGACGAGCTGAGCACCGCCGAGGCCAAGGCGCTGATCGACGAGTTCGAGCGGATGAAGATCTTCTACGTCAACATCGGCGGCGGCGAGCCGACCGTGCGCCCGGACTTCTGGGAGCTGCTCGACTACGCCGTGGACCACCACGTCGGGGTGAAGTTCTCCACCAACGGCTTCCGGATCACCCCCGAGCGGGCCGCGAAGCTGGCCGCCACCGACTACGTCGACGTGCAGATCTCGCTGGACGGCGCGACCGCGGAGGTCAACGACGCCGTCCGTGGCCAGGGCACCTACGACGCCGCGATGAAGGCCCTGGCCAACCTCCAGGCCGCCGGGATGAAGGACTTCAAGATCTCGGTGGTGTGCACGCGCCACAACATCGGCCAGCTCGACGAGTTCAAGGCGATCGCCGACCGGTTCGGCGCCCAGCTGCGCCTGACCCGCCTGCGTCCCTCGGGTCGCGGCGCGGACGTGTGGGGGGAGCTGCACCCGTTCCCGGAGCAGCAGCGCGAGCTCTACGACTGGCTGGTGGCCCACGGCGAGGGCGTCCTGACCGGCGACTCCTTCTTCCACCTCTCGGCCTACGCCACCGAGGACGGGACGTCGGCGCTGCCCGGCCTCAACCTGTGCGGGGCGGGACGCGTGGTCTGCCTGGTCGACCCGGTCGGCGACGTCTACGCCTGCCCGTTCGCCATCCACGACCGCTTCAAGGCCGGCAACGTGCGTCCCGCGGAGGGGCACCCGTTCCTGACCGACTTCGACACCGTGTGGAAGCACTCCGACCTCTTCACCGAGCTGCGCAGCCCGCAGTCCGGGGGCGCGTGCACCAGCTGCTCGGCGTACGACTCGTGCCGGGGTGGGTGCATGGCGGCGAAGTTCTTCGTCGGGATGCCCCTGGACGGGCCCGACCCCGAGTGCGTCAAGGGGCACGGCTCGGCCGGCCTGGCCGCGGCCGGGGAGCGTCCCTCGTCCTCGCAGGACCACTCCCACACCGGCACGGTCCGCAACGCGCCGGTGCCGCTGACCCTCCTCACCACGCGGCCCGCGGCGGTCCCGGCGCCGGCGGGCCGGCCCGACAAGGCCTGCGCGGAGAGCCCGCTGGCCGGCTTCTCCCCAGGTCGCTGAGCGGCGTGCCCGGCCTCCCGACCGGTGGCCCGCCCGGCTCACTGTCGGCAGGTCCGGGAGGGGCCGCGGGGCCGGCGGCCCCGTCGCTGGGCAACCAGCGCTGGCCCCGGGTGGACCAGGAGCGCCCGCTTGTGCTGGTGCCGGTGGGCTCCACCGAGCAGCACGGGCCGCACCTGCCCCTGGCCACCGACGCGATGATCGCCCACGCCGTGGCCGGGCGCGCCGCGGCGCAGCTGCTGGGGGAGGGACGGTCGGTCCGGGTCGCGCCGACGCTGGGGTACGGCGCCAGCGGCGAGCACCAGGACTTCCCCGGCACCATCTCCATCGGCACCGAGGCGCTCCAGCTGGTGCTGGTCGAGCTGGGCCGGTCGGCCTGCACCTGGGCCGAGGGGGTCGTGCTGGTCAACGGCCACGGCGGCAACGCCCGCGCCGTGCTCGGGGCTGTGGCCCAGCTGCGCGACGAGGGCCGGGCCGTCGCCTGGACCGCCTGCGACCTGCCCGGCGCCGACGCCCACGCCGGCCGCACCGAGACCTCGCTGCTCCAGCACCTCGCGCCCTGGGCCGTGCGCACCGACCTGGCCGAGCCCGGCAACACCACGCCCGTGCAGTCGCTGATGCCGCGCCTGCGGGCCGAGGGCGTGCGCGCGGTCTCGCCCAACGGGGTCCTCGGCGACCCCACCGCCAGCACGCCCGAGCTGGGGCGGTCGCTGCTCACCACCCTGGTGACCCAGCTGGTCGGGGAGCTGCGCCGGCTCGACGTCGGCCCGGACGGTCGGCTGACCCGGGTCGCGGGCGATCCCGCGGAGGCGGGCCGGTGAGTGCGTCGGGCGGGGCCGGGGCCGAGGACGAGCGGGTGCCGGTCGCGCTGGTGACCGGGGCGGCGCGTGGGATCGGGGCGGCGGTGGTGCGGCGGTTCGTGGCCCGTGGCTGCCAGGTCCACGCCGTCGACGCGTGCCTGGGCGAGGACGGCGGGACGGCGTACGCCCTGGGGACGCGGAGCGACCTCGACGCCCTCGTCGCCGAGGCGCCGGACCAGGTGCACCCCCACGTCGCCGACGTACGCCGTCCCGGCGAGCTCGCCGCCGTCGTCGCCGCCCTCCGCGCGCAGCACGGCCGGCTCGACGCCGTGGTGGCCGGGGCGGCCGTGATCGAGGGCGGGCAGGCGCTGTGGGAGACCGACCCCGCGGTCGCCGAGCGGCTGTGGGCCACCGACGCGATGGGGGTCTGGCACACCGCCCAGGCGACCGTGCCGGTGCTGCTCGAGGCGGGCGGTCCGGCGTCGTTCGTGGCCATCACCTCCGCCGCGGGCGAGCGCGGCCTGTGGCACCTGTCGGCGTACTGTATGGCCAAGCACGCGGTCGTCGGGCTCGTCCGCGGCCTCGCCGCCGACCTGCGCGGCACCGACGTCTGGGTCGCCGGGGTCGCGCCCGGCTCCACCGACACCGACATGCTGGCCGCGACGGCGCAGCTCTACGGCCTGCCCGACGTCTCCGAGCTGCTCACCTCCAGCCCGATCGGCCGCGTGCTGGAGCCCGACGAGGTCGCCCGGGTGGTCGAGCTCGCCGCCTTCGCCGGCCCGGTGGTGCACGGGTCGGTCCTGGCCGCGGACGGCGGGTTCGGGCAGTGAGCACGGCGGGGACGCCGAGCCTCGTCGGCTCCCTCGCGCGCCCCGCGGGGTGCGCGTGACCGCCGCCGTCGTGCCGGGCCCCGGGGACGGGGAGCGCGTCGTGCCCGGCGGCGGGGTGGGCGTGCGGTCCGCGTCTGGGCCTCGGCCAGGGCCGGTCGCGAGCCCCGGGCCCGCCTCGACGCGCCTGCCGCCGGGGTTCGTCGTACGCCTGTCGGGCGACACGCTGGTCTGCGGCGGGGGCGCGACCCTGCTCGGCGGGTCGGGCGGGGCGCTGCTGCGGCTGCGACCCCGGGCGCGTGCCGTGCTCGACGGGGACCGGGTCGTGGTGGGCGGGCCGGACTCGGCCGCCCTGGCGCGGCTGCTGCTCGACCGCGGCCTGGCCGACCCGGTCTGGGAGGGCGCTGCTCGGGACGACGCGGCCGACCCCGGCGTGGCCGACCGGCGGGCCGGGACGGACGTCACCGTGGTGGTGCCGGTGCGGGACCGGCCCGAGCAGCTGGCCCGGCTCCTGGCGGCGCTGCCGCGCGGTGTGCCGGTCCTCGTGGTCGACGACGGCTCCCGCGACCCCGCTGCCGTGGCGGCGGTCGTCCGCGCGGCTGGGGCGGGGCTGGTGGTGCACGAGGTCAACCGCGGGCCCGCGGCGGCCCGCAACACGGGGCTGGCGCGCGCGGGGACGGCGTACGTCGCCTTCGTCGACTCCGACGTCGTGCCCGACCCCGGCTGGCTGGCCGCGCTGCGCCGCCACCTCGAGGACCCGGCCGTGGCCGCGGTGGGGCCCCGGGTGCGGGGGCTCGGGGGGCCCGCGGACGTCACCGTCGGCGCTGGTCCCGGAGGCCGTCCGGGGCGTTCAGCGGGCTGGGTGGAGCGCTACGAGGCGGCCCGGTCCTCGCTCGACCTCGGGCCCTCGCCGGCGGCGGTGCGGCCGCACGGGCGGGTCGCCTACCTGCCGAGCGCGACCCTGCTGGTGCGGCGCGAGGCGTGGGCCGGGCTGGGCAGCTTCGACGAGGGGCTGCGGGTCGCCGAGGACGTCGACGCGGTGTGGCGGGCGTGCGGGGACGGGTGGCGGGTGAGGTACGAGCCGGCGGCCGTCGTACGCCACGACCACCGGACGGCGACCTCGGCCTGGCTGCGACGCCGGGCCTTCTACGGCAGCGGCGCCGCACTGCTCGCCGAGCGCCACGGCTCGGCCGTCGCCCCGATGGTGCTCACGCCGTGGACGACCGCCCTGACCGTCGCGGCCCTGGCGCAGCGGCGCTGGTCGCTCCCCACGCTGGCGCTGGTCGCCGCGGCCGGCGTCGGCTCCACGGCGCGACGGCTCGGCGACGCCGACCACCCCGTCCGGACCGCGGCGACGGTGCACCTGGTCGGCGCCGTGGCCACCGCCCACCAGACCGCCGGGTCGCTCACCCGCCACCACTGGCCGCTGGCCCTGGGCGCCGCGCTGGTGTCCCGCCGGGCCCGCCGCGCCTGGGCCGTCGCCGCCGTGGCCCAGGGCCTGCTCGACCACCGCCGCGTCCGCCCCGACCTCGACCCCGCGCGTTACGTGGTCGCCCTGCGCCTCGACGACCTCGCCTACGGCGCCGGCGTCTGGTCCGGCGCCCTCCGCGCCCGCTCCCCCCGCGCCCTGCTGCCCCGCTGGCGGGGTCCTGGGGTCGGTGAGGTCCGGGGCCGACTGTTCCCCGGTTAGCCGGGGAACAGATGCCTTGTCGGCCGAACGTTCAGCCGACAAGGTCACCGATCGGCCGACAAGGTGCCCCCGATCGGGGACCCGAGGACCCTGGAGGTGAGGCGTGGCCGCGACTAGTGTCGGCGCCCCACGAACCGGTGACCAGGCCACCGTTCACGACCCCAGGAGTGCGCCATGGGACGACACCTCAACCCCTACCTGAGCTTCGACGGTGACGCCCGCGCCGCGATGGAGTTCTACCGCGAGGTCCTGGGCGGCGAGCTCACGGTGACGCCGTACGGCGAGTACGCCGACCCGGCCGCCCCCGGCGCCGACCGGCTCATGCACGCCCAGCTGATCACCGAGGACGGCCTCTGGCTGATGGCGGCCGACACCCCGCCCGGCGCTGAGCCGTCGTCGGCGGGCTCGATGACGGTGAGCCTGAGCGGCGACGACCCCCGGCTGCGCGAGCACTGGGAGAAGCTCTCCGAGGGTGGCCAGGTGTCGCTCCCGTTCGAGCAGCAGATGTGGGGCGACACCTTCGGGATGTGCACCGACCGCTTCGGTACGCCGTGGATGGTGAACCTCGTCGGAGGCAGCTGAGGGCGCGCACGTTGTCGGCCAGACCGTCGGGTTGTCGGCTGAACGTTCGCCCGAGGACCCGACTGTTCCCCGGCTAGCCGGGGAACAGTCGGCGCCCGTCACCACCCACCAGCGGGCTACCGTGCCGGGGTGACGACGACCAGGGAGGGCCGTCGGCCACCGGAGGGCGAACGCGGTTGGAGGGACCGCGTGAACCCCGTGCGGGTGGTCGACCTCGTGCAGACGTTCAAGACCGCGCTGGCGGGCGGGTTGGCGTGGTGGATCGCGACCGACGTCGCCCACCTCGAGCAACCGTTCCTGTCGCCGTGGGCGGCGGTGCTGGTGGTGCACGCGACCGTCTACAAGACCGTGTCGCGCGGCGGGCAGCAGGTCGCGGCCACGTTCGTCGGGGTGTTCCTGGCCTTCGTGCTGGGCACCACGCTGGGCAGCGGGCCGTGGAGCCTGGGCCTGCTGATCCTGGTCGGGTTCCTGCTGGGCCAGCTGCGCTGGGTCAAGGAGGAGGCCGGCACGATCGCCACCACCGGCCTGGTGACCCTGGCGACAGGGTCGATCGCGCGGGGTGACCTGCTGGCCAGCCGCTGGATCGACACGGCCGTCGGCGTGGGGGTGGGCCTGGCGGTCAACCTGCTGGTGTGGCCGCCGCTGCGCGACCGCGCCGCCTGGGCGCGTGCCGAGGACATCCCGGCGGCGCTGGCGAAGGTGCTGCGCGAGATGGCCCAGGGCCTGGGGTCCGAGCTGGACCCGAAGGAGACCAAGCGCTGGGTCCGCGGCATCCGTCAGGTCGACGTCCACATCGACGAGGCGTGGCGGCTGCTCTGGGAGGCCAAGGAGAGCGGCCGGCTGAACCCCCGCCGCTCCCAGCCCACCGGCGTGCACGACCTGAAGAAGCTGCTGCACGCCCTGGAGCAGGGGGTCGCCGACTCGCTGTCGATGGCGCGCAACATCGCCGCCAGCGCGGAGGCCGGCAACGTGTGGGACGAGTCGTTCCGCGAGCGCTGGCGCTCGGTGGCGCTCCGCACCGCGGACCTGGTGGAGGCCGAGGACCTCGACGGCCTGCGGGGTCTGTGCGACGAGCTCGAGTCGATGACGCACGACTTCAGCGACGCCGAGCTCGGCCCCGACACCTGGCGCGAGTACGCCGGCCTGCTGATGAACCTGCGCAACGTCCACGACGCGCTCACCCACTCCGTCGACTGGATGACCGAGTCGACGCCGGACCGTCGTCGGGGCAAGCGCTTCGACACCCCCCAGGACCTCGTACGCCGACGCCGCGCGGCCGCCCGCCCCCCAGGCTCGGCCTCGTAGGCTGACCGCCCCGTCAGTGAAAGGCTCCCCATGCAGCTCCAGCGCACCGTCGAGACCGCGGCCTCACCCGCCCGCGTGTTCGCCTACCTCAGCGACTTCACCAGCACCGAGGACTGGGACCCGGGCACGGTGCGCACCACGCGGACCTCGGGCGACGGCGGCGTCGGGACGACGTACGACAACGTCTCGAAGTTCGCCGGCCGCGAGACCGAGCTGACCTACGTGGTGCGCGAGCACCAGCCCGACCGCCGCTTCGTGATCGTGGGCAGCAACAAGACGGTGACCTCGACCGACACGATGGAGATCAGCCCGCACGGCGAGGGGTCGCGGGTCACCTACACCGCCGACTTCGCGTTCAACGGCGTCGCCAAGCTGGTCGTGCCGTTCATGGGCGGGGCGTTCAAGAAGCTCGGCGACGAGGCCGAGGACGGTCTGCGCCAGGCGCTCGCGAAGCTCTAGGTCCCTGCCGTGCCCCGGACCCGCTGGCTCTTCGGCGACCAGCTCGGCGCCCACTTCACCGACGACCACGACGGCGACTTCCTGCTCGTCGAGTCGCGCCGGGTGCTCGCGCGCAAGCGCTACCACCGCGCCAAGGCGCACCTGGTGCTCTCCGCGATGCGTCACCGGGTCGCCGAGCTGCAGGCCGAGGGGCGCGACGTCCGCTTCGCCCAGACCGGGACGTACGCCGAGGGCCTGGGCCGCCGCACCCGCAACCTCCAGGTCATCGCGCCCACGTCGTACGCCGCCCGCCGGTTCGTCGACGCCCTCGTCGAGGACCCCGACCGCCCGCGCGACATCGAGCGGCTCCCCGCCCGGGGCTTCGTCACCACCCAGGCCGACTTCGCCCACTGGGCCGAGGGCCGGGGCGGCAAGCGGCTGCTGATGGAGGACTTCTACCGCGACGCCCGCCGTCGCCACGACGTGCTGCTCGACGGCACCGATCCCGAGGGCGGGCGGTGGAACCTCGACCACGAGAACCGCGAGCCCCCGCCCAAGGGCGCCACGACGCTCGGGGTCGACGCGCCGCCGTGGCCGGCCGAGGACGAGATCGACGAGCAGGTCCGCGCCGACCTCGACCGCTGGGAGGCCGACGGCGAGGTCTCGTTCATCGGGCGCGACGGCCCCCGCCTCTTCGCCGCCACGCGGGCCGAGGCCCAGGCGGTCCTGGACCACTTCGTCGACCACCGGCTGGCGACCTTCGGGGCCCACGAGGACGCGATCCTCGAGGGCGACCCGTGGATGTCGCACTCGGTGCTCTCGGCGCCGATGAACCTCGGGCTGCTCGACCCCCTCGACGTCGTACGCCGGGCGGAGGAGGTCTACCGCGCCGGCGACGCCCCGATCGCCTCGGTCGAGGGGTTCGTGCGCCAGGTGATGGGGTGGCGCGACTACATCTGGCACCTCTACTGGCACCTCGGCGAGGACTACCGCCACCGCAACCACCTCGAGGCCCGGGGCGAGCTGCCCGAGTGGTTCGCCGAGCTCGACGGAGACGCGACCCGCGCCCGCTGCCTCTCCCACACCCTCGACGGCGTCGCCGAGCGCGGCTGGGTGCACCACATCCCGCGGCTGATGGTGCTGGGCAGCTACGGCCTGCAGCGCGGCTGGTCGCCCGAGGAGCTCACCGACTGGTTCCACCGGGCCTTCGTCGACGGCTACGACTGGGTGATGGTGCCCAACGTCGTTGGGATGTCGCAGCACGCCGACGGCGGGGTGCTGGCGACCAAGCCGTACACCTCCGGCGGCGCCTACCTGAACAAGATGAGCGACCACTGCGGCTCCTGCGAGCTCAAGCCCACGGTGCGGGTCGGCGACGACGCCTGCCCGTTCACGGCCGGCTACTGGTGGTTCCTGGACCGCCACCGCGACGAGCTGGCCGCCAACCACCGGATGTCGCGCGCGGTCAACGGGCTCGGTCGCCTCAAGGACCTGCCCGAGCTGGTCGAGCAGGAGGACGCGCGGGGGTCCTCGGCCCCCTGAGGGTGGGCGGGTCCCGGGGTGCCCGGGGGCTGCGTGGACCGGGCGGGCTGGACTGGCTCTGGCCGGGCTGGGCTGGGCTGATCCGGGTTGGTCGACCGGCGCCCTGCAAATGTCGCTGCTGGGACCCGAGGGACACGGCGATCGCCTCGTGCGCCACCTTCGCAACGGACCGCTCTGCAGATGTGGTCCGCACCCGGGCCCGGGAGCGTGGGGACCGGTCCCACGAGCCACATTGGCAGTGTCCTCCCGTGGGAATGTGGCGCCCGGGCCGGCGCGACCACCTCACGAGCACCCTCCGTGACATGTGCAGGGGCGGGGCGGCACCTGCAGGCCGTCACCTGCGCGGCGGCACCAGCGTTCCGGGATCGCTGGGGTCGCTGACTACGGTGGCGCGCATGAGCTCCCTGGCCCGGTCCCTCGCCCGCGGTGTCGACACGGTGCTCGACCGCACCGTCGCCCCCGGCTTCCTCAAGATCGGGCTGGAGGCGCGCCGTCGGCTCCCCGGCTGGCCGGCCGACCCCGCGCCGGGGTGCCTGACCGGGCGCACGGCGGCCGTCACCGGCGCCACCTCGGGCCTCGGGCTCGCGACGGCCGAGGGGCTGGCCCGGCTCGGGGCCTCGGTGCGCCTGGTCGTGCGCGACACCGACAAGGGCGCCCGGGTGCGCGAGCGGCTGCTGGCCGACGTGCCCGGCGCCGACGTGGTCGTGGACCGCTGCGACGTCGCCGACCTGGACGACGTACGCCGCTTCGCCGACGCCCTCGACCTCGACCGCCTCGACGTGCTGGTCCACAACGCCGGGGTGATGCCGGCCGAGCGCAGCGAGTCGCCGCAGGGCCACGAGCTGACCATGGCCGTGCACGTCCTCGGGCCGGTGCTCATGACCGAGCTGCTGCTGCCGCGCCTGCGGGTCGGCGGCGACGCGCGGGTGGTGGCGGTGACCTCGGGTGGCATGTACGCCCAGCCACTGCGGGCCGACGACCCGGAGTACCACCAGGGCCGCTACTCCCCGACCACCGCCTACGCCCGCTCCAAGCGCGCCCAGGTCGAGCTGGCACCGGTGCTGGGGCAGCGCTGGGCACCCGACGGCGTCGGCGTGCACGTCACCCACCCCGGCTGGGCCGACACCCCCGGCGTGGTCGAGTCGCTGCCACGGTTCCACCAGATCACCGGCCCGCTGCTGCGCGACGCCGCCGGTGGCGCCGACACGACGGTGTGGATCGCGGCGACCGAGCCGCAGCCCGCCTCGGGCGGCCTGTGGCACGACCGCCGCGCCCGCCCCACCCACGTGCTGCCCCGCACCCGTCGCCCCGCGGCCGACACCCGTCGGATGTGGGCGTGGGTGCAGGAGGCGACCGGCCTGTAGGCGACTCGCCGCCCCGGGCGTCGTACGAGACCGGCCTTGGGCGGTCAGGCCCCGGGCGGCTAGGCCCCGGGTGCCCGGGAGGCCGCGACGCCGGCGGCCCAGGCGACCAGCGGCTCGACGAGCAGCGCGGCGTCGCGGCCCGACGCGGTCAGGGAGTACTCCACGTGGGGCGGCACCACCGGGAGCGCCACCCGGTCCACGAGCCCGTCGGCCTCGAGGGTCTGCAGGGTATGGATCAGCATCTTCTCGCTCACCCCGACGACCGCCCGCTTGAGCTCGCTCCACCTCCGGGTGCCGTCGAGGAGCTCCAGCAGCACCAGGACGCCCCACTTGCTGGTCGCGTGCTCGACCAGCGAGCGGGTCACGGGGCAGGCGGTGTCGACCATGAGGGGTGCGGTGCGGGAGTCCACGCACCCAACTTACCTGCAGGTGGGTACCCCACTCGTAAGTAGGTACCCGCCACCGGGAAGGTGCTGGGTGCGTCCGTGGTTCCAGTCGGTGCCGGACGCGACCGCGCCGGCTCAGACGTGACGAGGAGCAGGACATGGCGATCGTGGTGACCGGGGCGACGGGGCAGCTGGGACGAGGGGTGGTCGAGGCGCTGCTCGCGCGCGGCGTGGACCCCGGCGAGGTGGTCGCGACCGGTCGTCGGACCGAGGCGCTCGCGGACCTCGCGGAGCGCGGCGTACGCACGCGGCGGCTGGACTTCGCGGCCGTCGACGGCGACGCGTTCTCCGCCGGTGACGTGGTCCTGCTGGTCTCCGGCAGCGAGGTCGGCCAGCGGGTGCCGCAGCACCGCGCGGTCGTGGAGGCGGCGGCCGCAGCCGGCGTCGCCCACCTGGCGTACACCTCCGCCCCCGCCGCCGACGACACCGACCTCGTGCTCGCCCCCGAGCACAA
Organism: Nocardioides korecus; assembly: GCF_054778395.1. Lineage (NCBI taxonomy): Bacteria > Bacillati > Actinomycetota > Actinomycetes > Propionibacteriales > Nocardioidaceae > Nocardioides > Nocardioides korecus. Next base: position 236,306 of record NZ_BAAGZO010000001.1, on the reverse strand, counting down.
GGCCACCGAGGAGGTCGTGCGGGCGAGCGGGCTGCCGTTCACGTTCCTGCGCAACGGCTGGTACACCGAGAACTACCGCCAGGCCTTCGACCAGGCCGCCGCCACCGGCGTGGCGCTGGACAGCGTCGGCGACGGGCGGGTGGCCAGCGCCCCCCGTCAGGAGTACGCCGAGGCCGCCGCCGTCGTCCTCCTGGCCGCCTCCCGCGGCGAGCAGGACGCCGGCACCGTGCTCGAGCTCTCCGGCGACGAGGCCTGGGGCTTCGACGACCTGGCGGCAGCGTTCGCCGAGACCCTGGGCCGCGACGTCGAGCGCCGCTCGCTCAGCCCCGAGGAGCACCGGCAGGCGCTGGTCGGGTTCGGCCTCGACGAGGGCACCGCCGGCTTCGTGGTCGCCCTGGACCAGAACATCCGTGCCGGCCTGCTCGCGGTGACCACCGGCGACCTGGCCCGCGTCCTGGGCCGCCCCACCACCCCGATGCGCGAGACCGTCCGCACCTGGGCCTGAGCCACGCCCCGACCCCGACCACGGAGGATCGCAGCCACCAGGTGAGCGCGATCCTTCGCGGTCGCCGTTACCCCGAGCGAAGCCCCGACGGCCGGGGGCGCCTGGCGATAGGTTGCGGCGGTGAGCACGCCCGACCGTGACGAGACGCCGGCGGAGAAGCACGACCGCAACTGGCTCGAGCTGATCCAGGAGCTGCGCGTCGCCCAGACCGGCATCCAGGTGCTGGCCGGCTTCTTGCTCACCCTGCCGTTCACGCAGCGGTTCACCCAGATCGGGCGGGCCCACCACGTGGTGTTCCTGGTGGCGTTCTCGCTGGCGATCACCACGATCGGGCTGATGACCACGCCCGTGGCCCTGCACCGGCTGCTCTTCGGACGCCACGAGAAGGGCACGCTCGTGCGGGTCGGCGACGTCGTCGCCAAGGCCGGCATGACCACGCTCGGCCTGACCCTGGTCACGGTCACCGGCCTGATCTTCGGGGTCGTCGCCGGGGACACGGCAGGCATGGTCGCGTCGGCCGCCGTACTGGTCGGGTACGCCGCCGCCTGGGTGCTGCTGCCGCTCCTGCTGCTGCGCAGCGGGGTCGACCGGGACTGAGGAACGCGTGCCTCGACCGCCGGGGGACGCGCTTGGCGAGGGTCGTGGACGGTTCGAGGCCGGCACCGGCCTCGTGGAGCGTCTCCAACCCCGATTGACAAGGGGTCTCCCGGCCCCCCGCCCCCCCGGCCCCCCTCAGTCGACGGAGACGTCGTGGGGGCGCCCCGGGTCGTCGTACGCCGGGTCGGGGTGGCCGGCGCGGACGGCCTCGAGCTGGGCGCAGACCGCCGTGCCGTAGAACAGCGCGACCGAGACCAGCAGCGACCAGAGCAGCAGCGCGACCACGCCGGCGAGCGGGCCGTAGACCTCGCCGAAGGACGGGCTCTGCGAGACGTAGACCGCGAGCAGCCCGGTGCTGGCGAAGCTGATCAGCACGGCCACCCCGGCCCCCAGCGCGAGCCAGGAGAGGCCGGGCTGGCGGCGCCGCGGGGCGTGGTCGAGCACGACGGCGATCGTGAGCACCATCAGCGCGACGCCGACGGGCCAGCGCAGGACGTTCCAGGTGTCGACGAGGTGGTCGCCCCAGCCGTAGACCTCGGCCATCGCCTCGGCGAAGGCGCCCCCGCTGACCAGCAGCAGGAAGCCCAGGCCGGTGGGCAGGGCGAGGATCGCGGTCATCACGGCGGCGCGGCCGTACTTCCAGCGGAACGGCCGGTCGCGCCGGATGCCGTAGACCCGGTTGGTGCCCCGCTCGATCTGGGCCATCGCGCTGGTCATCGAGGCGAGCGCCGCCAGCAGACCCACCCACAGCGCGATCTCGCCGGCCCGGTCGCCGCTGCGCGAGCCCCGCACGGCCGAGGCCAGCGCGTCGGCGGTGCCCGACCCCGGGGAGATCGCCTGCACCATCCGGGCCAGCACCTGGGCGGGCCGCTCGTGGTCGAGGTCGGCGACCAGGCCGGTCAGCGCCAGGATGAACGGCACGACCGCCAGCGCGGCCTGGAGCGCGAGCGCGCGGGAGGAGGAGAACCCGTCGCCGTAGCGGAAGCGCACGAAGGCGTCGACCAGCAGCCGCCGCACCCCGAGGCGGCGCACGACGTGCCAGGCGTCGCCGGCGTCGAGCTCCTCGCCACCCATCTCGGTGGTGACCGGGACGGTGCGCGCGGTCGTCATGGCCGGAGTCTGGCAGGGTGTGCCCGGGGAACGCTGCAGCGGTCCGGGGGGACCAGCGACGCGGGATCACGAGGGAGAGTCGATGCACCACACCGACTGGCTGCTGACCAAGGCCGAGCGGGCGAACCACACCACCAGCATCGACGACCAGCACCCCGGCCAGACGGCGTGGTCCACGGGCAACCACGTGCGGCCGCTGGTGCACGGGGCGACGTACTTCGCCGAGCTCTTCGAGCGCCTCCGGGCCACGGGCGAGGGCGACCTGGTGCTGTTCACCGACTGGCAGGGCGACGCCGACGAGCAGCTGACCGGCGAGCCGGGCAGCGAGGTCAGCGAGGTGCTGGCGCGGGCCGACGAGCGCGGTGTCGACGTGCGTGGCCTGATCTGGCGCTCGCACTGGGAGAAGCTGAACTTCAGCGCCTCGGAGAACCGCCTGCTCGGCCGCCAGCTGCAGTCCCGCGACGCCGAGGCGCTGCTCGACATGCGGGTGCGCACCGGCGGCTCCCACCACCAGAAGATGGTGGTGATCCGGCACCGGGACCGCCCCGAGGACGACATCGCCTACGTCGGCGGCATCGACCTGTGCCACTCCCGCCGCGACGACGCCGACCACCACGGCGACCCCCAGGCCCTCGAGCTGGCGTCGGAGTACGGCGACACCCCCGCCTGGCACGACGTCATGGCCGCGATCCAGGGCCCGGCCGTCCACGACGTCGAGACCGTCTTCCGCGAGCGCTGGCTCGACCCGACGGCCCTGACCCGCCAACCGGTCTACTGGCTCCAGGACAAGCTGATGGGGATGGACATGGAGCCCGACCCGCTGCCCGAGCAGGGGCCGCCGTCCCCGGAGGTGGGCACCCACACCGTCCAGCTGCTGCGCACCTACCCCAACCTGCGCCACGGTCGTGACTACCCCTTCGCCCAGGGCGGGGAGCGCAGCGTCGCGCGCGGCTACTCCAAGGCGGTCTCGCGGGCGCGCCGGCTGGTCTACGTCGAGGACCAGTACCTCTGGGGCCACCAGGTCGGCGACGTCTTCACCGAGGCGCTGCGGCTCAACCCGGGCCTGCGGATCGTGGCCGTGGTGCCGCAGTTCACCGACCAGGAGGGCTTCCTGGCCCGGGTGCCCCAGATGCTGGGCCGCAGCCGGGCGATGCGCCAGATGCTCGAGGCGGCGCCCGGGCGGGTGGCCGTCTACGGCCTGGAGAACCACGACTCGGTCCCGGTCTACGTCCACGCCAAGGTGTGCGTCATGGACGACGCCTGGGCCACCGTCGGCTCGGACAACTTCAACCGACGCTCGTGGACCCACGACTCCGAGCTGTCCGCGGTGGTGGTCGACAACTCCGCCGACGACCACAGTCCCTACGCCCGCCGGCTGCGCCTGGCACTGGCCGCGGAGCACCTCGACCGCCCCTTCGACGGCGACACCGAGCTCGGGGTCGCCGTCCGGGCCACGCCCGGCGCGCGCGACCTGCTCGAGGTGATGGCCGACTGCGTGGACGCCGAGGACTTCTTCACGGCGTACGCCGACAGCGCGGCGCGGCTCGACGCCTGGCACGACGGCGGTCGGGTCGGGGAGCGGCCGCCGGGTCGCCTCCGTCGGCTGCAGCCGCCCGAGCTGAGCCGGCTCGAGCGGATCGCCGCGACCGTGCCCTACCTCTCGCTGCACGACCCCGACGGGCGCCCCAAGCCGCTGCGCAAGCTCGGCGGCTACTGAGGGACCCGCGCTGAGACGGTGCCGGCGAACCGCTGACGGTGTCGGTGGGGCGTGCGACGGTGAGGGCCTCACCCCACGAAGGGCTCCACCGATGCGTCTGCGCCTGCTGCTCCTGCCCCTGATCGTCCTGCTCGCCCCCGGGCTTCTGCTCGCCGGCACCGGCTCCGCCCAGGCCGCCGGGACCTCCGGCCCCCCGCTCTCGGTCCCCGCCTCGTCCCTGGCCGCGTCGCTGACCTGCCGCGGCGACCTGGCCGGGGCCGCCCAGCGGCCGGTGCTGCTCGTGCCCGGCACGACGTTGACGCCGTCGGAGAACTTCTCCTGGAACTACGAGAAGGTCTTCACCGCCCAGCGGCGGCCGTGGTGCGCGGTGACGCTGCCCCGGCACGCGATGGGCGACATCGCGGTGGCGGCGGAGTACGTCGTCCACGCCATCCGCACCATGCGCGCCCGCGCCGACCGCCGGATCTCGGTCGTCGGGTTCAGCCAGGGCGGGATGGTGCCGCGGTGGGCGCTGAAGTACTGGCCCGACACCCGCGCCATGGTCGTCGACATGATCGGGCTGGACCCCTCCAACCACGGCACGCTCGACGCCTACCCGGCCTGCGCGATCGGTGGCTGCGCGCCGGCGATCTGGCAGCAGCAGACCGGCTCGCGCTTCCTGCGCGCCCTCAACGCCGGCGCCGAGACCTGGGCCGGGATCTCCTACACCCAGGTCTACACGGCCACCGACGAGGTGGTCGTGCCGAACGTCGGGCCCCGGGCCAGCAGCCGGCTCGACACCGGTGCCGGGCGACGGGCCAACGTCTCGGTGCAGTCGATCTGCCCGGTCCACGTCTCCGAGCACCTCTCGATGGGCACCTCCGACCCGGTCGGCTACGCCCTGGTGATCGACGCCCTCACCCACGCCGGCCCGGCCTCGGCGGCGCGGATCAGCCGCACGGTGTGCCTGCGCGACGTCTTCCCCGGGATCGACCGGGTGACCTACCCCGCCCACATGGCGCAGGTGATCGCCACCGCCGGCGAGCAGCTGCTGCTGGCGCGGAAGGTGCCCGCCGAGCCGGCGCTCCCGGCGTACGCCCGATGAGCGGCGGGGAGGGCGGGTCGGTGGAGGTCCGCGACGACCCGTCGCAGCAGCGGTGGGAGGCCCGCATCGACGGCGAGCTGGCCGGGTTCGCGGTCTACCGGCTCCGCGAGGTCGACGGGGTCGCGGTGGTGGACTTCGTGCACACCGAGGTCGACGACCGCTTCGAGGGCCACGGGGTCGGCTCGGCGCTGGCGCGCACGGCCCTGGACGGCGTACGCCGCGACGGGACCCGCCGGGTCGTGGCCAGCTGCCCCTTCATCGCGGCCTGGATCGAGCGGCACCCCGACTACACCGACCTGCTGGCCACCTTGACCGAGACCCGGTAGCGCACGAAGGCCGGCAGGGCCACGGCCGCCACGACGGTCAGCACGACCACGAGGAGCCCGCCCCCGGCGGCGGTGGCGGCGGTGCCGATCCCGACCGCGACGGCCCCGTGGGCCACGTCGGCGATGCGGGGGCCGCCGACCACCACGACGGTGAACACGCCCTGCAGGCGCCCGCGGACCTCGTCGGAGGCCGCCGTCATCAGCATGCTGGTGCGGAACGCCGCGCTGGTCATGTCGGCGGCGCCGCCGACCACCAGCATCAGCACGGCCACGACCAGCATCGGCAGGCGCAGGCCCGGCGTCGTCCCGGCCAGCGCGACCGCACCGCCGAACCCGGCCATCGCCAGGCCCCAGACCACGATCGCGGCGACCACCGCGAGCCCCTGGCGCGACACCGCGGAGACCCACCCGGAGAACACGCCGCCCAGCACCGCCCCGAGCGGGATGCCGGCGAAGAGCACCGCGAAGGCCAGGCCGCCGCCGTCGGGACCGCCGAAGGACAGGTGGGCGATCTCGGGGAACAGCGCCCGCGGCATCCCGAAGACCATCGCGATGATGTCGACCAGGAACGACATCAGCAGCACCGGCTGACCCACGAGGTAGCGCAGCCCGTCGACGACCGCGCCGGCCCCCAGGCTCCCCGTGACGCCCTCGATCGGCATCCGCGGCAGCGACAGGACGGCCCACAGGGTCGGGACCAGGGTGAGGGTGTCCACGGCGTACAGCCACGCGAAGCCGGTCACCGGGATCAGCACGCCGGCGATGAGCGGTCCGCCGATGGCGCCGGCCTGCATCACGGTCATGCTCAGCGAGTTGGCCGCCGGGAGCAGGTGGGCGGGCAGCAGCCGGGGCAGCACCGCACTGCGGGTCGGCTGGTTGACCGCGAAGAAGGCCTGCTGGAGCGAGAACAGCCCGAGCAGCAGCCACACGTTCTGGTTGCCGCTCCAGGCCTGGAGGGCGAAGAGGCCGCTGGTGGTGATCATCCCGGCGGTCGTGCAGACCAGCAGCGTCCGCCGGTCCAGCACGTCGGCCAGCGCCCCGCCCCACAGGCCGAAGACCACGAGCGGGACCAGGCCGAACACCCCCGTCAGCCCGACGTACGCCGAGGAGCCGGTCTCGGCGTAGATCTGCGCCGGCACCGCCACGACCGTCAGCTGCGCCCCGACGACCGTGACGATGTTGGCCGTCCAGAGTCGCCGGAAGTGCCGGTCGTGCAGCGGCCGGGTGTCGGCCAGCCAGCTCATCGGCCGACCGGCGAGGCGCTGGCGGGGCTGGCAGGTCGGGCGGGGCCGGGGTCGTGCATGCCCGCCACTCTAGGGAGGCCCTCCGCCGACCCCGGTGCGGGAGCCGGGTGCGAGCGTCACAGCCACACTTTTGTGTAGCAGCTGCAGCAGATCCGCCCGAGAACGCAGCAACCGCTACACAAATGTGTGGTCGGTACGTCGTCGCCCGCTTCCTGCCCGCTTCCTGCCCGCTTCCCGCTCGCTTCCCGCCCGCCCGGCCCGCAGGTGCGGACTTCCGGCTGACGTGGAGCCGCAGATGAGGCTAGGGTCGCCCTCGTGCCCACGTCGAGCTACCGGATCAAGCAGGCCGCCGAGCTGCTCGGCGTCAGCGACGACACCGTGCGCCGCTGGATCGAGTCGGGCCGCCTCGGCGCCCACAGCGACGGCACCCGTCAGGTCGTCGACGGTGCCGAGCTGGCCGTCCTGGCCCAGGAGCTCGCGGCCGTCGGGGAGCACCCCGACCCGGGGCCCGTGGTCTCGGCCAGCGCCCGCAACCGCTTCGTCGGCCTGGTCACGCGGGTCGTGCGCGACACCGTCATGGCCCAGGTCGAGATCCAGGCGGGGCCGCACCGCGTGGTCTCGCTGATGAGCCGGGAGGCCGCGGACGAGCTGCGGCTGGAGCCCGGCGTCCTGGCCATCGCGGCCGTGAAGTCCACCAACGTCGTCGTCGAGCTCCCGGAGAAGCCATGAAGAACAGCAGCCGCACCCGCCGCACCGCCCTGGTCGCCGCCACCCTGGTCGTCGCCGCCTCGCTGACGGCCTGCGGCGGGGCCAGCAACGGCGGCGACGCGAAGTCCGGCCAGGACACCGTCATCCGGGTCTTCGCCGCGGCCTCCCTCACGGAGTCGTTCACCTCGCTGGCGAGGACCTTCGAGTCCGAGAACCCCGGCACCAAGGTCGAGCTCAGCTTCGGGCCGAGCTCCGGCCTGGCCGAGCAGATCGCCAACGGGTCGCCCGCGGACGTGTTCGCCAGCGCCAGCCCCAAGAACATGGACTCCCTCGTGAGCTCCCGCAAGGTCGCGACGCCGAAGGACTTCGCCACCAACTCCATGGAGATCGCGGTGCCGAAGGCCAACCCGGGGAAGATCACGAGCTTCGCCGACCTGGCCCGCTCGGGGGTCAAGGTCGCGCTGTGCCAGGCCCAGGTGCCCTGCGGCTCGACGGCGGAGAAGGCCATCGCGAAGGCGGGCCTGAAGGTCACCCCGGTCACCCAGGAGGTCGACGTGAAGTCGGTGCTGACCAAGGTCACGCTGGGCGAGGTCGACGCGGGCATCGTCTACGTCACCGACGTGCAGGCGGCGGGCGCCAAGGTCCGGGGCATCACCATCCCGGCGGCCCAGAACGCCTCCACCACCTACCCGATCGCCACGGTCGCGGGCACGAAGGCGCAGCAGACCGCCGCCGACTTCGTCGACCTGGTCACCTCGGTCCAGGGCGAGGCGGTGCTGGCGAAGGCCGGGTTCGGGAAGCCCTGATGGCGGGCCCGTCCCGCCGCTCGAGCACGCCGTGGCAGCTGGGGGTCCCGGGTGCGCTGGGCGCCCTGCTGCTCGTCGTACCCCTCCTGGGGCTGCTGGTCCGGGCCCCGTGGGCCGGCCTGCCGCGCCTGCTGGCGACCTCCGAGGTGCGCGACGCCCTGTGGCTCTCGCTGCTCAGCGCGACCGCCGCGACCGTGGTCTCGGTCGTGCTCGGGGTGCCGCTGGCCTGGCTGCTGGCAAGGTCCCGGCTGCCGGGACTGCGGCTGCTGCGCGCGCTGGTGACCCTGCCGCTGGTGCTCCCGCCCGTGGTCGGGGGCGTCGCGCTGCTGCTGGTGCTGGGCCGCACGGGCCTGGTGGGCCAGTACCTCGACCTGTGGTTCGGCCTCACCCTGCCCTTCACGACGATGGCGGTGGTGGTGGCCGAGACGTTCGTGGCGATGCCGTTCCTGGTGATCGCGGTGGAGGGGGCGCTGCGCTCGGCCGACCAGGGGTACGACGAGGCCGCCGCGACCCTCGGCGCCGGGCGGGGCACCGTCTTCCGCCGGGTCACCCTGCCGCTGATCCGTCCCGCGCTGGTCTCCGGAGCGGTGCTGTGCTGGGCCCGGGCGCTGGGTGAGTTCGGCGCCACGGTCACCTTCGCCGGCAACCTCCAGGGCACCACCCGCACGATGCCGCTGGCGGTCTACCTCGCCATGGAGACCGATCCCGAGGCCGCGGTCGCGCTCTCGCTGCTGCTCCTGGCCGTGAGCGTGGTGGTCCTGGTCGGCCTGCGCGGGCGCCTGATCGGGAGCACCACGTGACCAATGCCGGCGGCGCTTCGCTCGTCCTGGACGGCGTCGTGCGGCGCGGGTCCTTCGAGCTGGCCCTGGACCTCGAGGTCGGCCCCGGGGAGGTGCTCGGGGTGCTGGGCCCCAACGGCGCCGGCAAGTCGACCCTGCTGCGGGCCGTGGCCGGCCTGGTGGAGCTGGCCGAGGGACGGCTGGCCGTGGGGGGTCGCACCTGGCAGGACCCCGACACCTTCCTGGCGGTCGAGGAGCGCCGGGCCGGGGTGGTCTTCCAGGACTACCGGCTCTTCCCCCACCTGGACGTGCTCGACAACGTCGCCTTCGCCTCCCGCTCCGCCGGCGCCGGGAGGGCCGCCTCACGTCGCGCCGCCCGCGACTGGCTCGACCGCCTCGGGCTCGGCGACCTGGCCGCGCGGCGTCCCCGCGACCTGTCCGGCGGCCAGGCCCAGCGGGTGGCCCTGGCCCGCGCGCTGGCCAGGGAGCCCGAGGTGCTGCTGCTCGACGAGCCCATGGCCGCCCTCGACGCCGGCGCCCGGATCGAGGTGCGGGCCTTCCTGCGCGAGCACCTGGCCGACTTCGCCGGCCCGACGGTGCTGGTCACCCACGACCCGCTCGAGGCGATGGTGCTGGCCGACCGGCTGCTGGTGGTGGAGCAGGGGCGGGCGGTCCAGCAGGGCACCCCGGCTGAGGTTGCGCGCCGGCCCGCCTCGTCGTACGTCGCTCGGCTGGTCGGCCTCAACCTCTGGGCCGGCCGGCTCGAGGCAGACGGCCCCGTGCGCCCCGGGATCCCCGGTGGCGCGGGACCCCTGGTGCGCCTCGACGGCGGCGGGGCGCTGGCCGTGGCCGGACCCGTCGGCGGCGGGGGCCCGGGCGCCGACGGGCGGGTGCTGGTGTCCCTGCGCCCCAGCGCGATCACCCTGCACACCGAGCGGCCCGAGCACACCAGCACGCGCAACGTCTGGTCGGGACCGGTCGCGGGGATGGAGGTCCTCGCCGACCGCGTGCGCCTCCAGGTCCTCGGCGAGCCCGCGGCCCTGGTCGACCTGACTCCCGCCTCGGTCGCCGAGCTCGGGATCGTCCCCGGACGCGAGGTCTGGCTCTCGGCCAAGGCCACGGAGCTGGAGGTGTACGCCGGCCTGCCCGGCTGAGGCCCGGGTCGAGCACCCGGTCGCCCCAGCCGCTCCCCCCACCCGCTCCAGCTCAGACATCGGTCGTGCGCGACCGGTGCACACACCGCGCCGACGTGTCGTGCCATGATGCGGACCGGAACAGCCCACACCCGTCACCGCGCTCCCCGTGCGCGGACGACCGCCACGATCAAGGAACCCGCGCAATGCCGACACCGTTTCCCGCCGAGCTGCTGACGGCGTTCCGGGCGATGGCGGAGGTCGTCTACGTCGGCGAGTCCTACGACGCGGTCTACGACTCCGTGTGCGCCGCGGCGGTGCAGCTGATCGACGGGTGCGACCACGCCTCCTTGATCCTCAAGGAGCGCGACCGGTTCCGGACCGCCGCGTGCTCCGACGAGACCGGGCGGCACTGCGACAGCGTCGAGCAGGAGGTGGGGGAGGGCCCCTGCCTGGACGCGATGGACGACTCCGAGCCCGACGAGCACATCTGCGCCGACCTGCGCGCGGGCAGCAAGTGGCCCGACCTGGCGGCACGCCTCCTGGCGGAGACCGACGTCCACGGGATGGCCGGGTTCCGGCTGCGCCAGGACGGCCGCCGCGTGGGGGCGCTCAACGTCTTCAGCGACCGCCCGGACGCCCTGACCGGGGACTCGCTCAACCAGGCCTCCCTGCTGGTCGCCTTCGCCTCGGTCGCCCTGGCCGCCGTCGAGCGCGGCGAGGAGGCCGCCACCCTGCGGCGCGGGCTGGCCAGCAACCGCGAGATCGGCAAGGCCGTCGGCCTGATGATGGCGATGCACCAGGTCGACGACGACGAGGCCTTCGCGATGCTCTCCAAGGTCTCCCAGGACCTGAACCTCAAGGTGGCCGTGGTGGCCTCCGAGGTCATCAACCAGCACCGCACCGCCGCCTCCTGAGGCTCCGGCGCCCGGTCCCGAGGGTCGTGCCGCGGCCCCTCCGGCGTCTCACCGGGGGTCGCCACCGTGATGAATCCGCTGTGGCGGGTACTGAGAGGTCCGGACGTCAAGCAGCCGGCCTCCGCGACCGTGCGGCGTTCTCCGGTGTCCTCCCGAAACCAGTGTTCGTGTGGATCCTGGGTTCGCCGTACGACGGTTCGACCCGACCGCACACCGAATCTCTCGACGCGAGGAGCCTCACCATGAGCACAGACGACAAGGCCGACAACAAGCTGCAGGACCTCGGCGGCAAGGCCAAGGAGGCCGTGGGCAAGGCCACCGGCGACGACGAGCTCAAGGCGCAGGGCGACCGCGACCAGCGCAAGGCCTCCCTCAAGGACGCCGGCGAGAAGGTCAAGGACGCGTTCAAGAAGTAGTCCCCCCCGTTCCTGTGTCGCGCCGGCGGCCTCATTCCGCCGCCGGCTGACCGGCGCGGCACGGACCACCCGCGCGCACCCTTCACGCATCGGTGCGCAGCAGCGGTGGTGCACCTCAGCAGCCCCCCGGCCCGTCCCTGCGACGCGGCCCGGGGGGCTCGTTCGTCCCCCGGGGGCCGTGACCGACCGGCTCCCGTCACCTGTCCCGCGTGGCGTCGGCCCCGTCGCTTGGCCGGTCGGGCGGGCCGTGGTGCGATCGAGGGCATGACCCACCGCGTGCCTCCCGCCGCACGGCCCGGACCAACCGTGCGCCCGGCCACCCGCCCGGCCACCCGCCCGGCCGCCCGCACGGCCGCCGCCCTGGCCCTCCTGCTGGGCGCCTCCGGCCTGGCCGGCTGCAGCCTGCCCGGGTCCGGACCGGACGCCCACGACGCGCTGGCCCACCTGGCCTCCCGGCTGAGCCACCGCTCGCTGAGCGGCGTGGCCCTGGTCCCCGGACGCCTGGGCACGCGGGGCGCCCCGGTGGCGCTGGAGCGCACCCTCGCGGGCCTGCCCGCCACGTGGCGGCCCCGGGTCGAGGCCGGCGCGGTGACGGAGGACGGCTCCCAGGCGCGCGGCACCCTGGACTGGTCCTGGTCGGTGGGCTCCTCCACGTGGCGCTACCGCACCACCGTGCGGCTGCAGCGGCAGAAGGACTCCTCGGGCGACGAGGTCTGGGCGGTGCGGTGGGAGCCGTCGGTGGTCGAGCCGTCGCTGCGGGCCGCCGATCGGCTGGTCGAGCGCACGGTCAAGGCCCGGCGCGGTGACGTGCTGGGGGCCGGCGGTGCCCGTCTGGTGACCCTGCGGCCCGTCCTGCGGATCGGGCTGGACCGCTCCCTGCTGCGCTCGGGGGCACAGGCGCAGGCCCGGATCTCGGCGCAGCGGCTGGCGCGGCTGGTGGGCCTGGACCCCGCGGCGTACGTCCGCAGCGTGATGGCGTCCGGCCCGAAGGCGTTCGTGCCCGCGATCGTCTACCGCCGCTCGCAGGTGCCGGCGGCGGTGACCGACGGGCTGGCGTCGATCCCCGGGGGCCGCAGCATCGCCGACCGGCTGCCGCTGGCCCCGAGCAAGGACTTCGCGGCCCCGCTGCTGGGGACGGTGGGCCCCGCGACGGCCGACGTCGTGAAGCAGAGCCGGGGTCGGGTCCGGGCGGGCGACGACGTGGGCCTCTCGGGCCTCCAGCGCAGGTACGACGCCCGGCTGGCCGGCACCCGGGGAGAGCTGGTCGTGGTCCAGGACGACCGGGGCGTGGACCGCACCCTGTTCAGCACCCGTCCCGTCGACGGGAAGACGCTCACCACCAGCCTGGACCTCGGCGCCCAGCAGCTGGCGCAGCAGGTCCTGGCCGGGGTCGGGCCCGCCAGCGCCCTGGTCGCCGTCCGTCCCTCCACCGGCGAGGTCGTGGCGGCCGCGGTCGGGCCGGGGTCCGCGGGCTACGACACCGCCGACGTGGGCCGCTACGCCCCCGGGTCCACCTTCAAGATCGTCTCCTCCCTGGCCCTGCTGCGCGCCGGGCTGACCCCGTCGAGCCCGGTGGACTGCCCGGCCACGACGACGGTCGACGGCAAGCGCTTCACCAACTACTCCGACTACCCCGCCTCCGGGTTGGGGCGGATCACGCTCGCCGACGCGGTGGCCAACTCCTGCAACACCGCCTTCGTCTCCCAGCGCTCCCGGCTCGGTGCGGGGGACCTCGCGTCCGCGGCGGCGTCCCTCGGGCTGGGCGTGGACCGCGACCTCGGCTTCCCGGTCTTCCTGGGGTCGGTGTCGGCCAGCCCCGCCTCGTCGACCACGGCGGCCGCCGACATGATCGGGCAGGGGACCGTCCTGGCCTCGCCGTTCGCGATGGCCGGCGTGGTCGCCTCGGTCCTGCACGGCTCGACGGTGGTGCCGCGGCTGCTGACCGGCTCCGACGCCCCGGGGCCGTCCCCCTCGGCGTCGCCGAGCTCCTCCGCGAGCGCCGCGCCGGCTGCGAAGCCGCTGACCTCGGCCGAGGCCTCGGCCCTGCGGTCCCTGATGCGGGGCGTCGTCGAGCGCGGCAGCGGCCGCCTGCTGGCCGGCCTGGGAGGTGACGTGATCGCCAAGACCGGGACGGCCGAGTTCGGGACCACGGTGCCGCTCCCGACCCACGCGTGGATGGTGGCCGGACGCGGGGACCTGGCCGTCGCGGTGTTCGTCGACCGGGGCTCCTCGGGCTCCGGGACGGCCGGGCCGCTGCTGCGGCGCTTCCTGGAGCAGGTGCGGGTGCGCTGAGGGGGGTCGAGGCCCCGTCGGGGGCTGGACAGCGGCGGCCCCGACCGTGACAGTAGTTGTGTCATCGTCGCTTGCAGGAGGTCGCCGTGCACCGTCGTCACCACTGGGCCCGTCGCAGCGAGCAGCTGGACCCGGTCCGCGACCACCGCGAGGTGAGCCTCCACGTCTCGGCGTACGACTTCCCGTGGGACACCCTGCAGGCGCTGTCCTTCGCCCTGTTCCGCACCTATGCCGTGCCCTCGATCGGCTCGCTGCTGTTCCGCACCGGGGAGTTCACCGAGCGCACCCAGAAGCGGTACGACGACACCGGCATCCTGCTCGAGGAGGTCCAGCGCCACGGCCTGGACAGCACCCGCGGCCGGGCCGCCGTGCGCCGGGTCAACCGGATGCACGCGGCGCACGGGATCGGCAACGACGACATGCGTTACGTGCTGTCGACCTTCGTGGTGGTGCCGAAGCGGTGGCTCGACGACTACGGCTGGCGCTCGATGACGCCGCACGAGGTGGTCGCGTCCACGGAGTACTACCGCCGCCTGGGCCGGTTGATGAACATCCGCGACCTGCCCGAGGACTTCGCGGGCTTCAAGGGCCTCATGGACGACTACGAGCGGGAGCACTTCGCCTTCGACGCGGGCGGCCGGGCGGTCGCCGACGCCACCCTGGACCTGATGGCCACCCAGTGGCCCAACAGCTGGCTGCCCCGTCGGGTCGTGCGCCGGCTGGCGTGGTCGCTGATGGACGAGCCGCTGCTGCGGGCCTTCGACTACCCGGTCCCGGGTCGGGCCGAGCGGGCCGTGTTCACCGGCGCGATGAGGCTCCGCGGACGCCTGCTGCGGCTCTTCCCGGCGCGTTCGGAGCCCCGGTGGGTGAGCACGTACGGTTACTTCCGCACCTACCCCGCCGGCTACGACATCGACGAGCTGGGCACCTTCCCGGCCCACGCGGGCGCCGCTGGCGGGGCCGTCCCGTCCCCACCACGCTCGGAGCCCGGTGAACCAGCCCCCAGAGCACGCCACGCCGACCAGGCCCACCCGGCCCGGCAGGCGCCCTGAGCCCCCCACCCGCTCCGGGCCCACCACCGGCAGCACCCGCGACCTGGTCGCGGTCGCCGGGCTGTTCGCCCTCAACGGCCTGGTCGTCGGCACCTTCGGCGGCTCGCTGCCCGGCCTGCGCCAGCACCTCGGTCTGGGGGCGGGCCACATCGTCGGCGTGCTGGTCACCGCCGGCATCGCCGCCGTCGTCGCGATGAACCTCAGCGGCCCCGTCGCCGACCGCCACGGCGCCCGCCTGCCCACGCTGGTCGGCGGGGCCACCATGGTCCTGGCCGCGGTCGTGATGGGCGCCGCCCCGGCGTACGCCGTGCTGCTGGTCGGTGCGGCCGTCTTCGGCCTCGGCAACGGGGCGATGGACGTGGCCATGAACGCGCTCGGCGTCAGCGTCGAGCAGGCCCGCGGACGCCCGGTGATGAGCCGGCTGCACGCGTTCTTCTCGGTCGGCAACCTGTCGGGCGCCCTGGTCGTGGTGGCCGTCGGGTCGTTCCTGGCCGCCGACGTCGCCCCGCGGTGGTCGCTGTGGACCGCCGCGCTGGTCGTGGCCGTGCTGCTGGCGGTGGTGGTACCCCGCACGCCGCAGTCGCCGGTGCGCCCGGTCGCCGAGACCTCCGACGGCGGGCCCACGGGCCGGACCCGGGTGCCGTCGGCGGTCTGGCTGCTGGCCGCGATGGCGGTCTGCTTCGGGATGACCGAGGGCACCGCGATCGACTGGTCGAGCCTGCACGTGACCGACGTCGCCGGGGTCTCGCCGAGCAGCGGCGCCTGGGGTCTGGCCTGCGTGGCGGGCTTCATGGTCGTGATCCGGCTGGCGGGCGACGCGGTCGTGGAGCGGCTCGGTCGGGCGGTCGTCGTGCGGGCCGGGGCCGCCTGCGCCCTCGTGGGCTACGCGCTCACCGCCACGGTGTCCCCGCTGCCGATGATCCTCGTGGGCTGGTGCCTGGTCGGGTTCGGCGTCGGCCTGGTCGCCCCGCAGATCTACGGCCTCGCCGGTCACCTGGGCGGTGGTCGGGGGCTCGCGACCGTGGTCAGCTTCGGGTACGCCGCCTTCCTGGTCGGCCCCGCCCTGATCGGCTTCGTGGCCGGCCAGGCCGGCCTCCAGCGGGCGATGCTGGTGCCGACCGTCACCGCCGTCGGGCTGATCGTGATGTCCCTGCGGATGCCGCAGGACCCGCCGCAGGCCGAGACGGCCGCCGCACCCGCCGTGGGGGGCGGGGCCGGGTCCTAGGCTGCGGCCATGCCGAGCCTGCAGCACCTCGTGGTCAGCCTGGTCGTGGGTCGACTGCGTCGCAACCTGCCCGTCGACGACCTGCCGGCCATGCGCGCGGCGCTGACCGAGCGCAACCGCCGGGCCGAGGAGGGCCCGCCGCGCCGGGTGCGCCGCGGGCACGAGGAGCGGGTGTCCAACGACCACGGATTCCCGGTCTTCGAGCTGTGGCGGCCGGTCGGGGACGCCGAGGACTCGGCGTACGGACTGCCCCGCCGC
This sequence comes from Nocardioides korecus, assembly GCF_054778395.1. NCBI lineage: Bacteria > Bacillati > Actinomycetota > Actinomycetes > Propionibacteriales > Nocardioidaceae > Nocardioides > Nocardioides korecus. The sequence continues at coordinate 220,137 of NZ_BAAGZO010000001.1, read as the reverse complement.
AGCGTCCTCTACCTGCACGGCGGCGCCTACACGGCGCCGACCGACCCCCGGCACTGGTCGTTCCTGAGCCGGTTCGCCGACGCCCTGGGCGCGCGGGCCGTGCTGCCGGCGTACCCGCTGGCCCCGGAGTTCACCGTCGAGGACTCCTTCGAGGCGGTCCTCTCGATCTTCGACGAGGTCGCCGCCGGGTCGCCCGACGGCGTCGTGCTGGCCGGCGACTCGGCGGGCGGCGGCTACGCCCTCGCGGTCGCCGAGGCGCTGCGGGACCGGGCGCGGCGCGACGGGAGCGCGCAGCCGACCCACCTGGTGCTGATCGCTCCCTGGGTCGACCTGACCGGGACGACGCCCGGGGTGGAGGAGGCGGCGGGCCGCGACCCGTGGCTGTCCCATCCCCATCTCGCCGTCTACGCCTCCTTCTGGGCCGGCAGCGACGATCCCGCGCGGCTCGCCGACCCCCGCGTGAGCCCCGGCCTGGGGTCGCTGGACGGGCTGCCCCCGGCGCTGATGTTCTGCGGCACCCGCGACCTGATCCAGCCCGGCTGCGACGCGCTCTTCGCGCGGGCGGAGGAGGCCGGGTGGCCGCTGGAGTACGTCGTGGGCCCCGGCCTGCTGCACGTCTACCCGCTGCTGCCCGTGCCGGAGGCGGGCCCGGCGCTGGAGCAGGCCGTGCGCTTCTGCCGTTCCTGACCCGGGGGCGGCAGCCTTTTTCAAGAACGGGTCTCGCCGGGTCGCTCGTGGTCCAGACCATGACCGCGAGCGGGTGGGAGCCGGGGCGCCCGGGGTGATACTCACCGACCATGGACGTGACCGACGTCGCCGTGATCGGCGCCGGGATCGCCGGACTCACCTGCGCGCGGGCGTTGGAGACGTCCGGCTTTTCTGTGCGCGTCCTCGAGCGGTCGGCCCGCGTCGGAGGACGGGTCGGCACCGACCTCGTCGACGGCTTCCGCTGCGACCGCGGGTTCCAGTGGTTCGACGCCGCCCACCCCGACCTGCGCGCGACCCTGGACGTGGCGGCGCTGAACCCGCGCCCCATCGACCGCGGACTGGTGCTGGCCAACCCCGCGGGCTACCGCATCCTCCAGGGCTCCCAGGCCTCGTTGATCGCGGCGATCCGGGGCGGGCTGGGGCAGCCCCAGGACGTCGCGAAGCTGATCCGGTGGAGCGACCCGATCCGGCGCCCCGAGGAGCGGCTGCTGGCCGGGGCCGACCTGACCCTGGCGGAGTCCCTGGAGCGCCACGGCATCCCGGCGCGCCTCGCCGAGGAGGTGCTGCGGCCGTTCTTCCGGCTGCTGCTCGCCGACGAGGAGCTGCGCACCTCCTACCAGCACGCGATGCTCGCGCTGCGGCAGCTGGCCGTCGGGGTCCCCGCCCTCCCGGCCCTGGGGATGCAGGCTCTGCCCAACCAGCTCGCGCTGGGGCTGGAGCGGGCGGTCGAGCACGGTGTCGACGTCCTGGGCGTCTCGCGCAGCAACGGGGAGACCGTGCGGGTCTCGACCGACGCCGGCGAGGTCCACGCGCGCGCCGCCGTCGTGGCGACCGACCCGCTGACCGCCTCGACGCTGCTGGGCATCGGCGTGCCCGCCATGCGAGGGCTCTCGACCTGGTGGTTCGGCTCCGAGCAGTCGCCCACCACGCTCAAGACCGTCTTCGTCAACCCGCTGGGTGGCGCGGGCGGCCCGATCTCGCACGCGGTGGTCGCCTCCAACGTCGCCCCGCGCTACGCCCCGCCGGGCCGCACCCTGGTCGCGGCCTGCTCGGTGGCGCGGGAGGGCGCCCCGGCGGGCGGCGAGACCGAGGACGACGTGCGCCGGCAGCTGGCCCAGGTCTTCCGCACCGACACCACCTCGTGGCAGGTCGTGGCCCGCCACACCCACTCCGCCGCCTGGCCCGCCGTGCGGCCGCCGCTGCTGCTGCGCCGCGAGGTCGACCTCGGCGACGGCCTCTTCCTGGCCGGCGACCACCGGGAGGCGCCCGGGATCGCCGGCGCGGTGCGCTCGGGCCAGCGGGCCGCGAGCGCGGTCCTCGAGGAGCTCGGGGCGCCGGCGGAGACCTGAGCGCGCGAGGCGGTCGGACCTGAGTTACGTCCGCGGCTAGGGGCGGGGCGGCTCGGTGAGGGCCCAGACCACGACGTGGGCGTCCTGCTCGGCACGCACCTCGCGGCCGCCCTCCTCGCCCAGGCGGGCGGCGTCACCGTCGCCCAGGCGGCGCTCGCCGAGCATCAGCTGGCCGGTGGCGACGAAGACGTGCAGCAGGGGGGCCTCGGGCAGGGACAGCCGGTCACCCGCCGCCAGGTCGGCGACGTGGAGGGAGGTCCCGGCGGCCGCGATCGTGACGGCCCCGCTCCCGGTGTCGTCGGCCAGGCAGGTCCACCCCGGGCCCCGCTCTGCGTCGCGGACGACGTGGTGGGGCTCGGTGCCGGGCTCGTCGGGGCGCACCCAGGCCTGCAGGAACCGGGTCGGTCCCGGCGCCGCGGACACCTCGCTGTGCCGCACGCCGCGCCCGGCCGAGAGTTGCTGGACCCGTCCAGGGGTGACGGTGCCGGTGCCGACGGTCGACTCGTGGCGCAGCGCCCCGGTGAGCACCCAGGTGACGATCTCGAGGTCGGCGTGCGGGTGGTCGGCGTACCCGGTCCCGGGCGGCAGCAGCTCGTCGTTGTGCGCCACCAGGCGGCCCAGCCCGACGTTGCGGGGGTCGTAGTGGGCCCCGAAGGAGAACGAGTGCCACGTCGTGCGGCCCTCGGCGCGCGTCACCGGTCGGGAGCCGGCCGTCCTGATCTCCACCGTCACCCCGCCATCCTGCACCCGCGGCCCGGGGCGGGCCGGGGTCGGGCGGGGCCGGGGACCGCCCAGCGCCGCGCCGGGGCTGCCACGGGGTCCCTAGGGTGAGCGGCATGGGACACGATCACGGACCCGGGCACGGCGCGGGCCACGCCGAGGGTCGGGCCGAGGACCGGCGCCGGCTGCGGCTGGTCCTCGCCGTCACCGGGACCGTGGCGGTCGTCGAGCTGGTCGGCGCCCTGCTGTCGGGCTCGCTGGCGCTCCTGGCCGACGCCGGGCACATGTTCACCGACACCGCGGCGATCGTGCTGGCGCTGTCGGCGTCGTACGTCGCGACCCTGCCGGCGAGCCCGCGCCGGACCTTCGGCTACCACCGCGCCGAGATCCTCGCCGCGCTGATCAACGCGGTGGTGCTGCTGGGCGTGTGCGGCTACCTGGCGTACGCCGGCGTGGGCCGGCTCCTGCACCCGCAGGACGTCGACGCCACCCAGATGCTGGTCTTCGCCGCCGTCGGGCTGGCCGCCAACGTGACCTCGATGGCGCTGCTCGCCGCGCGTCGCGGCGAGTCGCTGAACATGCGGGGCGCCTGGCTGGAGGTGCTCGGCGACGCGATCGGGTCGCTGGCCGCCGTGGTGGCCGCGGTCGTCATCCTCACCACCGGCTTCCTGCGCGCCGACTCGATCGTCTCCCTGGCCATCGCGGTGCTGATCCTGCCCCGCGCCTGGTCCCTGCTGGCCGACTGCGTCCGGGTGCTGCTGGAGTCGGCCCCGCCCGGCCTCGACGTCGAGGACGTGCGCCGCCACCTCGCCGGCACCCCCGGTGTCACCGAGGTCCACGACCTGCACGCCTGGTCGATCACCAGCGGCATGCCCGCCCTCTCGGCCCACGTCACCGTCACCGACGGCGTCCTCGCCGAACGCGGCGTCGGCGCCGTCCTGGACGACCTCGGCCACTGCGTGGCCACCCACTTCGGCATCGACCACACCACCTTCCAGGTCGAGCCCGCCAGCCACCGGGCCCACGAGCCCGGTGGGGTGCACGACTGAGGGGAGCGGCGGGGACCGACTGATCCCCGGCTAGCCGGGGAACAGTCACCTGGTCGGCCGAACGTTCACCCGACAAGGTCACCGACTGGCCGACAAGGTGCCGCGCGAACCCGACATTCCGCCGTACGCCGGCCCGGCGATCGCCATCGTCTGACGCCCCACGCGCATCATGCGCAACATCTGGGGTACACGCCTGTCCACTGAAATGTCGCTCACAAGCGCACAACCGTGCTTTGCTGAGCGGCACCGTTCGGCTCGGACGGCGGTGACGAGGGCTGCGGGACGCAGCCGTGGGGGTGGGGCTCACGTGTGGAACTTCTTGGTCGACCGTCGTGACCAGGTGTGGACGCTGGCCTGGGGCCACGCCCTCCTGGTCCTGGTCGCGGTGCTGGTCGCCGCGGTCATCGGGGTCGCGGTCGCGGTGCTGGTCACCCGGCGACCCAAGCTGGAGCCGGTCGCCAACGCGATCAGCTCGATCGGCCTGACGATCCCCTCCTTCGCGCTGGTGGGGCTGCTGCTGCCGGTCCTCGGGCTGGGGTTCTGGCCGGCGATGATCTGCGTGGCCTTCTACGCGATCTTCCCCGTGCTGCGCAACGCGGTCGTGGGCCTGCAGGGGGTCAGCCCCGAGCTGATCGAGTCGGCCACCGGCATGGGCATGAGCCAGACCCGGGCGCTGCTCCAGGTGCGGCTGCCGCTCGCCTGGCCGGTGATCCTCGCGGGTCTGCGGGTCTCCACGCAGATGTCGATGGGCGTGGCCGCGATCGCGGCGTACGTGCTCGGCCCCGGTTTCGGGGCCTGGATCTTCACCGGTCTGGCGCAGACCGGCGGCAAGAACGGCGTCAACTACGCGTTGTCGGCCACGGTGGCGGTCGTGCTGATCGCCCTGGTCTTCGACGCTCTCCTCCTGGCGCTCGGACGCGTCACCATCTCGAAGGGAATCCGGGCATGAGCACGACGACCGACCACACCGCGCAGGGCGAGCACACCGGCGCGTCCGGCTCCATCAGCGGCGCCGAGATCCGGCTCGAGAACGTCACCAAGCGCTACCCCGGCCAGTCCGCCGCCGCGGTCGACGGGCTCAGCCTGGTCATCCCGGCCGGCGAGATCGTGATGTTCGTCGGCCCCTCGGGCTGCGGCAAGACCACGTCGCTGAAGATGATCAACCGGCTGATCGAGCCCACCAGCGGCACCATCCACATCGGCGACAAGGACGTCCGCGACCAGAGCGCCGACCAGCTGCGCCGCACGATCGGCTACGTCATCCAGGGCGGCTCGCTGTTCCCGCACATGACCGTGGCCAAGAACATCGCGATCGTGCCCAAGATGCTGGGCTGGGACCAGGGCCGCATCGACACCCGCGTCGACGAGCTCCTCGACCTGGTCAGCCTCGACCCCGCGAAGTACCGCGACCGCTACCCCCGCGAGCTCTCCGGCGGCCAGCAGCAGCGCGTCGGCGTCGCCCGCGGCCTGGCCGCCGACCCGCCGGTGATCTTGATGGACGAGCCGTTCGGCGCCGTCGACCCGATCACCCGCCAGCGCCTGCAGGACGAGCTGCTGTCGATCCAGCGGGAGCTGCGCAAGACGATCGTCTGCGTCACCCACGACATCGACGAGGCGATCAAGCTCGGCGACCGGATCCTGATCCTCCAGGAGGGGGCGCAGGTCGGGCAGTACGACACCCCCGAGGCCGTCCTGGCCAACCCCGCCAACGACTTCGTGGCTGACTTCGTGGGCGCGGGGTCGTCGCTCAAGCAGCTGACCCTGTCGCGGATCTCCGAGCTCGACCTCAAGGAGGCCGTGACCGCGACCGTCGGGGAGTCCACCGCGGAGGTCAAGCGTCGGGCCGAGGCCGTGGGTGACAACTCGGTCGTCGTCCTGGACGACCAGGGTCGCCCCACGGCCTGGCCCTGGCTGCGCCAGCTCAAGGGCGAGACCATCCACCGCGGCGAGGAGGACCTGATCAACCTCGACCACCGGGCCACGCTCAACGACGCGCTGGACACGATGCTGACCAACAGCCACGGCGGGGCCGTCGTGACCGGTGACCGCGACCGCTACCTCGGGGTCATCGACTTCGCGAGCGTCACCGACTTCATGCGCCAGCAGCAGGAGGCCCTGGAGCGGTCGGCCGGCAGCGACGTGCCCGCCGAGTCCAACCCCCGCGACGAGCACGTCGAGGAGATCACGGCCGACGACGGGGCCGCGCGATGAGCGAGTCCAGCGCCGGACCGGTCGCGGCGACGCGTACGCCGACCTCGGGCGAGCAGGGCACGCCCGTGCGCGGCTCGACGACCCGCTGGCGCGACCGCATCAACGCCGAGGCCGCGATCGTGCTGTTCGCGATCCCGGTGATCGTGGTCGTGGGCTTCGGCGCCTTCGCGATCTGGCACGCCACCGCCACCCTGGACAGCGTCGAGGAGACCTCGCTGGCCTGGTCGGAGGTCCTGTCCCAGATCTGGGGCCACGTGAAGCTGACCTTCGTCTCGGCCTTCTTCGTCATCCTGATCGCGATCCCGCTCGGGGTGCTGCTCACCCGCGGACGGGCCAGGGCGGCCGCCCCGATCGTGGTGGGCATCGCCAACGCCGGCCAGGCCGCCCCCTCGGTGGGTCTGATCGTGCTGTTCGCGATGTGGCTCCAGCCCGGCTTCAGCACCGCCGTGATCGCGCTGACCCTCTACGCGATCCTGCCCGTGCTGCGGAACACGATCGTGGGCCTCCAGGGCGTCGACCGCACGCTGGTCGAGGCGGGCCGCGGCGTCGGCATGTCGGTGGTGGCGGTCCTGCTCCGCATCGAGCTGCCGCTCGCGCTGCCGGTGATCATGGCCGGCGTGCGCACCGCGCTGGTGCTGCTGGTCGGCACCGCGACGCTGGCGACCTTCATCAACGGGGGCGGTCTCGGCGCCACCCTCCAGGCCGGGATATCGCTGCTGCGCTACTCGGTCATCGTCTGGGGCGCGGTGCTGGTCGCCCTGCTCGCCCTGCTCATCGAGTGGCTCGGGCGTGTGCTCGAGCTCGTCGCCCGACCCAAGGGGGTCTGAGATGGTCCGCACCACCCGGCGTACGCCGTTGCTCGCCGCCGTCGCAGGAGGCGTGGCCTCGCTGGTGCTCTCCTCCTGCGCCCTGCCGACCGCCGGCGGGTTCGTCCCGACCGGCACGCTCGCGGGTCCGCTCAAGGACGTGAAGTCGCTCAAGGGCGCCTCGATCGCGGTCGGGTCGAAGAACTTCTCCGAGAACGTCCTGCTCGGCAAGATGGCCATCATCCTGATGCAGTCCGACGGCGCCTCGGTCACCGACCTGACCAACATCCCCGGCAGCGCCGCGGCCCGGCAGGCGATGCTGGACGACCGCATCCAGGCGATGTGGGAGTACACCGGCACGGGCTGGATCACCTACCTCGGTCACACCAAGCCGATCCCCGACGAGCAGAAGCAGTACACCGCCGTCCGGGACGAGGACAAGAAGAAGAACGACCTCACCTGGCTGCCGCCGGCACCGATGAACAACACCTACGCCTTCGCGATGAACGCCGCGACTGCCAAGAAGCTCAAGATCACCAAGCTGTCGCAGCTGAAGAAGGTGCCGGTCGCCCAGCGGACCTTCTGCGTGGAGTCCGAGCTGCGCAACCGGCCCGACGGCCTGGTGGGGATGCTGAAGAAGTACGACGTCCCGCTTGGATCCGGGGTGCCCAAGGGCAACATCAAGACCTTCCAGACCGGTGCGATCTACGACGCCACGGCCAAGGGTGCCTGCAGCTTCGGCGAGGTCTACACGACCGACGGGCGGATCGTGGCCCTGGACCTGAAGGTGCTCGAGGACGACCGGGACTTCTTCCCCAAGTACAACGTCTCGCTGGTCCTGACCCCGGACGTCGCCCGGAAGTACCCGCAGATCGCCGACCTGGTCGCCCCGGTGGCCAAGAAGCTCACCAACGACGTCCTCCTCAAGCTGAACGCCGAGATCGACGTGACCGGCAAGGAGCCTGCCGAGGTGGCCTACGCGTGGTTGAAGAAGGAAGGGTTCGTCACCGGGAAGTAGGACCGACTGATCCCCGGCTAGCCGGGGATCAGTCGGCTCTTCCCCCGAACGTTCGCCCGACCACCCGACCTTCTGGCCGACCACCTGCCGCCGATCCGGGCCGGTCGCCCGGCCGGACCCGCCCGTCAGGCCTGGGCGGCGAGCCGGAACCCCTGGTCGATGGCGCGCTTGGCGTCGAGCTCGGCGGCCAGGTCGGCGCCGCCGATCAGGTGGGCCGTGCGGCCGGCGGCGACGAGGTCGTCGTACAGGCTGCGGACGGATTCCTGGCCCGCGCAGATCACGACGTCGTCGACCTCGAGGAGCACCGGGGAGCCGTCGACGGTCAGGTGCAGGCCCGCCTCGTCGATCCGCTCGTACGTCGCGCCGCGGACCTGCTCGACGCCCGACTGCTTCAGCACCGCGCGGTGGGCCCAGCCCGAGGTCTTGCCCAGGTCCTTGCCGATCGGGGTGGTCTTGCGCTGCACCAGCCACACCTGCCGGGCGGGGACGCGCGGCGTCGGGGGCACCAGGCCGCCGCGGTGCTCGGCGGGGTCGCCGACGCCCCAGTGCGCCATCCACTCCTCGTCGGTCTCCGGCGTGTGGGTCAAGAAGACCGAGGTGTCCACGCCGATGCCGCCGGCGCCGATCACCGCGACGCGCCGGCCCGGGACGGCGCGGCCGGCGAGGACGTCGGCGTACGACAGGGCGCGGTAGATGCCGGGGATCGACGGGATCCGGGGCTCGACGCCGGTGGCCACGACGACCTCGTCGAAGCCGTCGAGCCGGTCCACGTCGGCGGTGGTGCCGAGGCGGACGTCGACGCGGAGGACCTCGAGGCGGCGGGCGTAGTAGCGCAGCGTCTCGGCGAACTCCTCCTTGCCCGGGACCGCCATCGCCAGGCGGAACTGCCCGCCGAGCTCGGTGCCCTTCTCGAACAGGGTGACGGCGAAGCCGCGCTCGGCGTACGCCGTGGCCGCGCTGAGTCCGGCCGGGCCGGCGCCCACCACCGCGACCGTGGGGCGACGGGTCGTCGGCGCCGTCGAGGGGAGGGGCAGCAGGACCAGCTCGGTCTCCCGGCAGGCGCGCGGGTTGACCAGGCAGCTGGCCCGCTTGTTGGAGAAGGTGTGGTCCAGGCAGGCCTGGTTGCAGGCGATGCAGGTGTTGATCTCGTCGGCCCGACCGGCCGCGGCCTTGGCCACCAGCTCGGGGTCCGCCAGGAACGGGCGGGCCATCGACACCAGGTCGGCGCTCCCGTCGGCGAGCAGCTGCTCGGCCAGCTCGGGGGTGTTGATGCGGTTGCTGGTGCACACCGGGACCGACAGCTCCTTGCGCAGGCGGGCGGTCGTCCACGACCAGACCCCGCGCGGCACCTGGGTGATGATCGTGGGCACCCGCGCCTCGTGCCAGCCGATGCCGGTGTTGACCACGCTCACCCCCGCCTCCTGGAGCAGCAGCGCGAGCTCGACGGTCTCGTCCCAGGTCTGGCCGTCCTCGACCAGGTCCAGCAGCGACATCCGGTAGACGATCGGGAAGTCCGCGCCGACGGCCTCGCGGGTCCGTCGCACGGTCTCGACCGCGAAGCGCATCCGGCGGGTGGCCGAGCCGCCCCACGCGTCCTCGCGGTGGTTGGTGCGGGCGGCCAGGAACTGGTTGATCAGGTAGCCCTCGGAGCCCATCACCTCGACGGCGTCGTACCCCGCCTTCTGGGCCAGCACCGCGGAGCGCGCGAAGTCGTCGATGGTGCGCTCGACCTGCTTGGCGCTCATCTCGCCGGCCTTGAACGGGGTGATCGGCGACTTGGTGGCGCTGGCCGACTGGCTGATCGGGGTGTAGCCGTAGCGCCCGGCGTGCAGCAGCTGGAGCGCGATCGCCCCGTCGTGCTCGTGGACCGCGTCGGTGACCTGGCGGTGGCGCTGGGAGTCCATCCGCGAGGTCATCTCGCCCGCGAACGGCTTGAGCCAGCCGCGCTTGTTGACCGCGAAGCCGCCGGTCACGATCAGGCCGACGCCGCCGCGGGCCCGCTCGGCGAAGTACGCCGCGAGCTTGGGCAGGTCCCAGGCGTGGTCCTCCAGCCCGGTGTGCATCGAGCCCATCACCGACCGGTTGCGCAGGGTCAGCCCGCCGACGGTCAGGGGGGACATCAGGTGCGGGAAGTGGGCGTTGGCAGGGGCCGCGGGCTGGCTGGTCATCGGGGTCCTCCGGTGGTGGGGGTGGGTGTCGGGGTGCCCGGCGCGGGAGTGGTCCGGGCCCAGGCATCGAGGTAGTCGGTGAGCCAGTCGATCCAGAACTGCTCCTGGCGGATCCCGCCGCGCAGGACCAGCCACGCGTCGAGCGCGCGCCCCGTCACCGCCGCGGGGTCGGGGAACTGGTCGCGCTCGAGCTGCTCGTAGTGGTGCCGGCGCAGGCGGTGGTCCTCGCGCAGGGCGCGGAGGTGGGCGAGCAGCGTGGCCCGGTCGGCGTACGACGCCCCGCGGAGCTTGACCGCCAGCTCGGAGCGGAGGACCGCGGGGTCGGTCGGCGCCTCGACCCAGGTCGCGAGCGCGCGCCGGCCCTCGTCGGTGGGGGAGTAGCGGCGCTCGGTGCTGCGCCCGCCGGTCGCCTCGGCCCGGACCCAGCCGTCGGCCTCCATCCGCCGCAGCGTGCGGTAGATCTGCTGGTGCGTGGCCTGCCAGAAGAACCCGATCGTGCGGTCGAACCGCCGGGTGAGCTCGATCCCGGTGCCCGGGCGCTCGCTCAGCGCCACCAGCAGGGCGTGCTCCAGGGCCATGGAGGGAGTGTGCCCGCTCGACACGGCCTGTGCAACTCGTTGCACAGGTGTGGGGAGCTCGGCGTGCTCCAGGCGCTGGTCCAGACCGCAGATCTGGATCGACCCCGATGTGGCCCACGTCCCATCCGATCGGGCCTCGGCTCCGTACCCACCTGTGAGCTGCCTCACATGAGGTGCTCTGACCTGGAGGTTGAGAACAGTGAGTGAGACCAACAGAAGGAAGTTCCTCGCCGTCACCGGCGCCGGAGCGGTGGCGGGGGCCGTCGGCCTGGCGGCGTCGCCCGCCTCGGCCGCAGTGACCCGGCGCGCCGACAGCGCCCAGGAGCCGGTGGTGGCCTACATCGAGGACCACAGCTCCGACGAGCTGCACCTGATGGTGGGCGAGCGTGAGGTCGTGGTGCACGACCACGACCTGGTCGCCCGCATCCTGAACGCGGCGGGGGGCATCTGATGTCCTCCCACCGCGAAGCACCGGAGATCTCCAAGGACCCGGTCGCCGACAGCACCGACGTCTACGCGTTCGTCAGCCCCGACAAGCCGGACACCGTGACGATCATCGCCAACTACATCCCGCTGCAGCAGCCCGACGGCGGCCCGAACTTCTTCGAGTTCGGCGACGACGTCCGCTACCACATCAACATCTCGCACGCCGGCACCGGTCGGGCCGACATCGTCTACACCTTCGACTTCCACACCGTGATCCGCAACAAGAACACGTTCCTCTACAACACCGGCCAGATCACCGACATCGCCGGCAAGGAGTGGAACCGCCCGCAGTACTACAGCGTGACGCGCCGCGAGAACGGCCGCACGACCACCTTGGCGCGCAACCTGCGGGTGCCACCGGTCAACGTCGGCAAGCGGAGCACGCCCAACTACGGCAAGCTCTCGGCCCAGGCCGTGCACCACATCGGCAAGCGGACGTTCTTCGCGGGCCAGCGCGCCGACGCTTTCCACGTCGACCTCGGCAGCATCTTCGACCTCGGGGGTCTTCGTCCCTTCAACGAGAACCACGTGATCCCGCTGACCAAGATGGACGGCATCAACTCGGTGCAGGCCTACAACGTGCACACGATCGCGATCCAGGTGCCGATCAGCGACCTGACGAGGTACCACGACAAGCCCACCAGTGTCACCGCCCCGCAGTCGGTCATCGGCGTGTGGACAGCGGCCGACCGTCGCGCGTCGCGGATCTTCAGCGCCAAGCAGGGCAAGTACGTCGGTCACGGTCCGTACAAGCAGATCTCGCGCCTGGCCAACCCGCTGTTCAACGAGGTGCTCGTGCCGATGGCGGAGAAGGACATGTGGAACACGCGCCGCCCGCACGACGACAAGGTGTTCGCGAAGTACGTCGACAAGCCCGAGCTCCAGGGCCTGCTGCCGGCCCTCTACCCGGGCGTCTTCCCCCACCTCGCGGCGTACAAGAAGCCGAGGGCCGACCTCGACGCGATCCTGCTGACCGGCATCCCGAAGGGGGTGGTCCCGGGGTTCCAGAACTACACCGGCGCCACCAAGGCCGACATGCTGCGCCTGAACGTCGCGATCCCGCCGTCCTCCAAGCCCAACGACCTCGGTGTCGTGGGCGGGGACCTCGCCGGGTTCCCCAACGGGCGCAGGATCAACGACGACGTCGTGACGATCGAGCTCCGGGCCATCGCCGGCGCCACGATCCCGCTGGTCGACAAGAGCTACCAGCCCGACGGCGCAGCCTCGGCCGTGACCGACGGGACGAGGAACACCAACGCGGCGGCCACCGGCTCGTTCCCCTACCTGGGGCTGCCGGGCGGGGGCTACCAGACCCAGCCCGGCACGACGCAGGCGTCATGACCGCCGCGACGATCGAGAACCCCTACGCCGGGCAGGGCGCGGTCCTGCTCGACATCGGGGGCGACGTGGGCGCCCTCGTGGTGACCACGCCGGTCGAGATGGTCGGGGTCGAGGTCGAGATCCGTCCGGTCGGGGCCACGATGCACGTCGTGCACGACCACGGGCACGACCACGATCACGCGCACGACCATGGCGGGCACCACCCGCACGTGGCCGTGGTGGCCCGGCCGGTCGGTGGCACGCTCGTGCCGTCGCTGGTCTTCCCCGAGCTGGTCGAGGGTGGCTACGAGCTCTACGTCAAGGAGACCGACGACGTCGAGCTGACCGTGCGGGTCACCGGGGGCGAGGTCACCACCGCGGCGTGGCCCACCGGTCCCACGGCCTGATCCCCTCCGGCCGTGGCGGGAGACACGGCCCGCGCAGCACCAGGACGGCACCGCTCAGCCGAGCGGTGCCGTCCTGCAGAGCTGGCACGAGCGCCCGTGCCCGTCCGGGGTGCTCACTCCAGCCGGTCCAGGCCGCACTCGCGCGCTGGTCCGACCCGTCTAGCCCGGGTCCGAGCAAAGTCGAGTCCAGAACTAGGATTCAACCCATGCGTCGTACGCCCCTGGCCCTGCTCGCCCTGCCCCTCCTCCTCACCTCGGTCGCCTGCGCCCCCAAGGAGGACGCCACCAAGGGCTCGGCCTCCTCGGGGTCCTCGAGCTCCTCGAGCACGTGCGACGCGGGCTCGCTGGCCACCAAGACCAAGGGCACCCTGACCGTCGGCACCTCGAAGCCGGCGTACGACCCGTGGTTCTCCGGCAACGACCCGACCAACGGCAAGGGCTTCGAGTCGGCCGTGGCGTACGCCGTGGCCAAGCAGCTCGGCTTCGCCCCCTCGAAGGTCACCTGGACCAACGTGCCGTTCAACAACTCCTACGCGCCGGGGGCCAAGAAGTTCGACTTCGACATCAACCAGATCTCGATCACCCCCGCCCGCCAGAAGGTCGTCGGGTTCTCCCAGGGCTACTACTCCGCGGCCCAGGCCGTGATCGCGCTCAAGAAGGACAAGGTGAAGGTCGGCTCGCTGAGCGACCTCGCCGGCCTCAAGCTCGGCGCGCAGACCGGCACCACGAGCCTCACCGCGATCCGCGACGTCATCAAGCCGAAGCAGCAGCCGCTGGTGTACGGCGACACCAACACCGCCAAGCAGGCGCTGCTCAACGGCCAGGTCGACGCGATCGTCACCGACCTGCCGACCGCGTTCTACATCAGCGCCGCCGAGATCTCGGGCTCCGAGCTCGTCGGCCAGTTCCAGCCGCAGACCGGTCAGCAGGAGGAGTTCGGCCTGCTCACGGAGAAGGGCAGCCCGATCCTGTCCTGCCTCGACCAGGCGCTGAGCACGCTGAAGAAGGACGGCACCCTGGCCGCGATCCAGCAGAAGTGGCTCTCGACCAAGGTCTCCGTCCCGGTCCTGAAGTGACCGGTCCTGAAGTGACCGGTCCTGGAGTGACCGGTCCTGGAGTGACCGCGACCTCCCTGGGCGGCGCCTGGTCCCCGAGCGACCGGGAGCTCGAGCGTCGCCGGGTGCGCCGGCGCGACCGCCTGCGCAAGCGGCTGCTGGCCCTCGCGGTCACGGTCGTGGTCTTCGTGGTGGTCGGCTTCGTGGTCACCGGCTCCGCGGGCTGGCCGGTGGTCAAGGACGCGTTCTTCAACGGCTACCACGCCCGCAAGGCGCTGCCCGCGATCGCGAAGGGGTTCCTGACCAACGTCGCGACGTTCCTGGTCGCCGAGCCGTTCATCCTGCTGATCGGGATCGCGGTCGCGGTGACCCGCCAGACCGTCACCCCGTGGCTCACGCCGCTGCGCTTCGTGGCCGTGGCCTACACCGACCTGCTGCGCGGCGTACCGACGCTCCTCGTGGTGCTGCTGATGGCGCTGGGGATCCCGGCGCTGCAGCTGACCGGCCTCACCTCGAGCCTGTTCTGGCTGACCACGACCGCGCTGGTGCTCTGCTACGGGGCGTACGTCGCCGAGGTGGTGCGCGCCGGGATCGAGAGCATCCACCCCTCCCAGGTCGCCTCGGCCCAGGCGATGGCGCTGTCGCGCTCCCAGACGATGCGCCACGTCGTGCTGCCCCAGGCGCTGCGCCGCGTCGTACCTCCCCTGATGAACGACTTCGTCTCCCTCCAGAAGGACACCGCGCTGGTGTCGGTCGTCGGGGTGACCGAGGGCCTGCTGGCCGCCCAGGACTACGGCAACTACCACTTCAACTTCACCCCGCTGCTGGTCACCGGCGCCTTCTTCGTGGCGCTGACCGTGCCGCTGGCGCGGTTCACCGACTGGCTGGGCCGCCGCGCCGTGCGCCGGGAGCGCGGATGAGCGCCGACCAGACGCAAGCGGTGCTCTCGGTCCGGGGCCTGCGCAAGACGTACGGCGACCGGGTGGTCCTGGACGGCATCGACCTCGACGTCCACCACCACGACGTGGTCTGCCTGATCGGCTCCTCCGGGTCGGGCAAGTCGACCCTGCTGCGCTGCCTGGACCTGCTCGAGGAGGTCGACGACGGCACGATCAGCCTCGACGGCCGCGAGGTCTCCGACCCGCACGTCGACGCTCGCGACGTGCGCCGCGAGATCGGGATGGTGTTCCAGGCCTACAACCTGTTCCCGCACCTGAGCGTGCTGGAGAACTGCACCCTGGCGCCGCGCAAGGTGCACGGCCGCGACCGCGCCGCCGCCGAGACCCGGGCCCGCGAGCTGCTGGCCCGCTTCGGGCTGGCCGACAAGGCCGACGCCCACCCCGACCAGCTCTCCGGCGGTCAGCAGCAGCGGGTCGCGCTGGTGCGAGCCCTGTGCCCCGAGCCGCGGGTCCTGCTCCTCGACGAGATCACCGCCGCGCTCGACCCCGAGCTGGTCGGCGAGGTGCTCGAGGTCGTCCGCGCCGAGGCCGAAGCGGGAATGACGATGGTGCTGGCCACCCACGAGATGGCCTTCGCCCGCGAGGTCGCCACCCGGGTCTGCTTCCTCTCCGACGGCCGGATCCTCGAGCAGGGCACCCCCGCGGAGGTCTTCGACGCCCCCCGCGAGGAGCGCACCCGGCAGTTCCTGCGCCGGGTGGGGCCGGCCCGGCCGGCCTGAGCGGTCGGTGGGGCGGCGTACGCCGGACCGGTGCCGGGAGCGGCGTACGTCCCGGGGTCGAGATGGCGCGTCGCCCACACATTTGTGTAGGAGGGTGACCAGCCAGCGGCGTGTCGTGGTCACTTCCCTACACAAAAGTGTGGCCGCGGCGCCCCTCGCGACCCTGACAGTCCTGCTGTCATGATCGCGCCATGGCGTACTCACTCGGACAGGGCAGCGGACCGCTGCGCGGGACCAAGGTCGTGGAGCTGGCCGGGATCGGGCCGGGGCCGCACGCCTGCATGATCCTGGCCGACCTCGGGGCCGACGTGATCCGGGTCGAGCGCCCGGGCGGTCAGCCGCTGACCGGCGGGCCGCACGACCTGCTCAACCGCGGCCGGCCCAGCGTCGCGCTCGACCTCAAGGACCCCGAGGCGGTCGCGACCGTCCTCGACCTGGTCGCGACGGCCGACGTGCTGGTCGAGGGCCTGCGGCCGGGCACGACCGAGCGGCTCGGGCTGGGGCCGGAGGAGTGCCACGCGCGCAACCCGCGGCTGGTCTACGGCCGGATGACCGGGTGGGGGCAGGACGGGCCGCTGGCGAGGGCGGCCGGCCACGACATGAACTACGTCGCCCTCACGGGAGCGCTGTTCGGGATGGGTCAGGACCGGTCGCGGCCGCACTTCCCGAGCAACCTGGTCGGCGACTTCGGCGGCGGGTCGACGTACCTCGTCATCGGGATCCTCGCGGCCCTCCTGGAGTCCCGGCTCAGCGGTGAGGGGCAGGTGGTGGACGCCGCGATCGTCGACGGGACGGCGCACCTGAACGCGATGGCCTCGGGGTTCCTGGCCGGCGGCACGATGCTCGAGCAGCGCGCGGCCAACCTCCTCGACGGCGGGATGCCGTTCTACGACCTGTACGAGACCTCCGACGGCCGGCACGTGTCGGTCGGTCCGCTCGAGCCGCAGTTCTACGCCCGGTTCGTCGAGCTGCTGGGGATCGAGGAGGCGCCGGACCGCTACGACTTCGCGCGGTCCGACGAGCTCCGCGCCGTGATCGCCTCACGCTTCGCCTCGCGCCCGCTGGCGGAGTGGACCGAGGTCTTCGAGGGCACCGACGCCTGCGTCGCCCCGGTGCTGACCATGTCCGAGGCGGTCACCCACCCGCACATGGCCGCGCGCGAGGTGTTCGTCGAACGCGAGGGCGTGGTGCAGCCGGCGCCCGCGCCGCGGTTCAGCCGTACGCCGGGGCAGCTGTCCACCCCGCCCCCGGCCGCCGCCGGCGCCCAGACCCGCGAGGCGCTGACCGCCTGGGGGGTCGCCGACGTCGAGGGCCTGCTCGAGCGGGGGGCCGCGGTGCAGGCGTGAGCCCGGCGGCCGGACCGGATCCCCGCCTCGAGCTGCGCGCGGACTGCGGGTCCTGCGCGGGGCTGTGCTGCGTCGTCCCCGCCTTCTCGGTCTCCTCCGACTTCGCCCTCGACAAGCCCGCGCGGACGCCCTGCCCGAACCTCGGGGCCGACTTCGGCTGCACCATCCACACCGAGCTGCCCGAGCGCGGCTTCGTGGGGTGCACCGTCTACGACTGCTTCGGCGCCGGCCAGGCCGTCGTGGCCCGTCACGGGACCGGCTGGCGCACCTCGCCCGAGGTCCGCGACGCGCTGTTCGCCGACTTCGAGGTGGTCGAGCGCCTCCACGAGCTGCTCTGGTACGTCGCCGACGCGCTCACCCGCCCCGCCGCCCGGCCCCTGACCTCCGAGCTGGAGGGCCTCCGGGCGCGGGTCACCGCCGGCGTCGAGGACCCGGGCTCGGCCGACGTCGTCGCGCTCCAGCTCCGCGCCGACGGGCTGCTGGGCGAGGTCAGCGCGCTGGTGCGGGGAGGGGGCCGGGTTCGTGCACGAGGAGGCGGCGAGCGCCTCCGCGGTCATGACCTCGCCGGTGCCGACCTGCGCGACCGGGACCTGCGCGAGGCCGACCTGCGCGGCGCGCTGCTGATCGGGGCCGACCTGTCCGGTGTCGAGCTGGGCGAGGCCGACCTGCTCGGTGCGGACCTGCGCGGGGCCGACGTACGCGGGACCGACCTGTCCGCCACCCTCTTCCTGACCCGCCTCCAGGTCCACGCCGCCCGCCGGGATGCGACCACCCGGTTGCCGGCGGTCCTGGAGGGGTGAGGGGACGAACGTTTCCCCGGTCAACCGGGGAAAAGCATGCCTATCGGCCAAACGTTCAGCCGATAACGTCTCTGTTCCCCGGTTGACCGGGGAAACGTCACCACCACAGAACCCCCCACCACGGGAGGAGCCGGACAGATGCCCACCTACCTGGAGGAGCTCTACTCCCTGGATGGCACGACGGCGGTCGTGACCGGCGGGAGCTCGGGGATCGGGCGGGCGATCGCGGAGGCGCTGGCGCGGGCAGGCGCCCGGGTCGTCGTCGTGGCGCGCGACCGGGGGCGGCTCGACGAGGTGGTGGGCGGTTGGCGGTCGGCCGGCCTGTCGGCGTACGCCGTGGACGCCGACCTCGCGACCCGGCCCGGCGTGCAGGAGGCCGCCGACCGGGTGGTCGAGCTGGTCGGGGAGCCGGACGTGCTGGTCAACAGCGCGGGGATCAACCTGCGGCCGGCGTACGACGACCTCGACGAGACCACCTGGGACGCCACCATGGCGCTCAACCTGGACGCCCCGTTCCTGCTCGGGCAGCGCTTCGGGCCGGCGATGGCCGGGCGCGGGTTCGGGCGGATCGTGCACGTCAGCTCCCAGCAGGCCAGCCGGGCGTTCGCCCGCAGCGGCGCCTACGGGGTCTCCAAGGGCGGGCTCGAGGCGCTGACCCGCTCGCAGGCCGAGGCCTGGTCGGGGCGCGGCGTGACGGTTAACGCGCTCGTCCCGGGCTTCGTGCAGACCCCGCTCAACGCCGCGCTGTCGGCGGACCCCGAGGCCGTCCGGGCCCTGGCGGCGCGCACGCTGGTCGGGCGCAACGGGCGTCCCGAGGACTTCGCCGCGGCCGCGGTGTTCCTGGCCGGGCGCGGGTCGGCGTACGTCACGGGTCAGGCGCTGCACGTCGACGGCGGCTTCTCGGTCCACTGAGGGCTGCCCAGGGGCGGAGGTGGTGCCGGGTCGCGGAGGAGCCCGTGATCCGGACCACAGTGCTGGGGGCGTTGACGTTGACAGTCGTACTGTCACAATGGCTGCGGCGTCGTCCAGCCCGGGCTGCGACGCCCACCGGTCCAGGCACACCCGGAGCCCCACCGAGCGTGGGGACCGTCAACAGTTGGGATGTCAGATGGCACAAGAAGCGTTCGTCTACGACGCGATCCGGACGCCCCGCGGCAAGGGGAAGAAGGACGGCAGCCTCCACGAGGTCAAGCCGGTCGACCTCGTCGTGGGCCTCCTGGACGCGGTCCAGGAGCGGAACCCCTCGCTCGACGTCAACCGCATCGACGACGTCGTGCTCGGTGTCGTCTCGCCCGTGGGCGACCAGGGTGGCGACATCGCCAAGACCGCGGCCCTGGCCGCCGGCCTGCCCGACACCGTGGCCGGCGTGCAGCTCAACCGCTTCTGCGCCTCGGGCCTGGAGGCCGTGAACCAGGCCGCCTCCCGCGTGCGCGGCGGCTTCGAGGACCTGATCCTGGCCGGTGGCGTGGAGTCGATGAGCCGCGTGGCCATGGGCAGCGACGGCGGCGCCTGGGCGATGGACCCCTCCACCGCCTTCGCCACCGACTTCGTCCCCCAGGGCATCGGCGCCGACCTGATCGCGACCATCGAGGGCTTCTCCCGCGAGGACGTCGACACCTACGCCGTGGAGTCCAACGCCCGCGCCGCCAAGGCCTGGGCCGACGGCCGCTTCGCCCGCTCGGTCGTGCCGGTGCGCGACCGCAACGGCATCACCGTGCTCGACCACGACGAGTTCATCAAGCCCGAGTCCACCGTGGAGGGCCTGGCCCGCCTGCGCCCGTCCTTCGCCGGCATCGGCGACCAGGCCGGCTTCGACGCCGTCGCGCTGGAGAAGTACCACTGGATCGAGCGCATCGACCACGTCCACCACGCCGGCAACAGCTCCGGCATCGTCGACGGGGCCGCGATCGTGGCGATCGGCAACGAGCAGGTCGGCACCGACCTCGGCCTGACGCCCCGCGCCCGGATCATCGCCACGGCCGTCTCCGGCGCCGACCCGACGATCATGCTCACCGGGCCCGCCCCGGCCAGCCGCAAGGCGCTGGCCAAGGCCGGCCTGGAGGTCTCCGACATCGACCTGTTCGAGATCAACGAGGCCTTCGCCGCGGTGGCGATGCGGTTCATGCGCGACATGGGCATCGACTCCGAGATCACCAACGTCAACGGCGGCTCGATCGCGATGGGTCACCCGCTCGGCGCGACCGGCGCGATGATCCTCGGCACCCTGGTCGACGAGCTCGAGCGCCGCGACCTCAAGCGCGGCCTGGCCACGCTCTGCGTCGGTGGCGGCATGGGCATCGCCACCATCGTCGAGCTCGTCTGACCCGTCGTACGTCGACCCGACCTCTCTCCTGACAAGGACCCCCATGACCGACCCCGCAGTGAAGTACGACCGCGACGCCGACGGCATCGTGACGCTGACCCTGGACGACCCGGAGTCCAGCGCCAACACCATGAACGAGCGCTACAAGAACGCGATGCACGACGCGGTCGAGCGCCTCCACGCCGAGAAGGACCAGGTCACCGGGGTCGTGGTGACCTCGGCCAAGAAGACCTTCTTCGCCGGCGGCGACCTCAAGGGCATGCTGACCACGACCAAGGACGACGCCGAGGGCGTCTTCCGCGAGGTGGAGCAGGTCAAGGCCGACCTGCGCCGCCTGGAGAAGCTGGGCAAGCCGGTCGTCGCCGCGATCAACGGCGCCGCGCTCGGCGGCGGCCTGGAGATCGCGCTGGCCTGCCACCGCCGGATCGTCGTCGACGACCCGAAGGTGGACCTGGGCCTGCCCGAGGCCACCCTGGGCCTGCTGCCCGGCGGCGGCGGGGTCACCCGGATCGTGCGGATGTTCGGCATCCAGTCGGGCCTGATGGACTTCCTGCTCCAGGGCCCGCGCTTCAAGCCGGCCCAGGCGCGCGAGAAGGGTCTGGTCGACGAGCTGGTCGCCACCCGCGAGGAGCTCGTGCCGACGGCGAAGAAGTGGATCGCCGAGCACCAGGACGACGCGGTCGCGGCGAGCAACCCGTGGGACCGCGAGGGCTACCGGATGCCCGGTGGCACCCCGTCGACCCCGAAGCTGGCGCAGTTCCTGCCCGCGTTCCCCTCGATGCTGCGCAAGCAGGTCAAGGGTGCGGACTACCCGGCCCAGCGGGCGATCATGGCCGCGGCGATCGAGGGCGCGCAGGTCGACGTCGACACCGCCAGCCGGATCGAGTCGCGCTACCTGGCCGAGCTGATCACCGGCTCGAACAGCAAGAACATGATCCAGGCGTTCTTCCTCGACCTCCAGGCCATCAACGGCGGCTCGCTGCGCCCGGCCGGGGTGGAGAAGTTCGTGCCCACCAAGGTCGGTGTGCTCGGCGCCGGGATGATGGGGGCCGGCATCGCCTACTCCTGCGCCCGGGCCGGGATGCAGGTCGTCCTGAAGGACGTCGCCCAGGAGTCGGCCGACAAGGGCAAGGCCTACAGCGAGAAGCTGCTGGCCAAGGCCGTCGGGCGCGGCACGATGGACCAGTCGAAGATGGACGAGGTCCTCGGCCGGATCACCGCCACCACCGACGCCGCGGACTTCGCCGGCGTGGACCTGGTCATCGAGGCGGTCTTCGAGGACCCGTCGCTCAAGGCCACGGTCTTCGGCGAGATCCAGAACGTCGTGAACCCCGACGCCCTGCTGTGCTCGAACACCTCGACGCTGCCGATCACCGACCTCGCCCACGGCGTGGACCGGCCGGCGGACTTCATCGGGCTGCACTTCTTCAGCCCCGTGGACAAGATGCCGCTCGTGGAGATCATCCGCGGCGAGCAGACCTCCGACGACGCCGTGGCCCGCGCGCTCGACGTCGTGATGGCGATCCGCAAGACCCCGATCGTGGTCAACGACAGCCGCGGCTTCTACACCAGCCGCGTCATCGGCACGATGGTCAACGAGGGTCTGGCCATGCTCGGCGAGGGCGTCCACCCGACGTCGGTCGACCGGGCCGCCACCCAGGCCGGCTACCCCGTCGGCACGCTCCAGCTCTCCGACGAGCTCAACATGGAGCTGATGGCCAAGATCGCCAAGGCCACCCGCGAGGCCGAGGGCGCGGCGTACGTCGAGCACCCCGGGACCGCGGTCGTGCAGAAGATGCTGGACGCCGGTCGTCCCGGCAAGCTGCGCGGCGCCGGCTTCTACGACTACGACGAGAACGGTCGCCGCACCTCGCTGTGGTCCGGGCTCAAGGAGCTCTTCCCGTCGAACGCCGAGCCGGCCGACATCGACGACCTCAAGGACCGCTACCTGTTCATCGAGGCGCTCGAGACCGCGAAGTGCTTCGAGGAGGGCGTCATCGAGTCCGCCGCCGCGGCCAACATCGGCGCGATCATGGGCATCGGCTACCCGCCCCTGACCGGCGGCACGGTGCAGTTCATGCAGGGCTACGACGGCGCCACGGGCCACGGCCTGGCCGGCTTCGTCGAGCGCGCCGACCAGCTGACCAAGCTGTACGGCGACCGCTTCCGCCCCACCGACCGCCTGCGCGAGATGGCCGAGAAGGGCGAGACCTTCCCGGCCTGAGGCCGGGTCGTCCGTGACCGGGCCGGTCGGTGTCCTGCGGGGCGCTGGCCGGCCCGGCGTACGTCCTGGGGAGGGACCTGCCGGTCTCGAGCCGGGTCGGGGGCGCGGCGGGCGCGGTGATGGGCGGTCGGCGTACGTCGGGAGGTTGTCGGGGGAAAGGTGACCTTGTCGGGTGAACGTTCGGCCGACAAGGTGACTGATCCCCGGCTAGCCGGGGAACAGTCGCCTCCATCGTTTGCCCCCATTCCCGACACAAGGGACACCGGGACGGGGACCATGGACCCGTGCGAGACATGAACCCGCGGGTCGAGGTCCGGGAGCTGTGGGTGCGGTTCGGGGCGGTCGACGCCGTGCGCGGCGTGAGCCTGGAGGCCCGTGCCGGGCACGCGACCGCCCTGCTGGGCCGCAACGGCGCCGGCAAGTCCACGACGATGCGGGTCCTGGCCGGGGTGATCCCCCCGACCGAGGGGACGGTGCTGGTCGGCGGGGTCGACGTGCGCGCCGACCCGCTGGCGGCCAAGCGATTGACCGGCTACTGCCCCGACGTGGGCGGCCTGGTCCCGCGCGCCACGCCGTGGGAGCACCTCCAGCTGGCGGCCCGGCTGCGGCGGATGCCGAGCTGGGAGCCCCGCGCCCGCGACCTGCTGGAGCGCTTCGAGCTCGGCGACGTCGCCCACCGGGTGACCTCCGGCTTCAGCCACGGGATGTCCCGGCGGCTCTCGGTGGTCCTCGCGGCGTTCCACGAGCCCGACGTGCTGCTCCTCGACGAGCCCTTCGACGGCGTCGACCCGGTCGGGGTCGAGGCGACCCTGGAGGTCGTCGCCGACGCCCGCGCCCGCGGCGCCGCGGTGCTGCTGTCCACCCACCTGCGCGACCTGGCCGTCCAGGCCTGCGAGCGCGCGCTGGTCCTGCGGGGCGGGGCGGCCGCGGCCGAGCTCGACGCCGCGGCCCTCCTCGGCGAGGAGGGGGCCGGTGTCTACCGCACCCTCCTGGACTGAGTCCCTCCTCGCCCCGGCGCCGGCGACCACGGTCGCGTCCTCGGGCCGGGTCCCCTGGCGCGAGGCCGTCACCGACCTCCGGAGCCTGCTGGCCTTCCGCTCCTCCGGTCTCGACGTCCGGTCGCGTCGCCGGCTGCGGGCGGCCGGTCTCGCCGTGGCCGTGCTGACCGTGCTGGTCGTCGTGCTCCCCGCCTGGCTGGGCGGTCCGCAGCCGCGTCCGCACTCCGGCGCGGCGCTGGCGCTGCTGCCGAGCGGCTGCCTGGGGTTCCTGGCGCTGGCCTGCCTCACCGCGGTCGCCTCGGCCGGTGGCCGCGAGCTGGTGCCGCGCGACCAGGCGGTCGCCTTCCCGGTGTCCGCGAAGACCGACCACCTGGGCGCCCTACTGCTGGCCCCGCTCAACATCGCCTGGCTGCTCCAGTCCTGGACGCTGCTCGGCGTGACCTCCTACGCGCTGGGGCCCACGCGGCTGGCGGCGTACGTCGTCCCGGTCGCGCTGTGGATCCTCGCCGCGACCTGTGCCGCCCAGGCCGTCGGCTGGCTCGCGGAGGGCGTACGCCGGGGGCCGCACGGCATCCTCCTGGTGCGCCTGGCGACCGCTGGCCTGGCGCTCGGCCTGGTCGTGCTGGCCACGACCGGGTCGCTGACCACCCTGCTCGACCGGAGTCCCACCAGCCGGATCCTGGACGCGGTCCTCGACGGCGCGACCGGACGGTGGCTGCCCTGGGCCGCCGCGGTGGCCGTCCTGCTGCTGCTCGCGGTGCTGTCGACCGCGCTCGGCGCCGTGCCCGCCCGGTGGGCGCTGGGGCGTCCGATGCGCGAGGAGCTGCGCCAGGAGGGCAGCCGGCACGCCGCGCGGCCCACCCCGCGCAGCGACCTGGCCATGGTCGTGCGGATGGACCGTGCGTCGGTGTGGCGCTCGGTGCCCCTGCGCCGCGGGCTGACCGTCCTCGCGGTGATGCCGGGAGCGGTCGCCCTGCTGGGCGGTCTGGAGTGGTCGATGATGACGGTGCTCCCGGGCCTGGTGGCCTCGGGCGCGGCCCTGCTGTTCGGGGTCAACACCTGGTGCCTGGACGGCCGCGGAGCCCTGTGGCGCCACAGCCTGCCGGTGAGCGCGCGGGTCTCGTTCGACGCGCGGGCCCTCGTGCTGGGCGAGGTCCTGCTCGGTGCCGCCGGCGTGACGCTGCTGCTCGGCGGGGTGCGGGCCGGGCTGCCCACGCCCGTCGAGGGGGTGGCGCTGCTCTGCTGCACCCTGGTGGTGACGCTCCAGGTCGTCGGCGCGGCCATGCGCTGGAGCATCGCGCGCCCCTTCGCCGTGGACCTCCGCAGCGCGCGGGCGACCCCGGCGCCGCCGGTGACGATGGCGGCGTACAGCGCCCGGCTCGCGCTGGTCACCACGACGACCGGGCTGGTCTTCACCGGGCTCTCGCACCTGCCCACGATCACGCCGGTCCTGCTGGTGACCTTCCTGATGGCGCTCTGGTCGACCTGGCGGCTGGACCGCAGCGGCCGGCGGTGGGACGACCCCGCCGTGCGCGCTCGGGTCGTGTCGGTGGTGGCGGGGTAGCGAGACCCGACCGTGACCTCTGCGCCAGTCGGGCGTTGTACCGGAGTAGACCAGGACCGACCAGTTGGCTCGATGGAGCCACTGGGTCTCGTCCTTGTCGCACTCGGCGTGCCACTATCGGTCCGCTGCTACCACGTGCAGGTACCTACTACGGGGGAATTCGATGAAGAAGTTGGTTGCTGGCCTTTCCGTTGCCGGTGTGACGGGTCTGATCAGCCTGGCCGGCGCTGTGCCCGCCCAGGCCTACCCCGACACGAACCCGTCGGGGACCAAGGTGAGCACGGCGGCCGCGGGCCCGTCGTCCGACTCGCTCCCTGGCACGGGTGGACCGCAGGAGGGTCTCCTCCTGGGCGGGGCCTCGCTGCTGGTGGTGGGTGCTGCCACGATCGTCGTCGTCCGGCGCCGTTCGGCCTAAGACCTGCCGCGTCCTGTCCCCGGGACGTCCGATGATGATGTTCCGGTGACAGGAGCGGTGTCGTGGCGTCGGCGGCTCGCAGCGGTCGCTCTCACCGCCGTGCTGCTCGCACTTGCGACGCCCGTCGTGGTGCTGGGTGCACAGGTGAGCGTCACGCTGCTGGCATTGCAGCGGGTCAAGTCCGAGCTCGCGGACTTGGGTTACCAGCTCCCCGGGACAGACGACCGCGCTCGTGGGGAGACTCTCCGGGCGCTCCGGGAGGACGTCGGTCGTGCGCGAGCCTCTTCCCGCGGGAGCCTGTGGTCCCTTGGTGCGCGTCTGCCCTTCGTCGGCGCCGACCTGTCGGCCCTGACCGAGGTCGTCGACGCCGCGGGCCAGACAGTCGATCATGTGGTGCCGGCCGCGCTCGCCGCCGCCTCGCACGTCCGAGGTCCGGGTGCGGTGCGCGAGCCCGGGGGGCGGCTAAACCTGCGCACCATCGCTTCGCTCGAGGCGCCGTTGAGCCGGGTCGCGCGCGAGACCGAGCGCGTGGACGCGCGCGTGTCCCGCCTCCGCCCCTCGACGCTGACCTGGCCCTTCGCCTCCCGCGTGCGCGCCCTGCAGCAGCAGTCGAAGGCTGCGGTGGGGTTGGCCCGAGGGGGTGTGACTGCCACACGTCTGGCCCCGGCCATGCTCGGGGGCGACGGCAAGCGCACCTACCTGCTGATCGCGCAGAACAACGCCGAGATCCGCTCCACCGGGGGGACACCCCGCGTGCTGTCGCTGGTGACCGCCGACCGGGGACGGATCGAGCTCGACGTCCCCCGGTTCGAGACCTACCTCTCGAGCCGCGCGCCCGTGGTGCCCCTCACGCGGGAGGAGCAGCGCCTGTTCGGGGACAACCTCGCGCAGGACGCCCGAGACGCGAACATCACCCCGGACTTCGCGCGTGCCTCGGAGATCATCGAGGCCCTCTACCACCGAGAGACCGGCCAGCACGCCGACGGCGTCCTCTCGATCGACCCGGTCGCGCTCGGGCTGCTGATGCGGGCCACTGGTCCGGTCCGTGTCGGTGACCAGACCCTGACCAGTCGAAACGTCGTGGGGTCGCTGTTGAACCGGGCCTACCTTGACATCCCGGACCCCGCGGACCAGGACGCCTACTTCGCTCGCGTGGCAGGAGTGCTGTTCGCGCAGGTCACGGGGTCCGACACCGCCCCGCTCTCCCTGGCCCGAGAGCTCGCCGAGGCCGCCCAACAGCATCACGTCTACCTGTGGAGCAGGCGCCCCGCGGAGCAGCGGCAGTTCGGTGGGTCCGTGGTGGCGGGGCCGTTGCCCACGGACCACGCCGACGTCGCGACGGCCGGCGTCTACCTGGACGACGCAGCGAGCTCCAAGATGGACTACTACCTGCAGTACGCCGGAAGCCTGCGGGCCACCTCGTGCGACGGGACCCGGTCCCAGCGCCTGACCGCGGAGGTGACTCTCAGGTCGACCGTCCCGCGCGACGGAGCCCATCTGCCCGAGTACGTCACGGGCACGGGCCGCTACACGCCGAAGGGTTCGATCCGGATCAAGGTCCGTATCTACGCCCCAGCCGGCGGGGCTCTCTCCTCGGTGCTCGTGAAGGGTCGGCGCCTGGAGTTCCGCAGGTTCACCCACGCAGGACACGCCGTGGCACTGCTCGACGTGACCCTCACGCCGCAGGACGAGGTGGTCCTGGAGCTGCACTTGCGCACCGCGCCGGACCGGGGAGGTGACCCGGTTCTCCAGATGACTCCGGGCATCGAGCGGCGTGACTACGACAGCACCGCTGTCTCCGCCTGCTCGTGACGGGCCGTCGCAGCCTGGACGTGCTGTCCGCCCCGCACCCCCGAGACGCACGTCACAGGCAGTGGCTAGGGTCGGCCGCATGGACTTCTCACCCTCGCCCCGCGCCGCCGAGCTGCTCGACCTGGTCACCGCCTTCGTCCGTGACGAGATCGAGCCGGTGGCCGGTGACTACCGCCGCCAGGTCGCCGAGGGGGCCGCCTCGACCGAGCCGGGCACCTGGACCGAGTCGCCGATCCTGGGCGAGCTGCGGGCCAAGGCGCGCGCGCAGGGCCTGTGGAACCTGTTCCTGCCCCGCGAGCACACCGGCCCGTACGCCGAGCGGTTCGGCACCCACGGCGGGGAGGGGCTGACCAACGCCGACTACGCCCCACTGGCCGAGCAGATGGGCCGCGTGGTCGACCTCGCGCCGTACGTCTTCAACTCCAACGCGCCCGACACCGGCAACATGGAGGTGCTGCTCAAGTACGGCACCGACGCCCAGCGCGAGGAGTGGCTCGAGCCGCTGCTCGACGGCAAGATCCGCTCGGCGTTCACCATGACCGAGCCCGGCGTCGCGTCCTCCGACGCCACCAACATGGAGGCGACCGCGACCGTCGACGGCGACGAGGTCGTGATCAACGGCCGCAAGTGGTGGTCCTCGGGCGTGGGCCACCCCGACTGTCGGATCTTCGTCTTCATGGGGCTCTCCGACCCCGAGGCCGACCGCCACCACCGCCACACCATGGTCCTGGTGCCGCGCCACGCCCCCGGCGTGAAGGTCGAGCGGCTGCTCACCACGATGGGCACGATGGACGAGCCGGTCGGGCACGGCGAGGTCAGCTTCGACCACGTCCGCGTGCCCAAGGCCAACATCCTGCTCGGCGAGGGCCGCGCCTTCGAGATCGCCCAGGGCCGCCTCGGCCCGGGCCGCGTGCACCACTGCATGCGCCTGATCGGCCAGGCCGAGGTCGCCCTCGAGCTGGCCATCCAGCGGGGCCTGTCGCGCACCGCGTTCGGCAAGCCGATCCTCAACCTGGGCGGCAACCGCGAGCGGATCGCCGACGCCCGGATGGCCATCGACCAGGCCCGGCTGCTGGTGCTCAACGCCGCCTGGAAGCTCGACGTCGGCGGCCCCCTCAACGCGCTGTCCGAGGTCAGCCAGATCAAGGTGGTCGTCCCCAACATGACCCAGCAGGTCGTCGACATGGCCATGCAGCTGCACGGCGGCGGCGGCGTCTCCGACGACTTCCCGCTGGCCTCGATGTGGACCAACGCCCGCGCCCTGCGCCTGGCCGACGGTCCCGACGAGGTGCACCGCGGCGTCGTCGCGCGCATCGAGATCGGGAAGCACCAGTGAGCGCCCCCCGGTCCGACGGCGGCTCCGGCCGTCGCGTCCTGGTCACCGGCGGCGCCTCGGGCCTGGGCGCCTCGCTCACCCGCGCGTTCCGCGAGCGCGGCGACCGGGTGCTGGTCGGCGACGTGGCGCCGGTGCCCGACGACGTGAGCGGCGACTCGCTCCACCTCGACGTGCGCTCCGACGACGACTGGGCCGCCGCGCGCGACTGGGTCGAGCGCGAGTGGGGTGGCCTCGACGTGCTGGTCAACAACGCCGGGGTCGCCGGCGGCGGCCGGCTCGACGTGGGCGGCCTGGACGAGTGGCAGTGGATCACCGAGATCAACCTCTTCGGCGTCGTCCGCGGCACCCGCACCTTCACCCCGGTGTTCAAGCGGCAGCACTCCGGTCACATCGTCAACGTGGCCTCCCTCGCCGGACTCGTGCACCCGGCCGGCATGGCGTCCTACAACGCGGTCAAGGCCGGCGTCGTCGCCCTGAGCGAGACCACCGCGCACGAGCTGGCCCAGTGGGACGTGCGCTGCTCGGTGGTGTGCCCGTCGTACTTCCGCACCGGGCTGGTCGAGGCGATGCAGGGGGCCGACACCGCCGTCGGCCAGGTCATCGGCGGGCTGGTGGCCAACGCGCCGCTGGGCCCCGACGACATCGCCGCGGCCGTGCTCGCGGGGATGGACGCGGGCGAGGAGGTCATCCTGCCCGACCCGGCCGCGCGGGCGGCGTACGCCCTGAAGACGGGCGACCGGGCGGCGTACGACGCGACGATGCGGCGGCAGGCGGCCCGTCTCGCGGCCGCCGGCGAGCAGGCGGACACCACGGGGGGACAGCGATGAGCAGCGACGAGACCAGCGCGATCGACGGGGCGTCCGCGGTCCGCGAGGAGGACGCCTTCGACCTCGACGCGGTCCGCACGTGGCTGGCGGCCGAGACCGGGCTCGAGCTGGGTCCCGACGTCGACGTGCAGCAGTTCGGCGGCGGCGCCTCCAACCTGACCTACTCGCTGCGCGACGGCGAGCACGACCTGATCCTGCGGCGCCCGCCGAGCGGCAGGAAGGCCAAGGGCGCCCACGACATGGGGCGCGAGTTCCGGGTCCAGGACGGGCTGGCCGACGTCTTCCCGCTGGTGCCCGAGATGGTCGCGCTGTGCACCGACGAGTCGGTGATCGGCGCGGAGTTCTACGTCATGCAGCGCGTCGACGGCGTGATCCCGCGTCGCGACTTCCCGCCGGGCGTGGAGCTCGACGAGGCGCAGGTGCGGCAGCTGTGCACCAACGCCCTCGACGTGCTGGTCGCGCTGCACCGGGTCGACGTCGACGCGACCCCGCTGACCTCGATGAGCAAGGGGCCCGGGTACGTCGGGCGCCAGGTCGGCGGGTGGTCCCGGCGGTTCCGCGACGCCCACACCGAGGACGTCGGCGACTACGAGACCGTGATGGCCTGGCTCGACGAGCACCAGCCCGACGACGTCGCCAGCGTGCTGATCCACAACGACTTCCGCTTCGACAACCTGGTCCTCGACCGCGAGGACCCGACGCGGGTCGTCGGCGTGCTCGACTGGGAGATGGCCACGGTCGGCGACCCGCTGATGGACCTCGGCGGGACGTTGGCCTACTGGGTCCAGGCCGACGACGACGAGGCGTTCCAGCAGTTCCGGCGCCAGCCGACGCACCTGCCGGGGATGCTCACGCGTGCGGAGGTCGTCTCCCACTACTGCGAGCAGATGGGCTACGAGCTCACCGACGAGCAGTGGCGCTTCTACGAGGTCTTCGGGCTGTTCCGGCTCGGGGTGATCGCCCAGCAGATCTACTACCGCTACTTCCACGGGCAGACCACCAACGAGGCCTACGGCCGCTTCGGCCCCGCGGCGATGTACCTCGAGCACCGCTGCCTGCAGATCATCAACGGCTGATGGGCCAGCTGCTGCTGGTCCGTCACGGGCAGGCGTCGTGGGACGCCGATGACTACGACGTGCTCTCCGAGCGCGGCTGGGAGCAGGGCCGCCTGCTCGGGGCCGCGCTGCGTGAGCGCGGGGTCGTGCCGGACGTCGTGGTCAGGGGCGGGCTGCGCCGGCACCGGGAGACGACCGAGGCGCTGCTGTCCTCGCTCGGAGCTTCCCCCAGGGTCGAGGTCGACGACGGCTGGGACGAGTTCGACCACGTCGCCGCCCTGGACCACATGCCCGAGCCGCCCGCCGAGATGCCGACCGACAAGCGGGGCTACCAGGCGCTGCTCGAGGACGCGCTCGAGTCGTGGATGGACCCGGCGCACGCCGACCGCTACCCCGAGCCGTTCGCGGCCTTCACGGCGCGCGTC
This sequence comes from Nocardioides korecus, assembly GCF_054778395.1. Taxonomy (NCBI): domain Bacteria; kingdom Bacillati; phylum Actinomycetota; class Actinomycetes; order Propionibacteriales; family Nocardioidaceae; genus Nocardioides; species Nocardioides korecus. The sequence goes on along the minus strand of NZ_BAAGZO010000001.1, from coordinate 189,459 downwards.
GACGGTGCGCTGCGGCGTACGACCCAGGACGGCGCGCCGGGCACCACGGCCATCGTCACCTCCGGCGGCGTGATCGCCTGGATCACCGCGTCCCTGCTCGCCGACGGCGACCCCGACGTGGCCGCCCGCCTGTGGCGCCGCCTCAACGTGGTCTGCGTGAACTCCGGCGTCTCCAAGCTCGTCGCCGGCCGCCGCGGCCTGACCTTCGTCAGCTTCAACGACCACAGCCACCTCGAGGGGGTGCCGGAGGCGCTGACCTACCGCTGAGCTGCTCCTGCTCGAGTGCCACACCAGGGTCGGAGACGGGGCTCTGGGACGACCCTGAGGTGGCACTCGGCGCCCGCAGGGCCGCGGGGCCTCGGCCAGGGTCAGGTCGCCCGGGCCGGGACCTTCCTGGGCCACCAGAACCGGTCGCCCAGCAGCAGCGCCAGGGCGGGGACGAGGACGGTGCGGACGACCAGGGTGTCCAGGAGGACCCCGACGCAGATGACCACGCCGAGCTGGGCCAGGACGACCAGCGGCAGCACGCCGAGGACCGCGAAGACCGCCGCGAGCAGGATGCCGGCGCTGGTGATCACGCCGCCGGTGACCGCGAGCGCGCGCAGCATCCCGTCGTGGGAGCCGTGCTCGTGGGTCTCCTCCCAGGCCCGCGTCACGAGGAAGATGTTGTAGTCCACGCCCAGCGCGACCAGGAACAGGAACGCCAGCAGCGGCATCCCGACGCTGACCCCGCTGAACCCGAAGACGCCGGAGAACAGCCACCAGCTCACGCCGAGGGCGGCGACGTACGTGCCCAGGACCGTCAGCACCAGCAGCACCGGCGCGACCAGGGAGCGCAGCAGGAGCACCAGCGCGCCGAGGACGAGCACCAGGACCAGTGGGAAGATCACCCAGCGGTCACGGGTGGCGCCCGAGCCCTCGTCGACGGCCTGGGCCGCCGTGCCGCCCACGTGGCTGCGGGCGCCGGCGTCGTCCAGCGCGGCGCGCATGCGGCCCACGGTGGCCTGGGCGGCGTCGCTGTCCGGCGGGTCGTCGAGCACGACGGACAGCTCGGTCCAGCCGCCGCCCCGGCCCTGGGTGCGCACGGAGTCCACGCCGTCGACCCGCTCCAGCGCGGTGGTGGCCGTGCCGGGGGAGCGGGTGAGGACCGAGGCGGGGTCGGAGCTGCCGGCGGGGAAGTGCTTCCCGAGCTCGTTGGAGGCCGCGATCGCCTCGGGCTGGCGCAGGAACTGCTCGGAGGTGGGCAGGCCCAGGCGGGTGGGGAGCAGGCCGACCGCGAGGACGGCGAGGAGGGCGAGGGTGCCGACCACGAACACCGTCGTACGCCGGGCCACCGCGTCGCCCACCCGGCGCCAGAGCGACCGTCCCTCGGCCAGCGACGCCGTGCCCTCGTGGGGGATCCGCGGCCAGAACACCCAGCGGCCGAAGAGGACCAGCACGGCGGGCAGCGCGACCAGGGCGAAGAAGGCGGCCACCACGATGCCGACGGCGCAGGCGATGCCGAGGCCGCGCGTGGTCGGGACCAGCGAGAGCGACAGGCAGAGCACGCCGAGCACGACCGTGGTCGCGCTGGCCAGGACGGCGTGGCTGGTGCGGACCAGGGCCACCCGCATGGCCTCGCGCCGGTCGGCGCGGGAGCGCAGCTCGTCGCGGTAGCGCGAGATCAGCAGCAGCGCGTAGTCGGTGCCGGCACCGAAGACCAGCACCGAGAGGATCCCGGTCGTCGACTCGTCCCAGGGCACCCCGAGACCGGCCAGCGTGTGGGTGGCCAGCACGGACGCGGCCTGGTCGGCGACGCCCACGACCACGAGCGGCACGATCCAGAGCACCGGGCTGCGGTAGGTGATGATCAGCAGCAGCGCGACCACCCCGGCGGTGGCCCCGAGCAGCTTGAAGTCGGCGCCGTCGAAGACCGCCGCGAGGTCGGCCTGGACCGCGGAGGGCCCGGTGACCTGGGCCTTCACCCCGTCGGGGACGAGCCGGTCGAGCTGGGCGCGCAGGTCCTTCACGGCGGCGGCGTTGGCCGTCGAGCCGGGCGCGTCGACGGTCAGGACGCTGATCGCGGCCTCCTGGTCCTTGCTCGGGACCAGCACGACCTTGCTGCCGGGGCCGCCGGGGCTCGAGACGCCCTTCACGTCGAGCTTGCTGACCGCCGTCTGCAGGGCCGCGAGCCGGCTCCCCCCGACGTCGCCGGTGAACAGCACGACGGCGCTCGAGGCGTCCTGGGCGGGGAGCTTCTCCGCGATCAGGGCCGCGGTCGTGCTGTCCGCGCCCGAGGGCAGGGCGTCGTCGACCCGGGTGGTGTGGGTGGCCTGGCCGACGCCGGCGACGAGCAGGATGCCGAAGCCGAGGAGGACCAGCCCGACCAGGGCGCTGGCCCGTCCGACGATGAGTCGCTGCAGTGCGGCCACGGCGTACACTTCCTTCGTAGTTCAGGAGATGACTAACTAAGTGAGCAATCTGGTGAGTGAATCTAGCACCCCCGACGGCCGGGGCACCACTCGGCCGGACGTGCCCGGGGGACTCCGGGAGAGCGCGACCCTGTCGCTGCTGCGCGAGCTCACCCGCCTCTCCGAGCAGCTCGCGCCCTCGGTCGCCCGCAAGGCCGGGCTCACCCACAACGAGCTGCGCGCGCTGGAGAACCTGATGGACCGCCCGATGGGCCCCGGCGAGCTGGGTCGCGTGCTGGGCGTCAGCTCCGCCGCCGCGTCCGGGATCATCGACCGGCTCGAGACCCGCGGCCACGCCCAGCGGGCCAGCCACGCCAGCGACGGCCGGCGCACGTCGGTCACGATCAGCGAGTCGGGCCGGGCCGAGGTCGTGGGCCACCTGATGCCGATGTTCCGCGAGCTCGCCGAGATCGACGCCGCGCTGTCCGCCACCGACCGGGTCGCGGTGGACGCGTTCCTCGCCGGCGCCGTCCGGGCGATGCGCACGCTGGTCTGAGCCGGCGCCCCCGGCGTCCTCCGGTGGCACGATGTGGCCGAGCGACCTGACCGGCAGGGCGCAGCGCCGACGGGGGGCGTGGTGGTGTCACCGGGTCGCGCGCTGGTCGCCGCGGTCGGCAGGGCCCTGCCGCGGGTCGCGGCCGTCGCGGTCGGGGCACGTGGCCATCTGGCCGCCGGGTCACGGCGTACTCCCCGCACGAAGCTGCCTCTCTGCCCACGACGCTTCGTGGGTGAGGAGGCAGCTCGGGTTCATCACCTGGGAAACCGGACGCCCGGCCGGTCCCCTGCGAGCCCGGAGCCGACCCCTTGGCAGGATGGCCCGATGGCCAAGCCCACGCGCACCAACGTCCTGATCACCGGCGCCAGCAGCGGGCTGGGGGCCGAGATGGCCCGCCAGCTGGCGGCGCGCGGACACGACCTGGCCCTGGCCGCCCGACGGCTGGACCGGCTCGAGGAGCTGCGCACCGAGATCCTCGACCGCCACCCCGAGCGGCGGGTGCTCGTGCGGGCGATGGACGTGACCGACCCCGACGCCGTCTTCGGGGCGTTCCGCGGCTTCCGCGAGGACCTCGGCACCCTGGACCGGGTGGTCGTGAACGCCGGGCTCGGCAAGGGGGCGCCGATCGGGACCGGGCGCGCGGACGCGAACCGCGAGACCGCCATGACCAACTTCGTGGGCGCGCTGACCCAGTCCGAGGCCGCGATGGAGGCCTTCCGCGACCAGGGCGCCGGCCACTTCGTGATGATCAGCTCGATGTCGGCGATGCGGGGGATGCCGAGGGCGATGACGACGTACGCCGCCACCAAGGCCGGCGTGGCCCACCTCGCCGAGGGCCTGCGCTTCGAGCTCCAGGGGACCGCGATCAAGGTGAGCGTGATCTACCCGGGCTACATCGCCTCGGAGATGAACGACGGGAACGCCTCGGGCACCCCGCTGATGGTCTCCACCGAGAAGGGCGTGCGCGCGATGGTCGACGCCATCGAGAAGGAGAAGGACTCCGCCTGCGTGCCGCCGCTGCCCTGGGCGCCGATGAGCCTGGTGATGAAGCACGCCCCGCTGCCGGTGCTCAAGCGCCTGGTCTGACCGGGGCTCACCCCGCCAGGAACGGCGCCACCAGCTCCGGGGTCGCCTCGTGGGCCAGGGCGACGGCCGTGCCGAGCGGCACGTCGAGGACGACGTAGGCCTGACGTCCGGCCGCGGTGGTCGCGACCACGGTGGCCAGCCCGACGCGTCGCTGGAACCAGGTCTGCCGCACGGTCCAGCCGATGATGCCGCTGAGCTGGAGCACGTCGCGGCGGGCCCGGAGGCTGCCCGAGCGGACGACGAGGTGGTCCCGGGTCAGCCCGTGGCCCAGCCGGGCGTAGCGGTCGTGGGCCAGGAACGCCCCCGCGGGGAGCGCGAGCAGGCCCACCACCGCCGGCCACACCGGCAGGTCGAGGAGCCGGTGGGCGGCCAGCAGGCCCAGGGGTACGACGGCGGCGCCCACCAGGGCGCGCAGCCAGCGTCGGCGGCGGGCCGCCGGGCCGTGGGCCGCGAGCGCCAGCCGCAGCGGGTCGGCGTCGCCGAGCAGGGCGCCGCCGACGACGTCGGAGTGGCCGCGGGGCGCGGGCGGCACCAGCTGGCCACCGGTGGACTGCTTGCGGTCCAGGCCGGTGCTGATCGCGCCCAGCCGGGCCGCACCGGCCAGGCGGAGCCCGAGCGGCTCACCGACCTCGAGCCCGCGCACCCGGTCCTCGTCGAGGCTGGTCTCGGTGCGGGTGAGCAGGCCGCGGCGCACGTGGAAGCTGCCGGCCGCGGCGTCGCGCGACAGCGTCAGGCCGAAGTTGGTCACCAGGTAGCCCAGGACCGCCACCACCGCCCCCGCCACCAGCAGCGTCCCGAGCGCGAGCAGCACAAGGACCGGCACGGAGGCGGCCCCCAGCAGGTCCAGGACGCCGGCGCCGCGCAGGGCCTCGGCACCGACCCGGTCGCCGAGCTGGCCGGCCCCGGCGAGCAGCCCGATCACCACGACGTTGCCCGAGGCGGTGAGCGGCGCGTACCTCGCCCAGGTCGGGTCCAGCCGCAGCAGCACCTCCTCGGCGGGCGCGCCCGCGCCGTACGCCGCTCCGGGACGCCCGTCCGTGCCCGTGTGGCCCGCGTGGCCCGTGTCGCCCGCGGCGGGTGCGGTCCCCGGGAGCGGGGACGCGTCCGCCCTGCCCGCCGCGCGACCGAGCAGCGCCGACCGCAGCGCTGCGGCCTCCGCGTGCCCCAGGCCGTCGAGGACGAAGCCGGTGTCCTCCGAGGTCGTGCTGCCCACCCCGATCTCGACCCGGGACAGCCCGAGCAGCCGGTGGACCGGGGTCGCGGTCAGCTCGACCGCGCGCACCCGGTCGACGCGGGCGCTGAGCTGGGCGCGGCGCAGGAGGCCGCGGCGCAGCTCCACGCGCGCGTCGGTGACCCGGAAGCGGGTCGTCGCCCAGCGCAGCAGGCCGAGCAGGACCGGCACGGCGACGCTGCCGACCTGCCACCAGGCGGGCCCGCCGCCGCCGTCGTTGCTGCCGCCGAGGACGAAGACGCCGATCAGCGCGGGCAGGTAGCGCACCAGCTCGGCGACCGGGTGCACCAGCAGCATCCGGCGGTCCAGGCGGCGCCACGGGGTCTCGGGGAGCGTCGTGCCGGGCTCGCCGGGCTCGCCGGGCTCGCCGGGGTGAGCGGCGCCGGCGGTCCCGACCGGCCGCCCGGTCTCGCTCACGTCGCGTCGCCGGGCTCGGCGCCGGCCCGCCGGGTGAGGTCCTCGACCAGGCGGCGGGCGACGGGCAGGTCGACGCCCTGGATCCTCAGCGGGCCGGCCGCCGAGGCGGTGGTGACCGTGACTGAGGCCAGCCGGCACACCCGCTCGACGACGCCCTGCTCGAGGTCGACGGTCTGGACGCGCGACATCGGGGCGACCCGCACCTCCTGGGTCAGCCAGCCGGTGCGGGTGATGACGGCCGTCGCCGTGCTCTCCCAGCGGTGCACCCGGTAGCGCACGAGCGGGACGACGCCGACGTGCACGACCAGCCCCACGGCGTACGCCGTCCACGCCCACCAGGGCACGTCCCACCAGCCGAACCCCTGCGCGACGACCAGGCCGGCGAGCACGACCAGGTCGGCCACCAGCGCGGAGGCCGCCCAGACGACCGGTGCCCGGGTGGACACGCGGTGCTCGGGGTCGCGCAGGGACAGCGTCGGGTCGCTCACGGGACGATCACGCCGCCAGCCTGTCACCCGGCGTGCCAGGATCGCCGTCATGGACGCAGACGTCATCGTCGTGGGGGCCGGTCTCGCCGGTCTCGCCGCTGCCGCCGAGATCGCCGACGCCGGTCGACGGGTGGTGGTCGTGGACCAGGAGCCGGAGCAGAACCTCGGCGGCCAGGCCTTCTGGTCCCTGGGCGGGCTGTTCCTGGTCGACAGCCCGGAGCAGCGGCGGATGGGCGTCAAGGACTCCTACGAGCTCGCGCTGGCCGACTGGATGGGCAGCGCGCAGTTCGACCGGGAGAGCGACCACTGGCCCCGGCGCTGGGCCGAGGCCTACGTCGCGTTCGCCGCGGGCGAGAAGCGGCAGTGGCTGCACGACCAGGGACTGCGGATCTTCCCGGTCGTGGGCTGGGCCGAGCGCGGCGACGGTCGCGCCGGCGGCCACGGCAACTCGGTCCCGCGCTTCCACCTCACCTGGGGCACCGGTCCGGGCGTGGTCGACCCGTTCGAGCGGCGCGTCCGCGAGCACGTCGCCGCCGGTCTGGTGACCCTGGCCTTCCGGCACCGGGTCGACGACCTGGTCACCACCGACGGCGCGGTGACCGGCGTGCGCGGTGCCCTCCTGGCGCCCGACGACGCCGTGCGCGGCGCCGCCTCCAACCGCGACGAGGTCGGCGAGTTCGAGCTCTCCGCGCAGGCCGTCGTGGTCACCTCGGGGGGCATCGGCGCCGACCACGACCTCGTGCGCGCCAACTGGCCCGTGGACCGGCTCGGGAACCCGCCCAAGCGGATGGTCTCGGGCGTCCCGGCCCACGTCGACGGGCGGATGCTGGGCATCACCGAGCGGGCCGGCGGCGAGGTCATCAACCCCGACCGGATGTGGCACTACACCGAGGGCATCCGCAACTGGGACCCGATCTGGGCCAACCACGGCATCCGGATCCTCCCCGGCCCGTCGTCGCTGTGGCTCTCGGCGACCGGCGAGCGCTTCCCCGCGCCGTACCTCCCGGGCTTCGACTCCCTCGGCACGCTGGGCGCGATCGGGCGCACCGGCTACGACTACTCGTGGTTCGTGCTGACCCAGAAGGTGATCGAGAAGGAGTTCGCGCTCTCGGGCTCGGAGCAGAACCCCGACCTGACCGGCAAGGACGTCAAGCTGCTGCTCTCCCGCGTGCGCCCCGGCGCCCCGGGCCCGATCGAGAAGTTCAAGCAGCACGGCGAGGACTTCGTGGTCGCCGACACCCTGACCGAGCTGGTCGCGGGCATGAACCGCGTCGGCGACGGGGAGCTGATCACCGAGGAGGGCCTGCGTCGGGTGATGGTCGAGCGCGACCGGCAGCTGGACAACCCCTTCTCGAAGGACGCCCAGATCACGTTCCTGCGCGGGCACCGGGCCTACCGCGGCGACAAGCTGATCCGCACCGCGTCCCCGCACAAGTTCCTCGACCCCGCCAACGGGCCGCTGATCGCGGTCCGGCTCAACATCTTGTCCCGCAAGACCCTCGGCGGCCTGCACACCGACCTCGACGCCCGGGTCCTGCGCCCCGGCGGCGAGCCCTTCCCGGGCCTGTACGCCGCCGGCGAGGTCGCAGGCTTCGGCGGCGGGGGCGTGCACGGCTACAACGCCCTGGAGGGCACCTTCCTGGGTGGCTGCCTGTTCTCGGGCCGCACCGCCGGGCGGGCCGCGGCAGCCGCGGTGGTCTGACGGGCCGGCGCGTCCGGAGCTGTCGGTGCCGGCCCCTAGGGTGGCCGGCGTGGCGTTGAGGGTGCACCGGGCGGAGCGGGCCGACCAGCTGGTCGAGGGCCTCGCCGACCTGCTGCGCGACCCCCTGCCAGACCCGTTCGCGCAGGAGCTGGTGCTGGTGCCGGCCAGGGGCGTGGAGCGGTGGCTCAGCCAGCGGCTCTCCCACCGCCTGGGCCACGCGCCGGGCCAGGAGGACGGCGTCTGCGCCGGCGTGGCGTTCCGCTCCCCGGCCAGCCTGGTCGCCGAGATCACCGGGACGACCGACGACGACCCGTGGGCGCCCGACGCCCTGGTCTGGCCGCTGCTGGGGGTCGTCGACGCCCACGCCGGCGAGCCCTGGTGCCACGCCCTGAGCCTCCACCTGGGCCACGGCCAGGAGGGCGAGGAGGGGGAGCTGCGCCGCGGCCGGAGGTACGCCGTCGCCCGTCGCCTGGCCCGCCTGTTCGCCTCCTACGCCACCCAGCGCCCCGCGCTGCTCGCGGAGTGGGAGGCCGGTCGCGACACCGACGGGGCCGGCTCGGCGCTGGCCCCCGACCTGACCTGGCAGGCCGAGCTGTGGCGCCGCCTGGTCGCGGCCGTCGGGGTCGCCTCGCCGGGTCGGCGGCACGCCGCGGTGTGCGTGCGGCTGGAGGCCGACCCGGGCTCCCTCGACCTCCCGGACCGGTTCTCGCTCTTCGGCCACACCCGGATCCCGGTCACCGAGGTCGAGCTGCTCGCGGCCCTGGGGCGGCACCGCGAGGTGCACCTGTGGCTGCCGCACCCCTCGCCGGTGCAGTGGCGCGAGCTGGCCGACCTCGCGGGCGCGGTCCCGCGTGCCGAGGACACCTCCCAGGACCTGGTCGCCCACCCGCTGCTGGCCTCGCTGGGGCGCGACGTGCGCGAGCTGCAGCGGACCCTGCGCGGGGCCGGTGTGGCGGCGGGGGTCGGGGTCGGTCCCGACGTCGACCCGGTCAGCCCGCCGCGACCCCCCGGCACCCTGCTCGGCTGGCTCCAGGACGACCTCGCCGCCGACCGTGCGCCCGACCCGGCGGTCGCGGCCGCCCGGGCGCTCGAGCCCACGGACCGGAGCGTCCAGGTGCACGCCTGCCACGGGGAGGCGCGCCAGGTCGAGGTCCTGCGCGAGGTGCTGCTCGGGCTGCTGGCCGACGACCCCACCCTCGAGCCGCGCGACATCCTGGTGATGTGCCCCGACATCGAGGCCTACGCCCCGCTGGTCTCGGCCGCCTTCGGCATGGGCACGGTGTCCTCCGGCGCCGGCGCCGGCGCCGGTCACCCCGGCCACCAGCTCCGGGTGCGGCTGGCCGACCGGTCGCTGACCCAGACCAACCCGCTGCTGGCCGTGGTGGGCCAGCTCCTGGACCTCGCGGGCGGGCGCGCCGAGGCCAGCCGGGTGCTCGACCTGGTCGCCACCGACGCCGTCCGGCGACGCTTCCGGTTCTCCGACAACGACCTCGAGACGATCACGGGCTGGGTCGAGAAGGCCGGGGTGCGCTGGGCCTTCGACGAGGCGCACCGGGCGCCGTACGGGCTGGAGCGCTACGTGCAGAACACCTGGCGCTTCGGCCTGGACCGGGTCCTGGCCGGGGTGGCGGTCAGCGACGACGCGGACCGCTTCTTCGGCACGACCCTGCCGCTGGACGACGTCGGCAGCACGACCATCGACCTCGCCGGGCGACTGGCCGAGCTGCTCGACCGGCTCCAGCGGGTCACCGACGCCCTCACCGGCAGCCACCCGGTGGGGCACTGGCTCGAGGCCATCGGCGAGGGCGTCGAGGAGCTGACCGCCGTGGCGCGCGACGACGAGTGGCAGACCGCGCAGGTGCACCGCGAGCTCGCGGCCACGCTGGCGGCCACGGCAGGGGCCGAGCTCGACCTGCGCCTGCCCGACGTGCGCGCCCTGATGCGCGAGCGCCTCGCCGGTCGCCCCACGCGCGCCAACTTCCGCACCGGCACGCTGACCGTGGCCACCCTGGTGCCGATGCGGTCGGTGCCGCACCGGGTCGTGTGCCTGCTGGGTCTCGACGACGGCGTCTTCCCGCGGGCGGGCGCGGTCGACGGCGACGACGTGCTGGCCCGGCGGCCGTTCACCGGGGAGCGGGACCCCCGCAGCGAGGACCGGCAGCTGATGCTCGACGCGATCCTCGCGGCCACCGACCACCTCGTGGTGACCTACACCGGCGCCGACGAGACGACCGGCGCTCCCCGCCCGCCCGCCGTCCCGTTGGGGGAGCTGCTCGACACCCTCGACGCGACGGCCGCGGGCGGCCGGGACCACGTCGTGCGGCGCCACCCGCTGCAGGCCTTCGACGCCCGCAACCTCGACCCGGGCGACGCCGCGGGGCCGTTCTCCTTCGACGCCGGCGCCCTGGCCGGGGCCCGCGCGACGACGCGCCCCCGGGTGGCGCCGCCGTCCCTGGGCGAGCTGGCGCTGCCCGTGCGACCCGGCGACGTCGAGCTGGCCTCGCTGGTCTCCTTCCTCAAGCACCCGGTCAAGGAGTTCCTGCGCCGCCGTCTCGAGGTGGCCCTGGTCGAGGAGGCCGACGAGGTCCACGACGGCCTGCCGGTCGAGCTCGACGGCCTGGCCCAGTGGGGGGTCGGCGACCGGATGCTGCGCGACCTGCTGGCCGGCCGCGGGCGTGAGCAGGCCCTGGGCAAGGAGTGGCGCCGCGGCGTGCTGCCACCCGGCCTGCTCGGCTGGCGCCTGGCGCAGAAGATCGTCGACGAGGCGGTCCCCGTCGCCGAGGTGGTCGAGTCGATCACCCAGGGCGTCCCGGCCTCGGCAGTCGACGTCGACGTCGACCTGGGGCACGGCCGGCGCCTGCGCGGCACCGTCACCGACCTGCACCGCGACCGCATCGTCAAGGTGAGCTTCTCCCGTCTGGGGCCCAAGCACCTGCTCGACGCCTGGGTGCCGCTGCTGGCCCTGTGCGCCTCCCGTCCGGGTCGTCCGTGGAGCGCGGGTGCCGTCGGCCGTGGCCGGGGCCGCGACGACGGGCCGGTGGCCCGCACGGCGTTCGCCTCCGTCGAGGGCGCCGACGACCTGCTGCGCGACCTCGTGACCCTCTACGACGCCGGGATGAGTGAGCCGCTGCCGCTGCCGCTCAAGACCGGCCACACCTGGGCCACCGCCCGCCGCAACCCGGCCAACGCCCGCTACCGCGCCGACCAGGAGTGGTCCCGGGGCAGGTTCGGCAACGAGAACGAGGACCCCGCCCACGTCTACGTCTGGGGCCCCGGCGCCCCGCTCGAGACGCTGCTCGCCGCCCGTCCGCGCCCCGGCGAGGAGGTGGCCGACCAGGCCACCCGGCTGGGTGCCCTGGCGTGCCGGCTCTGGGTGCCGCTGATGGAGAGGGCCCGCTGATGGAGCAGCCGATCCCCGTCGACCCGGCCACCGTGGACCCGGCCGCCTTCGACCTGCTGGGCGACCTGCCGAGCGGCACCACGCTGCTCGAGGCCAGCGCCGGCACCGGCAAGACCCACGCCGTGGGTGCGCTGGTGGCGCGCTACGTCGCCGAGGGCCACGCGCGGCTGGAGGAGATGCTGGTCATCACCTTCGGCCGGGCCGCCAGCCAGGAGTTGCGCGAGCGAGTGCGCGAGCAGCTGGTGGCCGCCGAGCGTGCGCTCGCCGACCCCGTGGCCGCCCGCTCCCGCGACGACGTCTGCGGGCTGCTGGCCCGGGTCCCCGACGCCGAGGTCGCCCGGCGTCGGGCCCGGGTGCGGGCAGCCCTGGCCGACTTCGACTCGGCCACCATCGCCACCACCCACCAGTTCTGCCAGCTGGTCCTGCGCTCGCTCGGGGTGGCCGGCGACACCGACTCGGGCGCCGAGCTGGTCGACAACCTCGACGAGCTGGTGGTCGAGGTCGTCGACGACGTCTACCTGCGCTCCTTCGGCCACGGCACCGGCGCCCCGCCCTTCAAGCGCGACGAGGCCCTGGCCCTGGCGCGCGCGGTCGTCCGCGACCCGCAGGCCGCGATCGCGGCGACCGACCCCGGCACCGCGCGGGACCTGCGCGCCTCGTTCGCCCGCACCGTGCGCGCGGAGGTCGACCGGCGCAAGCGGCTGCGCGGCGTGCTGTCCTACGACGACCTGCTGAGCCGGCTCGCGGCCGCGCTCGAGGCCGAGGGCTCCCCGGCCCGGGAGCGGATGCGGCAGCGGTGGCGGATCGTGCTCGTCGACGAGTTCCAGGACACCGACCCGGTGCAGTGGGCGGTCCTGGACCGAGCCTTCAGCGGTCACGCGACGATGGTCCTGATCGGGGACCCCAAGCAGGCCATCTACGCCTTCCGCGGCGGTGACGTGGTGACCTACCTCGAGGCGGCCGACGGCGCGGCCTCCCGGCGCACGCTCGCGGTCAACTGGCGCAGCGACGGGCCCCTGGTCGACGCGCTCGGCCGCCTGCTGGGGGGCGCGACGCTCGGCGACGACCGCATCGGCGTACGGCCGGTGGAGGCGTCGCACGCCGGCACCCGCCTCCGGGGCGCCCCCGAGCCCGCGCCGGTGCGCGTGCGGGTGCTGCGCGGCGAGGACTTCAGCCTGACCCGGTCGGGCACGATCCCGATCGGAGCGGCGCGGGAGCACATCGCCCAGGACCTCGCCGACGACGTGGCGCGGCTGCTGACCTCCGGCGCGACCTTCGAGGGCGCCGACGGTGCCCGGCCGGTGGGGGCCGGCGACGTCGCGGTGCTGATCTACAGCCTGAACCACGCCGCCCTGTTCCAGGCGGCCCTGGCCGAGCGCGGCATCCCCTCGGTGGTCAGCGGCGGCAGCAGCGTCCTGCTCACCGAGGCCGGCACCGCCTGGCTGACCCTCCTGGAGGCCCTCGACCAGCCGCACCGCCCCGGTCGCGTGCGCGCCGTGGCGCTGACCCCCTTCGTCGGCCACACCGCCGAGGAGCTGGACGCGGGGGGCGAGGACCTCACCGACCGCACCGCCGAGCGCGTGCGCCGCTGGCTCGACCTCGCGCGGGCCCGCGGCATCGCCGCCGTGCACGAGGCGGTCGTCACCGACGGCCTCGCTGCGCGGGTGCTGGCCCGTCCCGACGGCGAGCGGCTCCTGACCGACCTGACGCACCTGGGGCAGGTCCTGCACGAGGTCTCCCACCGCGAGCGGCTCGGCCTCCCCGGCCTCCTTGAGTGGCTGCGCAGCGAGCGCCGGGCGGCCGTGGACAGCAGGGAGCGCACCCGGCGCCTGGACACCGACGCCCACGCCGTGCAGCTCGTGACCATCCACGCCAGCAAGGGCCTGCAGTACCCCGTGGTCCACCTGCCCCTGGTCTTCAACAAGTGGGTGCCCCAGGAGACGGTCCCGCTGTTCCACGACGAGTCGCGCCGTCGCACCCTGGACGTCGGCGGACCCGGGTCCCGGCACACCGCGCAGGCCAAGGCGGAGGCGGCCGGGGAGGAGCTGCGCCTGACCTACGTCGCGCTCACCCGGGCCCAGTCGCAGGTCGTGGTGTGGTGGGGCGCGACCGCCGACGCCGGCAACGCGGGCCTGACCCGCCTGCTGATGGGCCGTGAGCCGGGCGCGGGCGGCGCGCCCGACTTCGTCCCGGTCCCGAGCGAGGCCGACGCCCTGGCGCGGCTCTCGCAGTGGCAGCAGCACGGCGCCCTCCACCTGGAGGCCTCGGTGCTGCGCCGCGCCGCTCCGGTGCCGCCCCGGGGAGCTCCCCCCGCCCTGTCGGTGCGTCGGTTCGACCGCGAGGTCGACACGGAGTGGCGCCGGACGTCCTACTCCGGGCTGATCCGGGCCGAGGAGCAGCGCAGCACCGCCGGTGTCGACAGCGAGCCCGAGGTGGAGGGGACGGTCGACGAGGTCGCGGGGCCCGAGGACGACGTCGCGGCCGTGGTGGCCCCACCGACGCCTGATCGGGTCGGCGACCTGCCCTCGCCGATGGACGGACTGCCCGCCGGGGCGACGTTCGGCTCCCTGGTGCACGGGGTCCTGGAGCACGCCGACCCCCAGGCCCCGGACCTGCTGGCCGAGCTGACGGCCCGGGTGGTCGAGCAGCGCCGCTGGTGGTCGGTCGACGCGCCCACCGACGCCATCGCCGAGGCCCTGCTGCCGATGCAGCACACCTCGCTGGGGCCGCTGGCGAGCGGACGCACCCTGGCCGAGATCGGTCTGGGCGACCGGCTGCGCGAGCTCGACTTCGAGTTCCCGCTGGCCGGGGGCGAGCACCCCCTCGGCGAGGTGCCCCTGCGGGCGATGGCGGCGAGCCTGCGCGCCCACCTCGACCCGGCCGACCCCATGAGGGCCTACGCCGACCGGCTGGAGTCGCCGTCGCTCGGCGAGCAGGCCCTGCGCGGCTACCTCAGCGGCTCGATCGACGTCGTCCTGCGCGTCGACGGGCGGTTCCTGGTCGTCGACTACAAGACCAACCGGCTGGGTGACCGCCTCGCCGGGGTGGGCGAGCCGCTCAGCGCCCTCGACTACACCCCGGCCCTGATGACCGAGGCGATGCTGCACAGCCACTACCCGCTCCAGGCGCTGCTCTACTCCGTCGTGCTGCACCGCTACCTGCGGTGGCGACTGGGGTCGGCGTACGACGCGGGCGTGCACCTGGGCGGCATCCTGTACCTCTACGTGCGCGGCATGTGCGGACCCGAGACCCCCGAGGTCGACGGGCAGCCGTGCGGGGTGTTCGCCTGGCAGCCCCCGGCGGCGCTGGTCGTCGAGCTCTCCGACCTGCTCGCGGGCCTGCACGTCACCGGGAGGACCGCGTGATCGAGGACCCCCGCGACCACCGGCTGGCCCTGGGCGCCACCGGTCTGCTGCACACCTTCAACGTCGGCGAGGTGCTGGTGGCCGCCGACGTCCACGTCGCCACCCGGCTGGGCGGCCTCCTCGGCGAGGCCGACGAGCGGGTGCTGCTGGCCGCGGCCCTGGCCGTCCGGGCGGTCCGGGCCGGCTCGGTCTGCGTCGACCTCGCCTCGATCAGCGAGCTCCCGCTGGAGCACGACGACCCGCTGCCCTGGCCCGAGCCGGCCGGCTGGGTCGCGGCCGTGGCCGCCAGCCCCCTGGTCGCCCAGGAGCTGCTGCGGCTGGTGGGCACCCGGCTCTACCTCGACCGCTACTGGCGCGAGGAGGGCCAGGTCTGCGACGACCTCGTCACCCGGCTGCGCCGCCCCCCGCCCGAGCTCGACGAGTCGCTGCTCGACGCGGGGGTGCTGCGGGTGTTCCCCTCCGCGGGGTACGACGAGCAGCGCGCCGCCGTGCGCTCGGCCGCCACCCGCTGGACGACCGTGCTCACCGGCGGCCCGGGCACCGGCAAGACCACCACCGTCGCCGGCCTCCTCGCCCTGGTCGCCGAGCAGCACGAGCGCACCCACGGCCAGCCGCCGCGGATGGCCCTCAGCGCCCCGACGGGCAAGGCGGCGGCCCGCCTCGAGGAGGCGGTGCAGGAGGCCACCACCCGCCTCGAGCCGGTCGACCAGCAGCGCCTGGCCGGCCTGGGCAGCTCCACCCTGCACCGGCTGCTCGGGTGGCGCCCCGACAGCAGCGTCCGGTTCCGGCACCACCGCGCCAACCGGCTGCCGCACGACGTGATCGTGGTCGACGAGACCTCGATGGTCTCCCTGACGATGATGGCCCGCCTGCTCGAGGCGGTCCGTCCCGACGCCCGGCTCGTCCTGGTCGGCGACCCCGACCAGCTCGCCTCGGTCGAGGCCGGGGCGGTGCTGGCCGACCTGGTGGCCGGCTTCGACGGGGTGGCCGACTCCCCGGTCAGCTCGCTGCTGCACACCCACCGGTTCGGCGAGCACATCGGGCGGCTGGCACAGGCGCTGCGCGAGGGCGACGGCGATGCGGTGATGGCCGAGCTGGGCGCGGGCTCCGACGAGGTCGTCCACGTCGAGGCCGACGACGAGGAGCAGATGACGACGTTCCGGGCGCAGGTCGCCGACGTCGCCACCCGGCTCCGGCTCGCCGCCGAGGAGGGCCGCGAGGACGACGCCCTCGACGTGCTCGCCGAGCACCGGCTGCTGTGCGCCCACCGCGAGGGCCCCTACGGCGTGACCGGGTGGAACCGCCAGGTCGAGCGGCTGGTCGCCGAGCGCACGGGCGTCACCCACTACGACGAGTGGTACGCCGGTCGCCCGATCCTGGTCACCGCCAACGACTACGACCAGCTGCTCAACAACGGCGACATGGGGGCCTGCGTCCGGCTCCCCGACGGGCGCCTGCGGGTCGTCGTGCGGGTCGGGTCGCGGCTGCGCGAGTTCGCCACCACCCGGCTGTCGGGGGTCGAGACGGTGCACGCGATGACCGTCCACAAGTCCCAGGGCTCCCAGGCCGGCACGGTCAGCGTCGTGCTGCCCGACGAGGAGTCCCGGCTGCTGACCCGCGAGCTGTTCTACACCGCGGTCACCCGCGCCCAGGAGCGGGTGCGGATCGTCGGCACCGAGGCCTCGATCCGGGCGGCGGTGGGCCGCGAGGTCCAGCGCGCCAGCGGTCTGCGCGAGCGGCTCCGCTCCGCGCTGGCCGCCGCACCGGATGGTGCCTTCGTGGGGTAGCGCCCGGGCGGGGTCGGGCCCCACACTGCGGAGGTGACCGTGCAGCAGGACGCGGCTTCGCCGCAACGACCCAACGTCCTGGTCGTGATGTTCGACCAGGTCGCCCCCGAAGCCCTCGGCTGCTACGGCAACCGGACCGTCAAGACGCCCACGATCGACCGGCTGGCCCGCACCGGGGTGGTCTTCGACGCGGCGTACTCCAACAGCCCGCTGTGCACCCCGGCGCGCTACTGCTTCATGACCGGCCAGCTGCCGTCGGCCACCCGCGGCTACGACAACGCGGCGTACCTCGCCAGCACGGTGCCGACCTTCGCCCACCACCTGCGCTCGGCCGGCTACCGCACCGTGCTCGACGGCAAGATGCACTTCGTCGGGCCGGACCAGCTGCACGGCTTCGAGGAGCGGCGCACGACCGACATCTACCCCGCCGACTTCGGCTGGACGCCCGACTGGCTCCAGCCCGACGAGCGGGTCGACTGGTGGTTCCACAACATGGACGCCGTGACCCAGGCCGGGGTCGCCGAGGTGACCAACCAGCTGCTCTTCGACGACGAGGTCGGCCACTCCGGCGTGCGTGCGCTGCACGAGCTCGCCCGCGACGAGGACGAGCGGCCGTGGATGCTGGTGGTCTCCTTCACCCACCCCCACGACCCCTACGTCACCCGCAAGCGGTTCTGGGACGCCTACGACGGGGTCGACATCCCGCTCCCCCGCATCGCCGCCGGGGACGTCGAGCTCGACCCGCACACCGCGCGGCTGCGCCACGTCAGCGCGATGGAGGACGTCGAGATCACCGACCGGGACGTGCGCCGGGCCCGCCGGGCCTACTACGGCAACCTGACCTACCTCGACGAGTGGACCGACCGGCTGACCTCGACGCTCGACGGCCTGGGCGTCGCGGACGACACCGTCGTGATCGTGCTGGCCGACCACGGCGACATGCTCGGCGAGCGTGGGCTCTGGTACAAGATGAACTTCTTCGAGGGCTCCGCCCGGGTGCCGCTGATCGTGCACAACCCCGCGCGCTTCGCGCCGGGCCGGGTCGCCGCTCCGGTCTCCCTGGTCGACCTGCTGCCCACGTTGGTGGAGCTGGCCGGCGACGGGGTGCCCCAGCCGACCGACCCGCTCCCGGGCCGCTCCCTGCTCGACCTGTGCCGCGACCCGTCGGGGCGGCCGGTCGAGGGCGCCGAACCGGTGGAGCGCGAGGTCGTCGGGGAGTACATGGGGGAGGGGGCGATCGCGCCGATCGTGATGATCCGCCGCGGGTCCTGGAAGTTCGTGCACTCCCCGGTCGACCCCGACCAGCTCTACGACCTCGCCGCCGACCCCGACGAGCGGGTCAACCTGGCCACCGACCCGCACTTCTCGCGGCAGGTGCGCGAGCTGCGGGCCGAGGTCGACGAGCGCTGGGACCTCGACGCGGTGCACGCCGACGTGCTGGCCGACCAGGCGCGCCGTCGGCTGATCGGCCACGCCCTGCGCCAGGGCACGGTGACGCCGTGGGAGTACAACCCGCCGTACGACGGGCGGCAGCTGTACATGCGCAACCACCTCGACCTCAACGAGGTCGAGCGGCGGTCCCGGTTCCCCCGCGTCACGGCCGTCCCCGACGGCTTCCTGGACCCCGGCGCCGCCTCCTAGCGGCCGGTCGGCCACTCCTCGCGCAGCACGGCGTAGGTGAAGCCGTCGACCCAGCCGAGCTCGGCGTGCCAGGAGTCGGCCACGCCGTGCTGCTCGCGGCGCATCCCCAGCTTCTCCATGACGCGCCAGGAGGCGAGGTTGTCGGCGTAGCAGCCGGCCGTGACCCGTCGCAGCCCCAGCTGCCCGAACGCCACGTCGAGCAGGGCCCGGGCCATCTCGGTGGCCAGGCCGCGACCGACGTACGCCGGGTCCAGGGCGTAGCCCAGGCGGCCCTCGCGCGGCAGGTCCGTCGCGCCGACGTCCTGCACCAGGCCGTCGCGCACCCCCAGCCACCCGGTCCCGACGATCTCCTCGCCCAGGACCGCCACGACGTCGTGGTCGTCACCCTCGCGGGTCGCGCGCAGCAGCTCGGCGGCGTACGTCGTCGGGTCGATGCGTGGCCGGATCAGCCAGTGCGTCACCTCGGGACGGGTGCGGAAGGACAGCAGGCGCTCGACGTCGGCGTCCTCCGGGGGGCGCAGCAGGAGCCGCTCGGTGTGCACGGGCCAGGTCGGTCGTGTGGTCACGACCCCAGGCTAGGCACCAGCGGGACCCCGGCCAGACCCCGGGCGAGACCGAGGTCACCCGCGCGCGTCCGCCGAACCGTGGCGCCACGCCGGCCCGGTGGAATAAAGTGACGTGTCACGTAGTTGACCCCTCAACTACCACAGCACGGAGGCGCAGCATGGAGTTCGGCATCTTCACCGTCGGCGACGTCACGACCGACCCCACCACGGGTCGTACGCCGACCGAGCACGAGCGCATCAAGGCCACCGTCGCGATCGCGAAGAAGGCCGAGGAGGTCGGGCTCGACGTCTTCGCCACCGGCGAGCACCACAACCCGCCCTTCGCGGCGCCCGCCAACCCGACCGTGCTGCTGGCCCACATCGGTGCGGTGACCGAGCGGATCAAGCTGTCCACCTCGACCACGCTGATCACCACCAACGACCCGGTGCGGATCGCCCAGGACTACGCCTACCTCCAGCACCTCGTCGACGGCCGGATGGACCTCATGCTCGGCCGCGGCAACACCGGCCCGGTCTACCCCTGGTTCGGCAAGGACATCCGCGACGGCATCTCCCTGGCGGTCGAGAACTACGCCCTCCTGCACCGCCTGTGGCGCGAGGAGAACGTCGACTGGGAGGGCACGTTCCGCACGCCCCTCCAGGGCTTCACCTCCACGCCCCGTCCCCTCGACGGCCAGGCGCCGTTCGTCTGGCACGGCTCGATCCGCAGCCCCGAGATCGCGGAGCAGGCGGCGTACTACGGCGACGGGTTCTTCTCCAACCACATCTTCTGGCCCGCCTCGCACACCGCGCGGATGGTGCAGTTCTACCGGCAGCGCTTCGAGCACCACGGCCACGGCCGGGCCGAGGACGCGATCGTCGGGCTCGGCGGGCAGGTCTACCTGGCCCGCACGAAGGAGCAGGCGGTCAAGGAGTTCCGCCCGTACTTCGACAACGCCCCCGTCTACGGCCACGGCCCGTCGCTGGAGGACTTCACCCGCCAGACGCCCCTGACCGTCGGCACGCCCGCGGAGGTCGTGGAGCGCACGCTGTCCTTCCGGGAGTACGCCGGCGACTACCAGCGCCAGCTCTTCCTGGTCGACCACGCCGGGCTGCCGCTGAGCACCGTGCTGCACCAGCTCGACCTGCTCGGGGAGGTCGTGGCCGAGCTCCGCAAGGAGACCGGGTCGGAGGTGGCGGCATGACCCGCCCGACCCTGGTCGACCCCGCGCGACCCGCGCCGGCCCGTCGGGTCGTGGTCGTGACGGCCGGTCTCTCCGAGCCCTCGTCGACCCGGCTGCTGGCCGACCTGCTCGCCTCGGCGACGGTCGATGCCCTGGCGGGCCGCGGCGGGGTGGAGGTCGAGGTGGTCGAGCTGCGACCCCTCGCCCACGCCGTCACCGACGCCCTGCTCACCGGCTTCGCCACCGGCGACCTCGCCGCGGCGCAGGAGGCGGTGGCCTCGGCCGACGGTCTGATCGCCGTGACGCCGGTCTTCAGCGGGTCCTTCTCGGGCCTGTTCAAGACCTTCTTCGACGTCCTGGAGCCCGGGACGCTCGAGGACACCCCGGTCCTGGTCGCCGCCACGGCCGGCACGGCCCGGCACTCGCTGGTGCTCGAGCACGCCCTGCGTCCGCTGTTCAGCTACCTGCGCGCCGTCGTCGTGCCGACCTCGGTCTTCGCCGCGAGCGAGGACTGGGGCAGCACCGAGAGCGGGACCGCCCTGCGCCAGCGGGTCGACCGCGCGGCCGCCCAGCTCGCCGACGCCATCGCCTCCCGCCCCGCCCTGCACCGCGACGACCCCTTCGGTGACGTCCCGGACTTCAGCACGCTGCTCGGCGGCTGACCCGGCGTACGGCCTCCGGGGTCGGGGGTGGGGTCGGGCCCGCTGGGGCGCGACGCCCACACTTTTGTGTAGGAGATGCAGCAGGTTCGGCCTCCGACGGCTGCAACTGCTACACAAATGTGTCGGTCAGGCGAGCAGGACGTTGTGCCCCGACGCAATCCCCACACTTTTGTGTAGGAGATGCAGCAGGTTCGGCCTCCGACAGCTGCAACCGCTACACAAATGTGTGGGTCTCGCACGCGCTGGGCCCCTCCCCGCCGGCCGCACCCGCGGAACCTGCCCTCAGGCAGGACCCACGAGCACGCCGGCGTGGGCGGGCAGGGTGAGGGTCGAGCCGTCGAGGACCGCGGGGGTCGGGGTGGTGAACAGCACCACCCCGGGCTCGTCGAGCGCCACCGAGGCGGACGACTCGCCGACGTTGACGGCCAGCACCAGGTCGCCCCGGCGTACGACGAGCACGCGGCCCTCGACGGTCGCCGACACGGACGTGAACGCCGGGTCGGTGAGCGCGGGCAGGGCGCGGCGCAGCCGGCCGAGCTCCTGGTACGCCGCCAGCACCACCGCGTGGCGACCGGTCGCGACCTCGTCCCAGTCGAGCTTCGACCTCTCGAAGGTGGCGGGGTCCTGCGGGTCCGGCACCTCCTGGTCGCCCCAGCCGTGGGTGGCGAACTCCGCGCGCCGGCCGTTGCGTACCGCGTCGGCCAGCTCCGGCTCGGGGTGGGAGGTGAAGAACTGGAACGGCGAGGACGCCGCCCACTCCTCGCCCATGAACAGCATCGGCGTGAACGGCCCGGCCAGCGTCAGCAGCGCCGCGCACACGAGCTGGTCGTCGTCGAGGCTGGCGGCGAGCCGGTCACCGGTGGCGCGGTTGCCGACCTGGTCGTGGTTCTGGTTGCAGACCACCAGGCGCCACGTCGGCATCGCGGCGGTGTCGACGGGGCGGCCGTGCGGCCGCCCGCGGAACGACGACCACGTGCCGTCGTGGAAGAAGCCGCGCTCGAGCACCTTGGCCAGCGCCGAGAGCGGCTCGAAGTCGGCGTAGTAGCCGGCCGTCTCCCCGGTCAGCGCGACGTGCACCGCGTGGTGGAAGTCGTCGCTCCACTGGCCGTCGAGCCCGCGGCCGCCGGCCTCGCGCGGGGTGATCATCCGGGCGTCGTTGAGGTCGCTCTCCGCGATCAGGGTGAGCGGTCGGCGCAGGTGGGCCGAGAGCGCCGCGACCTCGACGGCCATCTCCTCGAGCAGGTGGGTGATCGAGGTGTCGGCCAGGGCGTGCACGGCGTCCAGGCGCAGCGCGTCGACGTGGTAGTCCTCCAGCCACATCCGCACGTTGTCCAGCACGTAGCGCCGCACCTCGTGGCTGCCCTCGCCGTCGAGGTTCAGCGAGCTGCCCCAGCTGTTCTGGCCGGTCGCGTGCAGGTAGGGCCCGAAGACCGGCAGGTAGTTCCCCGACGGCCCGAGGTGGTTGTAGACCACGTCCTGCACGACGCCGAGGCCGGCGGCGTGGGCGGCGTCGACGAAGCGCTGGTACGCCGCGGGGCCGCCGTACGGCTCGTGGACGGCGTACCAGAGGACGCCGTCGTAGCCCCAGTTGTGGGTGCCGTTGACCGCGTTGACGGGCAGCAGCTCGACCAGGTCGACGCCGAGGTCCACCAGGTGCGGGAGCCGCTCGATCGCGGCGTCGAGGGTGCCCTCGGGGGTGAACGTGCCCAGGTGCAGCTCGTAGACGACCGACCCGGCGAGCTGGCGACCGGTCCAGGCCTGGTCGGTCCAGGCGAAGTCGCCGGCGTCGAAGGTGCGCGAGCGCGCGTGCACGCCCTCGGGCTGCCAGGTCGAGCGCGGGTCGGGCTTGGGGGTCTCGTCGTCGTCGACGAGGTAGCCGTAGTCGACCCAGTCGTCGGAGTCGCCCAGCACCGGCTCGGTCGGCGACCACCAGCCGCCGTCGCCCTGCTCCATGGCGAGCACCCGCTCCGGGCCGCCCGCGGTGACGACACTCAGCCGCACCCGCGCGGCGTCGGGGGCCCACACGTCGAAGCGCCCGTGCGCCCCGAGGTCCGTCAGACCGCTCATCAGTCCTCCCTCACCAGCAGCGCCACGGGCAGCCCGCCCAGCAGCTCCTCCAGCGCGACCGAGCCCTGCAGGCCGGTCGCAGAGCCCAGCACGTCGCGCCAGGTGCCCGCGGGCAGGTCGAGCGTCGTGCCGTCCCAGCCGGAGGCGGCCAGGCGGTGCGGCAGCCGGGTGGCCACGGTGACCGCACCGCCGCGGTCGAAGGCGAGCACGTGGTCGGCGGCGGGGCCCACCGCCTCCAGTGCGTCGTACGCCGAGAACAGGTCGGCCCGGTCGCGTCGCAGCCGCAGCGCCGTCGAGACGACCCACAGCTTGGCCAGCCCGTCGTCGTCGGGACCGCTCGGTCGGGCCGGGGCGCCGGTCAGCGACCCGAGCAGCGCGGCGCGCGCGTCGAGGTCCACGGGCCGCCGGTTGTCGGGGTCGACCAGGCTCTGCTCCCACAGCTCGCTGCCCTGGTAGACGTCGACGACGCCCGGCAGCGTGATCGCCAGCAGCTTGGCCCCCAGGGCGTTGCTCCACCCGGCGTCGGCGAGGTCGGCCACCAGCGCGGTCACCAGCGCGTGGGCCTCCTCGTCGTCCAGGGCGGCGTCGACCGCGGCGTGCACGGCCCGCTCGTAGTCCTCGTCGGGGTCGGTCCACGTGGTCCGGTCGCCGGCCTCGCGCATCGCCTTCTCGGCGTAGGCGTGCAGCCGCTCGCGCAGGTCGGGAGCGTCGGCGCCCCCGGCGGGCCAGGCGCCCACGACGGCCTGCCACAGCAGGTTGCCGAACCCCTCGTCGGGCACGGGGGAGAGCGCCAGCAGCCGGGTCAGGCTCTGCTCCCAGCGCTCGGGCACCTCGGCCAGCACGGCGATCCGGGCCCGGGTGTCCTCGCCGCGCTTGGTGTCGTGGGTGGTCAGCGTCGTCATCGCCCGCGGCCACTCGGCCTGGCGGGTGGCCATCGCCTCGTGGAACGCCGCGGGGGTGACCGACCAGGTGCCGGGGTCGGCCCCGACCTCGTTGTGGGAGGTCAGGCGCGACCACAGGTAGAAGCTGCTGTCCTCGACGCCCTTGGCCATCACCATGCCGCTGGTCTGCTGGAACCGGCGGGCGGCCCGCGACTCCGGGTCGGCGAGCACGTGGACGACGTCGTCGAGGGCGTCGACCAGGTCCGGGCGCGAGGTGCGCGCCGCCGCGACCGCGGCGTCGAGGTGCTCGCGGCCCCGCGGGAGGTAGGAGCGGTAGACCCCGAAGCAGGCCAGCACCTCGGCGACCGCGTCCTCGAGCACCTCGTGGGGGTGGGGCAGCAGGTCGGGCAGCTCGCGCACGATGCGGCGGGTCTCGGCCCGCAGGCTCCCGTCGGCCACGGCGCGCTTCTGCCGGTGCACGAGCGCCTCCCAGTCACCGTCGGTGCCCGGGAGGCCGCGCAGCCGCGCGTCGAGCGCGGTCAGCGGTCCCTCGCCGGCCGGGTCGGTGAGCACCCGGTCGAGCAGGCCGAGCACGTCGTACCCGGTCGTGCCGTCCATCGCCCAGTCGCGGGGGAGCTCCTCGCCGGGCTCCAGGATCTTCTCCACCAGCACCCAGGCGCCCGAGGTCAGCCCGGCCAGGTGCTCCAGGTAGCCCTCGGGGTCGCGCAGGCCGTCGGGGTGGTCGACCCGCAGGCCGTCGACGAGGTCCTCCTCGAACCAGCGCCGCACCTCCGTGTGCGCCAGCGCAAAGACCTCGGGGTTCTCCACCCGTACGCCGGCCAGGGTGGTGACGGTGAAGAAGCGGCGGTAGTTCAGCTCGGAGTCGGCGCGGCGCCAGCCGACGAGCTCGTAGTGCTGCCGGCCGTGCACGACCTCGGCCGCGTCGCCCTCCTCCACGCTGCCGGGCGCCACCGGGAACCGGTTGTCGTGGTAGCGCAGCTCGTGGCCGTCGCCGCTCTCCACGAGCGACAGGTGCCCGATCCGGCCGGTGGTGTCGGGCAGGTCGTCGTCGCCCAGGACGGGCACGCGCACCTTGCCGTTGCCGTAGTCCCAGTCGACGTCGAAGACCGGGGCGTACGCCGACGCGGGCCCGTGGGTGAGCAGGTCCCACCACCACGGGTTGACCGCGGGCGTGGCCACCCCGACGTGGTTGGGGACGATGTCGACCAGCACGCCCATCCCGAGCCGCCGGGCCTCCGCCGAGACCGCGGCCAGCCCCTCGGGACCCCCGCGGGAGGCGTCGACCCGGGTGGGGTCGACCACGTCGTAGCCGTGGTCGCTGCCCGGCTCGGCCTCCAGCAGCGGCGAGAGGTAGACCCAGTCGACGCCGAGGTCGTGCAGGTAGGGCAGCCGCCGGGCCGCCTCGTGCAGGTCGAAGTCGCGGGTGACCTGGAGGCGGTAGGTGCTGGCCGGGACCTTCACCGCCGGGCTCCCGGTCCCGACAGGGGCGCGCCCGGGCTGGTGTCGATGTTGCTGGCGCCGCCACCCTGCACGGCCAGCGAGGCGGCCACCGAGTGGTCGGGCTCGCGCTCGGGCTCGTTGTGCTCGCGCAGCACCAGCACCGAGCGCTCCTCGAGCGTCACCCGGTCGCCGGCCACGTAGCTGCGCCCGTTGTCGGCGACGCCGCCGGTGTCGACCACGACGTCCCAGCCGTCGGCGTACTCCTGGGGCGGGAGGGTGAGCTCGACGGCCTCGCCGACGTTGAAGAACAGCAGGAAGTCGTCGTCGACGATCGGGTTGCCGCGGGAGTCGCGGCCCTCGATGCCGTGGCCGTTGAGGTACATCCCGAGGCTGCGACCGCCGGCGTTCCAGTCGTCGTCCTCCATCACGCGGCCGTCGGGGTGCAGCCAGACGATGTCGTCCAGGCGCTCCCCGTCCTTGACGGCCTCGCCGGTGAAGAACTGCTTGCGGCGGAAGGTCGGGTGCTTCAGGCGCAGCCGCACCAGGGCGGCGGTGAAGTCGGTCAGCGGCTGGTCGGCGGTGTCCCAGTCCATCCAGGAGATCTCGGAGTCCTGGGCGTAGGTGTTGTTGTTGCCGTCCTGGGTGCGGCCCATCTCGTCGCCGTGCAGGATCATCGGCACGCCCTGGCTCAGCAGCAGCGTGGCCAGCACGTTGCGCTGGTCGCGGGCCCGCAGCGCGCGGACCGCCTCGTCCTCGGTCGGGCCCTCGGCGCCGTGGTTCCAGGACCGGTTGTGGCTCTCGCCGTCGTTGTTGTCCTCGCCGTTGGCGTCGTTGTGCTTCTCGTTGTAGGACACCAGGTCCTTGAGCGTGAAGCCGTCGTGGGCGGTGACGAAGTTGATGGAGGCGAAGGGGCGGCGGCCGGAGTTCTCGTAGAGCTCCGAGGAGCCGGCCAGGCGCGAGGCGAAGGCACCGAGGTCGGGCTCGCCGCGCCAGAAGTCGCGGACGTCGTCGCGGTAGGCGCCGTTCCACTCGGTCCACTGGGGCGGGAAGTTGCCGACCTGGTAGCCGCCGGGGCCGACGTCCCAGGGCTCGGCGATCAGCTTGACCTGGCTCACGACCGGGTCCTGCTGCACGAGCTCGAAGAAGGTCGCGAGCCGGTCCACGTCGTAGAACTCGCGGGCCAGGGCGGCGGCGAGGTCGAAGCGGAAGCCGTCGACGTGCATCTCGGTGACCCAGTAGCGCAGCGAGTCCATGATCAGCTGGAGCGAGTGCGGGTGGCGCACGTTGAGGGTGTTGCCGGTGCCCGTGTAGTCCATGTAGTACTGCTGGTCGTCGTCGACCAGGCGGTAGTACGCCGGGTTGTCGATGCCCTTGAAGCTCAGCGTCGGGCCGAGGTGGTTGCCCTCGGCGGTGTGGTTGTAGACCACGTCGAGGATGACCTCGATGCCGGCGGCGTGCATCGACTTCACCATCGACTTGAACTCCTGCACCTGCTGGCCGTGCTCGCCGTGGGAGGCGTAGTCGGCGTGCGGCGCCAGGAAGGCCAGGGTGTTGTAGCCCCAGTAGTTGCGCAGGCCCTTCTCGAGCAGGGTGTTGTCCTGCACGAACTGGTGGACCGGCATCAGCTCGATGGCCGTCACGCCGAGGCGCTTGAGGTGCTCGGTGATCGCGGGGTGCGCCAGGCCGGCGTACGTGCCGCGCATCTCCTCGGGGACCCCCGGGTGCTGCTGGGTCAGGCCCTTGACGTGGGCCTCGTAGATGACGCTCTCGTTGTAGGGGATCGTCAGCGGGCGGTCGCCCTCCCAGTCGAAGAACGGGTTGATCACCACGCCGTGGGTCATGTGCGGGCCCGAGTCGGCGTCGTTGCGGGACTCGGGGTCCTCGAAGTCGTAGCCGAAGACCGAGGGGTCCCAGTCGATCTCGCCGGCGGTGGCCTTGGCGTAGGGGTCGAGCAGCAGCTTGTTCGGGTTGCACCGCAGGCCGTTCGCGGGGTCCCAGGGGCCGTGCACGCGGTAGCCGTAGCGCTGTCCGGGCTGCACCGTGGGCAGGTAGCAGTGCCACACGTAGGCGTCGACCTCGGTCATCTCCAGGCGGGTCTCGGAGAACCCGCCGTTGCGGTCGACCTCGACCAGGCAGAGCTCGACGCGCTCGGCGACCTCGCTGAAGAGGGCGAAGTTGGTGCCGCTGCCGTCGAACGTCGCGCCGAGCGGGTAGGCCTTGCCGGGCCAGATCTCCACGTGTGCTCCTTGATGCTGAGAGGGGGCGTGCTGTGCCGGATCGATCCGGATTAGATCGATCAAAGTATCGCTGTCTGGGGCCGTCGTACCCCCGGAACGCGTGACAGACACCCGGGTGAGTCCACGATCACCAGACCGCGTCGGGGCAGGACCGTCAAGGGCACCCGGTCCGGGGCCTCGCGGGTGGCTCAGTCCTTGCCGCGCTGGTAGCGGTCGAGGGTGATCTTGCGCTCCTCGGCGTGGTCCACGATCCGGCGCGGGTAGTCCTGGGCGTAGCCGTCCTCGGCGTCCCACGGCTCGTGGACCTTCTTGCCCGACAGGTGGGCCAGCTCGGGGATCCAGCGGCGCACGTAGTCGCCGGCGGCGTCGAACTTCAGGCCCTGGGTGATCGGGTTGAAGACGCGGAAGTACGGCGAGGCGTCGGTGCCGGTGCCGGCGACCCACTGCCAGCCGTGGTTGTTCGAGGCGATGTCGCCGTCGACCAGGTGGTCGAGGAAGTGCCGGGCCCCCACCGGCCACCACACGTGCAGGTCCTTGGTCAGGAAGCTCGCGGTGATCATCCGGACCCGGTTGTGCATCCAGCCCTCGTGGAGGAGCTGGCGCATGCCGGCGTCGACGATCGGGAAGCCGGTGCGGCCCTGCTTCCAGGCCTCGATCGCGTCCTGCGGGTCGTCGTAGGTCAGCCCGGCGACCGGGTTCAGGTCGTGCCAGGCCGAGTCGGGGTTGGTGTGCAGCACGTCGGCGTAGAAGTCGCGCCAGCACAGCTCGGTCTCCCAGGTGTGCGGCCCGGCGCCCGTGCGCCCGTCGAGCTTGGCGAGCAGCTGGCGAGGGTGGACCACGCCGAGCTTGAGGTAGGCCGACATCCGCGAGGTCCGGTCGGCCCCCGGGTCGTCGCGGGCGTCGTCGTAGTCGGCGACGTCGGCGTCCAGGAACGCGGACAGCCGACGTGCCGCCGCGTCCTCACCGGCGGTCGGCATCCCCTCGGGCGCCCCCTCGACCGCCTCGTCGAGCATCGTGGCGACCTTCTCGTCGCTGTCGGCCCGCACCCACTCGACGCCGCGGGGCGCCTGCTGGGGGTCGTCGTGGCCGTGCTGGCGCCAGGCCTTGCTGAACGGCGTGAAGACCTTGTACGGCGATCCGGAGCCGTTGCGGATCGTCCCCGGCGCCACGGCGTACGGCGTCCCGGTCGCGACGCCCTCGACCCCCTCGGGCAGCGCCTCGACCACCGCCCGGTCGCGGGCCACCGAGTAGGGCGTGGAGTCGTTGGTGACGTGCACCGAGTCGGCCCCGACCTCGGAGGCCACCTCCGGCACGACCGTGGCGGGATCGCCGAGACGGAGGCAGAGCCGGCCGTCCATCGCGTCGTCCAGGGAGCGCAGGGTGGCCGCCAGCCAGGCCCGTCGTGCCGGGCCCGCCGAGGCCCACAGGGTCGGGTCGATCACGAACAGGCCCAGGACCGGGCCGCGGCCGGCCGCCTCGCGCAGCGCCGGGTGGTCGCGCAGCCGCAGGTCACGTCGGAACCACATCACCGAGGTCATGCGCCCGACCCTACGAGGGCGGCCTGACACCTCGGGCCGCCTTAGGGTGGGACCCGTGTACGTTCCCCGCGCCAACGCCGTCGAGGACCCGGACGAGGTCCGCGCCCTGGTGGCGGCCGTCGGGTCGGCCCACCTGGTCACCGTCGGCCCCGACGGGTTCCCGCTGGCGACCCTGCTGCCGGTGCTGTGGGACGGCGACCGGCTCCAGGGCCACCTGGCGCGCGCCAACGACCACTGGCGCGCGATCGGAGCGGCGACCGGCGGCGCCCCCGGCCTGGCCGTGGTCACCGGCCCCGAGGCCTACGTCTCGCCCTCCTGGTACGCCGCGAAGGCCGAGCACGGCCGCGTCGTGCCGACCTGGAACTACAGCCAGGTCCAGCTCGTCGGCCGGGTCGAGGTGCACGACGACCCCGACTGGGTGCTCGACCTGGTCACCCGCCTGACCCGGGCCCACGAGGCCGACCGGGCCGCTCCCTGGGAGGTGGACGACGCCCCGGCGGCGTACGTCCGGGGGCAGCTGCGCGCCATCGTGGGCGTCGAGCTGCACGTCGAGCGGGTCGAGGCCAAGGCCAAGCTGAGCCAGAACCGGTCCGCCGCCGACGTGGCCGGGGTGGTGGCGGGGCTGCGCGCCGACGGCACGCCCGGCGGGGTCGCGGTCGCGGAGCAGGTGGAGCGGGCCCGCCCGCCGGTCACCCCCGCCTGACCCCGGCTGCCGACCAGTGGCTGCCGGGTCTTCGGGACCGCCCGTTAGGGTCGGATCATGACGATGCGGGGGTTCCGGGGGACGCTGCGCTCGAGCCTGTGGGAGATGACCCCGCGCGACCACCACCAGTCCGACCGCGACTTCCGCCGCCGCCAGCTGGTCAGCGTGGTCGTCGTGCTGGTCGGCGCCGTCGTTCTCGGCTTCACGCTGCGGTTCATCGACCCGACCGACACCACGCTCTTCTACTCCGCCACCGTGCTGCTCGCGGCGATCTGGACCGTCGGCGCCTTCACCTCCGGTCCGCTCCACCTGGGCCGCATCGGCCACCCCGCCGAGCCCGACCTGGCGGCCCCGCGACCGGTGGTGCAGCCGATCCTGATCGGGGCGCTCCTGGCGCTCGTCTTCGTCGCCGGGGCCTACCTGATCCAGGCGGTGCCCTTCCTCGACAGCTTCCTGACGCCGTTCATCCGCAACGTGCTCAAGCACACCCAGCAGGGCAGCCCGCTGATCCTGCTGCTGGTGACGGTCATCAACGGCATCGCAGAGGAGCTGTTCTTCCGCGGGGCGATGTACGCCGCGATCCGTCGCCGCCAGGTGCTGATCACCACCGTCGCCTACACCGTGGCCACGCTGGCCACCGGTAACGTGATGCTCGGGTTCGCCGCGATCGTGCTCGGCTTCGTGGTCGGCCTCCAGCGGCGGGCCAGCGGCGGCATCCTGGCCCCGATCCTCACCCACCTGACCTGGTCGGTGACGATGCTGTTCGCCCTCCCGGCGATCTTCGGCGTCGGCCCGTAGGACCTACTTCTGGCCCGCGGCCTTCCGCTCCTTCAGCGCCCGCTCGACCGCCTCGCGGTAGTCCATCGGCTCGCCGGGGACGACGTCGCGGATGCGCTGCTCCTTGACCAGCACCTCCACGCCCATCGAGTCGATCAGGTTGCGCCCGGTGGTGACGTCGACGTCGGTGACCAGGGCCAGCCAGCGGCTCGAGAGCCCGGGGGAGAGCACGGGGACGGGGATGATCGGGACGGTGCGGCCGGTGTCGATCTTGGCCGCGACGCGCAGCATGTCGACGTACGTCAGCTGGTCGGGACCGCCGATCTCGTAGGTCTGCCCCATCGCCTTCTCCGCGAACAGCACGCCGACCAGGTAGCGGATCACGTCGTCGACCGCGATCGGCTGGGTCTTGGTGCTGGCCCACTTCGGGACGATCATCGCGGGCAGGTTGTGGACCAGCTGGCGGGTGATCTCCCACGAGATGCCGCCGTGGCCCACGACGATGGCCGCGCGCAGCACGGTCACCGGGACGCCGGCGTCCGCGAGCAGGTGCTCGACCTCGCGGCGCGAGCGCAGGTGGGCCGAGAGGTCCTGGTCGTCGTCGCCGAGGCCGCCCATGTAGACGATCTGCTGGACGCCGGCCCGGGCCGCGCCGGCCGCGAAGGCCTTGGCGGCCTCGGCGTCCTTGCGCTCGAAGTCGTCGTCGTCCAGCGAGTGCACCAGGTAGTAGGCCGCGTCCACACCCTCGAGCGGTGCCGTGAGCGATCCGGGGTCGTCCATGTCGCCCGCGACCGCCTCGCCGGGGCCGTCGTAGGTCTCGGGGTGGCGGGTCATCGCCCGGACGTCGTGGCCCTGCTCGATCAGGGCGGGCACCAGGCGGCGGCCGATGAAGCCGGTGGCGCCGGTGACGAGGATGCGACTCATGCGCCTCAGCCTAGAGAGGGGGGCGTCACGGCGCCCGGACGGCGGGGCACCGCGGGCGTCGGGACCACGCCCGTGGGACGACACCGCTGCGAAACACCGGGCCGTTAGGGTCAGGGCCATGTCCTACCTGCTGCGGGTCTCGCTGCCCGACGTCCCGGGGTCCCTGGGTCGTCTGGCATCGGCGATCGGCTCGGCGGGCGGCAACATCGACGCCATCGAGATCGTCGAGCGCAGCCACGACGGCCGCGCGGTGGACGACGTCTTCCTGGCCGCCGAGCAGGGCGTGATGCCCGACAGCATCATCTCGGCATGCACGCGGCTCGAGGGCGTCGAGGTGCTGTGGATCAGCCGTTACGGCGCCGGGTCCAACCTGACCCGCGACCTCGAGGTGGTCGAGGCGATGACCTCCGACCCCGCCCGCGCCCACGACATCCTCGTCGACCTGCTGCCCGCGACGTTCGTCGTGGACTGGGCGGTGCGCGTGCGTCGCGAGGGCGGCCGCGTCCACGTGCTGCACGGCTCGCCCGCCGCGCCCTCGGAGATCCCCGACGACATCAGCTGGCCCCTCGACCTCGAGCGCGGCCGGCGCATCGAGGTCCCCGAGCGCCTGCGTGACCTGCTGTACGCCGGTTGCGCGGTCGACGACGACGAGCTGATCGCCTTCGCCCGCCGCGGCGGCCCTGAGTTCCTCGACTCCGAGATCGCCCGCCTGCGCCACCTCGCCGCCCTGGCCACCTCGATCAGCCGCTAGGACCCACCAGGCGGTGCCGACGCAGGCGCTGGCCCGGGAACCGGCCCGCCGCGAGGCACCCGGCGACGGTGAGGACCTGCACCGGGCTCATCCAGCCCTGCGAGGGCTTGTGGAGCGCCCAGCCGCCGCCGAGGGTGACCGCCGCGTGCTGGGCGACTCCGTCCGGGGCCCGCCAGACCAGCACCGTCCCCGGCGAGGCGTCGTCCACCCGGCGGGCGGGGCGCGCGACGCGGGCCAGCCAGGCCTCGAACGGGTCCTGGAGCACCCAGTCAGCGGCCGCGCCGACGACCCCGGCCGCCCCCATCACCGTCCCGAAGCAGTTGGGACCGCTGCGCGACGGGAACGTCCCGGCCAGCGCGCGGGCCCCGGGCAGGAGCGCCTCGGCGCCGTCCCAGACCCGGTCGGGCACCTCGTCGTGGCGGCTGGGCGACCGGTCGTTCTCCACGAACGTGCGCAGCACCGCCCCCTCGTGCCCGGCCAGCAGCGTGGGCCACCAGAGGAACCGGTGGCCGTCGGCCTGCGCGCGGGCCCGCTCCGCGCGGTCGCGACCCAGCTCGTGGGCCCAGGTGCGCACCGCCGGGCACAGCGCCCTCGAGGCCGGGTCCCTCGTGCCCTCGGGAGCCCGCGACCGGACCAGGGTGGTGCGGTCCCGGACGTCGAGGCCGAGGAAGGCGCCCTCGTCCAGCCAGACCACCCGCGACTGCGCGCCGGGGGCGGCGTACAGGCCGTAGGTGTGGCGCAGCTCCGGCTCCAGCACCGGCGCCGGCGCACGACCCAGGACCCGGCGGGCCACCGGGTCCTCGACCAGGAACGGCTGGACGGGTGGGGCGAACCACCCGGCCCAGCGCGCCAGGAGGTCCTCCTCGACCTCGACGCCGAGGACCCGCAGTCCGCTCAGGGCGGGGTCACTCGACCGGGGTGAGCTTGAAGACCGGGATCTCGCGGTCGGTCTTCTGCTGGTACTCGGCGTACGTGCCCCAGGTGCGCACGGACAGGTCCCAGAGGTCGGCGCGCTCGTCGCCGTGGACGACCTCGGCGTGGTAGGTCTTCTTGACCGCGCCGTCCTGGAGGTCGACCTCGGGGTGGGCGGTGAAGTTGTGGTACCACTCCGGGTGCTCGTCGGCCCCGCCCTTGGAGGCGATGGCGACGTAGACGCCGTCGCGCTCCACCCGCATCACCGGGTTCTTGCGCAGGTTCCCCGACTTCGCGCCGACCGAGGTGATCACCACGATCGGGTAGTCGGTGCCCGGCAGGGTGTTCGCCTCGCGTCCGTCGGTCGCCTCGTACTGCGCCACCTGGTCGCGCACCCACTGGGCCTTGCTCGGGACGTACTCGCCTTCAAGGGTCATGCGACCAGGAGACCAGACGGTCGGGTGCGACGCCAGCCTCACTAGGGTGCTCGCCATGAGCGCCATCGAGGGAGTCAGCGAGATCTTCGACCCGGCCGACTGGGACGACGTCCCCGGCTTCGAGGACCTGACCGACCTGACCTACCACCGCGCGAAGGCGCACGGCACCGTCCGGGTCGCCTTCGACCGCCCCGACGTGCTCAACGCCTTCCGGCCGCACACCGTCGACGAGCTGCTGCGGGTGCTCGAGCACGCGCGCACCAGCGCCGACGTCGGCTGCGTGCTGCTGACCGGCAACGGGCCCGGCGAGCGCCACGGCAAGTGGGCCTTCTGCACCGGCGGCGACCAGCGGATCCGTGGTCGGGCGGGCTACCAGTACGAGGACGGCACGGCCGGCGCGACCAGCGACACCCGCACCCCCGCCGACCAGGCCCGGCTCGGGCGCCTGCACATCCTGGAGGTGCAGCGGCTGATCCGGTTCATGCCCAAGGTCGTGATCTGCGTGGTGCCCGGCTGGACGGCCGGCGGCGGCCACTCCCTGCACGTGGTCTGCGACCTGACCCTGGCCAGTGCGGAGGAGGCCCGGTTCAAGCAGACCGACGCCGACGTCGGGTCCTTCGACGGCGGCTTCGGGTCGGCGTACCTCGCGCGGCAGGTGGGCCAGAAGCGCGCCCGCGAGATCTTCTTCCTCGGCCAGACCTACGACGCCGACGAGGGCGTCGCGATGGGCACGGTCAACCGCTCCGTCCCGCACGCCGAGCTGGAGAAGAAGGCCCTGGAGTGGGGCGCCCTGGTCAACGGCAAGAGCCCGACGGCGCAGCGGATGCTGAAGTACTCCTTCAACGCCATCGACGACGGCCTGGTCGGCCAGCAGCTCTTCGCCGGCGAGACCACCCGACTGGCCTACATGACCGACGAGGCCCAGGAGGGCCGCGACCAGTTCCTGGAGAAGCGCGACCCGGACTGGTCGCCCTTCCCCTGGTACTACTGAGCTCCTGAGCGACCCGCGATGACCTCGTCCTCGACCCACCTCGTGGCCGCCGGCAAGGGGGTCCTTCACAAACGCGGTGCTCGCCCCCTCCGGGCACGCTCCTGGCGCCGAGTGCCACCTCAGGGTCGTGGATCGAACCATGGGACGACCCTGAGGTGGCACTCGATGGCGCCGCGCCCTGGATCGGAACGCCAGGCCTGCGTCTCCCCGGAGCGCCACACTGTGCCCGTGGACGACAGGGGACCCCGGTGATCCGCGGGCGCTCCGCGTCGTGAGCGACCGCCCGACTCGGGGAGCGGTGAGCGACCGTGCCTGACCTGCCGTGGGCCGTGGTCCTGCTGGCCGTCGTGCTGGTGTCGCTGGCGGCCTGGAGGGTCTGAGCGACCCGGGTCGACGTTGCCCACCGGTCTACTCCAGGGGCGCGGTACGACGCCGGAAGGGGCGACGGCTGTTGCCAGCGGCCGGGCGGCGGGTCTGTCCTGGGGAGCGACCCACCGTCGCTCGGAGGCGAGGACCCCATGTCGGACCGCGAAGCCACCCCGTCCAGCTCGACGTCCACCCGCGACCTGCCTCGCCAGGCCTCGCCGGCCGGGGCGAGCAGCCCACCGGCGCCCGGCGCCGAGGCGGTGCTCGCCGGGGCCGGTTCGCTGCCGCAGGGCAGCGTGCTGCCACCACCGCACCCGACCCGGCACGGTGAGCGGCTCGAGCCGTTCCGGGCGGTCCTGGTGCCGCCCGCGGCCCACCACCTGCACCGCGACCTGGTCGCGCGGGTGACCATCGAGGAGGCCACGAGCGAGATCCACCCCGACCTGCCGCGCGTGCCGGTGTGGGGGTACGGCTGGAACGGGCACGTGACCTCACCCGGGCCGCTCCTGGAGGCCAGGGCCGACGTCTCGGCCGTGGTGCGGTTCGAGAACCGGTTGCCGGCCAGCCTCCGTCCCGGCGACGAGCTGGCGCCGGTTCCACGGCTGCCGTTCGCGACCGCGCGCCTGGACGATCCCGACCCCGACGACTCGGTGCAGAACCACCTGCTCGGGCAGGGCGGCACGCCGGTGCCGACCGACGGGTCCCCGATCGGGTGGACCTCGACCCACCTGCACGGCGCGCACTCGCGCTCGGACTCCGACGGCTGGCCCGACAACATGGCCGCGACGGGCGGCGAGCAGGCGTGCTTCTTCGACAACACCTACGACAACGTCGACCTCGAGCTGGGCAAGGTCGGCTCGTTCCTCTGGTACCACGACCACGCGATGAACGCGACGCGCCACCACGTGTACGCCGGCCTCGCCGGCGCCTACCTCGTGCGCGACGACGCCGAGCACGACCTCGGCCTGCCGGTGCGCGCGTCGGAGGGCGAGGTGGTGATGCTCCTCCAGGACCGCAACCTCGACGTCGTGGGCCCCGACCTGAGGCTGCTGCACAAGACCAGCCCCGATACCGGCGAGTTCTTCGGGCCGCTCACCCTGGTCGACGGCCTGGTCTGGCCACGCCTGGCGCTGCGGCCCGAGGTCTACCGGCTCCGTCTGCTCAACGGCTCCAACGCCCGCGCCTACCGTCTCCACCTGGTCTCGGTCGACCCCGGCGACGGCTCGGGCGCCCCGACGGTCACGACCCACCACGACCGCGTCCAGGTCATCGGCACCGACGGCGGGCTCCTGCGCCGGTCCCACGGGCTCGGGCCGGACGAGGCGATGACCCTGGCCCCGGCCGAGCGTCTCGACGTCCTGGTCGACCTGCACGGCCTGGACGACGGGCGGCAGCTGCACCTGGTCAACTCCGCCCAGGCGCCGTTCGGGGGCGACGCCGCCCCCGACCTGTCCGTGCTGTGGCGCGACGGCGACCGCCCCGGGCGCAACCCCTACCCCTGGGTGGCCCGCCTCGACGTGGACCGCACCAGCCCGCACCCCGGCGCGCCCCACGAGCTGGCCGAGCGGCTCGCGTCCGGCGTCGAGCTCAACCCCGCCTTCCAGCGGCTGGTCCACACCCTCACCCCCCACCCGGGCGAGGACGCGCCGACCGAGCTGAGCATCGAGGGCCACGAGCACCACGTGGTGCTGCTGGCCGAGACCGACCCGCCCGGCCACCTCTACGCCCAGGAGCTGGTCGAGGACGCCGCGGGCGCGATCAGCCTCCAGCTGCCCGGGGAGAGCGCGCCCACGACGTACCGCGTCGAGGGGTGGATGAACGACGACACCACCTCCTCCGAGGAGCGGGTGGCGTTCTACGACCGCACCGCGCTGCGCCCGCACCTGGGCCAGTGGCAGGTCTTCCGGTTCGTCAACACCACCGGCGACACCCATCCGATGCACATCCACCAGTCGTGCTTCCAGCCCCTGGGCAGCGCGGCCGGTCGACTGGCGTACGCCGACCCCGACGGCGCCAACCTCTACGACCCCGCCAGCCGCCGGACGAGCGCGCCCCTGGTGCCGGCCGACGGGCCGGGACGCGCCTACGAGCCGCACGAGCTCGACGGGTGGAAGGACGTCGTGCGCGTCGACCCGGGCAACGTCACCAGCGTGGCGATCCGCTTCGATGTGCCGGGCCGCTACGTCTACCACTGCCACGTGCTGGAGCACGAGGACACCCAGATGATGCGCCCGATGGTGGTCTGCGTGGTGCCGATGGACGACGGGCCGGGGATGGGCGGCATGTCGATGTGAGGGTGGTGTGAGCGCAGGCTTGCCTTCGTTGTGCGGGCCCTGACGACCCAGCACGATGGGGCCATGACGTCCCAGCCCACCCAGCCTGCCCGGACCCCCGAGGGTGACGCGATCGGCGAGCACGCCGACGAGCCGCACAACGAGTCGGTGGGGTCCCGCCTCAACGCCCTGCGGGCCGCGGTGCTCGGCGCCAACGACGGCATCGTCTCCGTCGCCGGCCTGGTGATGGGTGTCGCCGGGGCCACCACCGACCGGCACACGATCTTCGTCGCCGGCCTGGCCGGCCTGGTCGCGGGGGCGCTGAGCATGGCCGCGGGGGAGTACGTCTCGGTCTCCACCCAGCGCGACACCGAGAAGGCCCTGGTGACCAAGGAGACCCGCGAGCTTCGGGAGGAGCCCGAGGAGGAGCTCGCCGAGCTGGCGGAGATGTACCGGCAGAAGGGTCTCTCCCCCGAGCTGGCCCACGAGGTCGCCGTCCAGCTGACCGAGACCGACGCCCTGCGCGCCCACCTCGACATCGAGCTCGGCATCGACCCCGACGAGCTCACCAACCCCTGGCACGCCGCCTGGGCCTCGATGATCTCCTTCACCCTCGGCGCGATCCTCCCGCTGGTGACCATCCTGGTCTTCGCCCCGGGTCTGCGCGTCGTCGTCACGGTGGTCGCGGTGGGCCTCGCGCTGGCGGGCACCGGCTTCGCCAGCGCCCGCTTCGGCGACGCGCCCACGAGGCCCGCGGTGCTGCGCAACGTGGTCGGCGGCATGCTCGCGATGGGCATCACCTACGCCATCGGGACGCTGGCCGGCACCGGGATGGCCTAGCCGGTCCGCGCCACCCCCGGCCCCGTGCGGGGTGACCTGCCCGGCTTGCCCCGGTGCGGGTGAGACCCACGTCTCAATGCCCGGAGGTGTCGGCTCCGTCCCCTAGGGTCGGCGGCGTGAAGATCGCAGTCGTCCGAGAGACCCGCGAGGGTGAGAACAGGGTCGCGCTGGTGCCCGAGCTCGTCGGCCGCCTGACCGAGCAGGGCCACGAGGTCCTGGTCGAGCCGGGAGCGGGGGAGCGCGCCGAGCACGACGACGCGGCGTACGCCGAGGCCGGCGCGATCCTGGCCGCCGACTCCGAGCTGCTGCCGCGCGCCGACGTGGCGTTGAGCGTCAACCCGCTGCCGTCCTACCGTGCCCGCTACCTGCGCGACGGGTGCGCGACGATCTCCTTCCTGCCGGTCGGCTCCTCGCACGACCTGGTGGCCGAGCTGCGCGACATGCGCATCACCGCCTTCGCGATGGAGCTGGTGCCCCGGATCTCGCGCGCCCAGTCGATGGACGCGCTGTCCTCCCAGGCCCTGGTCGCCGGCTACCGCAGCGCGATCGTGGCCGCGGGCCTGCTGCGCCGCTTCTTCCCGCTCAACATGACCGCGGCCGGCACCGTCCAACCGGCCCAGGTCGTCGTGCTGGGGGCCGGCGTCGCCGGTCTCCAGGCGATCGCGACCTCCAAGCGGCTCGGCGCCGTGGTGCGCGCCTACGACGTGCGGGCGGCCGCCGCGGAGGAGATCCGCTCGGTGGGCGCCAAGTCGATCGACCTGGACCTGGAGAGCCTCGAGGGCACCGGCGGCTACGCCCGCGAGGCCAGCGAGGAGCGGGCGGCCCGGCAGCGCGAGCTCCTGGCGCCGTACGTCGCCGACGCCGACGCCCTGATCACCACCGCCGCCATCCCCGGCCGGGCCGCCCCGCGCCTGGTCACCCGCGCGATGGTCGAGCAGATGCGGTCGGGCTCGGTGGTGGTCGACCTGGCCGCGGAGTCCGGCGGCAACGTCGAGGGGTCCGAGCCCGGGCGCGTCGTGCGGATCGGGCACGCCCAGGTCTGGGGCGGCGACAACGTCCCCTCCCAGATGCCGGGTCCGGCCTCGCGCCTCTACGCCCAGAACGTGGTCAACCTGCTCGCCCTGATGACCCACGAGGGCGCCTTCGCCCCCGACTTCCACGACGAGGTGGTCGCGGGGTCCTGCGTCACCCACGACGGCCGGATCACCCACGAGCCGACGCGGCTCGCGATCGAGGGCGACATCGCGGGTGCCCACGCGGTGCCCGGGCCCGACGACGTGCCCCCGGCGACCGCGCCGCTCGAGCTGCCCCCCGACGAGGGCCCCGACCAGCTGGGCGACCAGCCCTTCGACCAGACGCAGGACCAGACCTACGACCAGGGAGAGGACCACCGGTGAACGACTCCATCACCTGGCTCACCATCTTCGTGCTGAGCGTCTTCGTCGGCATCGAGGTGATCGCGAAGGTCTCCTCGACCCTGCACACCCCGCTCATGTCGGGGGCCAACGCGATCCACGGGATCATCCTGCTCGGGGCGATCCTCGTCACCGGCACCACCGAGAGCACCGTCGCCCTGGTGGTCGGGCTACTGGCCATCGTGCTGGCCTCGGTCAACATGGTCGGCGGCTTCGTGGTGACCGACCGGATGCTGCAGATGTTCACGCGCCGCAAGAAGCCCGCGGCCCCGGCCGACCCGGCCGCCTCCACCGGGGCGGGTACCCGGTGACCGCCGACCCGACCTGGGTGCGCCTGGTCTACCTGCTCTGCGCCGTCTGCTTCATCCTCGCCCTCAAGGGCCTCTCCGGTCCGCGGACCGCGCGCCGCGGCAACGCGATCGGCGCCGTGGCCGCGGTCGTGGCCTGCGCGGTTCCGTTTTTCTACCGCGACCTGCACCACGTGCCGCTCATCCTGGGCGCGATCGTGGTCGGCTCGGTCGGGGGCGTCCTGGGCGCCCGTCGCGTCCAGATGACCCAGATGCCGCAGATGGTGGCGCTGTTCAACGGCGTCGGCGGCGGCGCCGCGGCCCTGGTCGCGCTCCTGGAGCTCGACGAGATCGCCGGCTCCGCGGCCTCCCGCGACGCGGTGGGCTGGTTCGTCCTGGTCGCCACCGCGTTCACGATCTTCGTCGGCGCGGTGTCCTTCGCCGGCTCCGTGGTCACCTTCGCCAAGCTCCAGGAGCTGATGACCTCGGCCCCGGTGGTCTTCCCGGGTCTGGCCGTCGCCTTCGCGGGCGCCCTGGTCGCGGGCGTCGGGCTCTCCGTCCTGCTGGTCACCTCCCCGGCGATGTGGGTCGGGATCGTCCTGGCCCTGGTCGGCGTGCTCTTCGGGCTGCTGCTCGTGCTGCCGGTGGGCGGGGCGGACGTCCCGATCGTGATCTCGCTGCTCAACGCGTTCACCGGCCTCACCGTGGCGGCCGGCGGCTACGTGCTCGACAACGTCGTGCTGCTGGTCGCGGGCACCCTGGTCGGCGCCTCCGGCACCTTCCTGACCATGCTGATGGCCAAGGCGATGGGCCGCTCGGTGGCCAACATCCTCTTCGGGGCGCTCAAGGGCGGGTCCACCCTGGGTGCGGGCGTCGCCTCGGACCGCCCGGTGAAGTCGGCCGGGCCCGAGGACGTCGCGATCATGCTGGGGTACGCCGACCGGGTCATCATCGTCCCGGGCTACGGCCTGGCCGTGGCGCAGGCCCAGCACACCCTGCGTGAGCTCGTCGACGTGCTCGGCGAGCGCGGGGCGACCGTCGACTACGCCATCCACCCGGTCGCGGGCCGGATGCCCGGCCACATGAACGTGCTGCTCGCCGAGGCCCAGGTGCCCTACGAGCAGCTCAAGGAGATGGACGAGATCAACGGC
Source organism: Nocardioides korecus (assembly GCF_054778395.1). NCBI lineage: Bacteria > Bacillati > Actinomycetota > Actinomycetes > Propionibacteriales > Nocardioidaceae > Nocardioides > Nocardioides korecus. Next base: position 148,994 of record NZ_BAAGZO010000001.1, on the reverse strand, counting down.
GAGTTCAAGGACGCCGACATCGTGCTGGTCGTCGGCGCCAACGACGTGGTCAACCCGGCGGCCAAGACCACCCCGGGCGCCCCGATCTACGGCATGCCCATCCTCAACGCCGACGAGGCCCGGCAGGTCGTGTTCATGAAGCGCTCGATGCGCCCCGGTTTCGCCGGGATCGAGAACGAGCTGCTCTTCGAGGACAACACCACGCTGCTCTTCGGCGACGCCAAGGACTCCATGGCCAAGCTGCTCAACGCCGTCAAGGCCCTCTGACCGAGCCGGGTCGACCTCGACCGGACGGCGATCCCGGGCCGGTCACAAGTTGTTGAAAAGCGAGCGGTCCCCCCGCGACGACCACATACTTGCATGAGTCAATCGTGCGATTTGTCGGAATGTGATCGAGGGGGCCGTGGGTCCGAGGACGTCGTCGAGCGTGGCCGAGCTTCCCGGGCCGGCCCCTCGAGACCGCGCCGCCGCGCGTCTGCTGCGGGTCGCCGCGCTGCTCACCGGGATCCTCGCCACGTCGTGGCTGGCCGTCTCCGTCGTGCCCGCGGACAGCCGGGTCCCGCTGATGTGGCCAGCGGCCGGGCTGATGGCCGGGCTGTTCCTCACCTCCTCGGTCGGGCGACGTCGGTGGACCGCGGCCGTGTCGGTGCTGCTGGTCCTCCTCGCCCACCTGGCCCACGGCTACGACCTCCGGATGGCGGCCGGCTTCGCGGTCAGCACGGTCGCGGCCTGCCTCGTCGTACGCCGTCGGCTGGTGAGCGGTCTGGACGGACGTCGCGCCGCGCTGCTCGACCAGGGCGACGTCTCGCGCATGATCGGCGCCATCGCCACCGGCTCGCTGCTGGCGGGCGCCGGCTACGGACTCGTGGACTGGTGGGTCGGGGCCGGGGACCCGGTGCTGGGTGCGCTCGGCGCGTTCGGCGGTCACGCCGCCTCCCTGATGGTGCTGCTGCCGCTGTTCATGGAGACCCTCGGGTTCGAGCCGCTAGCCGGCCAGCGCGAGCGGCTCGTCCAGACCGTGATCACCCTCGGCGTCACGGTCGTGCTGTTCGTCATCGGCGGGTCGCCGCCGATCATCTTCGCGATCATGCCGATGTTCGCCTGGCACGCCTACCGCGGGACCCTGCGCGAGTCGACCGTGCTGCTGACGGCCGTCGGCGCCATCGGCACCGGTCTGACCATGGCCGGCATCGGCCCGATCCACCGGCTCGGTCAGCTCTACGGCATCCCCTCGGAGCTGGCCAGCGGCGTGCTCCAGCTCTTCCTGCTCGACTGCGGCCTGATCCTGCTCCCGCTCTCGGTGCTGGTCACCCAGCAGCGGATGGCGGCGGTGCGCGCCGACTCCGAGCGGGAGACGCTCGAGCGCCTGGTGGCCTCCGCCCGCGGCACGGCCATCATGGCCACGGGTCGTGACGGCCGGATCGTGCTGTTCAACCCGGGGGCGGAGGAGATGCTCGGCTACCGCGCCGAGGAGGTCCTCGGCGAGCTGCCCGACGCGCTCCACGACGAGGACGAGCTGCGTCGCCAGGCCGCGGCGCTGCGGTCGCTGCCCAACTTCGCCGACATCTGCCGGGCCTCCACCGAGCAGGGCGACGACCGCCGGCTGTGGCGCTTCCGCCACCACGACGGCGAGGAGCGCACGCTGCGGATGACGCTGTCGCCGGTGCTGGACGAACGCGGCGAGCCGTCGGGCTTCCTGGCCACCGCCGAGGACGTCACCGAGCGCGAGGCCGCCCGGGAGTCGCTCGAGATGTCCCTGGCCCACGAGCGCGAGGCCCGGGAGCGGGTCACCGAGCTGGAGCGGATCAAGGGCAACTTCGTGGCCACGGTGAGCCACGAGCTGCGCACCCCGATCACCAGCATCGTGGGCTACACCGAGGTGCTCGAGGACGGGATGGTCGGCGACCTGAGCGGCGAGCAGCTCTCCGTCGTGGGCAAGATCGACCGCAACGGCCGTCGCCTGCTCAACCTGGTCGAGGACCTGCTGACCCTCTCCGAGGTCGAGTCCTCGCGCCTGACCATCGAGCCCGAGCCGCTCGACCTGCGCCAGGTCGTCGAGCGGGCGCGCCGCTCGCTCACCCCGACCCTGGCCGGCCGACGTCTGGCGCTCGCGCTGGACCTGCCCGGCGAGCCGGCGCAGCAGTACGGCGACCCCAAGCACCTCGAGCGGATGGTGCGCGGGCTGCTCTCCAACGCCGTCAAGTTCACCCCCGACGGCGGCGCGATCGAGGTGGTCGTGCGCAGCTTCCCGGGCGGGTCGGAGCTGGTGGTGCGCGACACCGGCGTCGGGATCTCCCCCGGGGAGACCCAGGAGGTCTTCGAGCGCTTCGCCAAGACGCGTCAGGCCACCGCGGACGAGTCGCAGGGCACGGGTCTCGGGCTCACCATCATCCGGGCGATCGTGTCGCTGCACGGGGGTGAGGTCAGCATCGACTCGACCCTGGACCGCGGCACGACGGTGACCGTCCTGCTGCCTCGCGCCCGGTCGCTGGCGGACCTCGGCGCCCTACACGACCCGGCCGACCTGTCCGACGACGCCGCGGCCGCGGAGGTCTCCTCCGTCCTCGAGCACCAGGAGTCACACCTGGACCGGTCCGGCCCCGCGCTCGCGGGAGCCGACGACGCCGTCGAGCAGGGCGACGAGGACGGTCCACTGGCCCCGGTCACGCCCTTGCGCGGCGTCACCGAGGCGGCCGGCTAGCCCCTGGGTGACCGCCGCGGTCACCCCGGGGCGGGCCTACTGGGCCAGGCCGTAGAGGCGGTCGCCGGCGTCGCCCAGGCCGGGCACGATGTAGCCGCGTTCGTCGAGCTTCTCGTCCTGCGCGGCCGTCACCACGGTGATCGGGACCTCGATGCCGACCAGGCCGGCCTCGAGCTTGGCCACGCCCTCGGGCGCCACGAGCAGGGTGATGCAGGTGATGTGGTCGGCTCCCCGGTCGGTGAGGAAGCGGATCGCCGCGGCCAGGGTGCCTCCCGTGGCCAGCATCGGGTCGAGGACGTAGCACTGGCGGCCCGACAGGTCGGCCGGCAGTCGCTCGGCGTACGTCGAGGCCTCGAGCGTCTCCTCGTTGCGCACCATCCCGAGGAAGCCGACCTCGGCGGTCGGCATCAGGCGCATCATCCCCTCGAGCATGCCCAGGCCGGCGCGCAGGATCGGGACGACCAGCGGGCGGGGACGGCTCAGGTTGACCCCGGTCGTGGTCGCGACCGGGGTCGAGATCTCGGAGGGCTCGACGCGCACGTCGCGGGTGGCCTCGTAGGCCAGCAGGGTGACCAGCTCCTCGGTCAGCCGACGGAACTCCGGCGAGGCGGTGTCGCGGTCCCGCAGCGTGGTCAGCTTGTGGGACACGAGCGGGTGGTCGACGACGTGCAGGCGCATGGCGTACACCGTAGTGCCGCCGGGCCCGGTGGTCCTCCTCGCTCCGGTCTGCCACCATCGTGGGTCCGGCGGACTCGTCGGGGAGCGAACCGGCGCGTGCGAGCAGGACGAGGGTGGTGGCGTGGTGGCGCCGGAGCAGGTCGGGACCGACCCAGGGGACGAGGTCGAGGAGGTCGACGTCGCGGTGGCGGCGTACCGCTCCCAGGGGCGGTGGCAGGTCGAGGAGCTGCCCGACCGGGTCCTGGAGTCGCTGGACGACGTCGTGACCGAGCTGCGCCGGCGTGCCGGCGAGGACGTCCCCGACTCGGTCGGGGCGCTCGGGCTGCTCTCGGTCGGTGAGGACTTCGCCCTGGTCGTGCGGGTGCAGGGCCCGCGTGTGCGGCTGCTGCTCTCCGACGTCGACGCGGCGGCGGACTGGACGCTGGCCCAGGACGCGGTGGACCACCTCGGCGTACGGGTCGCGGACCTCGAGGGCCTGGAGTCCGTCGGCGACCTCGACCTCCTGGTCGACCTCGACGTGGGCCCGGACCTGCTGGAGGAGCTGCTCGAGGACGACGAGCTGTTCCCCGAGGAGGTGCTCTCGGACCTCGCCGAGGCGCTGGGGTTCGGCGAGGCCTTCGACGAGGTCGCCGGTCTCGAGCAGTGAGGTCGCGATGGGGCCGGTGAGCCGCTGGGAGCCCGCGATGGAGCTGGCGCTGGACCTGGCTCGCGAGGCCGCCGCCGAGGGCGAGGTGCCGGTCGGCGCCGTCGTGGTCGACGCCGACGGCACGGTGGTCGGCCGCGGGCGCAACACCCGCGAGCGCGACCACGACCCCGCCGGCCACGCCGAGGTGGTCGCCCTGCGCGCGGCCGCCCGGGCCCGCGGGGAGTGGCGCCTGGTCGGCTGCACCCTGGTGGTCACCCTCGAGCCCTGCACGATGTGCGCCGGGGCGGTGGGCCTGTCGCGGGTCGACCGCCTGGTCTTCGGGGCGTACGACGACCGTGCCGGCGCCGTGGGCTCGCTCTGGGACGTCGTGCGCGACCGCCGTCTGAACCACCGGCCCGAGGTCGTCGCCGGCGTCCGCGCGGAGGAGTCCACCGCCCTGCTGGACGCCTTCTTCAGCACCCGCCGCAGCACCGACTGACCTGCCCTCGGCCACCAGATCAGCCCCCTCGAGCGCCCGTCGAGCCTCCTCGGCGACCAGATGGGCCCCCTCGGCAACCAGATGAGCCCCCTCGGCGTGCAGATGGGCCTCCTCGGCGTCTGCGGGTGGGCGGCGCGTGGCGTGGGTCACGGGAGCGCGCGGTAGCGTCGCGCAGAGCGGCACGCTCGGCCGCGCCGCCCCGAGGAGAGGATCCCGTCCGTGAAGGTGGCCCTGCAGGTCACGTGCCTCAACGACGCACTGTTCCCCGACGCCGGGCGCGCGGTCGTCACGCTGCTGCGCCGCCTGGGCGTGGACGTGGAGTTCCCCGAGCAGCAGACCTGCTGCGGCCAGCCGATGGTCAACACCGGCTACCTCGACGAGGCGGTGCCGGCCCTGCGGGCGTTCGTCGACGCCTTCGAGGGCTACGACGCGGTCGTCACGCCGTCGGGCTCGTGCGCCGGCGCGGCCCGCCACCAGCACCGGCTGGTCGCCGCCCGCTCCGGCGACGCCGGCCTGGCCGCGGCCTCGGCCCGGGTGAGCCCGAAGGTGTTCGAGCTGTCGGAGTTCCTGGTCGACGTGCTCGGGGTGACCGACGTGGGGGCGTCGTTCCCCCACGCGGTGACCTACCACCCCACCTGCCACTCGCTGCGGATGCTCGGGGTGGCCGACCGGCCGACCCGGCTGCTGCGCGAGGTGCGCGGGCTCGACCTGCGCGAGCTGCCCGCGGCGGACCAGTGCTGCGGCTTCGGCGGGACCTTCGCGGTCAAGAACGCCGACACCTCCGTCGCGATGGGCTCGGACAAGGTGCGCCACGTGCGCGAGACCGGGGCCGAGGTCCTGGTGGCCGGTGACTCCTCCTGCCTGATGCACCTGGGCGGGATGCTGACCCGCCAGCGCTCCGGCGTACGCACGATGCACCTGGCCGAGGTCCTGGCCGCCACCGAGGGGATCGCATGACCACCACCACCAGCACCGCCACCACCCCCAGCGGCCGGGTCCACACGGCCTCGAGCGCGACCTTCGTCGGCATGCCGGCCTTCCCCACCGCGGCCCGGGCCGCGTTGGAGGACACCCAGCTGCGGCACAACCTGGCCCACGCCACCGGCACGATCCGCGACAAGCGCGCGAAGGTCGTGGCGGAGGTGGAGGACTGGGAGGAGCTGCGCCTGGCCGGGGCGGCGATCAAGGACCAGACCCTGGCCGACCTCGAGACCCACCTGCTGCGCCTGGAGCACTCGCTGACCGCCGCCGGGGCGATCGTGCACTGGGCCCGCGACGCGGCCGAGGCGTGCGCGATCGTGGCGTCGGTGGCCCGCGACCACGGCGTCGACGAGGTCGTGAAGGTGAAGTCGATGGCGACCGCCGAGATCGAGCTCAACGAGGCGCTCGCGGCCGAGGGGATCGCGGCCTGGGAGACCGACCTGGCCGAGCTCATCGTGCAGCTGGGCGACGACCTGCCCAGCCACATCCTGGTCCCGGCCATCCACCGCAACCGCGCCGAGATCCGCCAGATCTTCCTCGACCACATGGCCGCGGCGGGCAAGGCGGCCCCGGCCGACCTCACCGACGCCCCCGCCGAGCTGGCGGCGGCCGCGCGCGACCACCTGCGCGAAAAGTTCCTGCGGGCCAAGGTCGGCGTCTCCGGGGCCAACTTCGCGGTTGCCGAGACCGGGTCGCTGGTCGTGGTGGAGTCCGAGGGCAACGGCCGGATGTGCCTGACCCTGCCCGAGGTGCTGGTCTCGGTCGTGGGCATCGAGAAGGTGGTGCCGACCTGGCAGGACCTCGACGTGTTCCTGCGCCTGCTGCCGCGGTCCTCGACCGGGGAGCGGATGAACCCCTACACCTCGACCTGGACCGGCGTCACGCCCGGCGACGGGCCGCAGGAGGTGCACGTGGTGCTGCTCGACAACGGCCGGACGCGGGCGCTGGCCGACGAGGTGGGCCGCCAGGCGCTGCGCTGCATCCGCTGCTCGGCCTGCCTCAACGTGTGCCCGGTCTACGAGCGGGTCGGCGGCCACGCCTACGGCTCGGTCTACCCGGGCCCGATCGGGGCGATCCTCAACCCCCTGATGAAGGGCGTCGGGGTCGACGAGCAGACCGACTCCCTGCCGTACGCCTCCTCGCTGTGCGGCGCCTGCTTCGAGGTCTGCCCGGTGCGGATCGACATCCCCACGGTGCTGGTCGACCTGCGCTCCCAGGTCGTGGACGCCCACCGCGGCGACCGGATCCCCAAGCCCGAGGCCGTCGCCATCCGCGCGACCGCCGCGGCGTTCGGTTCCTCGCGCCGGCTGCGCCTGGCCGAGCGCGCGGCGGGCCTGGCGGGGCGCGTGCTCAAGCGCAGCAGCCGACCGCCGGGCGGCGCGGGCTGGACCGGCGCGCGCGACCTCCCGGTCCCCGCGGCCGAGTCGTTCCGGGCCTGGTGGAAGCGCACGGACGGGGGGCGCTCCGATGGCTGAGGCACCCACCCGCCCCGGATCGGCCCGCGACGAGATCCTGTCCCGGGTGCGGGCCGCGACGGAGGGCGCGCTGTCGCCCGCCCGTCCCACCCTCCAGCCGTCGGGCCCGGTCTCGGTGGACCTGTTCGCCGAGCGGGTCGCGGACTACCGCGCCGTCGTCGAGCGCTGCCCGGCCGCCGAGGTCGCCTCCCGGGTCGCGGCCGTCGTGGCCGGACTGCGGGTCCTCGTGCCCGAGGGGCTGGCCCCCGACGTCACCGCAGCCGTGGAGCGGGCGGTCGAGGGGGCCGGCGAGCTGGTCCGCGACACCGGCCTGACCCCGGCCGAGCTCGACGCCGTGGACGTGGTCGTGACCGAGGCGCGGGTGGGGATCGCCGAGACCGGCACGATCGTGCTCGACCACGGCGCCGGCCAGGGTCGCCGCGCGCTCACCCTGGTCCCCGACCGGCACGTGTGCGTCGTCCGGGCCGACCAGGTCGTCGCCGACGTGCCCGACGCCGTCGCCCTGCTCGACCCCGCCCGCCCCCAGACCTGGATCAGCGGACCCTCGGCCACCAGCGACATCGAGCTCGACCGGGTCGAGGGCGTCCACGGTCCCCGCCTCCTGCACGTGGTGATCGTCGACTGAGGGATCGCCGCCGCCCGGTTCCCCAGGTGATGAACCCAAACTGCCTCTCTGCACACGTTGCAACGTGTGCAGAGAGGCAGTTTCGTGCGTGAAGAGGTCCCGTCGACCCTGCGTCGTGCACCCGACCCGGTCCAGGGGTGGGGTCGGCGCCGGCCGCCGGAGCCTGATTTCACCCCGACGGACCGGGTCCGGTAGCGTGCTCCGCGGTGGCGTGTCCGAGCGGCCTAAGGAGAACGCCTCGAAAGCGTTTGTGGGTGTGAGCCCACCGAGGGTTCAAATCCCTCCGCCACCGCCGCGTTCTCGCAAGAGACACCGAAGGTCCGGACCCCCTGGGGTCCGGACCTTCCGGCTTCCCGGGGCCGGTCGTCGGCCCCAGGTGGCTCGGGGTGGGGTCGGGGGGTGGGCGGCCCACCGGTGTGACGTCGGCCCGAGGACGCGCGTCGTTCAGGTTCGCGTCGGACAGCGCGACTACCTTCGCTGCCGAAGACCGGCCACCGCGGCCGTCCCACGCCGAGGAGCCCCGGTTGCCCCACCTGCCACGTCACCGCGTGCTGCTCGCCGCCGTGGTGCTCCTCGTCCTCTCGCTGGTCGCGGCCGGCTGCGGGGGATCCGCGGCGGGCCACCAGGCCCGTGCCGTGTCGTCCGCGGCGTCGACCTCGACCCAGGCGATCCCGGGGGCCGACCAGCCACGGCCGGCGAAGCTGTCCTTCCGGCTGGCGCCGCACTCGGTGGGGTCCTCGCTCCCGCGCCGCCCCAACGTCTTCGTGATCGAGACCGACGACATGCGGTGGGACGACCTCCGCTTCATGCCGAACGTACGCCGACTGATCGCCGACCGCGGGCTGACCTTCGAGAACTCCTTCGCGCCGTACCCGCTCTGCTGCCCGAGCCGCTCCAGCTTCCTCACCGGGCAGTACACCCACAACCACCACGTCTACAGCACCGGCAACCCCTGGGGCTTCCAGGCCTTCCACGACCACCACACGATCGCGACCGTCCTGCAGCACGCGGGCTACCGCACGGCGCTGATCGGCAAGTACCTCAACGGCTACGGCCAGATGCCGGTGCCGGGGACGACCCGCTCGTCCCTGACCTACGTGCCCCCCGGGTGGACCACCTGGATGGGCGCCTCGGACCACCGCTGGCGCCGGGGTGCGCCCTTCCACGGGAGCACCTACAACTACTTCAACCTGGTGCAGAACATCAACGGCCGGATCGTCGGCTTCCCCGGGCAGTACACCGCCGACGTCATGGGCCGCGAGACCCGCCGCGTGGTCGGGCGCTTCGCGGCGAAGGGGGCCCCGTGGTTCGTGTGGTGGACGCCGATCGCGCCCCACATGGGCAAGCCCTACGAGCCCGACGACGTCCCGGGGTTCCCCACCCCCGCCCGGCCCAACTGGGTCAAGGGCTGGTTCGACCGCACCGTCACCCACGGCGCCGGGACCCCGGCGCACGGGAGCCCGGAGGCCGACGTGAGCGACAAGCCCGCGTGGGTCCGCGCCCAGCACGACCTCACCGCCGCGGACCGGGTCGGCGAGCGCACCGTCACCCGGCAGCGGGCCGAGGCGATGTTCGCCCTCGACGTGCAGGTCGGGCGCACCCTGGCGCGGATGAGCCGCACCGGCGCGCTGCGCCACACCGTCGTGGTGTTCACCTCCGACAACGGCTACTACCTCGGGGAGCACCGCAAGCTCGAGGGCAAGCTGACCCTGCACGAGCCGTCCCTGCGGGTGCCCCTGCTGATCGCGGGTCCGGGGATCCCGCACGGCCGCCGCTACGACCCGGTGAGCACGGTCGACCTGGCCCCGACCTTCGCCTCGCTGGCGGGGCGGACGATGCGGGGGGCCGACGGGCGCGACCTCACCCGGCTCGTCGTGCGCGGCGACGCCGGCTGGCGCACGGCCGTGGTCACCGAGACCCGCATGGAGCAGCCGGCGTACGTCGCGGCGGCCCTCCACGGTCACTCGCCCCTGACCACCCGGGGGGTCCGGCTGGGGCGCTGGAAGTACACGGCGTACAGCACGGGGGAGGAGGAGCTCTACGACCTGCGGCGCGATCCCCTCGAGCTGTCCAACCTCGCCGCCGTCCCCGCGTACGCCGGACGGTTGCGGCAGCTGCGCCGGATCCTCGCGCGCTACCAGGACTGCGCCGGCGCGGCGTGCCGGGCGCCGATCCCGCGGTCGCTCCGGCTGACCCCGGCCCAGGAGCGGCGGCTGACCGACCACGAGGTCGCCGCCACCGACCGCTACTTCGGCAACCCGGCCCCGACCTCCTGAGCCGTCGGGACGCCCGTCAGCCGGGGAGGTCGGCGGTGAAGTGGACGCCGGTGAACTGCGCGCGCCACTGCGTCACCTCGTCCCCGAACCCCGACGCCCCGGTGGGGTCGGCGAGCGCGCGGGCGACGTACGACGCCAGGGTGGGCATGTCGCGCGCCGTCATCCCCAGGCGAGCCAGCTCGGGCGTGCCGATCCGCAGGCCGTTCAGGTCGCCCTCGACGGGGGCCACCGGCAGGCCGATCCCGCAGGCCAAGAGGTTCGAGCGGCGCAGGGCGGCGGCGGCGGTCTGCCCCCCGCCGTACGGCGCGGCCAGGACCGCCAGCTGGTGGGAGGTCGTGCCGCCGCGCTCGGCGGCGAAGACGGGGACGCCGAGGTCACCGAGGGCGACGACCAGGGCCTGGGCGCACTCCACCATCGTCCGGGCGTACGCCGGCCCGGCGGCCTCCCAGTCGGCCAGCGTGACGGCCAGCGCGGCGGTCTTGCCGGCGTCGAAGTTGGCCGTCAGACCGGGGTAGGCGATCTCCTCGAGCCGCCGGGCGAGGTCGGCGTCGTTGGTGAGGATCAGCCCACCGGGAGGGCCGCCCAGGCTCTTGTAGGTGCTCAGCGTCATCAGGTGCGCGCCCTGCTCCAGCGGGTCGGGCCACGCGCCGCCGGCGATGATCCCGCACTGGTGGGCGGCGTCGAAGAGGACCAGGGCGCCGACCTCGTCGGCCACCTCGCGGATCTCGCGCACGGGGTGGGGGAAGAGGTTGAGGCTGCCGCCGATCGTGATCAGCCGCGGGCGCACCTCGTGGGCCAGGGTCCGCAGCGCGTCGACGTCGACGGTGTAGCCGTCCTCGTCGACCGGCGCGGCCACGGTGCGCAGCCCGTAGAGGCCGGCCGCGCCCGCCTGGTGGTGGGTGACGTGGCCGCCGATGGCCGCGGGCGGGGCGATGATCGGGTCGCCCGGGGAGCAGGTGGCCATGAACGCGTAGAGGTTGGCCAGGGCACCCGAGCCGACCCGCACCTCGGCGTACGCCGCCCGGAAGACGCGGGCGGCCGCCTCCGCCGCCAGCACCTCGATGGCCTCGACGGCCTCGAGGCCGGTCTCGTACTTCGCGCCGGGGAAGCCCAGCGAGGCGCGCGAGCCCAGGCCGGCCGCCATCAGCGCCTCGGCGCGGGGGTTCATCACGTTGGTGGCGGGGTTGAGGTTGAGGCAGGTGACGTCGTGGATCCGGTGGTTCTCGGCCGTCAGCCGCTCGATCTCGGCCTGCAGCGCCAGCGGCGCGAGGTCGCGGGCCGGGGCGGAGACCTCGCGGACCCGGTCGGCGACGGCCGCGGGCAGCCAGGGCCGCTCGACCAGGCCGCCGAGGGCGGGGCGGTGCCTCGTGGTGGGCGTGGCGCTGGTGGTCATGGGTCCTCCTGGGGCGGGCGGGTGCCCCGACGCTAGGCGCGCCGCGGCCTCGGCGTCATCGGTCAGGCGATGCGACCAGAACCCCCTCGTCTCCTACACTTGTCGGAGTGGACGGGGACCTGCAGGACGAGCTCGACCGGCTCGCGTCAGCCCTGGGCCGCGGGGTCTCACTCGACGGGCCCGACGGCCGCCTGATCGGCCACAGCGTGCAGGGCGCCGACGTCGACCCGGCCCGCGTGGAGGCGATCCTCACCCGCCAGGTCCCGCCCGCCGCGCGCGCGTGGCAGGACCTGCACCGGGTGAGCAGCGCCGAGCACCCGGTGCGGCTGCCCGCCCACCCCGAGGCCGGCATGGCGGCCCGGCTGTGCGTGCCGGTGCGGCGACGCGGCGTCGTGCGTGCGCTGCTGTGGGTGCTCGAGTCGGACCGCCCGCTGGCCGACGACGAGGTCCGCCTCGCCACGGCGTACGCCGACCGGCTGCTGGCCCTGCTGCCGGCCGAGCGTCGCGTCCCGGGAGCCGCCGGGGTCTCCGGCCGCCTCGCCGCCCTGCTCGGTGAGCTGGTGGGCGCCGGGCCGGAGGAGGCCGAGCGGCTCGTCGGCGCCATGGCCGACCTCGACCCCGGCCTGCCCGGGGCGCCGGCGCGCGTCGAGGTGGAGCCGGGCCGCTCGGCGGCGCTGCTCCGGACGGGCCGCCCCGACGTCGTGCACCGGTCGGACCGGGGAGGTCGGGTCGGGCCGGGCCTCGCCGGCTCGGCCCCGGTGGTGGCGCTGGACGCGACGAGCGTGCGCGCGGCCCTGGCCCGGGCCGACCACGCGGCCCGGTGCGGTCGCCTCGAGACTCGGCTGGTCGACGAGGCGCCGGACCGGGGTGGCCGGGTCGCCTGGGAGGGGCTGGGGGTGTGGCAGCTGCTCCTGGGTGCCGACGCCCCGCGGCTGGCGGCCTGGCGCGAGCCGCTCGCGCCGCTCGAGGAGGACGGCGACGCCGCGCGCCGGGCGGGGCACCCCGGCGCGGTGCTGCTCGCGACGCTCCAGACCTACCTCGACCTCGCGGGGGACGCCCAGCGCGCGGCGGCGGCGCTGAGCCTGCACCGCACGACGCTCTACTACCGGCTCGGCCGTGCCGCCGAGGCGCTCGGCGTGGACCTCGGCGACGGGTCGGTGCGCTCCCGGCTGCATGTCGCGCTGGTCGCCCGGCGCTGGGTGGTGGGCCAGGAGCGCTGACCCTCGAGCGGGACGCGCGGTCGCCGGTCTCGGCAGGTGGATGCGGGGGCGCGGACGATCGGGTGGGGGAGCGCACGAAGATCGTGGGGGTCTAACCGCATCTCGATGTCGGGTGTGGCCGCACATGGCAGCAATTGCGACGTCGCGCGGCCACGGCGTACGCCTCGAGCGGGACTTCCGGAGGCCGGGGACCGGTGCCAGGCTGTCGTCCGGACGTCGCGGCTCCTGACTCCCCGGGCAGGGGGGCCGGACGGCTCTCGGTCGTCTACAGGAGGCGGGCGCTCGCCTGCTCCGGTCTGGGGAAACATCGTGTACTGCCACCGTTGCGGATCCTTCCTCGCGGACGGGGCCGCGTTCTGCCAGGGGTGCGGAGCCCCCGCGGGTGCCGCGCAGCCGGGCGGGGCGCCGCCGGCCGGCCGCTCCACGCGGTGGGTGCTGCCGGCCGTGCTGCTGGTCCTGGTCCTGCTGATCGTCGGGGGAGGCGCCGCCCTGGCCCTGCGCGGTGGCCGAGGTCCGACCACGGCGCCGCCGCCCTCGGCCGCGCCCAGCACGTCCGCCGTCCCGACGCCCACGCCGACGAGCAGCCCCACCGCCATCCCCACGACGACGACGCCCAGCCCCACGCCCAGCCCGACCGCGAGCCCGTCGGCGACGACGTTCGCGAAGATGTACGAGCAGATGTCCGACGGGGTGATCCGCGTCGAGACCACGGCCTGCGACGGCGGCGGGGTGGGCAGCGGCTTCCTGGTCGCCCCGAACCTGGTCGCCACCGTGGCCCACGTCGTCGAGGGCAGCGTGAGCATCGCCCTGCGGCAGGGGTCGACGATCACCACGGGCACCGTGGTCGGCATGGACCGCCAGGCCGACCTGGCCCTGGTGCGGCTGCAGACCCCGATGACCGGGCACGTGTTCACCCTGGACCCGGCCCAGCCCGAGGTGGGCACCGACGTCGGCGCCATCGGCTACCCCCTCGGCGGGCCCGAGTCGCTGACCAAGGGCTCGGTGAGCGGCCTGGACCGCACCATCGACGTGGGCAACGGGCCCCTGCGCGGCCTGATCCAGACCGACACCGGCATCAACCCGGGCAACTCCGGAGGCCCGCTGCTGGACACCTCCGGGACGGTCGTCGGTCTCGTGGACGCCAAGAACGCCGAGGCCGCGGGCATCGGGTTCGCGATCCCCACCAGCACCGCCCGCGCCGCCTTCGACGGCTGGCGGGCCTCCCCCCAGAGCATCGACACCGGCGGTCACTGCGAGCTCCCGACCGCGCCGGAGGACGTGGACCTGCACGTGAACGACCACACCGACGACCCCGACGGGCCGGGGATCGCCGAAGTGTTCACGGAGTACGGCCAGGCCATCAACTCCGGCGACTACGAGGCGGCGTACGCGCTGCTGAGCTCCCGGGAGCAGGGCAAGATCCCCTTCCAGAGCTTCGCCGACGGCAACGCGACGAGCTTCATCGTCTCCTTCGACATGGATTCCGCCAGGGACGCCGCGGACGGCGCCAAGGAGGTCTCCGTGCGGTTCACCAGCGTCCAGGACCCCTCGATGGGCGCCCACCACCAGGGCTGCAGCGCCTGGACCATGACCTACACGATGGTCGACGAGGGCGAGGGGTGGCGGGTGGACCGGGCCCGGTCCGCGCCGGGAAGCCCGGCTGCATGCTGAGGAGCGCCCGCCCCCGGCGCACGATGCTGCCCGCCGCGGTGCTGGTGGCCGCTTCCCTGGTGACCGCGTCCCTGGTCACGGCGTGCTCGGCGCCGCTGGCCCCGCGCAGCGCGGCCGGCTCCCCGTCACCGCCACCGTCCCCGTCCGCGTCCCCGTCGGGCGCCGCGACCGGGGCCTCGGGGTCGCGCACGCCCTCCCCGACGGCGCTCGGGACCACCCCGGCGAGCCCGGCCCCGACGGCTCCCGGTCCGGCGAACCCGGCGGGCCTGAGCGACGCGCAGCTGGTCGGGCAGCTCTTCACGACCTACGTCTACGGCGCCGGTGCCGAGTCGGCCACGACGTCCCAGCGGGCCGCCAACCTGGCGTTGTACGGCGCTCCGACCGGGGCGGCGGTGGTCCGGCGCTGGCACCCGGGCGGGATCGTCCTCACCGGGGCCAACGATCTCGACCCGGCGCGCCCGACCCTGCCCACCGGCAACGTCGGCAGCGCGGCCCAGATCAGGGCGCTGACGTCCGGGCTGCAACGGGCCGCGGCGCAGGCCGGCGACCCGCAGCTCCTGGTCGCCACCGACCAGGAGGGCGGCCGGGTGCAGCGGATCACCAGCGGCGTCGCGGCGCAGCCCGCGCAGCTGGCCCTGGCCGGGTCGACGCCCGCCGCGCTGACCTGCCGCTACGCCTCGCTGGGTCGCCAGCTGCTGGCGCTGGGGGTGAACCAGGACCTCGCCCCCGACGCCGACGTGGTGACCACCTCCGCGGGCGTCATCGGCGACCGCAGCTTCGGTCCCGACCCGGTGCGCGACGCCGCCGACGTCCGCGCGGCCGTGGTCGGTCTGCAGACGGCGGGGGTGCTCGCGACCGTGAAGCACTGGCCCGGCCACGGCAGCACCGCCACCGACAGCCACGCCGAGCTCGCGGTCGTCCACGAGTCCAGGTCGACCTGGACCCGGTTGGACCGGGTCCCGTTCCAGGCCGTCGCGGGGGTCGCGGACGCCGTCATGGTCGGGCACCTCGCCCTCCCCGCGATCGACCCCACCGGGCGCGCCGCGACGTTCTCCCCGGTGCTGACCCGGCAGCTGCTGCGGGACGGTCTCGGCTTCCGGGGCCTGGTCGTCACCGACGCGCTCTGGATGGCTCCCGCGCGCCAGCACGGGTCGCCGGGCCGGGTCGCCCTCGACGCGCTGGCGGCCGGCAGCGACCTGCTGCTCGAGCCCCCGGACCTCCCGAGCTCCTACGCGGCGGTGCTGCGGGCGGTGCAGACCCAGCCGCAGGTACGCCGTCGGGTGCAGGCCGCGGTGCGGCACGTGCTCGCGGCCAAGACGCTGGCGGGCCGGGGGAGCAGGCTCCCGTCCTGCGGCTGAGCAGGTCCGGCGTCGTCCCACGGGTCGCTCCGGGCACTAGGACCGCTTCGTACACTCGGGCGCATGGATGACCGCCCTCGAAGTCCTCGCCCCCCTGACCCAGAGCTCGCGAGCCCGGGAGCGGCCAGGGGGACGTCGTGACGCACGAGTGGGTGATGCTGGGGATCGGGCTGGTCCTCACCATCGGCACCGGGCTCTTCGTGGCCTCCGAGTTCGCGCTGGTCAACCTCGACCGCCACGACCTGGAGAAGCGCCGCGACGGCGGTGAGCAGGGCCTGGGGCGCACCATCGGCGCCCTGCGGATCACCTCCACGCACCTGTCCAGCGCCCAGCTGGGCATCACCGTGACCACGCTGCTGACCGGCTACACCTTCGAGCCGGCGGTCAGCTCGCTGCTCGGCTCCCCGCTGGAGGGTCTCGGCCTGCCGCCCGGCGCTGTCCCGGTGGTGGGCGGGATCGTGGGCGTCGTGCTCGCGACCCTGTTCTCGATGGTCGTGGGCGAGCTGGTGCCGAAGAACTTCGCGCTCGCGCTGCCGCTGGCCACCGCCCGGGTGGTGGTGCCCTTCCAGGTCGGCTTCACGACCGTGTTCAAGCCGGTCGTGCTGCTGCTGAACAACACCGCCAACAAGCTGATCCGGATGATGGGGATCGAGCCGCAGGAGGAGCTCAGCGGGGCTCGGAGCGCCGAGGAGCTGAGCTCGCTGATCCGGCACTCGGCCACCGCCGGCCTGCTCGAGGCCGACGAGGCGACGCTGCTCGACCGCACCCTGCGGTTCTCCGCCTTCGACGCCTCGGACCTGATGACCCACCGGATGCGGATGGCCTCGGTCGGCGTCGGGACCACGGCCGGCGAGGTCGTCGAGGCCTCCGCCCGGTCGGGCTTCTCCCGGATGCCGGTGCTCGGCGAGGGCCCCGACGACGTCGTCGGCTTCGTCCACGTCAAGCGCGCCTTCGCGGTGCCGCTGCCGCGGCGCGACGAGGTCACGGCCGCAGACCTGATGTTCGAGCCGACCCGGGTCCCCGCGACCATGAGCGCCTCGGCCCTGCTCACCGAGCTGCGCTCGCACGGCCTCCAGGTCGCCGTCGTCACCGACGAGCACGGCGGCACCGCCGGCCTGGTCACCCTCGAGGACCTCGTGGAGGAGCTGGTCGGCGAGGTCGAGGACGAGCACGACCACGTGCGCCCGGCCCTGACCCGCCGGGGGCGCTCGATCGTCTTCGACGCCTCCTGGCGCCCCGACGAGCTGGCCGACCGCGCCGGTGTCGTCGTGCCCGAGGGGGAGGACTGGGACACCGTCGCCGGCTTCGTCGTCGACGTCCTCGAACGGCTGCCCGTGGTGGGCGACGAGGTGCGTGCCGCGTCCGGTCGGCTCCGCGTCGAGCGCGTCGACGGGGCCCGGATCTCCCGCCTGCGCTACACCCCCGACGAGGTGCGCCCCGGCAGCACCGACGCCACCGACGAGTCGGCCCCGGTCCAGGAGGTCTCCCGTGGGTGAGTCCCTGCCCGGCATCGCGTGGCTGGTGGTGCTGCTCGCCGGCAACGCCTTCTTCGTCGGTGCCGAGTTCGCCGTCGTCTCCGCGCGCCGCAGCCAGGTCGAGCCGCGCGCCGCCGAGGGCAGCCGCGCGGCCCGCACGACCCTGTGGGCGATGGAGCACGCGACGCTGATGCTGGCCACCTCCCAGCTCGGCATCACGATCTGCTCGCTGCTGATCCTGACCGTCTCCGAGCCGGCCATCCACCACCTGCTCGAGGTGCCGTTCGGGCTCACCCCGATGTCGGCGGACGCCATCGGGATCGTGTCGTTCGTGGTCGCGCTGCTGCTGGTCACCTTCCTGCACGTGGTGCTGGGCGAGATGGTGCCCAAGAACCTCGCCTTCTCGGTCCCCGACCGGGCCGCGCTGCTGCTCGCGCCGCCGCTGGTGCTGGTCTCGCGAGTCCTGGGCCCGGTCATCGGCAGCCTGAACTGGCTGGCCAACGGGGTGCTGCGCCTGTGCGGCGTACACCCCCAGGACGAGGCGGCCAGCACCTTCACCCTCGAGCAGGTCGAGGGGATCGTGGAGCAGTCGCGGCGCGAGGGCACGCTCAGCGACGAGTCCGGGACCCTGGCCGGGGCCTTCGAGTTCACCGACCAGACCGTCAGCGACGTCCAGGTCCCCCTGGCCGACCTCGTGGTGCTGCGGGCCGGACTCACCCCGGCCGACGTGCGGGCCGCGGTCGAGGACCACGGCCACTCGCGCTACGTCGTGACCGACGAGGCGGGCCGGCCCTCGGGCTACCTGCACCTCAAGGACGTGATGGACCTCGACGTCACCGAGTTCGAGCGACCCGTCCCCGCCAAGCGCGTGCGCCGGCTCCCGAGCGTGCCGGCCTCGACCGACCTCGAGGACGCACTCGTGCGGCTGCGCGAGGCCGGGGCCCACGTGGCGCTCAGCGTCGACGACGCGGGCGAGCCGGTCGGGGTGCTGTTCCTCGAGGACGTCATCGAGGTGCTCGTCGGCACGGTGGAGGACGCGGCCTGAGAGGAGTGGAGGTCGAGCCTGACGGAGTTCGTGTTGGGGGACGAGGAACATCCATCAGGCCCGACGACTCGAGTCTGCCCGGGCGCAGGAGCGCGCACATGGCACGCGGGTGTCGATCTGCCTGGTGCCGATGCACCAGCCGCCCTCACTGGTCCGGCAGCAGCCCGTCCCGGACGGCGATGGAGAGGACCTCCAGCTTGGAGTGGGCGCCCAGCTTGCTGGAGATGTTCGCGACGTGGTTGCGCACCGTGTAGACGCTGACGACCAGCCGCTGCGCGATCGCCGCGTTGCTCAACCCCTCGGCCAGGAGCGCGAGCACCTCGCCCTCGCGCTGGGTCAGCTCGGTGTGGGTGGAACGGCCCTGGCGACGCAGGCGGGGCAGCAGCCGGACCAGGAGGTCGGGGGAGATCACCGACTCCCCGGCGGCGGCCGAGCGGACCGCGGAGGTCAGCTCCTCCAGGCTGCCGGTCTTGGAGATGAATCCGGCCGCGCCGGCCTCGATGGCGCTGACCAGGACGCTGTCGGCGGTGCTGGCGGTCAGGACCACGACCTGGACGCTGGGGCGCAGGGCCCGCAGCTCGGCGATGGCGCCCACCCCGTCACCGTCGGGGAGCCGGTGGTCGAGCAGCAGCACGTCCGGCGCCGTGCGGGGCAGCAGCACGCGAGCGCGCTCCAGGCTGCCGGCGGTGCCGACGCACTGCAGGTCGGGCTCGGCGTCCAGGACGCTGCGCAGGCTCGCGGCCAGGATCTCGTGGTCGTCGACGACCAGGACTCGCGTGACCTGCGACGACGGGGTCTGCTCCGGTGTGCCCATGACCTCGCCCCCCGGATGGTGTCCGGGCCCTGGCGGCTCGGGATGGCGTCAAGGTACTAGACGCAGTGGTGCGGCAGTGCCATATGGACTTCGCCGCGACCAGGCATGATGCCCTCCAGGGACGTGGTGGGGAGCGTGCAGTGATCCGGGTGGTGGTGGCCGACGACGACGTCGCGTTCCGTGACGTCCTCGTCGACATCCTCCTCGACGACGGTCGGTTCGACCTCGTCGGCACCGCCGACGACGCCGAGTCCGCCGTCGCCGTCGCCGGGGAGGTCCGGCCCGACCTGGTCGTCCTCGACGTGCGGATGCCGGGCGGCGGGCCCACCGCCGCCGACGGCATCCGGCGCGTCACGGCGGGCGCGACCCGCACCGTCGCCCTGTCGGCGCAGGCCGGCAGCGGCCACGTGCTGTCGATGCTGCGCAGCGGTGCGAGCGGCTACCTGGCCAAGGGCAACGTCGGCGTCGACCTCCCGGACCTCCTCGTCCGGGTCGCCCGGGGCGAGGTGGTGGTCGCGGCCCCGGGGGCCGACCGCTTCATGGCCCACCTGTGGAGTCCTGCGACGGGTGACGCTCCCGACTCCTCGCCCGACGGTCCGTGACGGGGTGCGTGGCGGGGTGCGTGGCGGGGTTCGTGGCGGGGTCGCGACGGGCTCGTGTCAGGTGTCGTGCGGGAGACTTCGCCCATGAGACGTGAGGTGCGACGGGTGGAGCCCGGTCCTGGACAGGAGTCGGTGTGGGACTACCCCCGACCCCCGGCGCTGGTGGCCTCCGACCGGCACGTCGTCGTACGCCGTGCGGGGACGCTCGTCGCCGACACCCGGCGCGCCTTCCGGGTGCTCGAGACCTCCCACCCGCCGACCTGGTACATCCACCCCGAGGACGTCAGCGAGGGAGTCCTGTCCCCGTCGCCAACCAGCTCGACGTGGTGCGAGTGGAAGGGTCCCGCGACCTACCACGACGTGCTCGGCATGACCGCCGTCGCCTGGTCCTACGACGACCCGACCCCCGGGTTCGTCGACCTGGCCGGCTACCTCGCGTTCTCGCCCTCGCGACTCGAGTGCTCGGTCGACGGGGAGCGCGCGCTGCCCCAGGACGGCGGCTTCTACGAGGGTTGGATCACCGCCGACGTCGTCGGACCCTTCAAGGGCGGGCCGGGCACGCTCGGTTGGTAGGGGTTGGGCCGGTGAGGTGAGGGCCGGGGCGCCCGGCTCAGTGCCAGTGGCCCCGGGCGTGCTGCGGCGGCCAGAGGTCCTCGACGTCGACGCCCAGCTCGTGGGCGGCGCGCAGCGGCCAGGACGGGTCGCGCAGGGCGGCCCGCGCCAGCAGGACAACGTCGGCCTCGCCGTTGGCCAGGACCTTCTGGGCCTGCACGGGCTCGCTGATCATGCCGACGGCGCCGGTGGGGACGCCGGCCGTGCGGACCCCGGCCGCGAGCGGCACCTGGTAGCCCGGACCGACCGGGATCGAGGCCTGCGCGTTGCCGCCCGAGGAGACGTCGACCAGGTCGACGCCGTGCTCGCCCAGCCGGGCACCCAGACGAGTGCTCTGCTCGAGGTCCCAGCCGCCGTCGATCCAGTCGGTGCCGGAGATGCGGACCAGCAGCGGCACGTCGTCGGGGAGCGCGGCGCGCACGGCGTCGACGGTCTCGAGCAGGAAGCGCGCGCGGTTCTCGAACGAGCCGCCGTACCGGTCCTCGCGGCGGTTGCTCAGCGGCGAGAGGAACTCGTGCAGCAGGTAGCCGTGGGCGGCGTGGATCTCGACGCTGTCGAAGCCGGCGGCCAGCGCCCGGCGCGTGGAGTCGGCGAAGGCCGTCGTGACGTCCGCGATCTCCTCGACCGACATGGCCGCGGGGTCGGCGTACCCCTCGAAGGCGACGGCGCTGGGGGCCTGCGTGGTCCAGCCGCCGTCCTCGAGCGCGACGCTGCCCTGGGTCTCGGCCCAGGGGCGGTACGTCGAGGCCTTGCGGCCCGCGTGCGCCAGCTGCACGGCGATGGCCGCGCCCTGGGAGTGCACGAAGTCCACGATCCGCGCCCAGGCGTGCCGCTGCTCGTCGTTCCACAGCCCGGCGTCCTCGGGGGTGATCCGACCCTCGGGCACCACGGCGGCGGCCTCGGTCACCAGCAGCCCGAACCCGCCGGAGGCGCGAGCCCCCAGGTTGACCATGTGCCAGTCGCCCGGCACGCCGTCGACGGCGGAGTACTGGCACATCGGCGAGAGCCAGACGCGGTTGCGGACGGTGAGGCCACGCAGGGTGACGGGGTCGAAGAGCTCGGGCACGTCGGTGTTCTCCTCCAGGGTCGAGTGGTCTGACGCAGGGCCCAACCCGGTGCACACTGAGGGTGTTCCCCGTCGGTCCCGGGTGTGAGCCACGCCGCTGAGACGGTGGCCCCGGGGAGCGGTGTTGTGCTAAACAGTACAAACTCAGTGCACTTACTATCCTTGAGAGGAGGCAGAGTCAGATGAACGACACCCACACCAGCAGCTCGGCGGGTCCCACGACGGGAGCCGTCGACGTCCACCAGCACCTGTGGCCCGAGGAGCTGCTCGACCGGCTGCGGGCCCGCACCAAGGCGCCGTACCTGCGCGGCTGGACGCTCCACACGGCCGGCGAGCCGGCGTACGACGTGGACCCGGGGCACCACGACGTCGCGACCAGGATCGCGGCCGACCACGACGCGGAGGTGTCGCGCGCCTGCCTCAGCCTCTCCGCCCCGCTGGGGATCGAGCTGCTGCCGCGACCCGAGGCCCAGCCCCTGATCGACGCCTGGCACCGCGGCGTCGAGGCCCTCCCGGACCACTTCGGCGCCTGGGCCTCGGTGGCCTCCGAGAGCGACGCCGTCGACCAGGTGCGCTCGCTGGACCACCTGCTCGCCCAGGACCGGTTCGTCGGGCTCCAGCTGCCGGCCACCGACCTGCTCACGCCCTTCGCGTGGGAGCGGCGAGCCGCCCTGCTGCTGGCCGCCGAGCGGGCCGGCAAGCCCGTGATGATCCACCCCGGCCCCGAGCCCGGGCGGGTCCTGGCCGGCCCCCTGCCCGCGTGGTGGGCGCCGGTCGTCGGCTACACCGCGCAGCTGCAGAGCGCCTGGTGGGGCTGGCAGGCCGTGGGCGGTCGGGCGCTGTTCCCGAAGCTGCGGCTGGTCTTCGTGGCCGCCGCGGGCCTCGCCCCCCTCCAGGCCGAGCGCCACACCATGCGGGGCGGTGAGCGCTCCGCCGTCGACCCCGACGTCTTCGTCGACACCTCGGGCACCGGTCCGCGCGCCCTCGAGGCCGTCGTGCGGTCGCTGGGGGTGGACGTCCTGGTGCTCGGCAGCGACCGGCCGTACGCCGAGCCGTTGCGCGAGCTGCTCGGCGACGCGGCGACCCGGGCGGTGTGGGTCACCAACCCGACCCGGCTGCTGGCCCCGACCCCGGCCGCGCAGGGGGGTGACTCGTCGTGGGCGGTCGCGAGCTGATCCGGGACCGGGCCGCCGCGGCGGACGCCGCGGTGCCGGCCGAGCGGGCCGCCGAGCTGTCGGCGTACCCCGGGGCGACCAGCGTGGGGCACCTCCTGCGCCGGCTCCCCGACCGCGACCTCGACCAGCGCGAGCTGGAGGAGCTGGCCGCGAGCATCGCCCAGCAGCCCGGGCGTGGGCCCACCACGTCGCCTTCGACGGCGAGGAGCGCGTCTACGCCTCGCTGCACCGCGACGCCCACGTCGACGTCTGGCTGCTGTGCTGGACCCCGGAGAACGACACCGGCTGGCACGACCACGACGTGTCCTCGGGCGCGGTCGCGGTGGTCAGCGGCGAGCTGGTCGAGAACAACCTGACCATCGAGCACGGCGCGCGCGAGACCCGCGTCGGCGCCGGTCGGGTGTTCTCCTTCGGCCCCGACCACATCCACCGCCTCAACGGCGCCGTGCACGGCTCGATCAGCGTGCACGCCTACAGCCCGCCGCTGTGGCGGATGGGGCAGTACGCCGTCAACGACGCCGGCGTCCTGCGCCGCGTCTCGCTGTCGTACGCCGACGAGCTGCGGCCGCTCGACTGAGGTCCGGGCGGGGGAGCCACTAGCGTCAGCGGCATGAGTGCCTCCCCCGCCCCGTCCACCGGTGCGTCCCACGTCGAGACGTTCACGATCGGTCAGGCCCCCGGCGTCGTGCTCGAGGTCCTCGACCTGGGCGCCACGGTGCACGCCCTGCACGTCACCGGCGGGGACGGCGTGCGGCGCAACGTGGTGCTCGGGCACCCCGACCCGCTCGACCACCGGGGCTCCACCCACTTCCTGGGCGGCACCATCGGCCGCTACGCCAACCGGATCCGTGGGGGCCGCTTCCACCTCGACGGACAGCCGGTGACCGTCGGCACCAACGACCGCGGCAACGCGCTGCACGGGGGGCCGGACGGCTTCGACCAGCGGACGTGGACCGTGGAGGAGCACACCGCCGACACCCTGGTGCTGGGGCTGCTGAGCCCGGACGGCGACCAGGGGTTCCCGGGTGCCCTCACCGTCCGCGCCCGCTTCACCGTCGGCGCCGCGTCCGCCCGCCTGGACCTGGAGGCGACCACCGACGCGCTGACCGTCGTCAACCTGACCAGCCACGCCTACTGGAACCTCGCCGGCGAGGGGTCCGGCACCGTCGACGACCACACCCTCCAGGTCGAGGCCGACCGCTGGGAGCCCGTCGATGCGACCGGCATCCCGCTGGGGGAGCCGGTGCCGGTCGACGGCACCCCCTTCGACCTGCGCGAGCCGCGGCGCCTGGGCGACCTCGTCCGCGACCGGCACCCCCAGGTCCTCGCGGCCGCCGGCCTCGACCACGACCTGGTGCTGACCGGGTCGGGCTGGCGCCGGGTGGCCACCCTCGCGGCCGCCGCGGCCGACACCCGGATGGAGCTGTGGAGCGACCAGCCGGCCCTCCAGGTCTACACCGGCAACGGGCTCGACGGCACCGTCCCCTCGACGCAGGGGCGCTCCTACCGCCAGGGCGACGGCATCGCCCTGGAGCCGCAGCTGCCGCCCGACAGCCCCCACCGCCCCGGGCTGGCCGAGGCCGCGGTCCTGCGCCCGGGCACGGCGTACGCCGCGGCGATCGAGTGGCGCTTCGGCTCCTTGGCGGACGGTCTGCCGCCGCCGTCGGTCTGATCCGGGCCGCCCGTTCACGTCGACCCCGCCCGCGTGAGCTCCACCGACCCGTCGGGTCGCCACACGTGGCGGAACCGGTGGTCGTGGATCCGTCGGTGGTGCCAGTGGCAGAGCGGGGCGGCGTCGGCGAGGTCGGTGCGACCTCCGACCGACCAGGCCGTGCGGTGGTGCAGCTCGCACCAGGACGTGGGCCGGTCGCAGCCGTCCGCCGCGCAGTGGCGATGGGTGGTCGCGACGGCGGTGCGTTGGGCGTCGTTGAAGAGTCGCGAGGAACGGCCCAGGTCGAGCACGCGGGAGGCGCCACCGAGGGTCCGGCCCCACACCGCGGGCAGCAGGTGGGCGTTGCAGGCGAGGCGTCGGGCCTGGCCCGCCGAGATCGGCTGGTCGGTGTCGAGGTCTGCTGACCGCAGAGCACCGCGCAGCAGTGCGACGTCCATCGTGACGACGACCTGGGCGCTGGTGGTGCCGGTGAGGTGGTCGGTCGGCAGGTGCTCGAGCAGCGTGGCGAACGCGACGCCGCGGGCGTGCTCGGGCGAGGTGTGCTCGGTGCCGCGGGTGCGACGCGGGGCGGCCAGCGCCTCGACCGCCTTCCGGAGCATCGCCGCCTGCAGGTGGGGCAGCGTGAAGCGGCCGGTCACGGTGCCGTCGCCGTTGTCGTGGAAGGTCAGGCGGCAGGCGGCGTGCGCCCGGTCCTCCTCGGCCACCAGCTGGGCGTCCTCCACCGCGTCGACGACGGCGTCGTCGGGCTCGACCTCGGCCAGCACCCGACGGGCGTGACGCCGGAGCTGGTCGGGGGAGTAGCGGCCCGCGTCGGCGACCAGTCGTCGTTCGCACGCGGCGCGGTCGTCGGCGGTGAGCGAGCCAGGCAGCGCGGAGAGTGCCGCGGTGATGACCGCCGCGTGGGCGGCGGACACCTCTCCCGCGTCGAGGGCTCGGCTCGTGGGTCCTGAGGGAGAGGCACCCAGCTCGACCGCGAGCCGGGTCTCCCGGGCGGCGTCGCCCGGCGACGTCCGTGAGGTGCGGGCGGCCCACGCGGCGGTGGTCGGCAGTCCGTGGGAGTGGGCTGTCTCCTGGGCCTCTGCTGCTCCCAGCACCCTCATCCGCACGGCGGCGAGCCGCCGCTGCGCACGCTCCACGCCGCGCAGGGCCGCAGTCGGGTCGGGCGCGGCGCCCGCCGCGGCCAGCAGCCGGTCGAGACAGGCGTCCAGCCGCGCCAGCTCCCCGAGCACGGGGTCGGAGCCGGTCACGGCTCGGGCGGTGGGCATGGATCGAGTGTAGACAAACATGTGTTCGAATACAAGACTGAAGGCCCGCCCAGCGGTGAGGGGGAGAGCGGGGTGATGATGTCGCCGTGAGCGACCCCGCCGTACGCCGTCCCTGGCTGACCCGCAACCTGAAGATCGTGTCGCTGGTGTCGCTGCTGCAGGACGCCGCGTCGGAGCTGCTCTACCCGATCATGCCGATCCTGCTGACGACCGTGCTCGGGGCGCCGGCCGCCGTGGTCGGCGCCATCGAGGGGATCGCCGAGGGCGTCGCGGCCGTGACCAAGGTGCTGGCGGGCCGCTTCTCCGACCGCTGGCGCAAGGTGCCGCTGGTGGGGCTGGGCTACGGGCTGGCCGCGGTCGGCAAGGTCGTGATCGCGCTGGCCGGGGCCTGGCCGGTGGTGCTGGCGGGCCGGGTCGTGGACCGGCTGGGCAAGGGCGTGCGCGGAGCGCCCCGCGACGCGCTCCTGGTGGTCGGGATCCCGCCCGAGCAGCGGGGTCGTGCGTTCGGCTTCCACCGCTCGGCCGACACCGCCGGGGCGGTGATCGGGCCGCTGATCGGGCTCGCGGGCTACGAGCTGCTCGACCACCACCTGCGACCGCTGCTGTGGATCGCGGTGGTGCCCGCGGTGCTGTCCGCGCTCCTGGTCTACGCGCTCAAGGAGCCGGCGCGGGCGGGTGGCGCCGAGGGGTCTCGACGACGGGCACCGGAGCGCCCTGCCCGACCGGCGGAGGCGAGCCCGACGGCGCCCCTGGGGCGCCCGTTCTGGAGCGTGGTGGGGGTGCTGGGGGTGTTCAGCCTGGTCAACTTCCCGGACGCGCTCCTGCTGCTGCGGCTGCACGACATCGGCTTCTCGACCCCCCAGGTGATCCTGGCCTACGTCGGCTACAACCTCGTCTATACCGCGCTCTCCTACCCCGCCGGCGTGCTGGCCGACCGGCTGCGGCCCCAGACCGTCTTCGCGGTCGGCCTGCTCGTCTTCGCCGTCGTGTACGCCGGACTCGGGCTGACCGAGGACCACCTCGCCGCCTGGCTGCTGCTTGCGGGGTACGGCGCCTACACGGGCCTGACCGACGGGGTCGGCAAGGCGTGGGTCTCGGGCCTCCTCCCCGCGGGCACCCAGGGCACCGGGCAGGGCCTCTTCCAGGGCGTCCTGGGGGCCGGCGTGCTCGTGGCCGGGGTCTGGGCGGGCCTTGCCTGGGGCGTCGGCGGCGGGTCCGGCGCGCTGCCCCTGGTCGTCGCCGGCACCGTGGCCGCCGTCGTGGGTGCCGGTCTGCTCGTCGTGCGCCTGCCTGCGGCACACTGGCAGCCGTGACGACCCCCGCAGCCGAGACCGCCAGCCCCTGGTTCGACTCCCCGGCCGACGCCGAGAAGCAGCTCGCGGCCGTGGGCTACCTGGCCGACACCCCGACCGCCACGACCGCGTTCCTGGCCGGCGCGCTGGGCAAGCCGCTGCTGGTCGAGGGCCCGGCCGGCGTGGGCAAGACCGAGCTGGCCAAGGCCGTCGCACGGGCCGCGGGAGCCGAGCTGGTGCGCCTGCAGTGCTACGAGGGGCTCGACGAGGCCCGGGCGCTCTACGAGTGGAACTACAAGAAGCAGCTGCTCCGGATTCAGTCGGCGGGCGACGAGTCCTGGGACGAGACCCACGACGACATCTTCACCGAGGAGTTCCTGCTCACCCGGCCGCTGCTGACCGCGATCCGGCGCGAGGGCCCGACCGTGCTGCTGATCGACGAGGTCGACAAGACCGACGTCGAGGTCGAGGGCCTGCTGCTCGAGGTGCTCAGCGACTTCCAGGTGACCATCCCCGAGCTGGGCACGATCACCTCGACCCGCCGGCCGCTGGTCGTGCTGACCTCCAACGCCACCCGCGAGCTGTCCGAGGCGATCAAGCGACGATGCCTGTTCCTGCACATCGACTACCCCGAGGCCGAGCGCGAGAAGGAGATCGTGCTCTCCCAGGTGCCCGAGGTGGAGGACCGCCTGGCCGTTGAGATCGTCGAGGCGGTGGTGCGGCTGCGCGCCCTGGAGCTGCGCAAGGCGCCCTCGATCGCGGAGACCATCGACTGGGCCCGCACGCTGGTCGCGCTCGGCACCGGCACCCTCGACGCGGCGGCCATCGACCGGACCCTCGGCGTCGTGCTCAAGCACGCCAGCGACCACGAGCGGGCGATCCGCGAGCTCCGCCTGCGCGCGAAGAAGCCGTGACCCTCCTCGACCGCCACCTCGCCTTCGTCCAGGCGCTGCGCGACGCCGGGCTCCCGGTCTCGCTGGCCGAGGGGCTGGACGCGGTGGGGGCGGTCGGCGCGCTGGGGCTCGGTGAGCGCGAGACGCTGCGGGCGGCGTACGCCGCGACGCTGGTCAAGCGCCAGAGCCACCGGCCGGGCTTCGACCAGGTCTTCGACCTCTACTGGCCCGCGCTCGTCGGCGACGGGACGCGCCCGGGGGACGGGCTGCCCGACGACGACGAGCCCGCGGGGGGCGAGGAGTCGCCCGACCCGACCGAGGACCTGATCGGCCGCGACTCGCCGCAGGCGCTGGCCGACTTCCGCGAGGCGCTCACGACGGCCGTGGCGATGGGCGACCCCGACGTGCTGGCCGAGCTGGCCCGCGAGGGGGTCCAGCGGTTCGGGCTGATCCGCGGGCGCGGGCCGGGGGAGCAGCGCTGGTCGGCGTACAACGTGGTCAACCGGGTGTCCCCGGACGAGCTCGTCGAGCGAGCGCTGCGCGGGCTGCTGGGTGACGAGGCCTGGGGCGAGGACCCGTCGCTGCGGCGCCTGGTCGAGGCGCAGGTGCGGCGCTTCGAGGACCTCGTGGACTCCGAGGTACGCCGACGCGCCGCCGAGGTCCGCGGCCCCGAGCACCTCGCCAAGCACACCGTGCGGCCGGCCATCGAGCAGATCGACTTCACCTCCGCGCGCAAGGCCGACCTGGAGCTGATGCGCCGCGAGATCCAGCCGCTGGCGCGCCGCCTGGCCAGCCGGCTGGTGCGCGAGCAGCACCGCCGCGACCGCGGGCCGCTGGACTTCCGCCGCACCGTGCGCGCCTCGATGTCGAGCGGGGGCGTGCCGTTGGAGACCCACCACAAGCCGCGTCGTCCGGGCCGTCCCGACCTGGTGGTGCTGTGCGACGTCAGCGGCTCGGTCTCGAGCTTCGCGAGCTTCACCCTGATGCTGGTCTTCGCCCTGCGCGAGCAGTTCGACCGGGTGCGCGCGTTCACCTTCGTCGACGACGTCCACGAGGTCACCGACCGGTTCGTGGCCGGCGCCGACCCCGCGCAGACGATGGCCGAGCTGGCCGCCAGCGCCCGCTACGCGAGCCTGTGGGGGCGCACCAACTACGGGCGTGCGCTGACCCGCTTCGCCGAGTCCCACGCCGACGCGCTGACCCCGCGCACCAACCTGCTGGTCCTGGGCGACGCCCGCTCCAACCACAGCGACCTGGCCCTGCCGGTCGCGCGCGAGCTGGTCCACGCGGCGCGGCACTCCTGGTGGCTCAACCCCGAGCACGTCCGCAGCTGGAACACCGGCGACAGCGCCGCTCGGGAGTACGGGCAGGTGTTCTCGATGGTCGAGTGCCGCAACCTGACCCAGCTCGGCGAGTTCGTCCACGACCTGGCCTGATCGGCGCCGACGGGCACCGCGCTCACCTAGCCTGGATCGGTCCCGATCGCGAGCCGTCCGTCGGGCGGCCCAGCCACCACGAGTAGAGTTGAGCGTTCGGGTGACCGACCCGACACGTGCGTGATGGAGGACGAGCAGCGTTGAACGAGGACGTGGTCGCGCGGGAGGTCGCGCGCGAGCAGGCGTACGTCGACACCGTCTACGCCCAGCTCGACAAGGCGGCGGCCAGCGCCCAGGCCCTGGAGAAGGAGGGCCTCGAGCGCGGTCGCATCGGCAACGAGGGCGGCCTGGTCGAGCGGGACGCGATGGTCTTCCAGGCCGCGCGCCGGATGGCCACGCTCGACGCCGCCCACGAGGGTCTGGTCTTCGGGCGGCTCGACCTGCGCGAGGAGGTCAGCGCCGCGCCCCGCTACATCGGTCGCATCGGGCTGCGCGACGACGACTACGACGTGCTGCTGGTCGACTGGCGGGCCCCCGCGGCCGCGCTGTTCTACCAGGCGACCCAGGCCGACCCGCGGGGCGTCGTACGCCGTCGGATCCTGCGGTCGCGCGGCGTCACCGTCCTCGGCGTCGAGGACGACCTGCTCGACACCGAGGCCGCCACCGAGCTGCCGATCGTCGGCGAGGGCGCCCTGATGGCGCAGCTCTCCCGCGCGCGCGACCGCTCGATGCACTCCATCGTGGCCACGATCCAGGCCGAGCAGGACCGCGCGATCCGCGCGCCCAACAAGGGTGCGGTGCTGATCAGCGGCGGCCCGGGCACCGGCAAGACCGTGGTCGCGCTGCACCGCGTCGCCTTCCTGCTCTACGGCGAGCGTCGTCGCTACGAGACCGGCGGGGTGCTGATCGTCGGGCCCTCGGGCGTCTTCATGCGCTACATCGAGCGGGTGCTGCCCTCCCTGGGCGAGACGGCCGTGGCGCTGCGCTCGCTCGGCGAGGTCGTGGACGGCGTGCGCGCCACCCGTCGCGACGACCCGGCCGTGGCGGAGGTCAAGGGGGCGGCGGTGATGGCCGAGGTGCTGCGCCGCGCGTCGCACCAGGCCGTGCCCGACGCGCCGCGGGAGTTCCGGGTGTTCTACCGCGACGACGTCATCACGCTGGGCCCGCGCGAGCTGGGCAACGTGCGCCGCCAGCTGCTCTCCATGGGCCCGCGCAACCGGTCGACGACCAAGGTCGCCTCCACGCTGATCGACGCCATGTGGCGCCAGGTCCGCGGCGACCGCGCCCGGGAGCGCACCAAGGAGGAGTTCTCCGAGGAGATGCGCACCGACGACCGCTTCCTGGAGTTCGCCGCCGGCTTCTGGCCGGTGCTGGACGCGGCGACCGTGCTGGGCTGGCTGCGCGACCCCGAGCTCCTGGGTCGTGTGAGCGAGGGGCTGCTGGGCGACGAGGCCGTCCGGTTGCTGTCGAAGTCGTGGGGCGACAGCCTCTCGATCGAGGACGTCGCGCTGCTCGACGAGCTCCGCTACCTGCTGGGCGACCCCCCGAAGGTCGCGACCGGGTCGGTCGACGACGAGTGGCTGGCGGTGGAGGACGCCGCGATGCAGGAGGTCGTCACCGCCGCCGACCGGGAGTACGCCGGCCCGCGCGGCTGGACGCCCCCCACCAACCGGGTCGAGGACGACGGCTTCGCCCACGTCCTGGTCGACGAGGCGCAGGACCTCACCCCGATGCAGTGGCGGATGGTCGGTCGGCGCGGTCGCACGGCCACCTGGACCATCGTCGGTGACCCGGCGCAGTCGTCCTGGCCGGTGCCGGAGGAGTCCCGCGCGGCGCGCGAGGCGGCGATCGGGGACAAGAGGCGCCACGAGTTCCACCTCTCGACCAACTACCGCAACTCCTCGGAGATCTACGAGTTCGCTGCCGACTACGCCCGTCGGGTCGGCCTCGACGCCGACCTGCCCGACGCCGTCCGCTCCACCGGCGAGGCGCCGCTGGAGCTCCGGGTCGACGACCTCGAGGCGGCGGTGCGCGAGCACCTGCTGGCGATGGCGGGCTCGCTCGAGGGCACGGTCGGGGTCGTCGTGCCCGTGGCCCGGGTCGGCGAGGTCTCCCGCTGGGTCGCCTCCTGGCCCGAGGTCGCCGACGAGTCCGGCACCCCCGACAGCCGCGTGGTCGTGCTCACGGGTCTGGACACCAAGGGCCTGGAGTTCGACGGCATCGTGGTCGTCGCGCCCCAGGAGATCGAGGACGAGGCCCCGGCCGGCCGCGCGACCCTGTACGTCGTCTACACCCGCGCCACCCAGCGGATGGTCACCCTCACCCCCTGAACGCCGCCTAGTAGCGTGCGCGCATGACCGACCCCGCTCCCCTCACCGCCCACGCCGCCCTCGAGGAGCTGCTGGGACACGAGGCCTGGGCGGTGGTCCGGCTCCGCGACAGCGGCACGGTCACGCTGGTGGGCGGGCCGCTGAGCCACCACGACACGCTGCGCGACATCCCGCTCGAGGAGGGTGTGCCCGAGGCGGGGCGGCGGTTCGACCGGCTGGTCGCCGTGCCCTTCCGCCAGGTCGCCGAGCGTGGCTTCCCCGCCCACGACGACGGCACCCCGCTGGCGGTCGTCGAGATCGCGACCGAGCGGGAGGTGCCGCTCGAGGAGCTGCTCGCGGCGCTGCCCGACGTCGAGGTCGCCTTCGACGACGAGGGTGGCTTCGAGACCAGCGACGACGACTACGCCCGGGTGGTCCAGCGCATCATCGACGAGGAGATCGGGCGCGGCGAGGGCGCCAACCTCGTCGTCGGCCGGCACTACCGCGCCCAGCTGCGCGAGTGGGGCCCCGACCAGGCGCTCACCGTGCTGCGCCGCCTCCTCACCGGGGAGCGCGGTGCCTACTGGACCTACTGCTTCTGGACCGGCGACCGGTTCCTGGTCGGCGCCTCGCCCGAGCGCCACGTCAGCGTGCACGGCGGCGACGTGCGGATGAACCCGATCTCGGGCACGTTCCGCCTGCGCGGTCTCGGCGACCTCAGCCCGGCCGAGCGCAAGCAGCGGCTGCTGGAGTTCCTGGCCGACGAGAAGGAGATCTACGAGCTCTTCATGGTCGTCGACGAGGAGCTCAAGATGATGTGCGAGGTCTGCCACGAGGGTGGCCAGGTCCTCGGACCGTTCCTCAAACCCATGACGCACCTGGTGCACACGGAGTACCTCCTGGCGGGCCGCACCCGCCTCGACGTCCGCGACGTCCTGCGCGACACGATGTTCGCCGCCACGGTCACCGGCGCGCCGGTCGAGAACGCCTGCCGGTTGATCCAGCAGTACGAGACCGAGGGCCGCGGCTACTACGCGGGCGCCCTCGCGCTGTTCGGTCGCGACGCCGACGGCGCCCCGACGGCCGACTCGCCCATCGTGATCCGCACCGCCGACGTCAGCCCGTCGGGCGCCCTCAAGGTCTCGGCCGGCGCGACCCTGGTCCGCGACTCCGACCCCCTCGGCGAGGTCGCCGAGACCCACGCCAAGGCCGGCGGCATCCTCGCGGCCTTCGGGCTCGTCCCCGCGGCGGCCGGCGGGCCCACGGCGATGGCCGAGCTCACCACCGACGAGGACGTGCTGATCGCCCTGGCCAGCCGCAACCAGCGCCTGGCGCGGTTCTGGCTCACCGACCAGGCCGGCGCCCCGCCGGCGCCCTCGCTCGCGGGCCGCACGATCGGCATCCTCCACGGCGAGGACGACTTCGTGAACATGCTCGCCCACGTGTTCTCCGTGCTCGGGATGAGCTCCCGGGTCGTCCGCCACGAGGAGTACGCCGAGGGGTGCTTCGACGACGTCGACCTCGTCGTCGTGGGCCCCGGCCCCGGTGACCCGCGCGACGGCGACAGCCCCAAGATCGCGACCTACCGGCGGGCCGTCGACCACCTGCTCGCCTCCGACCAGCCGTTCCTGGCCGTCTGCCTGGGCCACCAGGTGCTGTGCGACCGGCTCGGCATCGACCTGGCCTTCAAGGACATCGTCTTCCAGGGCACCCAGTCGCAGGTCGAGATCGACGGGCGCCAGGAGCGGGTCGGGTTCTACAACACCTTCGTGGGACGCGTCGGCGGCGAGGTCGGCGCCGGCGAGGACCCCGGCGCGCGGCTGCCCGAGGGGGTGCGCGTCGAGGCCGACCCGGCCACCGGTGACATCCACCTGGTGGCGGGGCCGACCTTCCGCGGCGTGCAGTTCCACGCCGAGTCGATCCTGACCGAGAACGGCTTCGCCCTGCTGCGCCAGCTGCTGCTCGACCTGCTGGGCTGAGGCGCCCTCCTCAGGAGGTCTTGGTGCCCGCGTCGGAGCCGAGGGTGGCCGTCGTGGTCGCGGTCTTGCCGCCGCGCTGGTAGGTGATCGTCACCTTGTCGCCCGGGCGGTGGCCGCGGACGGTGGCGACCAGGGACTCCGAGCCGGTGATGACCTCGTCGTCGACCTTGGTGATGACGTCGCCGTCCTGCAGGCCCGCCTTGGACCCGGCGCTGCCGCCCTCGATGCTCTTCAGCTGGGCGCCCTGGCTGGCCGCCGACGCGGCCGTGTCGGCGACCGACACGCCGAGGCGGGCGTGCGTGGGCTTCTGGCCGCCGGTGATCTGGTTGACGATCGGGAGGACCTCGTCGATCGGGATCGCGAACCCGAGGCCGATCGAGCCGCCGGTGTCACCGCTGGTGTCGCTGCTGCCGGCCGTGCGGATCGAGGAGTTGATGCCGACCACGCGGCCCGAGAGGTCCACCAGCGCGCCGCCGGAGTTGCCGGGGTTGATCGCGGCGTCGGTCTGGATGGCGGGGTACGTCGTGCCCAGGTCCTGCGAGCCCTGCGTCCCCTGGCCGCCCTGCTGGCCGAACGGGTTCGAGGGCTGCTCCGAGGTCGCGACCGAGACCGGCCGGTTCAGCGCGCTGACGATGCCGGAGGTCACCGTCGCGTTCAGGCCGTACGGCGACCCCACGGCGACGACCGTCTGCCCGACCGCGAGGTCGCTGGACTTGCCCAGCGGCGCCGGGGTCAGGTCGCTCACGCCGGGCACCTTGATGACGGCGACGTCGGTGACCGGGTCGGTGCCGACCACGGTGGCCTTGCGGGTGGTGCCGTCGTTGAAGTTGACCGTGATGGCGCCGTTGCTCCCGACCCCGTCGACGACGTGGTTGTTGGTCAGGATCTCGCCGTCCTTGGTCAAGATGATGCCCGAGCCCGACCCCGACCCGGTCGAGCCGGTGACGTTGACCTTGACCACCGAGGGCAGCACCGAGCGCGAGACCTTCTCGATCGTGCCGTCCTTGACCGCCGGCGTGCCGGTCGAGGTGAACGGCCCCGAGCCGCTGCTCGTGGACGACGCCTGGTCGTCGTGGAGGGCGGTGAAGG
This sequence comes from Nocardioides korecus, assembly GCF_054778395.1. Taxonomy (NCBI): domain Bacteria; kingdom Bacillati; phylum Actinomycetota; class Actinomycetes; order Propionibacteriales; family Nocardioidaceae; genus Nocardioides; species Nocardioides korecus. The sequence continues at coordinate 114,828 of NZ_BAAGZO010000001.1, read as the reverse complement.
CGGCGGCCCCGCCGACGCCCGCCGCGCCGCCGAGCAGGAGCGCGCCGACCAGGACGCCCGCGGTCAGGCCGCGTCGCCCGCCGGAGCGCTTCTCCTGGGCCGGGGGGTACGCCGGCTGCCACGGCGTCGCGCCGAAGCCGAAGGGCCCCTGGGGGTTCTGACCGCCCTGGTTGCCGCCCTGGTTGCCCCCTTGATTGCCGGGGCCGTAGGGGTAGGACGGGATCGGCCGGGTGTGCTCGGGACCGGCGTCGCCCTGGGGACGGGACTGGCCTGACTGGCCTGACTGGCCCGGCTGGCCGGCGTACGGTCCCGTGGGCCCGAGGGGAGCGGTGTCGTCGTGCTGGTCGGGGCGTCGGTCCTGGTCGTCCATGGGCACCAGTCTGTGTGGAGAACCTGAGAGGGCTCTAGGAGCGGGCTACGACCGCGCCAAAACCTCGGGCGGGGCCATCGCCCCGGGCACCTGGAACCAGAAGCACGCCCCGCCGGCGTCGGTCAGCCCGGCCCGCACGGAGCCGCCGTGCCGGTCGGCCACCGCCTTGACGATCGACAGCCCGAGCCCCGAGCCGGGCATCGTGCGCGACTCCGGCGAGCGGTAGAAGCGGTCGAAGACGTGCGGCAGGTCCTTCTCGGTGATGCCGGGGCCCTGGTCGGCGACGCGCACGACGCCCTGGTGCAGCTCGACGGTGACGGTGCCGCCGGGCGGGCTCCACTTGGCCGCGTTGTCGAGCAGGTTGGTGATCGCGCGCTCCAGGGCCGAGGGGTCGCCGGTCACCCACCAGGGCTCGCTGCGGACCTCGAAGTCGACGCTGGTCGCGCGCCGCCGCACGCGGGTGACGGCCTGGGAGACCACCGCCGCGAGCTCGACCGGCTCGACCGAGGGGGTGGCCGGCTCCTCGCGGGCGAGCTCGACCAGGTCGCCGATCAGCTGGGTCATCTCCGCGATCTGGCCGCGCACGTCGTCGAGCAGCTCGCGCCGCGACTCCGCGGACAGGTGGGTCGAGGCGTCGGCCTGGGCCAGCAGGTCCAGGTTGGTGCGCAGCGAGGTCAGCGGGGTGCGCAGCTCGTGGCCGGCGTCGGCGACCAGCTGGCGCTGACGGGCCTGGGAGGCCGAGAGGGCGGTCAGCATCGAGTTGAAGGCCATCGCCAGGCGGGCGACCTCGTCGCGGCCCTCGATCGGGATCGGGTCGAGGCGCTCGGTGCGGGCGATGTCCTCCACGGCGTTGGTCAGGCGCCGCACGGGCCGCAGCCCGTTGCGGGCCACGGCCCAGCCGGCCAGGCCGGCGGTGATCATGCCGGCGACGCCGAACAGCAGCATCACCAGTCCCAACCGGTCGAGCATCCGCTCGGTGGGCTCCAGCGACTGGGCCAGGACCAGGGCGCCCTGGCGGTCGGCGGGCACGGCGACGACCCGCACGCGGGCACCGCGCACGCTCACCGTCCGGGCCGACCACGCGAGCCGGCCCTGGGCCACGCGGAGCTCGGGGGAGCCGACCTGGTCCGCGGTGGCCTTGTTGGCGAGGTCACCCATCACGTTGCCGGTGACCCCGTTGACGTAGAGGATCTTGGTGTCGGTCGCCCCCACCGCCCACGGCGGGATCGCGTTGCCCGCCATCGCGTCCTGCGTCGCCGAGGCGGCCGCGACGGTCGCGCGCTGGTGGAGCGAGGTGTCGACGCTGTCCAGGCTCTGCATCCGCACCGTGGCGTACGCCGCGAACGCCACGCCGGTGACCGCCAGGCCGACCGCCATCGTGGTCAGCAGCGTGACGCGGCTGGCCAGCGAGCGGCGGTAGCGGAACCGGTCGGCGAGCATCACGCCATCTCGCGCAGGACGTACCCGACGCCGCGCACGGTGTGGATCAGGCGCGGCTCACCCTCGGCCTCGGTCTTGCGACGCAGGTAGCCGACGTAGACCTCCAGGCTGTTGGCGGTCGTGGGGAAGTCGAAGCCCCACACCTCCTCGAGGATGAAGGACCGCTCCAGCACCCGGCGCGGGCGGCGCAGGAACAGCTCGAGCAGGTTGAACTCGGTGCGGGTCAGCTCGATCAGGCGGGTGCCGCGCCGCACCTCCCGCGAGGCCAGGTCCATGCTGAGGTCGGCGAAGCCCAGCTGCTCGTCGGCCGAGCCCTGCTCGGGGGAGACCCGGCGCAGCAGCGCGCGCAGGCGGGCCAGCAGCTCCTCGAGCGCGAACGGCTTGGACAGGTAGTCGTCGGCGCCGGCGTCGAGGCCCTCCACGCGGTCGCCCACGGCGTCGCGAGCGGTGAGGACCAGGATCGGCACGCTGTTGCCGACCTTGCGCAGCGCGCGGGTGGTCTCCAGCCCGTCCAGGCGCGGCATCATCACGTCCATCACGACGGCGTCGGGGTTGATGCCGCTGATCCCGGCCAGCGCCTCGGCCCCGTCGGAGGCGGTCGAGACCTGGTAGCCGTTGAACTCCAGGGAGCGGCGCAGCGACTCACGCACGGCACGGTCGTCCTCGACCACCAGGACGTGCTGGCGTGCGGCGGGCTGGGTCTCGGTGCTCACGGGGTTCAGGGTGCCACCCTGCCCTGAGCGGCGGCTGAGATCCGGCGGACCTCGCCCGGCGGGTCCGTCGCCTCACCCCACCCGCGCGGCCGCCTCGGCGGCGCGGCGGCCGTAGCCACCGCCGAACATCGCGGCGTGCACGAGCAGGGGGAAGACCTGGTGCAGCGGCTGCCGCTCGCGCCAGCCGTCGGCGAGCGGGGCGACGTCGGCGTACGCCTCCAGGACGCGCGGCAGGTGCGGTGCGCCGAAGAGGGCGAGGAGGGCCAGGTCGGTCTCGCGGTGGCCGCCGTGGGCGGCGGGGTCGATCAGCACCGCCCGGTCCGCGGCCCACACCACGTTGCCCGACCAGAGGTCGCCGTGCAGCCGGGCGGGTGGCTCCTCGGGCCCGGCCACGGCGGTGAGCCGTCCGACCAGGGCCTCGACGGTCCGGGCGTCGCGGGCGTCCATGCGCTCGCGGTCGCGGGCCAGCTTCAGGTAGGGCAGCACCCGGCGCACGGCGTAGAACTCCGGCCACGTGATCCGGGTCGACGACACGCGGTTCGGCAGCGGCAGCGACCCGACGAAGCCGTCCTCCTCGGCCCCGAAGGCGGGTGCCCCGGCGGCGTGCAGCCGGGCCAGCGAGCGGCCCAGTCCCGCGGCCACCTCGGGCGTGGGGCGGGACGGCTCGACCCACTCCAGGACCAGGCAGTCGGGCTCGACGGCCAGGACCCGGGCGACCTCGGCGACCCCGGGGTCGGCCAACCACCGCAGGCCGCGGGCCTCGGCCTCGAAGAACCCCGCGGGGGCGCCGGGCCTGGTCTTGGCCAGCGCGGAGGTCCCGTCGCTCAGGCGCAGGCGGGTGGCCGTGCAGATGTCGCCGCCCGCGACCGGTGTCGTGGCGACCACGGCCCGGCCGAGCAGCTGCTCGACCCGCTCGGCGATGGTCCGCGCCCGTGCCACCACTCCACTGTGCCCGGCGGAGCCGCGCGAGACCAGGGCACGCCCAGGGCACGACCAGGCTCAGACGACCTGCCGGAGACCGTCCAGGAGGCGCGCGCAGGTGCGCTCGACCATCGCCAGCACCGCGCGGAAGCCCTCGTCGCCGCCGTAGTAGGGGTCCGGCACGTCGGGCACCGGCTCGTCCTCGGCCACCAGCGGGTCGAAGGAGCGGAACAGGCGGGCCCGGTCCGGGTCGGCGCCCAGACCACGGACGCCGGCGAGGTTGTCCTCGTCCATCGCCAGCAGCAGGTCGAGGCCGAGCCAGCTGCGGTCCAGCTGCTGCCCGCGGTGCGCGGAGGCGTCGTACCCCGCGGCGGCCAGCTCGGCCCCCGCCCGCCGGTCGATCGGCTCGCCGACGTGCCACGGGCCGGTGCCGCAGCTGCTGACCCGGACGCGGTCGCCCAGACCCGCCTCGTCCACCAGCCGGCTCATCACGACGTCGGCCATCGGGGAGCGGCAGATGTTGCCCAGGCAGACGAACCCCACGGCGTACGTCGTGCCGCGCGGTGCCGGCGGCCGGACCCGGTCGTCGGCGCCCTCGGAGGTGCCCGTCACCGGCGGCGTGGACGGTCGGGGTCGGGCAGGACGGCGTGCAGGACCATCGAGGCCAGCGAGATCACGATCGAGCCGCCCAGCGCGGTCCAGAAGCCGTCCACGTGGAAGCCCAGGCCGAGCGAGCCCGAGATCGCGCTGGTCAGCAGCAGCATCAGGGCGTTGATCACCAGCAGCGCGAGACCCAGCGTGAGCACGATCAGCGGGAGCGAGAGGAAGCGGACCACGGGGCGAACCACCGCGGTCACGGCACCGAAGACCGCCCCGACCACGAGCAGCTCCAGGAGCACCTGGGCGTCGGTGCCCTGCCGCAGGGTGATCCCCGCGAACAGCCACACCGCGGCCCCGAGGGCGAGGGCGTTGACGACCAACCAGACCAGCAGCTTCATGCGCCCAGCCTAGGCGGGCCGGGGCCTAGGGTGGTCCGCGTGAGCGAGCCCCAGCAGCAGTCCGAGCACCCTGACCAGCCTGATCAGGCTGGCCGGCCGGTGGCGCGGGAGACGATCCGCGCGATCCCGGCGTACGTCGCGGGCAAGCCGCCGGTCGCCCGGCCCGGGCAGCAGGTCTACAAGCTGTCCTCCAACGAGAACCCCTACCCGCCGCTGCCCGGCGTGGTCGAGGCGGCGGAGGCCGCGGTGCGGGTGATGAACCGCTACCCCGACATGGGCAACGCGACCCTGTACGCCGCCCTGGCCGAGCGGCTCGGCGTGCGTCCCGAGCAGCTGGCCGCGGGCACCGGCTCGGTCGCCGTGCTCTACCACCTGCTCCAGGCGTTCTGCGAGCCCGGGGACGAGGTCGTCCTGGCCTGGCGCTCCTTCGAGGCCTACCCGATCGCGATCGCGGCCAACGGGGCCGTCGCGGTGAACGTGCCCGTCGACGCGGAGGGCCGCCACGACCTCGACGCGATGGCCGCGGCCGTCACCGACCGCACCCGGGTCGTCCTGGTCTGCACCCCCAACAACCCGACCGGACCGTCGGTCACCGACACCGAGCTCCGCGACTTCCTGCGGCGCGTGCCGTCGCACGTCCTGGTCGTGGTGGACGAGGCCTACCGCGAGTTCGTGCGCGGCGAGGACCCCGTCGACGCCCTCGCGCTGGCCGCGGAGCACGCCAACGTCGCGGTGATGCGCACCTTCGCCAAGGCCTACGGGCTGGCCGGCTTCCGGGTCGGCTACCTGGTGGCCACCGAGGAGGTCGCGGGCGCCGTGCGCGCCTGCGCGCTGCCGTTCGGCGTCTCGACCGTCGCCCAGGCCGCGGCCGTCGCCTCCCTGGAGGCCGAGGTCGCCCTGCTGGAGCGGGTCGACGCGCTGGTCGCCGAGCGGGACCGCATCGTCGCCGGCCTGCACGACCAGGGCTGGACCTTCCCCGACCCCCAGGGCAACTTCGTCTGGCTCCCGCTGGGCGAGCGCACCGGCGAGTTCGTGGCCGCCGCGGCCGAGGCGGGCCTGAGCGTGCGTCCCTTCGCCGGCGAAGGCGTGCGGGTCAGCATCGGCGAGACGGCCGCCAACGACCTCCTCCTCGGCGTCACCGCCGCCTGGGTGCGCTGAGGCGAGAGCCCGGGGGCCCCGGGGTTTGACCGGGTGCGGCAGGGTGTCGCCATGGGTGACTCCGAGACCGGGACGTACGTCGAGCAGGGCTCCTTCGACCGGGACATGAACTACATCCCGGATCGGATCGTGCGCGACCCCGAGGCCGGGGTCGAGCCGCGGCAGTGGCCGGTCGAGCCGGGCCGCTACCGCCTGGTCGCGGCCAAGGCGTGCCCCTGGGCCAACCGGGCCATCATCGTGCGCAGGCTGCTCGGGCTGGAGGACGTGATCTCGCTCGGCCTGTGCGGCCCCACCCACGACGCCCGCAGCTGGACCTTCGACCTCGACGAGGGCGGCGTCGACCCGGTGCTGGGCATCGAGCGCATCCAGCAGGCCTACCTCGCGCGCTACCCCGACTACCCGCGCGGCATCACCGTGCCCGCGATCGTCGACGTGCCGTCGGGCCAGGTCGTCACCAACGACTTCCCCGCGATCACCCACGACTTCTTCTTCGAGTGGCGCGAGCACCACCGCGACGGCGCCCCGGACCTGTGGCCGGCCGAGGTCCGCGAGGAGATGGAGGCGGTGATGAAGCGGGTGTTCACCGAGGTCAACAACGGCGTCTACCGCTGCGGGTTCGCCGGCTCCCAGGAGGCCTACGAGGACGCCTACGACCGGCTGTGGACCGCGATGGACTGGCTCGAGGAGCGGCTCGCCGACCGGCGCTACCTGATGGGCGACACGATCACCGAGGCCGACATACGCCTGTTCACGACGCTGGCCCGCTTCGACGCGGTCTACCACGGCCACTTCAAGTGCAACCGCAACAAGCTCACCGAGATGCCGCACCTGTGGGCCTACGCCCGCGACCTCTTCCAGACCCCCGGCTTCGGGGAGACCATCGACTTCGACCAGATCAAGGCTCACTACTACAAGGTCCACACCGACGTGAACCCGACCGGGATCGTGCCGAAGGGCCCCGAGCGGGACTCCTGGCACACCCCCCACGGCCGGGAGTCAGTCGGCTGACCCGACTGGCCCGACCTACTCGGCCGGCGGCCGACCCCCGCCCCGCACCACGAAGTCCTTCTGGCGGATGAGCACCAGGCTGAGCGCGCCCGCGACCAGCGCGATCACGGCCGCGATCAGGATCAGGTGGTTGAGCGCGTCGACGACCGAGCTGGTCCCCACCCGCGTCACCAGCTCGTACGCCGACCGGCCGGCCGCCGTGCCGCCGCCCTGCTCGGCGCCCGCCTTCGCGCCCGCGGCAGCGGCGTTGACCTGGCCGCCCGACAGCGCGGCGAGCAGCCCGGTCAGCGCCTGGTCGGGCACCTTGCCGGCCAGCGCCGGCCGGGCCGCGTCCGTCACCTGGTGGCTGAAGATCGAGCCCAGGGCGGCGATGCCGGTGGCGATGCCGACCTGGCGGAAGGTCGAGTTGGCGCCGCTGGCCATGCCGGAGCGCTCGACGGGCACCACGCCGACCGCGGTCGAGGCCAGCGGCGGGTTGATCAGGCCGATGCCGATGCCGGCGAGGGTGAGGCCGGGGATCAGGTGGGTCCACGAGGAGTCGACCTGGATCCCGAGCATCAGCAGCAGGCCGACGGCCAGGACGAGGAACCCGGGGGCGATCAGCCACTTGACCGGCACCCGCTCGGTGAGCCGCCCGGCCAGCGCGGCGGCGAAGAAGGAGGCGCCGGAGAGGAACAGCAGCCGCATGCCGGTGGCGACCGCGGAGTAGTCGAGGACGTTCTGGAGGTAGATGACCAGGAAGGCCAGCAGCGCGAAGATCGAGCTGGAGACCCCGAAGGCGGCGAACAGCCCACCGGTGAAGGTCGGCTTGCGCAGCAGGGAGAGGTCGAACATCGGCTGGGACTGGAGCAGCTGGCTGGTCACGAACAGCGCCAGCAGCACCGCCGAGGCGACCAGGCAGAGCACGACGCGCTGCTCGCCCCAGCTGGTCTGGCCGGCCTCGATCAGGCCGTAGACCAGGGCGCCCAGGGCGAGGGAGAAGGTCACGAACCCGATCCAGTCCGGGCGACCCGCGCGCGGGTCCTTGGACTCGACCACCTTGGTCAGGCTGACCGCGATGGCCACCAGGCACAGGGGCACGTTGACGAAGAAGATCCACCGCCACGAGAGCCCGCTGGTGAGCACCCCGCCGAGCACCGGGCCGACCGCGACGGCCACACCGGTGATCGCGCCGAAGACGCCGAAGGCGACCCCGCGGTCCTTGCTGTGGAAGGCGCCGGCGAGCAGGGCCAGCGCGGTCGCGAACATGGCGGCCCCGCCGATGCCCTGGAAGGCGCGGGACACGGTCAGCAGGGTGATGTCCTGGGCGGCGCCGCACGCGATCGAGCCCACGGTGAACAGCACGACGCCGATCACGAAGACGCGGCGGCGTCCGAACAGGTCGGCCAGCGAGCCGGCCGTCAGCAGCAGGGCGGCCAGGCTCAGGGCGTAGGCGTCGATCACCCACTGCAGGTCCGAGAGCGAGGCGCCGAGCTCGCGCTGGATGTCGGGGAGGGCGACGTTCACGATGGTGACGTCGAGCAGGAGCATGAAGACGCCCGTGCAGACCGCGGCGAGGGTCCACCACTTCGGGTCGCGCCCCGCGCTCCGGGCTTCCGCGTCGTGCTGGGTGGGGGTGGTGCTGTCGGTGGCCATGGTGAAGGCGTCCTCCGGACGACGGTGGCCCGGGTGGGGCCGATCCCCGCGAGGCTAGCGACCCGCACCGACAGGACGGGTGGCAGGACGGGTGACGGGACGGGTGACGGGACGGGGGCAGGACGGGTGGTGTCGGGTCAGCGACCGGGGTCGTCGGCCTCGAGGGGGACCTCGTCGAGCCCGGCCGCGAGCGCGAGACGGGCCACGCCGCCGAGCCGACGGTGGAAGCGGACCTCGTCGGGCCGGGCGGCCAGGGCGTCCCACAGCGCGACGTGGGCCGACCACGGCAGCGGCTCGTCGTCGACCCTCCAGGAGGCGCCGAACGCGATCCAGACCGGCACCCAGTGCTCGGCCAGGTCCCACGCGCCGCGCTGGGCGGTGAGCAGGCGGCGCCGCAGCTGGAAGGCAGCGCGGGGGCCGTCCTCGCAGATGGGGGCCGTGCGCACCGGCCAGACCCGCAGGTCCAGCGCCATCAGGTCGAGCTCGAGCTCGGCCAGGGCACGAGGGTCCACCAGCACGGTGGCGACGTTCTCGTGGGGCGCGCGTCTCACCCTGGGCACGCTAGCCCGCGGCACGGACAGCCGTCAGCCCCCGCGGCGTCCCGGTGGACGCGCGCTCAGTCCTCCTGGAGCTCGCTCCTGAGCTTGAGGACCTGGGTGCCGCCCTCCTGCTCGATCTCGTACGCCGGGTCGTCGTCGCTGCCGTTGCGGGTGATCTCGCTGCCCTTGATGGTGCGGGTCACCTTGTCCCTGTGGATCTCGGTGACCTTGCCGGAGGCCGTGTTCTGGCCCCACTTCCAGCTGACCTCGCTGCCGGTGCGGATGCTCATCGTGCTGTCTCCTCGTGGGTGGTGCCGGTGGTGTCGGCCTCGGCGGCCTGCTTGAGCTTGACCAGGGTGCCGGCGATGCCGGCGCGGTTGCGGGCGGGGAAGCCGGCGAGCTCGACGACCAGCCGCGGGACCAGGCCGTAGCGGCTGTAGTCGAACGACTCGGTCACCCGGGTGCCGTCCCCGTGGGGCTCGAGGACGTAGCGCCAGCGGTGGCCGCCGAAGTGCCGCCACGCGATCCGGCGGTCGGGCTCGAGCTCGACCACGGTGTTGCGGATCTTGTAGGGCAGCCCGAACAGCTTCATGTCCATGCCGAAGGTGTCGCCCTTCGCGTCCAGGCGGTCGGGGCCGCGGACGTGGCCCCGCACCGAGCCCGACCCATCGATGCGGGCGTGCTGGCGCGGGTCGGCGAGGATCGCGAACACGGTCGCCGGGGGCGCGTCCACCTCGATGCTGTCGGAGATGACGCGGGGGCCGCTGCTGTCGCTCACGGGGCCGAGTCAAGCAGACGTGGGTTAGCGTGCCTGACGATGACGACGCCCCCGACGACCGGCCCGACGACCGCTGGCGCGACGGGCACGCCGGGCACCAGTGCCCCGGTCGGCTCCCGGCACCTGCCGCTCGTCCCGGCCGCCGCCTTCGTCGTGGTCTGGTCCTCGGGCTACATCGCCGGGCCCTACGGCGTGCGCGCGATGGCGCCGTTGATGCTGCTCGCGGTGCGCTTCGTGCTGGCGGCCGGCGTGGCCCTGGTCCTGGCTCGCGTCCTGCGGGGACCCCTGCGGGTCTCGCGCGCGGACTTCTGGCGCATCGCCGGGTCGGGCCTGGTGCTGAACGGCGTCCAGTTCGGCGCGATGTACCTCGCCTTCGACCGCGGCATGGGGGCCACGCTGGGCTCGCTGCTGCACTCCCTGAGCCCGGTGCTCACCGCGGTGCTGGCGGCGGTGCTCCTGCGCGAGCGGCTCTCCCGGCTCCAGGTCGTGGGCTTCGTGGTCGGCGTCGCCGGGGTGCTCCTGGTGCTCGGGCCCGACGTCGACCAGGCCGGGGGCCTGGTGGGGATCGGGCTCGGCGTCGTCAGCGTCCTCGGGCTCTCCCTGGGCACGCTCGGCCAGCGCTGGATCGGGCACGCCCCCGACCCGCTGTGGTCCGCGGCCATCCAGTTCGGCGTGGCCGCCCCGCCGCTGCTCGTGCTCGCGGTGCTCCTGGAGGGCACCGACGTCGGTCAGGTCGTCCACGACCCGGTGGCCGCCGGCATCGCCCTGGTCTACGTGGCCGTCGTGAACTCGATCGTGGGCCTGGGCCTGCTCGGGATCCTGGTGCGCGCCCGGGGCGCGGGTGCCGCCGCGAGCGTCTTCTTCCTGATGCCCCCGGTGACCGCGCTGATGGCCTGGGTGGTCCTGGGGGAGACCCTCGGCGTGCGGGAGCTGGTCGGGCTGGTGGTCACCGTCCTCGGCGTGGCCGCGGCCACCCGTGGCCCGGCAGCACCGTCCCCGGGGTCGACGCCCGTCCCGCCCGCCACGACGGGCTGAGCCTCCGGCGGTGCCTGTGAGCGTGGGCACAGGGTCCGGAGAACCGGCCCAAATGCCGGGTTCTGGCACCGGGGTGTGGTTCGGTGGCGCGGGGTGCCCCGCCCCCGCCCCACCGCTGCAGCCCGTGCAGCCGCCGTACACGGAGGACACCATGGCCCGAGACCCACGAGGCTCCCGCGAGGAGCCGCCCTACCCCGAGCGCCGCGGACTCGGTGACCGTGCCGGGAGCCCCGACGCCGTCGACCAGACCGGCCCCATCGGCCGCGGCGACACCACCGGCGACAGCGCGGACCGGACCCGCCACCAGCCCGTCATCGGCCGCGACCGGGACTTCCGCGACGAGCGCGACGAGCCGCTCCGCGACGAGCGCGTGTACGACGAGGCCCGGGCGCGCGACAAGTTCGGCGGCGTCAACGTCGGCGCCGGCTTCTTCGGCTGGCTGGTCGCCGTCGGGATGGCCACGCTGCTGACCGGCCTGCTGGCCGTCGTCGCGACCGTGGTCGGCTACTCCAACAGCATCACGATCTCCTCGGCCGCACGCGACGCGGGCACGGTGACGCTGGTGACGGCCATCGTGCTGCTGGTCGTGCTGCTCGTTGCCTACTACTCCGGCGGGTACGTCGCCGGGCGGATGTCGCGCTTCGACGGTGGCCGCCAGGGCTTCGTGGTCTGGCTGATCGGCACCCTGGTCACGGTCGCCGCCGCGGTGCTCGGGGTCGTCGCGGGGCAGCAGTACAACGTGCTCGACCGCGTGAACGCCCCCAGGATCCCGTTCCCGACCGACCAGGTCACCACCGCCGGTCTGGTCACCGTCGCGGTCGTGCTGGTCACGACGCTGCTGGCCGCGATGATCGGCGGCAAGATCGGTCGCCGCTACCACTCCCGGGTGGACCGCGCGGCGTACTGAGCACCGCCCGGCTCCCGGGCAGCACCTCCTCCGGCGGCGCCGGGTCCCCCGATTGGTGGGGCCCGGCGCCGTCCGCTACCTTGGCCGGACCGTCCTGTGTCCCACGTCACAGGCAGTCCCGGCAGCACCGCGGGCCACCGGACGGCCGGGTCGGGAACCACCGCGCCACCCCTGCGGACCCCCACCCACCAGGACGCAGCTGACGCGGTGCGGAGACCCCGCTCCCGCCCGGACACAGGAGTGACGAATGCCCGATTTCGGTCCCGACCTCGCGGAGGTCTTCGGTCCGTCCCAGGCCGACGGCGGACCCGAGCTGGTCCAGCTGCTCACCCCCGAGGGCGAGCGCGTGCACCCTGATCCCGACAGCGTGGCGGGCTCCTTCGACCTCGACTTCAGCGCCGAGCAGCTGCGTGGGTTCTACCGCGACATGGTGCTGACCCGGCGCGTCGACACCGAGGCCACCGCCCTCCAGCGCCACGGCGAGCTCGGCATCTGGGCCCAGCTGCTCGGCCAGGAGGCCGCCCAGATCGGCGCCGGCCGCGCGCTGCGCCCCCAGGACTACGTCTTCCCGACCTACCGCGAGCACGGCGTCGCCTGGTGCCGCGGGGTCGACCCGCTCGACCTGCTGGGCCTGTTCCGCGGCGTCGACCACGGCGCCTGGGACCCGAAGGACCACAACTTCGGGCTCTACACGATCGTGATCGGCTCGCAGACCCTGCACGCCACCGGCTACGCGATGGGCATCCAGCGCGACGGGGCCGTCGGCACCGGCGACCCGGACCGCGACGCCGCCGTGATCGCGCACTTCGGCGACGGGGCCAGCAGCCAGGGCGACGTCAACGAGGCCTTCATCTTCGCCGCGTCCTACAACGCCCCGGTGGTGTTCTTCTGCCAGAACAACCAGTGGGCGATCTCCGAGCCGATCGAGCGCCAGAGCCGGATCCCCCTCTACCAGCGCGCGCTGGGCTTCGGGTTCCCCGGCGTGCGGGTCGACGGCAACGACGTCCTGGCGACGTACGCCGTCACCCAGGCCGCGCTCCAGCGGGCCCGCGAGGGCAGCGGGCCGACCCTGGTGGAGGCCTACACCTACCGGATGGGCGCCCACACGACCACCGACGACCCGACCCGCTACCGGGTCAGCGACGACGTCGAGCGGTGGAAGCTCAAGGACCCGATCGCGCGGCTGGAGGTCTACCTGCGCCGCAACGGCCTGCTCGACGACGAGGACTTCATCGCGACCGTGAAGGCCGAGGCCGACGAGCTCGGCGTGCGCCTGCGCGAGGGCTGCAAGGCCCTGGCCGACCCGTCCCCGATGGCGATCTTCGACCACGTCTTCTCCGAGGAGACCGAGGAGCTGCGCGACCAGCGCGAGGGCTACGCGGCGTACCTCGCGACCTTCGAGGAGGCCGCGCGATGAGCACGAGGATCACGCTGGCCAAGGGGCTCAACATGGGGCTGCGCAAGGCCATGGAGGACGACCCCAAGGTCCTGGTCATGGGCGAGGACGTCGGCAAGCTCGGCGGCGTCTTCCGGATCACCGACGGGCTCCAGAAGGACTTCGGCGAGGACCGCGTCATCGACTCCCCGCTGGCGGAGTCCGGGATCGTCGGCACCGCGGTCGGGCTGGCCCTGCGCGGCTACCGCCCGGTGGTCGAGATCCAGTTCGACGGCTTCGTCTACCCGGCGTACGACCAGATCGTGACGCAGGTGGCGAAGATGACCTACCGCTCCAAGGGTCGCTCCCCGATGCCGATGGTCATCCGGATCCCGTTCGGCGGCGGCATCGGCGCGGTCGAGCACCACTCCGAGAGCCCCGAGGCGCAGTTCGCGCACACCCCGGGCCTGAAGGTGGTGGCCTGCTCCAACCCCGTCGACGGCTACTGGATGATCCAGCAGGCGATCGCCTCCGACGACCCGGTGATCTTCCTGGAGCCCAAGCGGCAGTACCACGCCGACAAGGCCGACCTGGACGAGACCGCGACCCCCGAGCCGCTCCTCCGCAGCCGGGTCGTGCGCCGGGGCACCGACGCGACGGTCGTCGCCTACGGCCCCACCGTGAAGACCGCGATGGCCGCCGCGGGCGCCGCCGAGACCGACGGCACCTCGCTCGAGGTCATCGACCTGCGCACGCTCTCGCCGCTCGACATGGGCCCGGTGCTGGAGTCGGTGCGTCGCACCGGCCGGCTGGTGGTGTGCCACGAGGCCCACGTCAACCTCGGCATGGGCGCCGAGATCGCCGCGCGCGTGCAGGAGGAGTGCTTCTTCTCCCTCGAGGCGCCGGTGCTGCGGGTGGGTGGCTTCGACACGCCGTACCCCGCCTCCCGCATCGAGGAGGACTTCCTGCCCGACCTCGACCGGCTGCTCGACGCCGTCGACCGCTCGATGGAGTTCTGACCGTGACCCAGACCCCCGCCCAGTACCTCCTGCCCGACGTCGGCGAGGGCCTCACCGAGGCCGAGATCGTGTCCTGGCGGGTCCAGGTCGGCGACGTGGTCGCGATCAACGACGTGGTCGTCGAGATCGAGACGGCCAAGTCGCTGGTCGAGCTGCCCTCGCCGTACGCCGGCACGGTGCTCGCCCTGCTCGTCTCCGAGGGCGAGACCGTCCCCGTCGGCACCCCGATCATCTCGGTCGGCGACCCCGCGGACGCCGCCCCGGCCGCGTCCCCCGCGCCGGCGGACCTGAGCACGATGGACCTGTCCAACCCGGCCGCCAGCGGCGGCGGCGAGGGCGAGAGCCTGGTGGGCCGCAACAAGGCCGACCGCGGCCCCGTGCGCCGACCGCGCCGGGGGTCGGCGTCCCCGACCTCGGACGCGGGCGCGGCCACCCAGATGCAGCTGCAGGGCGCGTTCGCGCCGGGCGGGGCGCAGTCGGACCCGGTCGTGGAGTCCGACGAGCCCGCCGTCCCGGCCCGCGAGGCCCCCGCCCCGGCCGAGCCCCCGACGGCGTTCGTGCCGGCCGCGGCGCAGACCGGCGAGCGGGTGCGCGTGCTCGCCAAGCCGCCGGTGCGCAAGCTGGCCCGTGACCTCGGCGTCGACCTGACGTCGTTGCGCGGGTCCGGTGCGGACGGGATCGTCACCCGCGAGGACGTCCAGGGCGCCGCCTCGGCGCCGGCCGGACGCACGCCGGTGCCCGAGGGCGACGGCGCCGGTCCGGGCCCCCGGATGCCCACGTCGTACGCCGACCTCGGCCGCGCCGGGGTGGGCCCGGTGTCGGGCGCCCGCGAGATGCGCGAGCCGATCAAGGGCGTGCGCAAGATGATGGGGCAGGCGATGGTCGACTCGGCCTTCAGCGCCCCCCACGTCACCGAGTGGGTCACCGTCGACGTCACCCGCACGATGGAGCTCGTGGAGCGGCTGCGCGCGCGTCGCGAGCTGCGCGACGTACGGATCTCCCCGCTGCTGGTCGTGGCCAAGGCCTGCCTGCTCGCGATGCGCCGCGTGCCCGAGATCAACTCGTTCTGGGACGAGGCTGCGCAGGAGGTCGTCTACAAGGGCTACGTCAACCTCGGGATCGCCGCCGCCACCCCGCGCGGGCTGGTCGTGCCCAACGTCAAGGACGCCGACGCGCTGGGTCTCGCCGACCTCGCCGGTGCGATCAACGAGCTCGCCGCCACCGCCCGCGAGGGCCGCACGCAGCCGGCCGACATGGCGGGCGGCACCTTCACGATCACCAACGTCGGGGTCTTCGGCGTCGACGCGGGCACCCCGATCATCAACCCGGGGGAGTCGGCGATCCTGTGCTTCGGCGCCGTCCGCAAGCAGCCCTGGGTGGTCACCCGCGACGGGGTCGACACCATCGAGGTGCGCCAGGTCACCCAGCTCGCCCTGAGCTTCGACCACCGCCACGTCGACGGCGAGAAGGGCAGCCGGTTCCTGGCCGACGTCGCCGCGATCCTCGAGGACCCCGCCACCGCCCTGCTCTTCTGAGGCCTGAGGCGACGAGTGGAACACCAGCGTCGTCGCGAGGTGCTCATGACGACGCTGGTGTTCCACTCGTGCCCCAGACCGGGGCCGCGCGGGTCGCGAGCATCCATCCCCTCGGCCCTCGCGACGCCGTGGCCCGCTCCGCCGCCGCGCGGAGCCGCGCCACGACCCGGTCCGGGTGGGCCACGTCGGTCGCGACCACGGTGACCACCTCGAGCCCGGCGGCGCGGAAGTCGGCCTCGCGCCGGACGTCCTGACCGTGACGCGCGCGGGAGCGGTGCTCCGCCCCGTCGTACTCCCCGGCCAGGCCGAGCTCCTCGCTCAGCAGGTCGGGTCGCCCGAGGCGTCGGCCCTCGAGGTCGGCGACCGGCCAGTTGCACCGCGGACTCGGGAGGCCGGCGTCGAGGACCCACAGCAGGCGCATCCACGTCTCGCGCGGGGAGAGCACCCGGTCCTCGCACAGCGCCAGGGCCCGGCGGACCTGGGTGGCACCGCGCATGCGCGGTCGTGTCGACAGGTGCACCCTGACCTGCTGCGCGGTGGTGGCGCCGGCCGAGAGGCCCATGTCCAGGACCGTCACCGCCGCCCGGAGGTCGCGAGCCGCTGCGGCCTCGTCCGTCAGGGCCCGCTCGGGTCCCACGCAGCGGATCCCGTGCCTCCGCACGATCTCGCTCCCACCGACCTCGCACCGGACGGTGACCGAGTCCGCCGTGCCTCTCAGGCCCAGGTGGGGAGGCACGACGAGGACCACGGGTCGTGCGCCGCCGCCCTCGTCGACCCCGTCGAAGTACGCCGCTCCGTGCAGCCGCAGCGCTGACCACCCGCCGACAGCACCGCCCGGGGGCAGCCGGGCTGCTTGCTCGAGGATCCGTTGCTCGGGTGTGCGGACCACGTCCGACGGCACGTAGAGCCGGGGGGAGGTACGCCGCCAGGCCGGGCCCCTCGCCTGCCCCGGGGTCGGTCCTGCGAGGCCGAGCGGGTCGACCGCCCGGGGCTCGACGAGCCCGCGCGGGGCCGGGCAGCGGGGGTGGAAGGGCGACGCTGGCACGAGATCGAGGATGGCGCCCGGGAACCGGGCGGTCGACCACGGACGGTGCCGCCTGTGGACGACGGCGAGGTCACCCGGGCCTCGAGTGGAACGTCAGCGTCGCGAGGAGCCCCTTGTCACGACGCTGACGTTCCACTCGCCGCGCTGACCCCTACCCCAGGGCCGCGAACCGCCCGGGGCGCCGGGCGACGAGGGTGGTGGGGTCCTGGGTGGCGAGGACGCTGAGCTCGTGGCGCAGGACCTCGCCGACGCGGAGGCAGAAGGCCTCGGGCTCGTCGGCGGCGTCGGGGTGCTCGGTCACGATGCGGTCCACGACGCCGCGGGCGCGCAGGTCGAGCGCACGGACCTGCTGGGACCGGGCGAGGTCGGGGGCGTGCTCGGTGTCGCGGTGGACGATGGCGCTCGCGCCCTCCGGTGGCAGGGGGGAGAGCCAGGCGTGCTGGGCGGCCACGACCGTGTCGGCCGGCAGCAGGGCGAGCGCGCCGCCGCCGTTGCCCTCGCCGAGCATCAGGCACAGCGTGGGCGTGGGGAGGGTGACCAGGTCGGAGAGGCAGCGCGCGATCTCCCCGGCGAGGCCGCCCTCCTCGGCCTCGGGCGAGAGCGCGGCGCCGGGGGTGTCGATGACGGTGACCAGCGGCAGGGCGAGCTCGACCGCCAGGCGCATCCCGCGCCGGGCCTCGCGCAGGGCGCCGGGGCCGAGCGGGTGGGCGCTGGTCTGGCCGCGCCGGTCCTGGCCCAGGAGGACGCAGGCGGTGTCGCCGAAGCGCACGAGCGCGATCAGCAGCCCGGGGTCCGACTCGCCCTGGCCGGTGCCGTTGAGCGGGATGACGTCGGTGGCGGCGTACTTCAGCAACCGTCGTACGCCGGGTCGCTCGGCCCGCCTGGACCGGGTGATCGACTCCCACGCGTCGACGTCCGCGACCTCCTCGACCGGCGGGTCGGGCACCGGCGCGACCACCCCGGGGCTGAGCATCCGCAGCGCCCGGTCGAGCACGTCGCCGATCTCCTCGGGCGGGACGACCGCGTCGACGATGCCGTGGGCGAACAGGTTCTCCGAGGTCTGCACGCCCTCGGGGAAGGGCCGGCCGTAGAGCGCCTCGAACACCCGCGGGCCCAGGAACCCGACCAGCGCGCCCGGCTCGGCCACCGTGATGTGGCCCAGCGACCCCCAGGAGGCCATCACCCCGCCGGTCGTGGGGTGCCGCAGGTAGACCAGGTAGGGCAGGCCGGCCGCCTTGTGCGCGGCCACGGCGGCGGTGATCCGGATCATCTGGACGAACGCCGGGGTGCCCTCCTGCATCCGGGTGCCGCCGCTGGTCGGGGCGGCGAGCAGCGGGATGCCCTCGGCGGTGGCGCGGGTGACCGCGGCGATCAGGCGGTCGGCCGCGGCCCGGCCGATCGACCCGGCCAGGAACGCGAACTCGCCGGCGACCACGGCCACGCGGCGGCCGCGCAGGGTGCCCTCGCCGGTGAGGACCGACTCGTCGGTGCCGGCCTTCTCCGCGGCCCGCTCGAGCGAGTCCAGGTAGTCCTCACCCGCGCCGTCGCGCGACGGGGTCTCGTCCCAGCCGGTCCAGGAGCCGTCGTCGAGGACGAGGTCGATCAGGTCGCGTGCGCCGAGCCGCGGGCGGGGTGCCGTCATGGGCAGAGGTTACCGATCGGTAGCCACCGCGCGACCCCGACCGGCGGGCCTACGCTCGCGAGGTGATCCGCCGCCTCGTCCTCGCGATGACCGCCACGCTGCTGGCCCTCGGGGTCCCCGTCCTGGTCGCCGCTCCCGGTCAGGCCGACGGCACCTCGTGGCGGGCGGTGATCACCTTCGAGAAGAACCAGCGCTCCCCGCACCGCTCCCGCCTGGTCTGGCGGCTCAGCACGCTGCGCCCGGGTGGGACCTGGCAGGTCGCGGAGACCCTGTCCTGGCGGGCCGGCTCGGGCCTGGGCGGTCGTGCGGGGCGTAACGCCTGCTACCGCAACCGCGGGTGGCTGCCCAACGGCACCTACCGCGTGCGGGAGTACGCCGACTACCCCGGCAGCGTGATCAAGGGTCGGGCCTTCCGCGTCGACGACCACGCCTGCGCCAACGGCACCATGCGCACGGCGCTCTTCATCCACACCGAGCAGGGGGCCGGCAACGTGCAGTGCCCCGACCGCCCCGGCGACCAGCCGTGCCGCTGGGAGGTGCCGAAGATCGACGACTACCGCTCCTACGGGTGCATCAAGCTGGCGCCCGGGGACCTGGCCGCGCTCGCGGCGGCGTACACGCGTCACTTCCGGCCGGGCGTGCGCTACCCCGCCGGCCAGGTCGTGCTGCGCGTGGTCGGCTGAGCTCAGGCCGGCCCGGTGAGCGGCTTGGCCATCAGCGAGACCAGGTGGCCGCCGGAGTCGCGCTGGCCGACCTCGGCGTAACCGCGGCCGCGGTGGAAGGCCAGCGACGGCTCGTTGGGCGGGTCGAGGTTGACCTCGAGGGTCATCACCGAGCGCCCGCACGTCGACTCGAGCTCGTCGTACACCTGCGAGGCGAGGCCGCGACGCCGGAAGTCCTCGTGCACCACGACCCGGTCGAGGTAGGCCAGGTCGGGATCGCCCGGGTGGTGGTCCCGGCTCCACCGCCCGAACCAGCCGAAGTTCTCCCCGTCGTACGCCGACCCGGAGGCGAAGGTCAGCACGAAGCCGGCGAAGGAGCCCTCGACGTCGACGACGCAGGCCCGGTCGGCCCACCCCACCAGCTGCAGGAGCCGCTCGCGGGAGAGGGGCGAGGTGAGCTCGACGTGGCGCTCGTTGAGGGCCAGCACGTCGTCGAGGGCCTGCCCGTCGGTGGGCAGGAGCGGCCGCAGCAGCTCGCTCACGGGGTGACCGCGAGCGAGGCGAGCAGGCGCCGGCCGAGCTCCTCGTCGCCCTTGACGTCGGCGTCCACGACCGAGGCGTCGCGTCGGCCCGCACCGAGCACCAGGAAGCCCTCGGCGCTCAGGGCCACGGTGACGTCGGCGGCGGGCCCAGCGGGCACTGGGACGGCCCGGCCGTCGTCCCCGGTGCGCACCCGCGCCACGAGGTCGGCCTCGGGGACGAGGAGCTCCACCGTGGTGCCGGCGGGGGCGCCGAGCCGCTTGCCGACCACGAAGGGCAGCGAGGCGGCCAGGACGCCCAGGGTGAGGGCGGCGGCGGGGGTGCCCCACCCGCCGGGGCGGTCGACGGCGCGGCGCACGTCCTGCTCGTGGATCCAGACGTCGAAGGGCCGATTGCGCAGCAGCGTGCCGTTCGACCAGCCCGCTCCACCGGGGGTGCGCGGGGCGGGGGCGTCGGGGTCCGTGGGCGGGTCGGCCCGCAGCTGCGCGGACCGGGTCGCGACGACCGTCTCGATCTCGTCGGCGAGCTCGGCCAGGGTGCGCTCGCGCCGGGCGATCACGCCCTGCTCGCAGTAGACGCCCATCGGTCCGCGCACGTGGGCGGCGTCGGGGACCGCGACGGTCTCCTCCGGGCCGCCCGCGATGACGGCCTCGAGGTGCGCGACGTGCGCGACGACGTCGTGGACGGTCCAGCCGGGGAGGTCGGTGGCCCGGTCGCCGTCGCCCGGCGCGAGGTCGCGGACCAGGGCGACGAGGTCGGCACAGGCCCGCTCCCAGGTCGCCACGTGGCGGGCGAGGACGTCGGTCGGGGTGGGTCCGGAGGCGCCCGAGGGGGTAGTGCTCATGGTCCGGGAGCGTACGACGCCCCGGTCGGTCCTGGTCGAGCAGGACCGGCCGGGGCGTCGGCGGCAGGGAGGAGGTGCAGGGTCAGAGGCGGGGGTCGACCCGACGGTCCTCGACGCGGGTCACCGAGCGCGAGCGCTGGGCGTTCATCACCAGCGCGAGCACGATCGCCAGGGCGCCGACGATGATCAGGATCCAGCCGAGGGTGCCGGTGGCCACGACGTTGTCGACGGCCTGCGGGAGGTTGATGGCGCCGAGCGCCAGGACGAGCCCGATCAGCAGCAGGACGATTCCGAGTCCGATTCCCATGAGGTGCTCCTTGCGGTAGGTGCCCGAGTGGCGGTGGCCGGGACGGCACACGAATAGTGCCCTGAAACGGTTGCGACATGCATGGAACAACGACAGACCCGGCACCGAGGTGCCGGGTCTGCGCAGGTGGGACGGCGTACGGCGCCCGGCGGAGGTCCTAGAAGGACGCCTCGTCGAGGTCCATCAGCGACAGGTCGGTCGCCTCGGCGATGGCCAGCTCGGCGGTGATCTTGGGCAGGTTGTGGTGGGCGAAGAACTGCGCCGCCGCGACCTTGCCCTCGTAGAACGCCTTGTCCTTGGCCGAGACCTCCCCGCCGAGCTTCTGCAGGGCCACGTCGGCGCCCTTGAGCAGCAGCCAGGCGCAGACGACGTCGCCGAGCACCATCAGCAGGCGGGAGGTGTTCAGCCCGACCTTGTAGATGTTGCGGATGTCGCCGCCCTCGGCCGACTCGTCGGCGCTCATCAGCGTGTTGATCATGTGACCGACCAGGGCGTTGGCGTCCTCGAGGCCCTTGGCCAGCAGGCCGCGCTCGACCTTGAGGCGACCGTTGCCGGCCTCGCTCGCGAGGAACGCCTCGATCTCGCCGGCCAGGTGGCCCAGCGCGACGGCCTGGTCCTTGACGATCTTGCGGAAGAAGAAGTCCTGGCCCTGGATCGCGGTGGTGCCCTCGTAGAGGGTGTCGATCTTGGCGTCGCGGACGTACTGCTCGAGGGGGTACTCCTGGAGGAAGCCCGACCCGCCGAAGGTCTGCAGCGACTCGGTGCCCAGGAGGACCCACGAGCGCTCCGAGCCGTAGCCCTTGACGATCGGCAGCAGCAGGTCGTTGACCCGCATCGCGAGCTCGTCCTTCTCGCCCCGGTGCTCGGCCATCTGCACGCGGTCCTGCCACGACGCGGTGTAGAGCACCAGCGAGCGCATCGCCTCGGAGAACGACTTCTGCGTCATCAGCGAGCGGCGCACGTCGGGGTGGTGGGTGATCGTGACGCGGGGGGCCGTCTTGTCGGCCGCCTGGGTCAGGTCCGAGCCCTGCACGCGGGTCTTGGCGAACTCCAGCGCGTTGAGGTAGCCGGTCGAGAGCGTGGCGATGGCCTTGGAGCCGACCATCATCCGGGCGTTCTCGATGACCTGGAACATCTGGGCGATGCCGTCGTGGACCTCGCCGAGCAGCCAGCCGCGGGCCGCCTCGCCGCCTCCGACGCCGGAGTCGCCGAAGGTGAGCTCGCAGGTGTTGGAGACCTTGATGCCCATCTTGTGCTCGACGTTGGTGACGTAGGCGCCGTTGCGCTCGCCGGTCAGCTCACCGGTCTCGAGGTCGAAGTGGAACTTCGGCACGATGAACAGGCTCAGGCCCTTGGTGCCCGGGCCGCCCTTGCCCTCGACGCCCTGGGGGCGGGCGAGGACGAGGTGGATGACGTTCTCGCACAGGTCGGACTCGGCCGAGGTGATGAAGCGCTTGACCCCGGTGATGTTCCAGGTGCCGTCCTCGTTCTGCACGGCCTTGGTGCGGCCGGCGCCGACGTCGGAGCCCGCGTCGGGCTCGGTGAGCACCATCGAGGTGTTCCACGCGCGGTCGATGATGTGCTGGGCGATCTGCTTGTCGCGGTCGTTGCCGTTGCGGTGCACGATGCCCGCGAAGGCCGGGCCGGCGCCGTACATCCAGATGGGGGCGTTGGCGCCGAGCACCATCTCGCCGAGGGCCCAGATCAGGCTGGAGGGGGCGGGGGTGCCGCCGAGCTCCTCGCTCAGCTGCAGGCGCCAGTACTCCGCGTCCTGCCAGGCCTGGTAGCTCTTCTTGAACGACTCCGGCAGGGGAGCCTCGTGGGTCTCGGGGTCGAACACGGGCGGGTTGCGGTCGCTGTCCTCGTACGACGCGGCCAGCTCCTCGCGGGAGAGGCGCTCGACCTCGCTCAGGATGGAGCGGGCGGTCTCGCCGTCGATGGCCTCGAACGGGCCCTGGCCCAGGACCTCGTCGCGTCCGAGCACCTCGAAGAGGTTGAACTCGATGTCGCGCATGTTGCTCTTGTAGTGACTCACAGCAGGGCACCTTCGGCTCGAGAGAGGGAGTGCGGCGGTCGCGGGCTGCCCCGCAGGTGGTGCTACTCGCCGGTAACAAACAGTATGTGCCGACCTCGGGCCGGACGCAAGGACATCGACGCGGATGTGGTGCAGCGGACATCGGGGCCCAACACCCCCGTGGAATGGGGGGAAACGCGTCGGGACGCCGTCCGGGGCGAGACGCGCGCCGTCTCGCGCCCCGGACGACCGCAAGGCGTGCAGGTCGATCAGGTCGGGTAAGCCGACCGATCTGACAGACTTGCGGCCATGCGCGTCTCCGCCAAGGCCGACTACGCCCTCCGGGCCCTGATCGCCATCGCCCAGCGCGACGACGCGCGCCCGGTCAGCGCCGAGGAGCTCGGCCGGCTCCAGGAGATCCCGCACGGGTTCCTCCAGGCGATCCTGGCCGACCTGCGCCGCTCCGGCATCGTGGTCAGCCAGCGCGGCCAGTCCGGTGGGTGGCGGCTCGCGGCGAAGGCCGCCGACGTCACCGTCGCCGACGTGATCCGGGCCGTGGACGGCCCGCTGGTCAGCGTCTACGGGCTGCGTCCGGAGTCCGTGACCTACAACGAGTCGGCCTCGGTCCTCCAGCACGTCTGGATCGCCGCCCGCAGCGCCCTGCGCGAGGTCTTCGAGAGCGTCACGCTGGAGTCGCTGGCCGTGGGGACGCTGCCTCCCGACGTCGAGGCGCGCACCCAGGACCAGGACGCCTGGCAGCCGCACTGATCCCGATCAGGACCGCCCGACCCGCCCGTCACCGGCTGTTCACCGCGTCGTCTCCCGGGCCCGCCACGCTGCGGGCATGGCTCGACGCACCCTGATCTGGCACCTCGGCCTGCCCCAGGCCGCCCGGCCGGTGGTCCCGGCCTCCCTCGCCGCCCACGCCGAGGCGCTCGACCGCCAGGGGATCCTGGTGGCGGCGACCACCGCGGAGGCGGAGGCGGCCACCTGCGAGCTGCTGCGGACGGGCACGTCCCCCGGTCGGCGCGACGTCGCGGGGACCTGGGCCCGGGTCTGCGCGCGCGTCTGGGACCACAAGGGGGTCTCCGTGCTCTCCACGCCCGACCTCGCCGCGGCCGGGCAGGACGAGGTCCGGCTGGCGCTGGATCCCCTGCGCGGCGTCGAGGTGCACCTCGTCCTCGGGGTCGAGCCGTTGGCCGCCCAGCTCCTCGGCGCCTGGCTCGGCCAGCTGCGTGCCGGCGCGACCACCGGCTGGGAGAAGTACGCCGAGCGGGTCCTCGCCGAGCCCGGGGGAGCCGGACCCCACCGCCAGGCCGAGGACTTCCGGGCCGGCCACGACCTGCCCGCGGTGCTGGCCCGGTGGGGCTGGACGCTGCACGCCGAGCGGCTGCACGTGGTCGCCGGTCGCGACCCGGGGGCGACCTGGGCGCGGGTGGTCGAGCTGACCGGGCTGCCCCCGGCCGAGCTGCCGGCCACACTCCCCGCGCCGGCCGACCCGGCCGGCGCCGCCGTGCTGCGTCGGGTCAACCGGGTGCACGCCGCCGACCCCGGGTCGGACGCGGGCTCGCCGGCCCTCGGCAGCACGACGCAGCTCCTCGAGCGGACGGCCGAGGTCGAGGCCGGTGCGCTCGTCCCGGTCCTCCCGACCGCGGCCGCCGAGGGCGCGCGGCGGCTCGTGGAGCGGTGGGCGAGCGACCTGGGTGCCCCGGGCGCACCGGCGTACGACGTCCGCGGGGCGGTGGGCGACCTGCTCGACCCGGTGGACCCGGACGCCCGCCCACCGGCCGCGCCGAGCCGCCGCGACCAGCTCGCCGTGGCCGTGGACCGCCTGGCCGAGACCCTCGCCGAGAACACCCGCCTGCGGGAGCAGCTCGCCGTGGTCGAGGCCGACCGTGACCGCCTGGACCGCACGCGCCGCAAGCTCAAGCGCCGCCTGCGCGCCCTGGACTGAGGGTCTCGTCGGTCGCGCGGGTCAGCCGGGGAGCTGCTCGACCCGGGCGGCGAGCCAGTCGACGAGGGGTCGGAGGCGGCGCCAGTCCTCGCGGACCCGGTCGAGGAGCTCGGGGGTGTGCACGACCGGCTCGAAGCCGTAGGAGCGTCCCGAGAACAGCGACTTGTGGCGCAGCAGCTCGATCCGGGGGTGGTCAGCGGACCAGCCGCGCGGGGTGGTCTTGAGCTTCTCGCCGCTGGTCTCGAAGCCGGCGGCCTCGAGGTCGGCCAGGATCCGCGCGAGCTCGCGGCCGGAGTGGTCGAGGTCGATGGCGGTCCTGATCCGGGCCAGGTCGGGCCCGGCGGCGTGGTAGAAACCGCCGCCCACGCGGACCCCCGGCGCCGCGACCTGCACGTAGAACCCGGTGGCCGGCGCGACGTTGACGATCGCGCCCTGGTGGGTCTTGTAGGGCGTCTTGTCCTTGGAGAAGCGCACGTCGCGGTAGGGGCGGTAGACCTTGGCGGCCCCGAACTCCTCGGTGAGCGCGGCGGTCAGCGCCAGCATCGGGGCACGCACGTGCTCGTCGTACACGTGCTTGTGGGACTCCCAGAACGTCCGGGTGTTGTCGAGCTCGAGGTCGTCGTAGAAGTCGAGCGCGGCCTCGGGGAAACCCGCGAACGGGACGTCGGGAGGGACCATGGAGCGGATGACGAGATTCGAACTCGCGACATCGACCTTGGGAAGGTCGCGCTCTACCAGCTGAGCTACATCCGCCTGCGGGGCCGTGCTGCACCCTGCGGGCAGGATGTTACCCGACCCTCAGGGGGCGATGGGGGCCAGGTCGGGTCGGCGTGGGGTGAGTCCGTCGCCGGAGGATCGACCGGTCAGGCGGCGGTGCACCCAGGGGCCGAGGAACTCGCGCGTCCAGGTCGCGTCGGCGCGCAGCTGCTCCGCGCGGCTCCGGACCGGCAGGGGCCGCCGTTCGAGCCGGGGGGTGGCGTGGGCGACGCCGAGCACGTCGAGGACGGCGAACGCGACGTGCTGGTGGCCCACGGAGTTCAGGTGCATCCGGTCGGTGTCGATCAGCTCGGCCACCGGCCCCTCCCGCATCCGCCACGGGTCCACGAGCAGGCACCCGTGCCGGTCGACGATCTCGCGGACGTGCTCGTTGAAGATCGCCATCCGGCCGCGGAGGGCGGCGTACAGGCCCGAGGGTCCGGGGTCGGCGATGGTGAACATCACGACGTCGGCGCCGGTGGCGCGCAGCCGCCCGATCGCCCCGTCGTACGCCGCCGCGAGCCCGTCGAGGTCGACCCGCGGCCGCAGCACGTCGTTGGCGCCGGCGTGGATCGTGACCAGGTCGGGCGCCAGGGCGAGGGCGGGCTCGACCTGCTCCGCGAGGATCGGGAGCAGCTTGCGGCCGCGGATCGCGAGGTTGGCGTAGCCGAAGGACGACGGGTCGTCGTGCTGCTCGCCGAGCACCTCCGCGACCCGGTCGGCCCAGCCGCGCAGGCCGTGGGGGCGGGCGGGGTCGGGGTCGCCGACGCCCTCGGTGAAGGAGTCGCCCAGGGCGACGTAGCGGGACCAGCTCACGGACCCATTCTCGTCCGCCCGGGCGGGGCCGTCTGCGCGGGGTAGGTTGACCGCGTGCTGCTCTCCGACCGCGACATCCGCGCCGAGATCGAGGCGAACCGCATCGCCCTCGAGCCCTACGAGCCGGAGATGATCCAGCCCTCGAGCATCGACTTCCGCCTGGATCGCTACTTCCGGGTCTTCGAGAACCACCGCTACCCCCACATCGACCCGGCCGAGGACCAGTCCGACCTGACCCGGGTCGTCGAGGCCGCGGGGGACGAGCCGTTCATCCTGCACCCGGGCGAGTTCGTGCTGGGGTCGACGTACGAGGTCGTCTCGCTGCCGGACGACATCGCCGCCCGCGTCGAGGGCAAGTCCTCCCTCGGCCGCCTCGGGCTGCTCACCCACGCCACGGCCGGCTTCGTGGACCCCGGGTTCAGCGGTCACGTCACCCTCGAGCTGGCCAACGTCGCGACCCTGCCGATCAAGCTCTACCCCGGCATGAAGATCGGCCAGCTGTGCTTCTTCCGGCTGACCTCGCCGGCCGAGCACCCCTACGGCTCGGAGAAGTACGGCTCGCGCTACCAGGGTCAGCGCGGCCCCACCCCGTCGCGCTCCTACGCGAACTTCCACCGCACCCGGATCTGAGGCGTCCCCGGGGCCGACGGGCACCGGGCCCTGGCGGAGGCGTGGATGGCCCTTGCCCCACGGACCTCTATTTAGGTTAGGCTCGCCTTACTAAGGCTCACCTAACTTCACGAGGTCCCCATGAAGCGACTGCTCATCGCCGCCCTGCCCCTGGTCCTGCTCACCGCCGCCTGCTCGACGGGCCCGACCGGGTCCGGCGGGTCCGCGGACGGGGGCGGCACCGCCGAGCGGGCGGCCACCGAGGTCGACGCCGACGCCTTCCCGGTGACCATCGAGCACGCGTTCGGCTCGACCACGATCGAGCGGGAGCCCACGCGGGTCGCGACCCTCGGCTGGAGCGACCAGGACAACGCCCTGGCCCTGGGCGTGGTGCCGGTCGGGGCGACCAGGATGACCTGGGGCGGCAACGCCGCCGGGTCCTCGGACTGGTTCGACGAGGAGGTCGAGGAGCTCGGTGCGAAGCCCCCGGTCAGGTACGACGACGCCGACGGCGCCCCGCTCGAGGACGTCGCCCGGGTCCGCCCGGACGTCATCCTGGCCACGAACTCCGGCCTGACCGAGGCGGAGTACGACAAGCTCAGCAAGATCGCGCCCGTCGTGATCTACCCGAAGTCGCCCTGGGCGACCCCGTGGCGCACGTCGCTGGCCACGGTCGGCAAGGCGCTGGGCCGCACGACCGAGGCCGAGAAGGTCGCCGCCGAGACCCAGGAGGAGATCGACGAGGCCCGGCGGGAGCACCCCGAGCTGCAGGGCGCCTCGATGATCTTCGGCTACGTCGCCACGACCGACCTGTCCAGCATCGGGATCTACTCCCCGCAGGACCCGCGCGTGTCCTTCATGCACGACCTCGGCCTCGTCGACGCCCCCGCGGTCGCGAAGGCGGTCAAGCCGGGGCAGTTCTACAGCACCGTCTCCGCCGAGCGGGCGCCCGAGCTGCGCTCGGACGTGTTCTTGACCTGGGCCGAGAACGCCCGCGACCTGCGCACCTTCGCCCGGGACCGCCTGATCGGGAAGGTGCCGGCGATCGTCACCGGCCACGCGTACGCCGAGGTCGACAAGCCGACCGCCCTCGCGGTCACCAACCCGACCCCGCTGTCGATCCCGACGATCCTCGACGACTTCGTGCCCGAGGTCTCCGCGGCGGTCCAGGGCTCGTGAGCGCCGGCCTGGCCACCGAGGTCGAGCGGCGGACCGCGGGCTCGGGAGCGTCCCGAGGCACCACCCGGGCCCTGGTCCTGCTCATGGCGCTCGCCGCGGTGTCGGTCGCCTCGGTGCTCCTGGGGTCGCGCTGGATCGCCCCGGACGCCCTGCTCCACGCCGACCACCCACTGCACGACGTGGCCGCGGTCCGGCTCGACCGCACCCTGCTCGGGCTGGCGGTCGGAGCCGCCCTGGGCCTGGCCGGCGCGCTGATGCAGGGCCTGACGCGCAACCCGCTGGCCGACCCCTCGATCCTGGGGGTGAACGCCGGGGCGTCGCTGGCGATGGTCCTGGCCATCTCGGTGCTCGGGGTGTCCTCGCTGTCGGCGTACGTCTGGTTCGCCTTCGGCGGCGCGGCGGCCGCCCTGGTCCTGGTGCACCTCGTGGCCTCGCTCGGGCGGGGCGGGGCGACGCCGGTCAAGGTCGCGATCACGGGCGCCGCCCTCACCGCCGCGGGGTCGAGCTGGATCTCGGCGGTGCTGCTGACCGACCGGCGGACCATCGAGTCGTTCCGCCTCTGGCAGGTCGGCACCGTGGCCGGGCGCGGCAGCGACGTGCTGCTCGTCGGGCTGCCGTTCCTCCTGGTCGGGGTGCTGCTGGCGCTCGGCTCGTCCCGCGCCCTCGACGCGCTGGCCCTGGGCGACGACCTCGCCCGGGGCCTGGGCCGGCGCGTGGGTCGCGACCGCCTCGTGGTCGGCGCAGCGTCGGTCCTGCTCGCCGGGACCGCGGTGGCGCTGGCCGGCCCGATCGCCTTCGTGGGTCTGCTGGTCCCGCACGGCGTGCGCGCCGTCGTGGGTCCGGACCACCGCCGGGTGCTCCCGCTGTGCCTGGGCTGGGGTGCCGTGCTGGTCGTGGCCGCCGACGTGGTCGGTCGCCTGGTGCTGCCGCCGTCGGAGGTGCAGGTGGGCATCATGACCGCGGTCCTCGGGGCGCCGGTGTTCCTGCGGCTGGTGCGCCGCGGCCGGTGGGCTGCGCTGTGAGCGGGTCGCTCCTGGCGCCGCCGCGCCCGGCTCCCGTCGACGCCCGGGCCGTCGTGCGGCGGGCCCGTCGTGGTCCCGCCCGCCGGGCCCGGCTCGTGGTCGGCGGGCTGTCGGTGCTGCTGGTCACGGCGTTCCTGGTGCGGATCAGCCTGGGCGACTACGTCGTGACGCTGCCCGACGTGGTCCGGATCCTCTCCGGCGAGGACGTTCCCGGGGCGGCGTACGTCCTCCTCGAGAGCAAGCTGCCCCGCGCCGTCCTCGGCGTCCTGGTCGGGGCCGCCCTCGGGCTGGCCGGGGCGATCTTCCAGACCACTCTGCGCAACCCGCTGGCCAGCCCCGACGTGATCGGGGTGGGTGCCGGCGCGAGCGCGGCGGCGGTGTGGGCGGTCGTCGTCCTCGACCAGCGGGGCGTCGGCCTGGCCCTGGCCGCCGTGCTGGGCGCGGTCGGCACGGCGCTGCTGGTGCGCTGGCAGGCCGGTGGCGGCACGGGCGCCCGCCTGGTCCTGGTCGGGGTGGGGACCAGCGCGGCGCTGGTCTCGGTCGTGCAGTACCTCTTCACCCGCGCCGACGAGTGGGACACCCAGCTCGTCCTGCGCTGGCTGACCGGCAGCCTGAACGGCGTCGCCTGGGGCAGCATCGGCCTGCTCGCCGTGCTGCTCGCGCTCCTGCTCCCCGTGGTGGCGGCGCTGTCGCGGTCGGCGCGGGCCGCGGAGCTGGGACCCGACTCCGCGGCCGGGCTCGGCGTCACCCCGCGGCACGCCGACCTGCTCCTGCTCGTGGCCGTGCTGCTGGTCGGCGTGGCGGTCGCGGCCGCCGGTCCGGTCGCCTTCGTATCGTTCCTGGCCGGCCCGATCGCCCGGGCGCTCAACGGCGGCCGGGTCACCCTGGTCGGCGCCGCGCTGGTCGGTGCCGTGGTGGTGGTCGCGGCGGACCACCTCGCGGCGTACGCCGTGCCGGGCGTGAACTTCCCCGTCGGCGTCGTGACGGGCGCCGTCGGGGCCCCCTTCCTGCTGTGGCTGCTGGCCACGGGCCGAGCCTCCCGGAGGAGCCGATGACCGTCACCACCCACCCTCGTCCCCCAGCACGGCTGAGCGCCCGCGGGGTGACCCTGGCCTACGGCGATCGCGCGGTCGTCGACCGGCTCGACCTCGAGGTGCCCGACGGGCGGACCACCGTGGTCGTCGGGGCCAACGCGTGCGGCAAGTCCACGCTCCTGCGCGGCCTCGCCCGGCTGATGCGTCCTGCCGGCGGGAGCGTGCTGCTCGACGGTGCCGCGATCGCGTCCCTGTCGTCGCGCCAGGTGGCCCGCACGCTGGGCCTGCTGCCCCAGGACCCCGTCACGCCCGAGGGCGTCACCGTGGTCGACCTGGTCGGGCGCGGAAGGCACCCCCACCAGGGCGCCTTCCGGCGCTGGTCGCGGGCCGACGAGGAGGCGGTGGCCGCGGCGCTCGAGGCGACCGGGACCCTCGACCTCGCCGACCGACCGGTCGACGAGCTGTCGGGCGGGCAACGCCAGCGGGCCTGGATCGCGATGGCGCTGGCCCAGGACACCGACCTGCTGCTGCTCGACGAGCCGACGACGTTCCTCGACCTGGCCCACCAGCTCGAGGTCCTCGACCTGCTGGCCGCCCTGAACCGTCGCCGCGGCACCACGGTGGTGATGGTGCTGCACGACCTCAACCTCGCCGCCCGGTACGCCGACCACCTGGTCGCCCTCCGCGCGGGCCGCGTCGTCGCCGAGGGGCCGCCGGCCGCCGTCCTCACCGAGGCGACCGTGCACGAGGTGCTCGGCCTGGCGTGCCGCGTCGTTCCCGACCCGGTGACGGGCACCCCGCTGGTGGTGCCGATCGGCCGGACCCGCACCGGGGTCCCCACGTGAGCGCCCCCCGGTCGTCGACCGGCGCCTGGGTCGGGTCCGTGCGCGCCGCCGTCGACTCTGCTCCCTCGGCCGCGGTGCTGTGCGGGTCGCCGGTCGAGCCCGTCGAGCCGGTCGCGGGCCCGGCTGCGCTGGTCGCCGACGTGGAGGTCGTGGGCGTCGAGCGCCTCTCCCCGTCGTTCGTGCGGGTCGCCCTCGGCGGACCGGCCCTGGTCGACCTCGGCGAGGACGGGTTCGACACCCGCTTCAAGCTGGTCCTGCCCGGGCCGTCGGAGGTGCTTCCGGCGATCCCGGAGCGGGTCGAGGACTACTGGGGCGCGGTGCAGGGGCTGCCGGTCGGCGTACGACCGGCGGTGCGGACCTACACCGTCCGCGACGTCCTCCGCACTCCCGGCGGCACCCGGCTCGTCGTCGACCTGGTGGTGCACGACGACCAGCCCGGGCACCCCGCGGGACCGGCCTGCCGGTGGGCGCTGACGGCGCGGCCCGGCGACCGGCTCCAGGTGGTCGTGCCGCACCGCGACGGCACCTACGGGGGCACGGAGTTCGACCCGGCCGGGCGCAGGCGGCTGCTGCTGGTCGGGGACGCGACCGCCGTGCCGGCCGTCGCGCGGATCCTCACCGACCTGCCGCCGGGGCACCACGGTGAGGTGTTCCTCGAGGTCGCGGACGAGGCGGACCTGGCGACCCTGCCCCCGCACCCCGACCTGCGGGTGCACCGGTCGGTCACCGCTGGTGGTCCGGGGCGGCAGCTGGTGCAGGACGTACGCCGCCACCTGGGTCTGACCGCCGCCACCACCACGCCGGTGGTCGAGGGTCGCCTCCCAGTGGCACCGGCCGACGTGTGGGAGACGCCGCGCTTCTCCGCGGCCGGTGAGGCCCTGACCCCGGGCCCCGGTGTCGTCGTCCCACCCGGGGGTGGCCGAGGTCTCGACGACGTCTACGCGTGGATCGCGGGGGAGTCCTGGATGGTGCGCACCCTGCGGCGGTCCCTGGTCGGTGAGCTGGGGCTCGACCGCGCCCAGGTCGCCTTCATGGGCTACTGGCGCGACGGCGTCGCCATGCGCTGACCTGCGCGTCGACTCGCGTCGGTCGGTTGCGGCGCTGCGGGCGCCGTGCAGGTCGCCGCTCGGTCGGTCGAGCAGGCGTTCTGCGCCCGTCGTCGAGGCCTGGTGACCCGGGGAGCAGCGCCCGGGCACGCCGGTGGCCCGTCCAGGTGGTGCCGTCTGGACCGATCTCTGGGGCGGCGAGGCTAGGAGGGCGCGGTTCGCTGGCGTGGCAGGTGGACCGGGCCGGGTGGCACTCGTGGTCGGTCGGTGGTGACGTCTCTGGTGCCGCCGGGGTCACGCAGGAACTGGTAGCCGTGGGGACTCGACCACAGGTAGGTCCCGGGACTGACCGTCGTGTAGGTCCACAGTGCGTGGGTCTTGAGCCGGTGGTGTCGTCGGCACAGGGGCGCGAGGTTGCAGGAGCAGGTGGGGCCGCGGTCGGCGTGGGCGATCACGTGGTCGCAGTCGCACCTGCGCGCGGGGGCGCTGCACCAGGGGAAGACGCAGGTGTGGTCGCGGAGCTGGGTCTGGTGCTGGAGCCGGTCGGGGATCTCGTAGGCCTCGGCGTAGATCAGGTCCTCGGTGTCGACGACGGGCCGGACGGTGATCTGGGTGTCGGGGTTGGCGCACCAGCCGCGGACCTGGTCGGCGGTGACGATGCGTCGGCCCTCCTCGACGCGGGCCAGGTGGAGAGGTCCGCTGCCCGCGACGTCGCCGGACGGAGCGTTGTCCGTGCTCGGCCGCGCCGGTCGAGACCCCGGGCAGTCGCATTCCGCCCCGCTCAGGGCGGCGTGGGACAGGTGGACGTGCAGGACCACCTGCCGAGCCTTCGGCCGCGCAGCCGGTCGCGCAGCCCCCTCGTCCTGGTTCTCCTGGGTGGTGAGCAGGTCGAGCGTGAGCTGGTCGCGGGTGTGGCGGCGTCCGAGCTCCCCGGCGGCCATGGCACGGCGGACGTCGAGGGACTTGTCGCAGCCTGCCGCCTTCAACACGGCGGCCTCGTGGGCGAGGGCGTGGTCGAGTTCGCGGGCGTCGGCGGTGTCGAGCTGGGCGTGGAGGTAGGTCATCCCGCCGATCGCTGAGTCCGGGGTGGGCCGGTCGTGCTGGAACGTGACGTGACGACCGTCGGCAGCCCTCTCCGCGTCCTCCCGCGCCCGGTCGGGCATGAACCGGGCGATCGCCTCGGCCACGAGGCGTTCGACCGCGGCGTAGCCGACCTTGTGGGCGTACGCCGCGACCTGGTTGTCCACGTGGCCGGCGGCTTCGGGGGTGAGGGTGATGGTCTGGTCGGCGATGCTCTTGGCGCGCCACACCGGGACTTCGCCGGCGATGACCCGTGCCCAGAGGCGGGGGAGGCGGTGCTTGACCTCCAGGGCCCTGCCGATGAGGTTGCGCCCGGAGTCGGTGGAGAGACCGAGGGCGGCGGCGAGCTCGGGGATCGCGAACTCCGCGACCAACGGTGCACCCGAGCCCGCGATCGCCAACGGGCGCTCCAGGTAGGTGGGGGTCATCCAGGCCGCGTCGTGGATGGACTCGGCCGGGTGCTGCTCGCCCCAGACCGCGGCAGCCATGAACAGCTGCGCGTCGGCGTGGTCGCGGGCGTCGCGGCGGTCCCGGGCGTAGGCCAGGACGTCGGTCGGCCCGTCGAGGTCGGGCACCTCGACCCGCACCGACACGGCCGCGGGGCGACGCGGGTGCCGGGTGCGGGAGGAAGTGGCCATGACCAAACTCAACTAGCGACCACCGACAAGACGAGCCGGGGAACCGGGGTGAAACGGACACGGGGGAAGAACTTCTTCGAGAGTTTCTGCGACCGCGGTCGGTGGGTTTCGACGACCGGCCCGGCGGCCCTGCTCAACCACCGGGGCGGCCCTGCTCAACCGACGAACCGGTCCCGGCGGATCGGACCGAGTGACGACCGAGACGCCGGTACGACGAAGCCGCCCGACCCCGATGCGGGGTGGGCGGCTCCGTCGTGCCGGGCTGCGGGTCAGAGGTCGAAGAGCGAGCTGGACTCGTCGATCCCGCCGGTCTTGGGCTGGTGCGCCTCTCCGGAGCCACGGGGGGCCGGGGTCGAGGCCGACTCGACCTCGTCCGTACCAGTGTCCGCCTGGTCCGCCTCAGGCTGGTCGGCGTCCGTCACGGACGTGTCGTCCGACTCGGCGACCGGCGTCGTCGACTCCGCGCCGGCCTCGGCAGGCGCAGCCTGAGCCTCGGGGGACTCCGCGGCCTCGGTCTCGGAGTGCTGCTCGGTGCTGGTCGCGGCCGAGGTGCCGGCGGAGCTGGCGTCGCCGTCCGCCGTGGACGCACCCGAGAACTTCGCCTTGATGTCGCGCAGCGAGCGGATCGGCGCCTCGTCGGCGGGAGCGGCGGACACAGCCGGGGCCGCGTCCTGCTCCGCCTTCGCAGAACTCTCGGCCTCGGCGGCCTGGCCACCACTGGTCGAACCCGAGCCGGAGGTGCCGCGGCCGGCGGGGGCGACGACGTCGAACATCGACTGGCGGGCGGGGTACTTCTTGCCCGGTGCGGGCTGCTCGCTCGCAGCCGACCCGGCCGTCCCCGAGGCCGACCCGGTGGCCGAGGACGACGCAGCGGCCTCGGTCTGCTCCGAGGTCGCGGGGCTGGGTGCCTCGTTGTCGGTGCGGGCGTCGGGGTCGGTGCCGTCGGCGTCGGGGCGTACGCCGGTGTCGGCGTCGTCCTGGCTGCGGTCGGTGGGTCCGTCGGTGGTGGAGTCCCCGGCGGGGTCCTCCCCGGCCGGTTCGCCGGCGGTGTCGGTGCCGGAGTCCGGCGTGGTGGTGGCCGCCGCGGAGCTGGTCGGGGAGCTGACCTGCTGCTCCTCGGGCTCGGCGAGGTCGAACAGCGACCCGCCCTCGGGCACCTCGCTGGCCGGGGTGATGGCGGTCGCCGACCCGGTGGCCGAGGACGACGCAGCGGCCTCGGTCTGCTCCGACGTGGCGGGGCTGGGTGCCTCGTTGTCGGTGCGGGCGTCGGGGTCGGTGCCGTCGGCGTCGGGGCGTACGCCGGTGTCGGCGTCGTCCTGGCTGCGGTCGGTGGGTCCGTCGGTGTTGGAGTCCCCGGCGGGGTCCTCCCCGGCCGGCTCGCCCGTGGCGTCGGTGCCGGAGTCGGCCGCGGGGGCGGCCGGGGCAGGGGCGGCCGGGGAGCTGACCTGCTGCTCCTCGGGCTCGGCGAGGTCGAAGAGCGACCCGCCCTCGGGCACCTCGCTGGCCGGGGTCACGGCGGTGCCGGAACCCTGGGCAGCGCTCGCCGCGCCCTCGTCGCCGGCCGCGGTGGCCGGGCTCGGAGCGTCATCGCCGGCGGGCTCGTCGGCGACGCTGGTGCTGCTCGAGGTGCTCGAGCTGCTGGAGTCGTCCGAGTCACCACCCAGGTCGAAGAGCGAGCCGCCCCCGGAGGCACCGTTCGACGAGGACGCCTCGGGGGCGGGCTCGTCGGCGGGGTCGTCGGCGGGGTCGTCGCCCAGGTCGAACAGCGAGCTCCCGGCCGCCGCGCCGGAGGCACCGCCGCCCGTGGTGGCGGGCTCGGCGTCCTTCATCTCGGGGTCGTCGAACAGCGAGCTGCCGCCGGAGGCCTTGGCCAGGGGGCCGGCGTCCTGGGTCTCGGTGATCGTGTCCTCGGTCTGGGTGACGTCGCCGGCCTCGGGCTCGGCCTTGGTGTCCTCGTCGCGGGTCAGGGTCGCCGTGGCGGCACCGGCACCACTGGCTGCTGCGCCCGCAGCCGCCGCGGCCGGGGCCGAGGTGCTGGCCTTGCGAGGCGCGGACGACTCGCCCTTGACCGACGCGAGCAGCATCTGCGCCACGTCGAGGACCTCGACCTCCTCGCGGGCCTCGCCCTTGGACTGCTGGTTGGTGAGCCCGTCGGAGAGCATCACGCGGCAGAACGGGCAGCCGACGGCGATCTGGTCGGCGCCGGTCTCCACGGCCTCCTTGGTGCGGTTGAGGTTGATCCGCTCGCCGGTGTTCTCCTCCATCCACATGCGCGCGCCACCGGCGCCGCAGCAGAAGGACCGCTCGGAGTTGCGGGGCATCTCGACCAGGGTGGCGTCGGGGATGACCTGGAGCAGCTCGCGCGGCGGGGAGTAGACGCCGTTGTGACGACCGATGTAGCAGGGGTCGTGGTAGGTGACCTGGCGCTTGTCGGCCGAGCCGTTGGAGGCCACGGGAGTCAGCTTCTTCTCGCGCACGAGGCGGTTCAGCAGCTGGGTGTGGTGGACGACCTCGAGCTCGACGCCGAAGGCGGCGTACTCGTTCTTGAGGGTGTTGAAGCAGTGGGCGCAGGTCGAGACGACCTTCTTGGCCTTGGCGTCCTTGAGGGTCTCGGCGTTCTGCGCGGCCAGGCCCTGGAAGACGAACTCGTTGCCGGCACGACGGGCGGGGTCACCGGTGCAGGTCTCGCCGTTGCCCAGGACGGCGAAGTCGACGCCGGCCATGTCGAGCAGCTCGGCCACCGCGCGGGTGGTCTTCTTGGCGCGGTCCTCGTAGGCGCCGGCGCAGCCGACCCAGAACAGCCACTCGACCTCGTCGAGGTCCTGCACGTCCTCGCCCACGACCTTGACCTCGAAGGGCAGGTCTTTGGCCCAGTCGAGGCGGGCGTTGGGCGACATGTTCCAGGGGTTGCCCTTGTTCTCCAGGCCCTTGAACAGGCCGTTGAGCTCGCTGGGGAAGTTGGACTCGACCAGGATCGCGTAGCGGCGCATGTCGATGATGTGGTCGACGTGCTCGATGTCGACGGGGCACTGCTGCACGCACGCACCGCAGGAGGTGCAGTTCCACAGCACCTCGGAGTCGATGACGGCCGCGCCGCTCTCGGGGTTGTAGAACCAGTCGTCACCGGTGTCGCCGACCAGCGGCCGCTCGGCCTCGAGCTTGAGGGCAGGGTCGTTCTCGAGCAGGGCCGCGCCCCCCTCGCCCGCCTGGACGTACGGCGCCTTGGCGTACGCCGCGTCCCGCAGCGCCGTGATCAGCAGCTTGGGGGAGAGCGGCTTGTCGGTGTTCCACGCGGGGCACTGCGACTGGCAGCGGCCGCACTCGGTGCAGGTGTTGAAGTCGAGCAGGCCCTTCCAGGAGAAGTCCTCGATGGCGCCGACACCGAGCTTGGTGTCCTCGTCCATGTCCTCGAGGTCCTCGAAGTCGATCGCCTTGCCGCCCGAGGTCATCGGGGCCAGGCCACCCAGGGCCGTCCGGCCGTTGGCGTGACGCTTGAAGAAGATGTTGAAGAACGCCAGGAAGCGGTGCCACGCGACGCCCATCGTGGGCTGGAGCGAGATCACGATCATCCAGGTGAACGAGATCAGGATCTTCAGCAGCGCGACGAGGTAGATGAGGTTCTTGGTGGTGTCGACCGAGAGGCCGTCGAACAGCGCCCCGATCGGGAACGAGACCGGGAAGTGGAAGGCCGAGGCCTCGTCGGCGCGCGCCGGGGTGTTCGACAGCAGGGCGTACTCCAGCCCGCGCAGCGCCACGATGCACAGGCCGACGCCCAGGATGACCGCCTCGACGAAGTAGCCCTGCCACATCGTGGAGCCCCAGAACCGGCCCTTGGGGCCGCGCACGCGCTCCTTGGGGCGGGTCACGCGGTAGGCGATGAAGGCGACGATCGCGACCAGCATCACCAGCGTGAAGACCTCGCTGACCCACTCCCAGAGGAAGAAGTGGCCGATCAGCGGCAGCGCGAAGTAGGGGTCGAACAGCTGCCCGAACGCGGTGACCAGCGTGAAGAACAGCAGCCCGAAGCCGGTCATGATGAACCAGTGCCCGGCCCCGACCCAGTGCCACTGGAGCATCCGGGTGTGGCCCAGCGACTCCTTGACCAGGGTGACGGCGCGCTTGCCGAGCTGGTCGGTGCGGTGGGCGGGCTGGCCCATCTTCGCGACCCCGATGATCTGGCGGATGGCCCGGACGAACAGGGCGATCCCGACCACCGTGATGGCGAGCGACAGGATGATGGCGACGAGCTGCATGGAGGCTCCCACGGGGGTTCACGAGTCACGCGTACGGCTGGGCGCGAGCCTAGTGCTCAGGTGTGTCGGTGCGTCAGCCGTTGTGGACGTGACAAAGGCTACCTGCGAGTAACCAACGGCCCCGCGCCGGTACGCCGGGCATGAGCCGCCCGCTCCTGGGCACGGGAGGACATGGCCCAGCAGCAGAGCAGCCCCGACCGTCCCGACGCCCCCTCCGTGATCGTCTTCGACGTCAACGAGACCCTCTCGGACCTCTCGCCCCTGGCGGCCCGGTTCGTGGCGGTCGGCCAGCCGGCCAGCGCGTGCTCGCTGTGGTTCGCCTCGGTGCTGCGCGACGCCTTCGCCCTGACCGTCGCCGGCCAGCGGCCCACCTTCGCCGAGGTGGCGCGCGAGACGATGCTGCACCAGTTCTCCCGCACTGACCTGCACCGCCCGCTCGAGGAGTCGGTCGACCACGTCCTCGCGGGCCTGCAGGAGCTGCCGGTGCACGCCGACGTCGTCTCCGGGGTCGCCCAGCTCCACGATGCCGGGTTCCGGCTGGTGACCCTGAGCAACGGGTCCACCTCGATCGCGGAGAAGCTGCTCGGCGACGCCGGGATCCGCGACCGGTTCGAGCACGTCCTCTCGGTCGAGGAGGCCGGGGCCTGGAAGCCGGGCGCCCGGTCCTACGCCTGGGCCGCGGAGCAGTGCGGGGTCGAGGTGGCCGACATGGTGCTGGTCGCCGTGCACCCCTGGGACGTCGACGGCGCGGCCCGGGCAGGCCTGCGGACGGCCTGGGTGGACCGGTCCGAGGCCCACTACCCGGCGACCTTCACCGCCCCGACGTGGACGGTGGCGGGCCTCGACGCCCTCACCGACGCCCTCAGAGGATCCTGACCCCGCTCACCCGGGCGGCGCGGTCGAAGGTGACCGCGGCCCGTCGCCCGCCGGTGGTGCAGTAGGTGAAGCGGCTGCCCAGGCGCCGCGACGGCTGCCCGGCCCGGGTCAGCACCTGCCACGAGGTCATCCCCCGCCGGACCCGCTGGCGCAGCGTGGACGGCGAGAGCGCGCCGCCGTTGCGGCAGGCGTCCGGGCGCACGCCGTACGCCCGCTCCCAGGTCTGGAGGTAGGCCTCCGGCCCGCGGCTCAGGTCGGTGACGATGTCGGGGCCGGCGAGCTGGCGCAGGTCCTGGATCCAGTCCGGGTAGAGCCCGTAGTGCGCGACCCCGTCCCGGTTGATGTCGTAGACCCGCTTCCCGCTGACCTGCTGGTGCACGACCGCCCCGCCCAGGGTGGTGAAGGGGTAGGTGACGGGGTGGTTCGTGGCCGCGCCGGGGCGCGGGTCGCCCTGCGCGCCGAGGCCGTTGATGTCGGCGCCGAACCCGATGCCCCAGTAGGTCCCGGGGTTGGCCCAGGTCTGGTGGCGGCGCCACTTGGCCACGAAGCCGGTGCTGTCACCGGCGTACGGCGCGATGAAGCCGCGGTCGGCGTAGATCCGGCGGTAGGCGTCGGGGGTGGACCACGAGTGGCTCGAGAGCACCCCGGGGTAGTGCAGTGCCTCGGTGACGCCGAGCGCCTCCTGGCGGGCCTTGACGCTCATGTGGTCGGGGTCGAAGAGCATGTGCCGGGCGGCCATCCCGCGGATCACGTGCCGGCCCAGCTCGCTGAGCCCCAGGGTGTTGCAGTGGTGCTTGGCCGGGTAGACCGGGGCGGCGGGCAGGGCGATCCCCGACACCGCGGCGACCGCGCCGAACAGCGCGTCCTGGGCCGGCAGGTCCGAGGACGGCACCGGGACCGAGTTGTCCTGGTCCTTGTCGTGCACCTCGGGGTCGTTGGGGTCGCAGGTCTGCATCCGCCACGGCGAGCCGGTCTCGAGGGTGTTGGCGCTGTTGACCAGGTAGCCGGTCGACCCCTCGTCGCCGGCCACCCCGGCCAGGGCGTTGTCGAACTTGTTCACCAGCTCCATCTGGCTCACGCCCATCCGGCGCACCTGGTCGAGCTGGCGGTCGAGCGTGGCGTCGGAGCAGCGGGCGTCGGGGACGCCCAGCTTCTCCGAGCAGCCGAACGGCACCGAGGTCTCGATGCCCATCACCACGGCCAGCTTGCCGGCGTTGATGGTGCGACGGGCCTGGTCGGGGGTGGTGACGATGCGGTACCAGCCGCGACCCGGGCCGCCGTACTGCGCGTCGACGTAGTCCTGGAGCAGGTGCATGTCCTTGGCCTGGAGCCGCACGGAGTCCATGTCGTCGCACGAGTTGCGCTTGAGCGGGTAGAGCTCGCAGAGCTTGTTGTTCTCGACCAGCAGGTTGACCAGGACCCGCTGGCCGGCGCGCCAGGAGCGCTCGATCCACTTGTAGTAGGTGCCCTCGTGGGTCAGCGAGTCCGGTGCGGGCCAGTCCTTGAAGGTCGGCCAGCCGACCGGGTCGTGGGTCGGCCTCCCGGACAGGAACGCCTCCAGGACGGCCCCCTTGCCGCCGGTCGCCTCGTGGTCGGGGCAGTCGCGCAGGGCGACGGTCACGCCGTACGGCGACCAGGGGCGGCCGCAGTGCACGTCGCCGCCGAGGAACTCGAAGGCCATCCCGTGGGTGTGGGCGTCGATGAAGCCGCGCACCTCCTGCTCCGGGGTCACGCCCGCGAAGGGCCGCCCGGACACGTTGGTCGCGACCTCGGGGAAGCCGGCGCACCCCGAGCGCAGCCGCAGCCGCAGGGGCGTGCCGCCCGGGGTCAGGACGGCCCGGCCGCCCCGGTCGGCGAGGCGGCCGTGGCCGGGGACGGCGAGCAGGAACCGGCCCCGCGAGGGCGTCGTCGCGACCCAGTCGGTGGTCGGGCCGGGCTGGGCGGCGTACGACGCGCTGGCGCTGCGGCCGTCGAGGAAGGTGTGGTCGCGGCTCCACAGCAGGTAGCGCCCGAGCGCGGAGGGCTTGAAGAACAGCGGGCTGGCCGTCGAGGGCCGCGTCGCGGTGAACCCGGTGCCCGAGAGCCAGCGACCGGTGCGTGTCGACTGGAGGGCGTAGCAGGCGTTGAACATGTTGTAGCGGCTGGTCGGCGAGGTCGCGTGGCGGGCGGAGGTCACCGGGACGTGCCGCAGCGCCGGCGGGGCCTGCGCCCGCTGGGCCTGCACCGAGCTCAGGGCGCGGGCGGCCTGGGCGGGGGACGTCTCGTCGCTGGTCGTCGCGGCTCCCTCGGCGTCGCGCGACAGCGCGTTCTTCAGCCGGGGGTCGCCCTCGTGGGCGTCGGCGGGGACCAGGGGCACCAGGGTCGCGGCGGCGACGAGCAGACCGGTGAGGCCCGTGAGCAGGGGGCGGGAGCGGCGCATCCGTGCATGGTGGACCGGCCTCCGGGTCCGTGGGGGATCCGGCGATCCACTGCTCAGCAGGTGGTACGCGTCACACCGGGCGGAGCTCCCGGCACCCGCTCAGCCGGGCGCGCGCTCGTCCTCGCGCGGCACCAGCGGCACGGCGACGAGGGGGAGCAGGGCGGAGAGCCCGAAGGTCCACGCGAAGCCGACCGAGCCGATCGCGAGCCCGGCCAGGGGGGCGGCGGCCGCGGCGGCCAGGTACTGCGCGGTGTTCTGCACGCCGAGCGCGCGTCCGGACCAGTAGGCCCCGGCCCGCTCGGCGACCGAGGTGAAGGCGAGGCCGTTGTCGGCCACGGTGACCGCCGAGGCCACCACCAGCAGCACGATGCCCAGCGCGGTGGGCTCGGTCACGCCGAGCAGCGCCATCGAGGCCGCGGCCGCGATCCCCACCCAGCGGAGCGGGCGCACGCGGGAGCCGACCACGTCGGAGAGGTGGCCCGCCCCCAGGCGGCCCAGGGCCCCCAGGACGTGGGTCAGCGCGACCAGCGCGCCGGCGGCACCGGGGTCCCAGCCGCGGGCCTGGACCAGCCAGGTCAGGGAGTAGGTCCACACCACGAACTGCGGCACGACCAGCAGCACCGAGACCACGTGGACGCGGGCGAGGAAGCCGCTGGCCCGGTAGGGGTTGGCGGTCAGGGCGGTGGTCAGCGGCGGCCGCGGCGGGTCGAGCACGACGAGGAGCACGACCACGAGGGCGGCCACCGTCGCGGCGACGGGGATCCACAGGGCGGTCGCGACGTCGGCCCGGTCGGCGGTGACGGCCATCGAGACCGCGGCCAGCGCGACGCCCAGCGGCTGGGCCATCTGGCGCACCCCCATCGCCAGGCCGCGTCGCTCGGGCGGGAACCAGCCGACGACGACCCGCCCGCTGGCGGCGTTGGTGCTGGCGGCCGCGGCACCGGCGAGCAGGAGCAGCAGCACCAGCAGGGGGAGCGACCGCACCAGGGTGGCGGCCACGCTGAAGGCCGCGGTCGCCGCCAGCCCCACCACCAGGACCCGGCGCTCCCCGACCCGGTCGACGACGACGCCCCACGCGAAGAGGCTCAGCATCACCCCCGCGATCGTCGCGGCGGCCAGGGTCCCGGCCTGCGGCAGGGAGAGCCCCCGCTCGTGCTGGAGCGCCGGGATCAGGAAGGCCGGGCCGTTGATCACCACGGCGGCCGCCGCCTGGGCCGCCACGCTCGCCGCCAGCATCCCCCAGCGCCGCCCGCGCCCGACCGCAGTGGCGGAGGCCGCTGCGTCGGGGAGGAGGGTCACCTCGCCACGCTAGCGGCCGCCGAGCCTCCGGCTGACGGCGCGGGCGGTGCTGGACACGGCGCCGACCAGGCGGTCCACGTCGACCTCCTCGCGGGTGTCGTACGTCGTGGCGATGCCGGCCACCGGTTGGCCGTTGGGGTCCAGCACGGCGACCGCCACCGAGGCGAACCCGGGCGTCACCTCGCCGTCCTCGACCGCGTGGCCGCGCTGGCGGGTGGCGCTGAGCACGCTGCGCAGGGCCGAGGGCGACTGCGGCCCCTCCCCGTGGCGGTCGACGAAGGCCGAGCGGTCGGGGTAGAGCGCGCGGACCTGGGTCGCGGGCAGCGCCGCCAGGATCGCC
Source organism: Nocardioides korecus (assembly GCF_054778395.1). Taxonomy (NCBI): domain Bacteria; kingdom Bacillati; phylum Actinomycetota; class Actinomycetes; order Propionibacteriales; family Nocardioidaceae; genus Nocardioides; species Nocardioides korecus. The sequence goes on along the minus strand of NZ_BAAGZO010000001.1, from coordinate 72,177 downwards.
CGCCCGCTGGCCGTCAGGTGCGCGGGCAGGCGTACGCCGACGTCGGTCACCAGCGGCGCCCGCCCGGGGGCCCGCTCCTCCAGCACGTAGAGAACGTCGCGGCCGTGCGGCACCGCGAGGTGGGCCGACTGCCCGATCCGGTCGACGAGCGCGGCGAGGGGACGGTGGGCGATCCGCTGGAGCGGCGCCTGGCGGGCGTAGCCGAAGCCGACCTCGAAGGCGGCCACGCCCAGGCAGTAGCGGCGCTCCTCGACCAGGTGGGTCACGAAGCCCTCGTCGATCATCGCGTTGACCAGGTGGTACGCCGTGGAGCGCGGCAGCTCCAGCGCCGTCGACAGCCGCTCGAGCGGGACCGGGTCGGGCTGGGCGGCCAGGAAGCGCAGCACCCGCAGCGTGCGGGTCGCGGCGGGCACCTGGCTCATGCCTCCACCGTAGCGCCGCCTGTCTCACATCCGAGACAGCAGCCGATCTCGGCCGCTTCTCGCCGACCTCGCCCGGGCGTTCACTAGGGGGGTGAGCACCCAGACCAGCAGCCCCGCGTCCCCGGTCGAGGTGGGCGTCGGCCCCCTCTCCTTCGCCGAGGTCGTGGCCGTGGCCCGGCACGACGCCCCCGTCCGGCTGACCCGGGAGGCCCTGGACGCCGTGGCCCGGGCCCGCCAGGTGGTCGAGGAGCTCGCGGCGGCGCCCACACCGGCGTACGGCATCTCGACGGGGTTCGGCGCGCTGGCCACCCGTCACATCCCCACCGAGATGCGGGCCCAGCTCCAGCGCTCGCTGGTGCGCTCCCACGCGGCCGGCTCCGGCCCCGAGGTCGAGCGCGAGGTGGTCCGCGGCCTGATGCTGCTGCGCCTGTCGACGCTCGCGACCGGCCGCACCGGCGTGCGTCCGGTGGTGCCCGAGCTGATGGCCGCGATGCTCGACGCCGGGATCACCCCGGTGGTCCACGAGCACGGCTCGCTGGGCTGCTCCGGCGACCTCGCCCCGCTCTCCCACTGCGCCCTGGCCCTGATGGGGGAGGGCCCGGTGCGCGATGCCGACGGCACCCTGACCACGGCCGCCGAGGCCCTGGCCGCGGCCGGGCTGGAGCCGGTCGAGCTGGCCGCCAAGGAGGGCCTGGCGCTGATCAACGGCACCGACGGCATGCTCGGCATGCTGGTGATGGCGCTGACCGACCTCGACGTCCTGGTGCGCACCGCCGACGTCGCCGCGGCCATGTCGGTCGAGGGCCAGCTCGGCACCGACCGGGTCTTCGCCGCCGACCTCCAGGCGCTCCGCCCGCACCCCGGCCAGGCCGACTCGGCCGCCAACCTGGTGCGCCTGCTCGCCGACTCGGGCGTCGTGGCCTCCCACCGCGGACCCGACTGCCACCGGGTGCAGGACGCCTACTCGCTGCGCTGCTCGCCGCAGGTGCACGGCGCCGCCCGCGACACCCTCGACCACTGCGCCCGCGTCGCCGGCTGGGAGCTGGCCAGCGCGGTGGACAACCCGGTGGTCGTGGAGGACCGGGTCGAGTCCAACGGCAACTTCCACGGGGCGCCGGTCGCCTACGTGCTGGACTTCGCCGCGATCGTGGCCGCCGACGTCGCCTCGATCAGCGAGCGTCGCACCGACCGGTTCCTGGACAAGGCCCGCAACCACGGCCTGCCGCCGTTCCTGGCCCACGACCCGGGCGTGGACAGCGGCCTGATGATCGCGCAGTACACCCAGGCGGCCATCGTCTCCGAGCTCAAGCGCCTGGCCAACCCGGCCAGCGTCGACTCGATCCCGTCCTCGGCCATGCAGGAGGACCACGTCTCGATGGGCTGGGCGGCCGCGCGCAAGCTGCGCCGCGCCGTCGACGGGCTCACCCGGGTGATCGCCATCGAGGTGCTCACCGGCGCCCGCGCGCTCGACCTGCGCCGCCCCCTGGAGCCCTCGCCCGCCACCGGCGCGGTCGTGGACCTGCTCCGCACCTCCGGCGTCGAGGGCCCCGGCCCCGACCGCCACCTCTCGCCCGAGATCGAGCTCACCGTGGAGCTCGTCCGCAGCGGGGCCGTCCTGGCCGCCGCCGAAGCAGTGATCGGAGAACTGAAGTGACCACCTCGACCGATGGGGCGAACCCCCGCCTGCCGATCCACGCCGCCACCGGCACCGAGCTCTCGGCCCGCTCGTGGCAGACCGAGGCGCCGCTGCGGATGCTGATGAACAACCTCGACCCGGCCAACGCCGAGCGCCCGGAGGACCTCGTGGTGTACGGCGGCACCGGCAAGGCCGCGCGCAGCTGGGAGGCGTACGACGCCCTGGTCCGCACCCTGCGCGACCTGCGCGACGACGAGACCATGCTCGTCCAGAGCGGCAAGCCGGTCGGCGTGATGCGCACCCACGCGTGGGCGCCGCGCGTCCTGATCGCCAACTCCAACCTGGTCGGCGACTGGGCCAACTGGGAGGAGTTCCGCCGCCTGGAGGACCTGGGCCTGACCATGTACGGCCAGATGACGGCCGGCTCGTGGATCTACATCGGCACCCAGGGCATCCTCCAGGGCACCTTCGAGACCTTCGCCGCCGTCGCGGACAAGAAGTTCGGCGGCACCCTGGCCGGCACCATCACCCTCACCGCCGGCCTCGGCGGCATGGGTGGCGCCCAGCCCCTCGCGGTGACCATGAACGACGGCGTCGCGATCTGCGTCGACGTCGACCAGAGCCGGATCGAGCGGCGCATCGAGCACCGCTACCTCGACGTCCAGGCCGACTCCGTGGAGCACGCCGTCGAGCTGGCCGTCGAGGCCCGCGACGCCCGGCGCCCGCTGTCCATCGGCGTCCTGGGCAACGCCGCCGAGGTCTTCCCGCACCTGCTCGAGTCCGGCGCCCCCATCGACGTCGTCACCGACCAGACCTCCGCGCACGACCCGCTGTCCTACCTCCCGGTCGGGGTGCCCTTCGCGGACTGGCACGACGCCGCCCGCCGCGACCCGGGCGGTTTCACCAAGGACGCGCAGGCCTCGATGGCCGCCCACGTCCGGGCGATGGTGGAGTTCCAGGACGCGGGCGCCGAGGTCTTCGACTACGGCAACTCGATCCGCGACGAGGCCCGCAAGGGCGGCTACGACCGGGCCTTCGAGTTCCCCGGCTTCGTCCCGGCGTACATCCGGCCGCTGTTCTGCGAGGGCAAGGGCCCGTTCCGCTGGGCCGCGCTGTCCGGCGACCCGGCCGACATCGCCGCGACCGACCGCGCGATCCTCGAGCTGTTCCCCGACAACGAGCGGCTCCACAAGTGGATCACCATGGCCGGGGAGCGGGTGTCCTTCCAGGGTCTGCCGGCGCGGATCTGCTGGCTCGGGTACGGCGAGCGCCACCTGGCCGGCCTGAAGTTCAACGAGATGGTCGCCAACGGCGAGCTCAAGGCCCCGATCGTGATCGGTCGGGACCACCTGGACTGCGGCTCGGTGGCCTCGCCGTACCGCGAGACCGAGGCCATGCTCGACGGCTCCGACGCGATCGCCGACTGGGCCCTGCTCAACGCGCTGGTCAACACCGCGTCGGGCGCCACCTGGGTCTCGATCCACCACGGCGGCGGCGTCGGCATGGGCCGCTCGATCCACGCGGGCCAGGTCTGCGTCGCCGACGGCACGGCGCTGGCCGCGGAGAAGATCGAGCGGGTGCTGACCAACGACCCGGGCATGGGCGTGATCCGCCACGTCGACGCGGGCTACGACCGCGCCGCCGAGGTCGCCGCCGAGCGTGGCGTCCGCGTCCCGATGGCCGAGGGCGACGCCTGAGCCCGACGGCCGAGCCCCACGCCCGAGCCCGGCGCCTGAGACCGGCGCGTGCGTGGCGGGAGCCTGACAGGCCGACCCGTTCCACGGACGCGCCGGCCGGGCGCAGGGGATGATCCGCGCATGCCCGAGCGCCCTGCCCGACCTGCCCGTCCCCGCACGGTCCTGACGGGCATCAGCTCGCGGGCCTGGGAGCACCCCGCCGACCGCGGGGCCCTGGTCGCGCTGCGCAGGCTGCGCGGCTTCGACACCGTGCTCAAGGCGCTGTCGGGCATGTTCAACGAGCGCGCGGTCCGGCTGCAGCTGCTGGGCTCGGCGATCAGGGTCGACGACCGCCAGTTCGCCCGCCTGCACCGGCTGCTCGGCGAGGTCGGCACGACGCTCGACGTCCCCGAGCTGCCCGAGATGTACGTCGTGGCCGACCCGACCCTCAACGCGGTCACCATCGGCATGAACACCCCCACGATCGTGCTCCACAGCGCGCTGGTCGACCTCCTCGACGAGGAGGAGCTGCGCTTCGTGATCGCCCACGAGCTCGGCCACGCGGTCAGCGGCCACGCCGTCTACCAGACGCTGCTGCAGCGGCTGCTGTCGCTGAGCGGGGTGCTGGGCTCGCTGTTGATCGGCGGGATGGGCTACCGGGTCATCGTCGCCGCGCTGATGGAGTGGTCGCGCAAGGCCGAGCTGTCCGCCGACCGGGCCGGCCTGCTGGCGACCCAGGACCCCTCGGTGGCCGTGCGCGTGCACATGAAGACGGCCAGCGGCGGGCACCTCGAGGACCTCGACGCCACGTCGTTCCTGGCCCAGGGCACGGAGTACGACGAGAGCGGCGACCTGCGCGAGTCGCTGCTCAAGCTGATGCTCGTGGAGGGGCAGTCGCACCCCTTCGCCGTCGTGCGGGCCAAGGAGCTCCGGCGCTGGGTCGACAGCGGGGACTACACCCGGGTCCTGGGCGGGGAGTACGCCCGCCGCGACGAGGACGCCACCGCACCGGTCAGCGACGCGGCCAAGGAGGCGGCGCAGAGCTACGCCGAGACCTTCGCCCGCACCCAGGACGCGCTCGGGCGGCTGCTGCACGAGACCGCCGGCGTGGTCGGCAGCGTCAAGGGCTGGTTCGACGAGGCGCTGCGCCGCGACCGGTAGCCCTCAGGCGCCGGGGGAGGCGAAGAAGATGGTGCGGTCCTCCCACTCGCCCGGACCCAGGCGACGCCCCGAGCAGACGATGATCGCCAGCTGCGGCCGCCCGGCCGTGGCGTAGTACGCCGGGAAGCCCTGGCTCGCCCGGACCTGGGTGACCTCGCGGACGGTGTAGCACAGGCGCCGGCCGGCCGCCCCGTGCACGACGATGCGGTCGCCCTTGGTCGTGCTGCGCAGGAGGTCGTTGCCCAGCGCGCTGCCGTCGGGGTAGGTGTGGGCGTTGAGCAGCACGTTGCCGCGGCGGTCGCCCGGCTGGACGCCCTGGCCGCGGTCGAAGGCGAAGACCCGCTTGCCGGCGGTGGTCAGGGGCGGCGTGCCCGGCACGCCCTGGGCGTCGCGCGGCGGGGTGAGCACCGCGATCTGCCGGCCCACGCCGCGCACGTCGATGCTGGTGGGCTCGAAGGGTCGGGCCGTCGCCGGGCAGGCCGGGCGCAGCGGGGTCGGCGTCGCGGCCCGCGACGCCGGGGCCGGGGTGGCCCCGGCCGGCGCGTCCGACCGGGCCCGTGCCCGGCTGTCGTCACGCTGCGTGCGCACCACGAGCAGGGCGGCGACGACCAGGACGACCACCAGACCTGCGGCGAGGGCCAGGGTGCGCGCGGAGCGGCTCACCCGGTGCCGTCCGTCGGCGGCGAGGGCGGCGTGGGCGGCGGGGTCGGCGAGGTCCGGGGCCGTCGGGACCACCAGTGCCGACGCCGGGGCCCGGGCCCGGACTGCCCGGACTTCCCGGCCGGCCCGTTCTCCTCCGGGGGGGCCGTGCGGGTCCGGCGGCGCGCGTCCAGACGACCCCGCCAGTGGCCCACCTCGGCCTCGACGTCGCGCAGGGGTGTCACCACGGGCGGCCCGCCCTGGAGCTGGCGGCGGGCCTCCACCACGCGGCGGTTGAAGTCCTCGAGGAGGCCGCGGACCACCTTCTCGCTGGTCTCCCGGTCCAGGAGCGCGTCGAGCTCGGCGTCCTCCTTGCGCAGCTGGAGGGCGGCGGGGAGCACCCCGGTGATCTGCTCGCGCTCGATGAGCCGGCGCAGCCACCAGTCCCGGTCGTGGGGCGAGCCGAGGTCGCCCAGCGGCTTGCCGGCCCCGGGGAGGTCGTCGAAGTCGCCGCGGGCCATCGCCTGCTGGATCTGGAGGTCGACCCAGCGGGCCTGGTGGTGGATCCGCGAGACGGCGGCACCCTGGCCGGTGCGGGCGTCACGGGCCCGGTCCGGGTCGGGGCCCCCGACGCGTGGGTCGCGACGTCCGCGGGGCGCCGGGTCGTCGGAGTGGGATGCGCTGGGCTCGGTCTCTGGCGGGGGCACGGGGATCACCTCGCCCCCAGCCTACGGATCCCCTCGAACCCGGGAGGGCGGTCCGGGTCGGTCCGGGTCGGTCTGGGTCGGTCTGGGTCGGTGGAGGCGTCCGGGAACGCCACGAGGGCCCCGTACCGCGTAGGACGGGGCCCTCGAGCCAGTGCGTGGTGCGTGGTGCTGTCGTGCGGTGGTGCCAGCTGCGTCGGGGCTAGAAGACCCGACGCTTGGTGCCACCGATCGGCACCAGGTTGAGGATCAGGCCGACGATCAGCAGGATCGCGCCGATCGTGGTCAGGATCGGGATGTGTGCCACAAGCCCGACGATCAGCAGAATAAGTCCCAGGACGACCATGTCCTGTCTCCCTTCACTAGGTGAAAACCCCCGGTCAAGCGGATCAGTACCCGTACCAGGTGGGCACAAACCCCAACGGTGAAGTCTTGGATACGAGACGCCTCGGTCCGGTCGGTGCTGGCGGTCGGCGCCGGGTCGCGGTGGACTGCTCCCATGCCCTGCCCCCACCCCTCACGCCCGGGTCGGAACGCCCCACCGGCCGTGGTGCACGACCTCGTCGGAGGGCTTGCGCGCCCGGCGCGACGGCGATCCCTGGGCCCCGTCGGAGCCCTCGCGGGGCGCGGCGTGACCCAGCGTGATTGCGCCGACCGGGGTGAACGCGGCGGGGATGCCGAACGCCGCGCGGAGGTCGTCGCGCCGGTCGCCGGGGACGCCGAAGAAGCAGCCTCCGAGCCCCGCGTCGACCGCGGTCTGGAGCACCAGCAGGGAGGCCATCGCGGCGTCCATGTGCCAGAACGGCACCGGCCAGCGCTGGTCGGAGCGCTCCTTGTCGGCCTCGGCGTAGCGCCCGAGGTAGGCGGCCTTGCTCGAGCACGGCACCACCACGACCGGGGCGCGCATCATGCCGGCCAGCCAGCGGTCGGGCTGCGTGGTGTCCTCGGCGGTGGCCTCCCAGAAGCGGGCCACGTCGTCCGCGTCGTCCAGGACGAGGAAGCCCCAGCCCTGGGTGAAGCCGGCGCTGGGTGCCCGGGTGGCGTTGCGCACGGCGCGGTCGACGACGGCCGGGTCGACGGGCTCGTCGGTGTAGTCGCGCACCATCCGCCGTCGGCGTACGACGTCCTGGAACTCCATGGGGGCGAGCATGCCTGAGGACCTCGAGCAGATGTGGGCCGACCTCGCGCCGCTGGGGCGGTCGGCGAGCAGCGGGGGCTACTTCCGCCAGCCGTACGCCGCCGCCGAGACCGAGCTGCGGGCGTGGTTCGTCCAGCAGTGCGCCGCCCGGGGCCTGGTGCCCGAGGCGGACGGCAACGGCAACCTGGTGGCCACGTGGGGCTCCCCGCACGACGGCGACGCCGTCCTCGTCGGGTCCCACCTGGACTCCGTGCTCGACGGCGGGGCGTACGACGGCCCGCTCGGCGTGGTCTCCGCCCTCGCGGCCCTCGACCGCCTGCGCGAGCGCGGCGTGCAGCCCTCGCGCCCGGTCCTCGTGGGGGTCTTCGCCGAGGAGGAGGGGTCGCGGTTCGGGCTGGCCTGCCTCGGGTCCCGCCTGGCGGCGGGGGTCACCTCGGTCGAGGCCGCCCGGGAGCTGCGCGACCGCGACGGCGTGCCGCTGCTGGACGCGATGGCCGCGGCGGGCGTCGAGCCCGACCTCGGACGCGCGTCCTGGCTCGACCGGGTCGGCTGCTTCGTGGAGCTGCACGTCGAGCAGGGCCGCGACCTCGTCGACCGCGACGCGGCGGTGGGTCTGGCCAGCGGGATCTGGCCGCACGGCCGCTACCGCTTCGACTTCACCGGCGAGGCCAACCACGCCGGCTCGACCCGGATGGAGGACCGGCACGACCCGGTGCTGACCTTCGCGACGACCGCGCTGGCCGCCGTCGAGGAGGCCCGGCGCGCCGGTCAGCGGGCCACCTTCGGCCGCCTCGAGGTCGTCCCCAACGGCACCAACGCGGTGCCCTCGCGGGTGAGCGCCTGGCTCGACGCGCGCTGCGCGTCGGAGGCCGACCTGCGCGAGCTGGTGGCCGCCGTCGAGCGCCGGGGCTCCGAGCGCGCCGAGCGCGACGGGACCGCCCTGCAGGTGACGGCCGAGTCGGTCTCGGGCGCGGTGTCCTTCGACGCCGGCCTCACCGCGCGCCTGGTCGGTGCCCTCGACGGCTCCGTCCCGACCGGGGTGCCGGTGATCCCGACGCAGGCCGGTCACGACGCCGGCGTCCTGGCCTCCGCGGGCATCCCGACCGCGATGCTGTTCGTCCGCAACCCCACCGGAGTCTCCCACTCCCCGGCCGAGCACGCCTCGGTGGCCGACTGCCTGGCCGGCGTCGAGGCGCTCACCGACGCCCTCGAGATGCTCGTGCGATGACGCGGCTCGACCTGCGCCACGCCCTGCTGCCGGACGGCTCCGTGGCCGGCGTACGGCTGGAGGTGGCGGGGGGTCTGATCACCGAGGTGGAGGTGATCGGTCAACCAGTCGGGTCATCGGCCGAACGTTCGGCCGACCACCCGACGCTTCCCCGGCTAGCCGGGGAAACGATGGCCATCCCCGGGCTCGCCAACTGCCACTCCCACGCCTTCCACCGCGCCCTCCGGGGGCGTACGGCGGGGGGGCGGGGGTCGTTCTGGACCTGGCGGGAGCAGATGTACGCCGTGGCCGCCTCGCTGACGCCGGACTCCTACTTCGAGCTCGCCCGGGAGACGTACGCCGAGATGCGCGCCACCGGGATCACCGCGGTCGGGGAGTTCCACTACCTGCACCACCAGCCCGACGGGACGCCGTACGCCGATCCCAACGAGATGGGCCGCGCCCTCCTGGCCGCCGCGGACGACGCGGGGATCCGGATCCGGCTGCTCGACACCTGCTACCTCGCCGCGGGGTTCGGCCGCGAGCCCGAGGGCGTGCAGGTGCGCTACTCCGACGGCGACGCCCACGCCTGGGCCGAGCGGCTCGCCGCCTTCGACGACCCGCGCGTGGGGGCCGCCATCCACTCCGTGCGGGCGGTGCCGGCCGCCCAGCTCGCCACGGTCGTCGAGGCCGCCGCCGGTCTCCCGCTGCACGTCCACCTCTCCGAGCAGGTCGCCGAGAACGACGCCTGCCTGGCCGCGACCGGCCGGACGCCGACGCAGCTGCTGGCCGAGGCCGGGGCGCTCGGGCCGCTGACCACCGCGGTGCACGCCACCCACCTGACCGGCGACGACGTGCGGCTGCTCGGGGGGAGCCGCACCCGGGTCTGCTTCTGCCCCACGACCGAGCGCGACCTGGCCGACGGCATCGGACCGGCCCGGCGCCTGGTCGACGCGGGGGCGGTGCTCACCCTGGGCTCCGACAGCCACGCCGTGATCGACCTGTTCGAGGAGATGCGGGCCGTGGAGATGCACGAGCGCCTGGCCAGCCAGGAGCGCGGCCACTTCACCTCGGCCGAGCTGCTGGCCGCGGCGACGTACGACGGCCACGCCAGCCTGGGGTTCCCCGACGCCGGCCGGATCGCCGTGGGCCAGCGCGCCGACCTGGTCGAGGTCGACCTGGACTCGGTGCGCACGCGGCGCACCGGGGCCGGCGCCGACACCCTGGTGATGGCGGCGAGCGCGGCCGACGTCGTGACCCCCCAGAGGTTTGCCGAGAGGAACCCCGCATGACCAGCCTGCTGCTGACCGGCATCGCCGAGCTGACCACCAACGACCCCGTCCACGACGGGACCCCTCACGGGCTGGTCGCGGACGCCGCCGTCGTCCTGGAGGGCCGTCGGGTCGCCTGGGTCGGCCGTCGCGCCGACGCCCCCGCCGCCGACGCGGCCCGCGACCTCGGGGGTCGGGCGGTGCTGCCCGGCTTCGTGGACTCCCACTCCCACCTGGTCTTCGCCGGCGACCGGGCCGACGAGTTCGCCGCCCGGATGGCCGGGGAGTCGTACGCCGCCGGCGGCATCCGGCGCACCGTCGCCGCGACCCGTGCGGCCACCGACGAGCAGCTCACCGCGACCGTGGCGCGCCACGTCGCCGAGATGCGGCGGCAGGGCACGACCACCGTCGAGATCAAGAGCGGCTACGGCCTGACCGTCCACGACGAGGCCCGCTCCCTGGCCGTCGCGCGGCAGTTCACCCCCGAGACCACCTTCCTCGGAGCCCACGTGGTGCCGGCCGAGCACGCCGAGGACCCCGCGGCGTACGTCGACCTGGTCACCGGCCCGATGCTCGAGGCGGCCGCCCCCCACGCGCGCTGGATCGACGTCTTCTGCGAGCGGGGCGCCTTCGACGAGGACCAGGCCCGGGCCGTGCTGGCCGCGGGCCGGGCCCACGGGCTCGAGGGTCGGCTGCACGCCAACCAGCTCGGTCCCGGTCCCGGGGTGCGGCTGGCGTGCGAACTGGGCCTGGCCGCGGTCGACCACTGCACGTTCCTCGACGCCGCCGACGTGGAGGCGCTCGCCGCGGGCGGCACCGTGGCGACGCTGCTGCCGGGCGTCGAGTTCAGCACCCGGTCGCCGTACCCCGACGCCCGTGCGCTCCTCGACGCCGGCGTCACCGTCGCGCTGGCCAGCGACTGCAACCCCGGCTCCTGCTACACCTCGTCGGTGCCGCTGTGCGTCGCCCTGGCGGTGCGGGAGATGCGGATGACGCCGGCCGAGGCGGTCTGGGCCGCGACCGCCGGCGGGGCCGCGGCCCTGCGCCGCGACGACGTGGGCGTGCTGCGGGTTGGTGCGCGGGCCGACCTGACCGTGCTCGAGGCCCCCACCCACGTGCACCTGGCCTACCGGCCGGGGGTCCCGCTGGTCGCCGAGGTGATCGGCGGCTGACCCGGCATCGTCACGAATGAGCAGCAAAACCCGTGGCGTTCTGCCCGCTGTCAGACACAGGTGGCAGGATTCGCCGACACACGGCCTCGACGACGCGGCCCGGGGGGCCTGAACTGCTCGCCACCAGCACACCATCGTCGGGATCGGGTCCGACCCCACGCAGGAGGAACCTCATGCAGCGCACCACCTACCTCGCCTCGGCCCTCGTCGTCGGCGCCCTGACCCTCAGCGGGTGCGGGTCCAGCTCGCTGGACAGCGGGTCGAGCACCAAGAAGGTCGACACCGGCTCCGGGACCGACAAGTCCGCCGCCGCCCTGGTCCCCGCCTCGATCAAGAGCAAGGGCACGCTGACCGTCGGGTCCGACGCCAGCTACGCCCCGAGCGAGTTCGTCGCCGGCGACGGCAAGACCATCCAGGGCTTCGACGTCGACCTGTTCACCGCCGTCGCCAAGAAGCTCGGCCTCAAGGTCACCTTCCAGAACGCCGGCTTCGACTCGATCATCCCGGGTGTGGTGAAGAGCGGGAAGTACGACGTGGGCGTCTCCAGCTTCACCATCAACGCCGACCGCCTCAAGGTCGCGCAGATGGTCTCCTACTTCAACGCCGGCACCCAGTGGGCCACCGTCAAGGGCGACCCCAAGAAGGTCAACACCGACAAGCCCTGCGGCCTCAACGTCGCCGTGCAGACCAACACCGTGCAGGACACCGACGACCTCCCGGCCAAGGTCAAGGCCTGCGCCGCGGCCGGCAAGCCGGTCAAGGTCGACCGCTACGACAAGCAGGACGAGGCCACCGCCGCCGTCGCCTCCGGCAAGGACGACGCGATGCTCGCCGACTCCCCGGTCGTGGCCTACGCGGTCAAGCAGTCCAAGGGCAAGCTGCAGTCGGTCGGCAGCATCTACGACGCGGCCCCCTACGGCTACGTGCTGCCGCCCAAGCAGCCAGAGCTCGGCAAGGCCGTCGTGGCCGCGCTCGAGGCGCTCAAGTCCGACGGGACCTACACCAAGATCCTCAAGGCGTGGGGCGTCGACCAGGGCGCGCTGAGCACCTTCAAGATCAACCCGACGTCCTGACATGAGCGACACCGCCCCGCGGGGAGGCGCCGGGCGGTCCTCGACCGAGGACCGCCCGGGCACGATCGACGCCGTGCCCGTGCGCCACCCGGGGCGGTGGGTCGCGGCGGCGGTGATCGCCCTGTTCGCGGCCAAGCTGGTCCACCTGCTGCTGACCAACGACGCGTTCGACTGGAGCTTCATCGGCCAGGCGATGATCCAGACCCCCGTGCTGCGCGGCCTGCTGATGGGCACGCTGCTCGCCACCGCCGTCGCGATGCTGATCGCGGTGCTCCTCGGGGTGCTGCTCGCGGTGATGCGCCTGTCCGACAACAAGGTGCTCTCGCTCACCGCCTGGACCTACACCTGGTTCTTCCGGGCGATCCCGCGCTACGTGCTCCTGTTCATGATGGGCGCGCTGGGTGCGGTCTTCCCCAAGGGCCTGGGCATCGGGGTCCCGTTCGGCCCGCAGGTGATGCACTTCCTCGGCTTCGACCACCAGCTCGTGCTGTTCAACCTCGACGCCAACACGCTCTTCAGCTCGCTCGTGGGCGGCATCCTGGGCCTGGGGCTGTCCGAGGCGGCGTACATGGCCGAGATCGCGCGTGCGGGCATCCTCTCGGTCGACCCGGGCCAGCGCGAGGCCGCCTGCGCGCTGGGCATGAGCAGCAGCAAGGCCACCCGGCGCGTGGTGCTGCCGCAGGCGATGCGCGTGATCGTGCCGCCCACCGGCAACGAGACCATCGCGATGCTCAAGGACACCTCGCTGCTGCTGGCGGTCCCGGTGAGCAACGAGCTCTTCACCCAGCTGCGCGCCATCGGCGCGCGCACCTTCCAGACCTTCGACGTCGCCGTGGCGGCGACGCTGTGGTACCTCCTGATCTGCAGCGTCCTGATGTACCTCCAGATGCACGTCGAGCGCTACTTCGGCAAGGGCTTCGGCACCAAGGGGCCGGCCAGCGCGGCCGAGCCCGCGGCCGGCACGACGACCCAGGAGGCGGCCCTGTGAGCACCGAGGTCAGCGACTTCCCCCTCGTGCACGCGGTCAACGTGCACAAGTCCTTCCACGGCGTGGAGGTGCTCAAGGGCATCGACATCGACGTCGCCTCGGGGGAGGTGATCTGCCTGCTGGGCCCCTCGGGCTCGGGCAAGACCACCTTCCTGCGCTGCATCAACCAGCTCGAGACCATCCAGGGCGGACGCATCTGGATCGACGGCGACCTCGCCGGCTACGTCGAGAAGGGCGACAAGCTGCACCGCCTCGGCGACAAGCAGATCGCGGCCCAGCGGCGCGAGATCGGCATGGTTTTCCAGCGGTTCAACCTGTTTCCGCACATGACGGCGCTGCAGAACATCATGGAGGGGCCGATCCAGGTCAAGGGCACCTCCAAGGCCGAGGCCGAGAAGCGCGGTCGCGAGCTGCTCGGTCGGGTCGGGCTGGGGGAGCGCTGCGACGCCTACCCCTCGCAGCTCTCCGGAGGCCAGCAGCAGCGGGTCGCGATCGCACGCGCCCTGGCGATGGACCCCAAGCTGATGCTCTTCGACGAGCCGACCTCGGCGCTCGACCCCGAGCTGGTCGGCGAGGTGCTCTCGGTGATGCGCGAGCTGGCCCGCGGCGGCATGACCATGATCGTGGTGACCCACGAGATGGGCTTCGCCCGCGACGTGGCCGACCGGGTGGTCTTCATGGACGGCGGCGTCGTGGTCGAGCAGGGCGCCCCGGCCGACGTCATCAACAACCCCCAGCACGAGCGCACGCGCAGCTTCCTGTCCCGCATCCGCGAGGAGAACGAGCAGTACGCCGAGACGCTGCACGAGCGCGCGCTCGCCGACGAGGCCTGACCGGTCGCACGCACGCCTCCGCGGCGGGTCGGTGATTCGATCGCGGCGGATCGGGCACGGGCCACGTACGGCGCAACGCGGCGCCGTGCGATCTGAAGGAGGCACCATGTCAGAGACCCCCGACCAGCCGCTCGGCGACGACGAGATGCAGACCAGCGGCCACGCCACCGGCCGTGGCACCGCCAGCGAGGGTGCGGAGGGCGGCTCCCACGGTCCCGCCGACGCCCCCGGCAGCGACACCGACGCCAGCGACGGCACCGACGGCTCGGACTCCGACGCCTCGGACGGCTCCTCCCACGGTCCCGCCGACGCCCCCGGCAGCGACACCGCCGGTCACGACGGCACCGACGGGTCCGACTCGGACGCCTCCGACGCCTGAGTGGACGCTCTCGACCTGCTGAGCGGCGACGCCCGGACCTTCGTGGAGAAGGTCTGGGCGTCGCACGTCCACGTCCACGAGGGCGAGCCCGGCGACCTGGTCGGGCTGCTGTCCTTCGACGACGTCGACGAGCTCCTCACCTCCACCGCGATCCGGACCCCGGCCGTCCGGGTCGCCCAGGACGGCGCGGTCCTGCCCGCCTCGCGCTTCACCCGCAGCGGGGCGACGATCGCCGGCGAGAACCTCACCGGCCTGGTCGACGCCCGCAAGGTGATCGACCTCGTCGAGGGCGGCGCGACGGTCGTGCTCCAGGGGCTGCACCGCTACTGGCTGCCGCTGACCCGCCTGGTCGCCGAGCTCGAGCTCGCCCTGGGTCACCCCTGCCAGGCCAACGCCTACCTCACCCCGCCCGGCTCCCAGGGCTTCGCGGTCCACAGCGACAGCCACGACGTCTTCGTGTTCCAGACCCACGGCGAGAAGCTGTGGGAGGTCCACCCCGCGCCGGGGGAGTCCACCGAGGGGCCTCGCGAGGTGCTCCTGCGGCCCGGGCTGAGCATGTACCTCCCCACCGGCACCCCCCATGCCGCCCGCGCCCAGGACACGGTCTCGCTGCACGTGACCATCGGCATCAACCAGCTCACCTGGCGCACGTTGCTCGACCGGGCCGTGACCGAGGCGATGGCCGCGCTGGACGCCGACGCCCACCTGCCCGCGGGCTACCTCGACGACCCTGCCGGGGTGGCCGACGGGCTGGCCGAGCGGCTGCGCTCCCTGGCCGACGCCGTCGGGACCACCGACGCCGCCGCCGTGGCCGAGTCGCAGGTGCGCTCGTTCCTCCAGGGACGCGGCGCCCACCTGCGCGGGTCGCTGGTCGACCGGCTCTCCCTCGACGACCTCACGCCCGCCACCACGCTGCGCCGCCGACCGGGCAAGCCCTGCGTGCTGCGCCCGGCGCAGGACCACCTCGACGTGCTGCTCGGCGACCGCGTCCTGAGCGTCCCGCTCCGGGTCGCCGACGCCGTCGAGCGGGTGCGCGCGGCCGCCACGCTCACGCCCGCCGACCTCGGCCTCGACCCCGCCTCGGGGGTCGTGCTCTGCCGGCGCCTGGTCCGCGAGGGTCTGCTCGAGGTCGTCCGCTGAGCGCCGAGCCGGTCGAGCCGGGTGACCCGCTGGCCGGACTCGGGCGCCCTGAGCGGTTCCGGTGCTCGGTCGCGGCGGAGCAGCGGGGCGACGACCTGGCCGGCACGGCCACCCACGTCGAGGCGTTCCTGCTGGTCGAGCACCACGGCCCCTGGGGCGCGGCGGTGCTGCGCGACAGCCGGCTCGACGCCGACGTCCAGGCCCACCTGAGCGGTCACCGCGGGCTCAAGGTGCTGCTGGTCCGGCGGCACGACCGGGCACGCCGCGGGTCGGCGTACGCCGTGATGGCGGCGTTCCCCCGCCGCCGCGTCCTGGTCGCCACGACCGTCGCGGACCACCGCGGCGTCCTCGACCTCGACGTCGCCGCGATCGCCCGGGGCGAGGTCCCCGACTGGGACCGCGTCGAGGGGCCGGCGTACGCCGTCTGCACCCACGGCAAGCACGACGCCTGCTGCGCCGAGCGCGGTCGGCCTGTCGCCGCCGTGCTCACCGGCTTCCGGCCCGACGCGACCTGGGAGGTCTCCCACGTCGGGGGCGACCGGTTCGCGGCCAATCTGCTGGTGCTGCCCGAGGGGCTGTACTACGGCCGGATGGACCCGGTCTCCGCCCCGGTCCTGGCCGACCTGCACGAGTCCGGACGCCTCGACCTGGACCGGCTGCGCGGACGCTCCGCGGTCGCGATGTCGGCCCAGCACGCCGAGATCACCCTGCGCCGGCACCTCGGCGACGACCGCATCGGCTCCGTGCGGTTCGTCCGCTGGCAGGGGAGCACCTGCGTCCTCGAGCGCGCCGGCGAGCAGTGGGGCGTCGAGGTCACCCGCGTCGTCGGCGAGCCCGCCCGGCTGACCTGCGGCGCCGCCGGCCCCGGCACCGCCGCCTCCTTCGCCTCGGGCACGCCCCACCGTCTCTGACCCGTTCCGGCGGTCGAGCGTGGCCGCCAGGTCCGCCGTCGGGGCCCTGCCCGACCGACGCGGGTGGGAGGGTGGGGCCATGACCGAGACGACCGAGACGGACCCGGTGGCCGCGCTGCGGCTGGCGCTGGCGGGGCACGACGAGGAGACCGTGGCGACGCTGCTGGCCAGCGTGCCGGTGGGGGTCCTGGTGCGCGAGGAGCAGGCGCTGGTCGGGCGCGACGGTGGCGGGACCCTGCTGCCGGTCTTCCTCGGCAGCGACTCCCTCGACGCGTTCACGGCCGCCCAGGGTGACGTCGGCGACGTGCGCCTGCTGCGCCCCAAGGAGCTGCACGCCCTCCTGGTCGGTCTCGAGGTCACCACCGTCGTCGTCGACCCGTCGCTGGAGTCCCCGACGCGGCTGCCGGGGGCCGAGCTGCGCCGCCTCCTCCAGGGTGAGTACGCCGACCAGGCCGGCCAGCGCCACCTCGTCGGCCCGGTCGCCCTCGAGCCGGACGCCGACCTCGGCGGCGTCCTGGCCGCCGCGCTGGGCGTCGCGACCGACGGGCCGGAGCTGCTGGCCGGGCTGGAGGACCACGCCTGGGCGCTGACCCGCACCAGCCGCGGCATCGACACCCCGAGCCTGGCGCTGTCCGACGACCTGCCCGAGGAGGTCGTCGAGGCGGTCCTGCTGCTCCTGCGCGCCGCCGAGCTGCCCTGGCCCGACCTCGAGGTCACCCAGCTCGACGCCGAGCAGACCGCCGCCGCGCGCGAGCACTGGGGCGCCGGCGCGCTGCCGACCACGGTGAGCTGACCGTCGAGTGCAACGTCACGGTCCTCGCGGAGCGGGGCCGACGACGGTGGTGTGACACTCGAGCCAGCGGGACGCGCGAGGCGCACCCGGTGAGGAGGAGCGACGTGCGGCACGGGTCGGCGTACCTCGTGGACCGATCGGGTCGCCACTACGCCCTCGACGACCTCCGGTGGCGCGGGGACGACGGCGGTCCGCTGGCCGTGGGCCCGCTGCCCGGGCTCCGGCCCGCGCAGGTCGACGTCGGCGAGCGCTCCCTGTGGAGGTACGCCGCGGCCCTGCCCGTCGACCCTGCCGCCCGCGTCAGCCTGGGGGAGGGCTGGACGCCGCTGGTGCCGACCCGGTGGGCCGGGGTCGACGTCCACGCGAAGCTCGAGTGGACCAACCCGACGGGGAGCTTCAAGGACCGCGGGGCCTCGGTGATGCTCACCCACCTGCGCGCCCAGGGGGCGACCCACGTGCTCGAGGACAGCTCGGGCAACGGCGGCGCGGCCGTGGCGACGTACGCCGCAGCAGCCGGCCTCCGCGCCACCGTCCTCGTCCCCGAGACGACCTCGCCGGCCAAGGTCCTCCAGACCCGCGCGTCCGGGGCCACGATCGAGCTGGTCGGCGGCACCCGCGACGAGGTGGCCGCCGAGGCCGTGCGCCGCTCGGGCGAGCTGACGTACGCCAGCCACGCGTGGCACCCGATGTTCCTGCAGGGCACGAAGACCCTCGGCTACGAGCTCTGGGAGCAGCTCTGCCACCGCGCGCCCGACAACGTCGTGCTGGTGTGCGGCGGCGGCAGCACCGTCCTGGGCTGCGACCTCGCGTTCGGCGAGCTGCTGGCCGCCGGTCAGGTCGAGCGCCGGCCGCGGCTGCTCGTGGGCCAGCCCGAGCACTGGGCGACGGTGGCCGACACCGTCAACGGGCTCGACCCGCACCGGCGTCCGATGCGGGAGCCGACCGTGGCCGAGGGCGCCTCGATCGCGCACCCGGTGCGGCTGCCCGAGGCCGTCGCCGCGATCCGGCGGTCCGGGGGGCCGCCCACGCCGTGCCCGAGGACGCGGTGCGGCAGGCGACGCGGGACCTCGCCGCCCAGGGCCTGTACGCCGAGCCCACCAGCGCCGTCGCCGCCGCGGCACTGACCCACTTCGTCGAGAGCGGGCTGGTCACGCCCGACCAGACGACCGTGCTCGTGCTCACCGGCTCGGGGCTGAAGTCGGCCGACCGGATGGCCGAGATCCTCGCGCACTAGCGCAGCGCGGCGCGGGCCAGCTCGAAGATCGCGTCCCGCCGACGGTCGAGCTCCTGCTGCTCGGGACGCACGCCGGGTCTCACGGGTCCTCCTCGCGTGTCTCGGTAGATCGGTTGCCTGCCTCTGGACGATCCTCGCGCAGGTGCGCCGGTTCGACGTAGGGCTCCTAGGTGAGTTCGACCCGCTCGAACCCGACGTCCGCGCCGGCGCTCACCTCGCGGTGCAGGCGCGTTCCGCCCACCCGACGAGCCGCCAGCTGCCGTCCTTGCCGACCCGGGCGCGCGCCGCCGCCTGCGCCTCGTCCGGCAGGCGCCCGAAGTGCCGGAGTGAGGCCAGGACCGCGACGGCCTGGGCATTGCCCACGTCGCGGGTGCGCCTCCGTCGGGCTCCTGCGCGAGCACCTCGAGGAGCCCGACCGGTGGACGGTCCGACCGGGACCGGGGTCGACGCCGCCTCATCCGAACCAGATCCTGGAGCGCTTCGTCTTGAGGACCCGGCACTGCTCGATCAGCACGGCTCTGGCCGCCTCGTCGGCCCAGTGGTGCTCGAACTCCGGGAGGGTCTCCTCGAGCTCACGCGCCGCCTCGGCGTCCATGCCGGGAACGTCCGCCAGGTCGCCGCGCCCCAGGTAGGCGCGGACGAGCCCGAGGTCCCCCACCCAGTCCTCCGCCTCGACGCGGATGTCGATGCCCTGCTCGGAGCGCTCGGTCCAGAAGCGCAGCGTGATGCCGTTCCACCGGAGGTCGATCCAGGCGGCACCCATGCCCGTGCCCGTGACCGAGTCGACGATCGAGTAGTACCCCGGGCGGAACAGGAACTCGTAGTGCTCGGCGAGGAGCAGCAGCAACCTCGTCAAGTACGCCGCCTGCGGTGACGGCGTCACGGGCCCAGTCTCGGTCGGGTCGCTTCGGTCCGGGGACCCTGGATCACCGACCAGCTGAGGCTGTCGAAGACGCAGTTCTCCTGCTCCGAGAACGTGATCGTGTCGGGCAGCTTGCACTCGCGGCGGACCAGGTCGAGATCGATGGGGTCGCGGAACGTGCACTCCCAGGCCCTTTGCGTCGGCCGGAAACCCCCACCTCGGACCTCGTAGCCGTGGGCGACGAGCAGGTCGACGATCGGTTGCAGGTGGCGGTACGGCGCTGCCGGGTCGTCGCTGCGGGCAGCCAGGCACATGATCACCAGGATCCCGTCTCGGCGCGAACGGTCGTCACGTGGCGACGCTCGTGCGGCCCGCCGATTGTCATGGAACGTCAGCCAGCCCGCGGGCCCGATCGCGCAGAACCGCCATTTCTCCAGGCCCGAGCGCTTCGACAGGGCGCTCGGGGTCGAGAGGGCAGAAGAATTCGCCCTGCTGGGTCGCGGCGGCCAGAACTCCTCCGGTCATGTGCTCGGGTGCGAACAGGTCGGGGGGATCCGCGAATGGGCACCCTTCGGCCCCCAGCCAGGCGATGACGGCTCCTCCCGCGATCAAGCGGTCGAACAACGTGCGGACCGCGCCCCGCCATTCGCGACCGAGCGGCCACGACTGCATAGCCACGTCCCAGCCAACGACCTCCCACTGATCGCCGTGCAGACGGAACGAGGTCGGCTCACGGTCGACAGGCCAGTCCGAAACCGGCCAGTCCAAGGAAGGGGCCCCTGGGGCGTGCAGGGCGTAGACGATCAGTCCCGGAACCTCGTCCCCGGCGACGAAGACGGTGAGGCTGTCCCGCGCAGCCACCGGGGTCACGGCAACCACTTGGTGAAGGCGTAGATCCAGCGGATGCCGCCCTGGTCGCCGGACCGGACGGCGCGGGGCGTGTCGGCCGGTTCCGCGGGGACCTCCCCGGCGCACGGCACGTAGAGGACGCTGCGTCTCAGCGAGCCCATCAGCGACGCGGCGTCCCCGACGCCGTGGCGCAGCAGGTCGATCTCGCTCCGCAGCACCGAGTTGTCGATGGTCACGACCGTCCCCTCCCGTGTCCGACCCCGCCACGATGCCCGTGCACCGCGCAGGGTAAACAACCGGGGGGCTCGTACGGGTTCGTACAGGTTTCCACTACCTGTGGACGGGGTACTGCCCCGCCACGCTCATCCGGGCTCACCGGGGCTCACCGGGGCTCACCCACGCTCGTCCGGGCTCACCCAGGCTCATCAGGGCTCACCAGGAGGATTTCCATGTCCGTGCTCGACAAGAGCGCCATCATCGCCAAACCGGGGTACAGCCGCTGGCTGATCCCGCCGGCGGCGCTGTGCGTCCACCTCTCCATCGGCCAGATCTACGCGTTCTCGGTCTTCAAGACCTCGCTGGTCGACCACTTCGGCTCCTCGCAGACGGCCGTCTCGTGGGTCTTCTCCATCGCGATCGTGATGCTCGGGCTCTCCGCCGCGATCCTGGGCACGTGGGTGGAGCGCAACGGCCCCCGCAAGGCCATGGTCGTCGCCGCCCTCTGCTGGGGCATCGGCTTCATGATCGGCTCGGCCGGCATCGCGATCTCCAGCCTGCCCCTGCTCTACCTCGGGTACGGCGTGCTGGGCGGCATCGGTCTGGGCATCGGCTACATCTCGCCGGTCTCGACCCTGATCAAGTGGTTCCCGGACCGTCCGGGCCTGGCCACCGGCCTGGCCATCATGGGCTTCGGCGGCGGTGCGCTGATCGCCTCGCCGCTCTCGACCAAGCTGCTGGGCGTCTTCGACTCCGGGTTCAACCCGACGGACAAGACCTCGGTCGCCGACGGTCACGCGCTGAGCACCACGTTCCTCGTGCTGGGCATCGTCTACCTGGTCTTCATGCTGATCGGCGCCACGCTGATCCGCCTGCCCCACGACTACGCCGAGGGCGAGGAGGCGACGTACAACCCGGGGACCAACGGCGCCCTGGTCCGCGCCAAGCAGGCCATCCGCACGCCGCAGTTCGCGTTCCTGTGGGTCGTGCTGTTCTGCAACGTCACCGCCGGCATCGGCATCCTCGAGCAGGCCGCCCCGATGATCCAGGACTTCTTCCGCTCCGGTGCCGCGTCGTCGGTCTCGCCGGCCGAGGCCGCGGGCTTCGTCGGGCTGCTCAGCCTGGCCAACATGGGCGGTCGCTTCGCCTGGTCGAGCCTGTCGGACAAGGTGGGCCGCAAGCGGACCTACATGATGTACCTCGGCGTCGGCCTGGTCTTCTACGTCCTGCTGGCCACGGTCGGGCAGACCTCCACGGCGGTCTTCGTCGTGCTGGCCTTCGTGATCATCAGCTTCTACGGCGGCGGCTTCGCCACGGTGCCGGCGTACCTCAAGGACCTGTTCGGCACCCTCGAGGTCGGCGCCATCCACGGTCGCCTGCTGACCGCCTGGAGCGCGGCCGGCGTGGTCGGTCCGTTCATCGTCAACGGCTGGCTCGACGCGGCCGGCACGCCCGGCAAGCTCCAGGCCTCGAGCTACCACCCGGCGCTGATCACCATGGTGGTCGTGCTCGCGGTGGGCTTCGTGGCCAACCTGCTGATCAAGCCGGTCGAGGAGAAGCACTTCGACCGCGAGGCGGTCGACGCCCAGTCGCGCCGCAGCACCCACCCGACCGAGACGACCGTCGCCGGAGGCACCCGATGAGCCAGCACAGCAACGACACCACGACGAGCACCAGCCCGGCCCTCCTGATCGCCCTGGCCTGGCTGATCGTGCTGGTCCCGCTCGCCTACGGCCTGTGGCAGACCCTGGTCAAGGCGGCGCAGCTCCTCGGGGGCTGACCCGCACCGACCGCGGACCACGAGAGCCGCCCTGACGCCGTACGGCGCCGGGGCGGCTCTCGTCATCCCTGCCCCACCCACTTCTCGAGCGGGGGACCGGATCCGGCGGGAGATCGCGGTCGGGGGTGTGCGACCTCCCGCCGGACCGGCGTCGGACGCCGCGCTGCCACGGGGGTCGCGTCGGCGTCCGCGGCAAGTCTCGCTCGGCCACGGTGCCCGCACCTGAGGCGAGAGGACCAACCTGGGGTGGTGCCGATGCGCTACGTCGCGGCGACCCGGCCGTCGATCCGGGCGACCCGGGCCTCACACGTCGGGCAGCAGCCCCTCGCGCACCGCGATGGACAGCGCCTCCAGCTTGGAGTGGGCGCCGAGCTTCGCCGACAGGTTCGCGACGTGGTTGCGCACGGTGTGCACGCTGACGAACAGCTGCTCGGCGATCGCGGCGTTGGTCATCCCGTCGGCGACCAGGCCGAGGACCTCCCGCTCCCGCTCGGTCAGCTCCTGGTGGGCCACCGCCGGGGTGCGGCCCAGGCGGGGGAGGAGGCGGCTGAGCATCTCGGGGGAGATCACGGCCTCGCCGGAGCTGGCCGCGCGCACGGCCGCGGTGACCTCCTCGATGCCGCGGGTCTTGGACACGAAGCCCGAGGCCCCGGCCTCGATCGCCGCGATCAGCACGTGGTCGGCCGCGCTGGCGGTCAGGACGACCACGCGCATCGAGGGTCGCAGCGCCTGCAGCTCCCCGATCGCGCCCACCCCGTCGCCGTCGGGCAGGCGGTGGTCGAGCAGCAGCACGTCCGGCGCCGAGGTGCGGATCAGCTCGCGTGCCTGGCGCAGCGAGCCGGCGACGCCGGCGCTGACCAGGTCGGGCTCCGCGTCGAGGACCAGGGCGAGGCTGGAGGCGAGCACGTCGTGGTCGTCGACCACCAGCACCCGGGTGACGCGCGCGGTCGAGTCCTCGAGGTCTGCGGGCTCGGCCATGGCACTCCCTCGTCTGCGGTGGCGACGGGGCCGGACCGGGGTTCACCGGGGTGAGGCGCGACGCGTGGCCCCAACGTACTAGACCCGGTAGTGCTCGCGCGGCTCGTCACCGAGCCCGCTCCTCCCGCACGCTGGTGGGGTGCATGTCCTGGAGGAACGAGTCGGAGCGAAGGCGGTGGGTGAACGCGTGATCAGCGTCGCCGTGGCCGATGACGACCCGGGGTTCACCGAGGCCCTGGTCGACGTGCTCGAGGCCGACCCGCGGTTCGACGTGGTCGGCACCGCCGCCACGGGCGAGGACCTGGTCGACCTCGTGGCCCGGGCCGATCCCGACGTGGTGCTGCTCGACGTGCAGATGCCCCGGGGCGGTGCGGCGGCCGCCCGCGCGCTGACCCGGACCGGCCGGGGTCCCGTGGTGGTGGCCCTGTCGGCCCAGACCGGGGCCACGCACGTGCTGGCGATGCTGCGCGCCGGTGCCCTCGGCTACCTGGTCAAGGGCCGGGTGGGTCACGACCTGCCGGACCTGCTGGCGCGCTGCGCCCGCGGCGACGTCGTCCTGGCGGTCCCCGGGGCCGCGGAGGCCATGCGCCAGCTGAGCGGGTCGGACCGGTGACGCCTCAGGCGGGGCAGGCCGGGCACGCCGGTGGCCCGCCGATCGACCGCGAGCACCTGGCCGCCCTCGTCGGCCACGAGCTCCGCACCCCGTTGACGATGATGGTCGGCTACACCGAGCTCCTCAGCTGCGGTGACGCGGGGGAGCTGACCTCGGAGCAGCAGCGGATGGTCGTCGCGGTCGAGCGCGGCGTCGAGCGGGTGCAGGAGCTGGTCGAGGACCTGCTGGCCGTGGCCACGCGGGCCATCGGGACCTGCGGGTGCACCGACGACGTCGCGGACGCCGTACGCCGACTGGCCGGCGTCGACGGCGAGCACGAACCCGCTCGATCGGGGCGATCGGCCCGGGGAGTTCGCATCCCGGCCTAGGCTGCCGGGCATGAGCAGCGACAGCCTCCTGGGCGGGGCCGACTGGACCGGTCACATCTTCGTCGACGGCACGTGGGGCCCCGGCTCCGGCGGCACCGGTGACGTGGTCGAGCCCGCCACCGGGCGGGTCCTGGGCAGCACCGGACGCGCCGACGCGAGCGACGTCGCGCGGGCCGCCGCCTCGGCCGCCGCGGCGCAGCGCGAGTGGGCCGCCCTGCCGCACACCCAGCGGGCGGCGGTCCTGCGCCGGGCCGGCGACCTGTTCGCCCAGCACGCCGAGGAGCTCTCGGACTGGAACGTCCGCGAGGTCGGTGCCGTCCCGGGGATGGCCGGCTTCGCGCTGCACGTCGCCTCCGAGGAGTGCTGGACCTCCTCGGGGCTGCCCGGCCACGCCCGCGGCGAGGTCATCCCCAGCGAGCAGCCGCGCCTCTCGATGGCCACCCGGGTCCCGGCGGGCGTGGTCGCGGTGATCTCGCCGTTCAACGTGCCGCTGATCCTGAGCATCCGCTCGGTCGCCCCCGCCCTGGCCCTGGGCAACGCGGTGCTGCTCAAGCCCGACCCCCGCACGGTCGTGACCGGCGGCGTCGGCATCGTGCGTGTCTTCGAGGAGGCCGGGCTGCCCCCCGGCGTGCTCCAGCTGCTCCCGGGCGGGGCCGACGTCGGCCAGGCCCTGGTGGCCGACCCGCACGTGCGGGTGATCTCCTTCACCGGCTCCACCCAGGCCGGCCGCGCGGTCGGCGAGGCCGCCGGACGGCACCTCAAGCGGGCCCACCTCGAGCTCGGCGGCAACTCCGCGATGATCGTGCTGGAGGACGCCGACGTCGAGAAGGCCGTCAACCTGGCCGCGTGGGGCTCGTTCTTCCACCAGGGCCAGATCTGCATGACCACCGGACGCCACCTGGTCCACGAGAGCCTGCACGACGCCTTCGTCGAGGCGCTGGCGGCCAAGGCCGACCAGCTGCCCGTCGGCGACCCCGCCTCGGGCCAGGTCGCGCTCGGCCCGGTGATCGACGCCGGGCAGCGCGACAAGATCCACGGCCTGGTCACCGCCACGACCGGTGCCGGCGCGCGTGCCGCGGCCGGGGCGACGTACGAGGACCTCTTCTACCGGCCCACCGTGCTCGCCGACGTCACCCCCGACCACGCGGCCTTCCGCGAGGAGATCTTCGGGCCGGTCGCCCCGGTGACCCGGTTCCGCGACGCCGAGGAGGCCGTGCGCCTGGCCACGGCCGGTGAGTACGGCCTCTCCCTGGGCATCGTGACCCGCGACGTCATGCGCGGGCTGGCCCTGGCCGAGCAGATCCCGACCGGCATCGTGCACGTCAACGACCAGACCGTGAACGACGAGGCCAACGCCCCGTTCGGTGGCGTGGCGGCCTCCGGCACCGGGTCGCGCTTCGGCGGCCCGGTCGCCAACATCGAGGCCTTCACCGAGACCCGGTGGATCACCGCGCGCTCGGAGCCGCCGACGTACCCCTTCTAGGGGCTCGCCCCGCCCCCGCCCGGGGCGGTCACGATTCGGCAACGTCGGGTCGGCGTCCTTGACCCTCCGATCCCCAAGCCCGAGGGTTTGGTCCACCGCGCGACCCCGCGTGGGCCAGATCACTCCCGGAGGCTGTCCTGAGCACGTTGGAGGACCCGAGCTCGTCGGTCGCGGCCGACCCCGAGGTGGTCCTCGCGGGCGAGGACCGCATCGAGGGGCGCTCCCTGACCCAGATCGCCTGGGGTCGCCTGCGCCGCGACAAGGTCGCGCTGGCCGGCGGGGTGTTCATCGTGCTGCTGATCGTGATCGCGCTGGTGGCCCCCCTGCTGACCAGGATCACCGGCGGCTCGCCGTCGGAGTACCACAACGAGCTGCTCGACCCCTCCCTCGGCGGCATCCCCTACGGCACCTTCGGCGGGATGAGCTGGGCGCACCCGATGGGGCTGGAGACCACGAGCGGCCGCGACATCTTCAGCCGGGTGCTCTACGGCGCCCGCATCTCGCTGCTGATCGCGATCCTGGCCACCGTCGTCTCCGTCGCCATCGGCACGGTCGTCGGCATCGTGGCCGGGTTCTTCGGCGGCTGGGTCGACGCCGTCCTGAGCCGGCTGATGGACATGTTCCTCGCGTTCCCGCTCCTGGTCTTCGCGATCGCGCTCTCCGGCGTCTTCCCCGACCAGGCGTTCGGGCTGTCCGGGCTGACGCTCAAGCTGTCGCTGCTGGTCTTCGTGATCGGGTTCTTCAACTGGCCCTACATCGGCCGGATCGTGCGTGGCCAGACGATGTCCCTGCGCGAGCGGGAGTACGTCGAGGCCGCCCGCAGCCTGGGCGCCCGCAAGCCCTACATCCTGTTCACCGAGCTGCTGCCCAACCTGCTGGCGCCGATCCTCGTCTACTCGACGCTGATCATCCCGACCAACATCCTCTTCGAGGCGGCGCTGTCGTTCCTGGGCGTCGGCGTCCCGCCGCCCACCCCGACGTGGGGCGGCATGCTCGCCGACGCGGTGAAGAACTACACGACGCCGCACTTCATGTTCTGGCCCGGCCTCGCGATCTTCGTGACGGTGCTGGCCTTCAACCTCTTCGGGGACGGGCTGCGCGACGCGTTCGACCCCAAGGGCCGGTGACCACCGGCGCTCCACTCCGCGACCCGGCGCACGCCGGGGCCGGATCACCAGGAAGGAACACAGATGCGCACCATGCGTAAGAGGGCGGCGGTGGCGGTGCTCACCGCGGCCGTGCTCGGGCTCAGCGCCTGCGGATCCAGCGGGGGAAGCAGCGGCCAGGGCAGTGCCCCGAAGCTGTCCAACGCGGCTCTGGGGAAGATCTCCGACGCCTCCAGCCAGAAGGGCGGGACGCTCAAGTTCGGCCTCGCCGGCGAGTGGGGCGACACCGTCGACCCGGGCGAGACCTACTACGGATACTCCTGGGACATGCTGCGCAACTACGCGCGCACCCTGGTGATGTTCAAGACCGTCCCCGGCAAGGCGGGCCTCCAGCTGACCCCCGACCTGGCCACCAGCCTGGGCAAGTCCAGCGACGGGGGCAAGACGTGGACCTACACCCTGCGTGACGGCATCAAGTACGAGGACGGCAAGACGATCACCGCCGCGGACGTGAAGTACGCCGTGCTGCGCTCGACCGACAAGAAGACCTTCCCCAACGGGCCGGCGTACTTCGACTCGATGCTGAACCTGCCCAAGGGCTACGACGGCCCCTACCGCTCCAAGGGCATGAACACCGACTCGGCGATCGAGACCCCGGACGCCAAGACGGTCGTCTTCCACCTCAAGCAGCCCTTCGCCGGGTTCGACTACCTCGCCCAGCTCCCGCAGACGGCCCCCGTGCCGCAGGCCAAGGACACCGGCGTGAAGTACAAGAACCACGTCATCTCCTCGGGCCCCTACATGTTCGACGGGAACTACGACCCGACGAACGGGTTCACCCTCAAGCGCAACCCGAACTGGGACGCCTCGACGGACCCGAACCGCAAGGCGCTCCCGGACAAGATGACCGTCAAGCTCAACATGGACCCCGACGACGTCGACAACCAGATCATCGCGGGCACGCTCGACGTCGACATCGCCGGCACGGGTGTGCAGCCCGCCGCGCTGCCGAAGGTGCTCCAGGACGCCACCCTCCGCGGCCGCGCGGACAACCCGGTCAACGCGCGCCTCTGGTACACCTCGATCAACCCCAAGGTGAAGCCGTTCGACAACATCGACTGCCGCAAGGCCGTCATGTACGGCATGAGCCCGACGCTCTACCAGAACGCCTACGGCGGGAAGTACGCCGGCGGCGAGATCGCCTCGACCCTGCTGCCCCCGCAAATCCCGGGCTACTCCGACTTCGACTACTGGGGCCAGAAGAAGAACCTCAACGGCGACGTCACCAAGGCCAAGGCGGCCCTGAAGAGCTGTGGCCAGTCGATCGACACCAAGATCGGCTACCGCGCCGAGCGTCCGAAGGAGAAGGCCACGGCCGAGGCCTTCCAGCAGGCGATGAGCAAGGTCGGCGTGAAGATCACCCCCAAGCCGCTGCCCGAGGGTGACTACTTCTCCTCCACCTGCGGCCTGCCGTCGTACAACGTGAAGAACAACGTCGGCCTGTGCGTCAACGGCTGGGGTGCCGACTGGCCCGACGGCTACGGCTTCCTGCAGCAGATCACCGACGGCCGCGTGATCCGTGCGACCGGTGGCTCCTCGAACATCTCGGTCAACATCCCCGAGGTGAACACGATGATCGACAAGGCGATCGTGGAGCAGGACACCACCACCCGGAACAAGGAGTGGGGTGACGTCGACAAGGCCGTCATGAAGCAGGCCGTGATCTACCCGGGCGTCTACGCCAAGGCGGTCCTCCTGCGCTCCAAGAACGCCACCAACGTGTTCGTCAACGAGGCCTTCGGCTACTACGACTACACCGCGATGGGCGTCAAGCAGTAGCACCTGCTCCACTCCGCACCCTCACCTCGAAGGAAGTGACGGCGACGGTGACCGGCTCCGCCGGGAGGTCCACCACCTCCCGGCGGAGCTGATCGCCCGGCCACAGCCTTGATCTCCTACATCATCCGGCGCCTGCTCGCCGCGGTCGGGCTCGTGATCGTGATCAGCATGATCACCTTCGCGATCTTCTACCTCCTGCCCCGCCTGGCCGGGGCCAGCCCCGAGACCCTCGCGACCCGCTACGTCGGTCGCGCGGCGACCGAGGGCACCGTCCAGCAGACCGCGCAGCGGCTCGGCTTCTACGACCCGCTCCCGCTGCAGTACTGGCACTGGGTCAAGGGCGTCGTGGGCGGCACGACGGTCGACCTGGGCTCCTCCAAGGAGTACTGCCCGGCCCCGTGCCTGGGCTACTCCTTCCGCAACCGCGACCCGGTGCTGCCCGAGATCCTGCACCGGCTCCCGGTGTCGTTCTCGCTGGCCATCGGCGCGGCCGTGATCTGGCTCGTCGCCGGCGTGGCCATCGGGGTGCTCTCCGCGCTGCGGCGCGGCTCCTTCTTCGACCGCGCGGCCATGACCGTGGCGCTCGCCGGCGTCTCGATGCCGATCTTCTGGACCGGCCTGATCGCCCTGACGATCTTCAGCTACCAGCTCGGCTGGACGCCGCCGGGGGCGTCGTACACGCCGTTCACGCAGAACCCGCTCCAGTGGGCCTGGGCCCTGCTGCTGCCATGGATCTCGCTGGCGCTGCTCTTCTCCGCGCAGTACGCCCGGCTCACCCGCGCCGGCATGCTCGAGACCATGAGCGAGGACTACATCCGCACGGCGCGGGCCAAGGGCCTCCCCGAGCGCACGGTCGTCATCAAGCACGGCCTGCGCGCCGCCCTGACCCCCATCGTGACCATCTTCGGCCTGGACTTCGGGCTCCTGATCGGCAGCGCGGTGCTCACCGAGAAGGTCTTCGGCCTGCCCGGCCTGGGCCAGCTGGCCATCGACGGGACCACCAACAACGACCTCCCGCAGGTCCTCGGCGTGGTCCTGCTGATCGCGGTGTTCGTCGCGGTCTCCAACCTGGTCGTCGACCTGCTCTACGCCGTCATCGACCCGAGGGTGCGTGCGAAGTGACCACCACGCAGGAACGACCCGGCAGCGGCCGGGCGACCGGCACCCCCTTCCTGGAGGTCACCGACCTCGCGGTCCACTTCGCGACCGACGACGGCCTGGTGAAGTCCGTGGACGGGCTGTCCTACTCCCTCGAGCGCGGCCAGACGCTCGGCATCGTGGGGGAGTCCGGCTCGGGCAAGTCGGTGAGCAGCATGGCCCTGATGGGCCTGCACACCGCCAAGAACGCCCACATCTCCGGCTCCATCAAGATCGACGGCCAGGAGCTCGTCGGCGCCCGCCCGGACGACATCCGGGCGCTGCGCGGCAAGAAGATGGCGATGATCTTCCAGGACCCGCTGTCCTCGATGCACCCGTTCTACACGATCGGGAACCAGATCATCGAGGCCTACCGGATCCACAACGACGTCTCCAAGAAGGTGGCCCGCAAGCACGCGATCGACATGCTCGACCGGGTCGGGATCCCCGAGCCGGGCCAGCGCGTGGACGCCTACCCCCACCAGTTCTCCGGTGGCATGCGGCAGCGCGCGATGATCGCGATGTCGCTGTCCTGCGACCCCGACCTGCTGATCGCCGACGAGCCGACCACCGCGCTCGACGTCACGGTGCAGGCCCAGATCCTGGACCTGATCCGCGACCTCCAGCAGGAGTTCAACTCCGCCGTCGTGATCATCACCCACGACCTCGGGGTGGTGGCCGAGCTGGCCGACGACATCCTGGTGATGTACGCCGGTCGCGCCATCGAGCACGGCACCGCCGAGCAGCTCTTCAACGCTCCCGAGCACCCCTACACCTGGGGTCTGCTGGGCTCGATGCCGCGCTTCGACAAGGCCCCCACCGACCGGCTGCTGCCGATCAAGGGCACCCCGCCCAGCCTGATCCGGGTGCCGAAGGGTTGTGCGTTCAACCCGCGCTGCGACCACCAGGAGCGGGTCGGCTCGGCCTGCCTGGTGGACCGTCCCGACCTGCTCGAGGCGGGGGACCACCACCTGGTCGCCTGCCACATCCCGACCACCGAGCGCCAGCAGATCTGGGCGCAGGAGATCTCGCCGAGGCTCGCATGACCACCTCCCCCGTCGACCCGACCCCGTCCGCGGACGCGCCCACGGGCCAGCGCCGCCGCGACCTGTCCGGGCGGGAGAACCTCCTGGAGGTCTCCGGCCTGGTCAAGCACTTCCCGATCAAGGGCGGCTTCCTCCAGCGCTCGTCCTCGGCCGTGCAGGCCGTCGACGGGGTGGACTTCTCCGTGCGCCGCGGCGAGACGTTCTCGATCGTGGGGGAGTCCGGCTGCGGCAAGAGCACCACCGCCCGCCTGATCACCCGGCTGCTCGAGCCGACCTCGGGCACGGTCGTCTTCGAGGGCAAGGACGTCACCCACCTCTCCGACGGCAAGATGCGCCCCCTGCGTCGCGACGTGCAGATGATCTTCCAGGACCCCTACTCCTCGCTGAACCCGCGGCACACGGTCGGCAAGATCGTCGGGGCGCCGTTCAAGCTGCAGGGCGTCGAGCCCGAGGGGGGCCGCAAGCAGGCCGTGCAGGAGCTGCTCTCGACGGTCGGCCTCAGCCCGGAGCACTACAACCGCTACCCGCACGAGTTCTCCGGCGGCCAGCGCCAGCGCATCGGGATCGCCCGCACGCTGGCCCTCAAGCCCAAGCTGATCGTCGCCGACGAGCCGGTCTCCGCCCTGGACGTCTCGATCCAGGCCCAGGTGGTCAACCTGCTCGAGGACCTCCAGGTCGAGCTCGACCTGACCTACGTGATGATCGCGCACGACCTGTCCGTCGTACGCCACGTGTCGGACCGGGTGGCGGTGATGTACCTCGGCAAGATCGTGGAGATCGGCGACCGCGACGACCTCTACGACCGCCCCCGCCACCCCTACACCGTCGCGATGCTCTCCGCCGTCCCCGTGCCCGACACCAAGCGGCGCCACAACCGCGAGCGGATCCGCCTCCAGGGCGACGTCCCCAGCCCGATCAACCCGCCCCCGGCCTGCCGCTTCCACACCCGCTGCTGGAAGGCCCAGGACATCTGCAAGACCCAGGAGCCCCCCCTCCTCCAGATCTCCACGGGCCCCACCTCCTCCCACCAGGTCGCCTGCCACTTCCCCGAGGGTGGCTGAGGGGATTCCCGGCGACCGACTGATCCCCGGCTAGCCGGGGATCAGTCGCCTGGTCGGCCGAACGTTCGGCCGACAACCCGACGCATTGGCCGACGAGGTCCAGCCGATGACGGCGATGCCGTGCCTCAGTGCACCGCGCCGCCGGAGAGCACGCCCCGGACGTACGCCGCGGTGCGCTCGGGTGACTCGAGATCGGCCCAGGTCAGCCGGATGCACCTCCATCCGGTGGTGCGGCAGATCTGCTCCTCCCGACGCTTCTCGGCGAGGACCGCGTCCACGACGGTCTGCCCGGGTCGGAGGTGCTCGACGTACTTGACCTTGCCGTCGAACTCGAGGAACACGCCGAGGTCCGGCCACGCGAAGTCGACTCGGCCCACGAGGGTTCCGGCCGGGGAGCGGACCTCTACCTGCGACTCGGGCATCGGGATGCCGTGGTTCCAGAACAGGCAGCGGCAGCGCGACTCGCCCACGGACTCGGCCCGAGCGTCGGCCAGGGTGATGGCGAGGTCGGTCGCGAGGGTGCCGGGGCAGAACAGGCGGGCGTCCGCGCAGACCCGCAGCTGCTGCTTGGTCGTCATCCCCAGGTGGAGGAACCAGTCGAGCACGACCACCGAGTGCTCCAGGTCCGTCGAAGCCGTGATGTCGATCGCGGTCCGGGTGGGTGAGGTCACCGGCGTCGTGTCGATCTGGAAGATCTCCTCAGGAAGGAGCGCCCCGCCGTGCTGCGCCACGCCTGCCTCACGTCGTCCTCGCCGCCCGTCGGTCCGCGTCAGGTGCACCGTCCCGACCGGGAGGTTCCAGAGAGGCGCGCCTAGCAGCGCGAGGGCACTCGTGTGCGAGAGCGCGGCGTCGCAGCGTGCGGTCCGCAGAGCTGCGCGTCCGGCCAGGACGAGACGGCCGGGTTCGTCGAGCTCTCGCCACTGCTCGCTCCCGACGTAGGCGCCGTGCCGGACCCGCTGGACGACCCCGTGTCGCACGAGACGGGTCAGGGCGTCGGGCGTGCCCCCTGCGCCGAGGAAGTCCTTGCGGAGGAAGAGGCCATGTCGATCGCAGAGGTGCTGCAGACGCGGGTCCATGGGGAAAGAGTGGTTCGGCGGCACGTGACGTCGTACCCCGGAGCCGCGTGCCTGTGGAAACCCGGCCTCGGCGAGCCCCCTGTGGACGACTGCGGCCGCACGATCGGCGCCGTACGACGACTGCCGGTCGGGCAATGCGATGGCATGTCGGCTCAACGTTCACCCGATCAGGCGACTGATCCCCGGCTAGCCGGGGAACAGACGGTCCACCAACGAACCCCCACCCGGAGACCTCGACCCCTGGGGCTGGCTAGGCTCGGGGAGACCCAGACGACGAGAGGACCGGGAGGCCGGGGTGGCGCAGCACCACGACGACCACAGGGACGACGAGGGCGACGAGAGGGACGACGAGCAGGTCACGAGCGCGGTCACCAAGGGCATCGCGCTGGTGCTGGCGATCGCCGCGGTGATCGCCGTCGGCACGATCCTGATGGTGCGCGGGCTCGGTCTGGGGGCGACGGACACGTCCTCGGGGTCGACGGGGTCCGACCCGGTCGAGGCGCCGACGCCGCTGCCCTCGACGGCGCTGCCGGTCCCGAGCGACTCCTCGGCCCCGACGATGTCCGCCGGCCCGAGCAGGTCCCCCTCGCCGGGGTCGGGCGACATCCAGCTCAACATCAGTCCCGTGCAGGCACGGCCGATGGAGCGGATCAACCTGACGGGTGACTACCCCGGCAACGACAACGTGACCCTCGAGGTCCAGCGCTTCTCCGACGGCACCTGGACCAACTTCGGGGTGCAGGCGCCCGTGCGGGTCGGCACGTTCTCGACGTACGTCATGACCGGGCGCAGCGGCGAGAACCGTTTCCGGGTCTTCGACCCCGCGAGCGGCAAGGGCAGCAACGTCGTCCTGGTCACCATCGGCTGACCTGGCTCCACGACGCAACGAGGACCGGGCCCGGCGTGAGCCGGACCCGGTCCTTCGTCGTGCGGCCGGTGCTCGGTCGCGGTCCGACCAGGGTCAGTCGGGGATGTAGTCGAACTCGTCGGGGTTGGGGCCGGTGCGACCCTCCTCGCCCTTGTCGAGGCCGCTGATGGCCTGGACCTGGGCGTCGGTGAGCTCGAAGTCGAAGATCTCGAAGTTCTCCTTCATCCGCTCGGCCGAGGACGACTTGGGGAAGATGATGTCGCCGCGCTGCACGTGCCAGCGCAGGGTCACCTGGGCGGTGCTCTTGCCGAGCTCGTCGGCGATGCCCGAGATGGTCTCGTCCTTGAGGACGCCGCCCTGGGCGATCGGCGACCACGCCTCGACCAGGATGCCGGCGTCGCGGCTCGCGGAGCGCGCGGCCTCGTTGGTGAAGAACGGGTGCACCTCGATCTGGTTGACCGCGGGGACCACGTCGGTCTCCTGTGCCAGGCGCTCGAGGTGCGCGGGCTGGAAGTTCGAGACGCCGATGGAACGGGCGCGCCCGTCCTTCTGGAACTCGATCAGGGTCTTCCAGGTGGAGACGAAGTCGCCGTCGTACTTCGTGGGCAGCGGCCAGTGGATCAGGAACAGGTCCACGTAGTCGCCGATGGCGGCGATGGTGTCCTCGAAGGCCTTGCGGGCGGCCTCGGGCTCGTGGAAGCCGTTGTTGAGCTTGCTGGTGATGAACAGGTCGGAGCGGTCGATGCCGGAGGCCTTGATCGCCTCGCCGACGCCCTTCTCGTTGCCGTACATCTGCGCGGTGTCGATGTGGCGGTAGCCGGCCTCGAAGGCCTGGCCGGTGATCTTCGCGGTGTCCTCCGGCGGCACCTGGAAGACCCCGAAGCCGAGCTGGGGGATGGTGCGTCCGTCGTTCAGGGTCAGGTTCGGAACAGTAGCCATACCCTCTCGTACACCGATCGGGCCGGAGGTATTCCTCCGACTTCTCCGGACCGGGTCAGGCCGAGAAGCTGTTCGGGTCGCGCCAGGACCGCTCGAACGGCAGCCGCCACAGGTGCGGGGCGATCAGCTGGTGGATCCGGTTGGGGCCCCAGGAGCCCTGCGGGTAGGGGCGTACGACGGGCGGGTTCTCGAGCAGCGGCGTCGAGACCTCCCAGAGCCGCTCGATGCCCTCGGCGGAGGTGAACAGCGTCCGGTCTCCCCGGGCGGCGTCGTAGATCAGCCGCTCGTAGGCCTCGAGCACGGCGCCGGCCCACCCGGTCTCGTGCATCGCGAACTGCATCGAGAGCTTGTCGAGCTTCATGCCCGGCCCCGGGCGCTTGCCGTAGAACGACAGCGACATCTTCGACTGGTCGGCCAGGTCGAAGGTCAGGTGGTCGGGGCCGTTGTCGCCGACGCCCGAGCCGCCGGGGAACATCGAGCGCGGGGGCTCGCGGAAGGCGATCGAGATGATCCGCGCCCCCTCGGCCATCCGCTTGCCGGTGCGCAAGTAGAACGGGACGCCGGCCCAGCGCCAGTTGTCGACGTAGCACTTGAGGGCGATGAAGGTCTCGGTCTCGGAGTCGTGGGCCACGCCGTCGATGTCGCGGTAGCCGATGTACTGGCCGCGCACGACGTCGTGGGGCTCGATCGGCAACATCGAGCGGAAGACCTTGTTCTTCTCCTCGCTGATCGCGTGGGGCTCCAGCGCCGTCGGGGGCTCCATGGCGGTGAAGGCCAGGACCTGGAACAGGTGGGTCACCACCATGTCGCGGTAGGCACCGGTGGACTCGTAGAAGTTGGCCCGCTGGGCCAGGCCGAGCTCCTCGGGCACGTCGATCTGCACGTGGCTGATGTGGTTGCGGTGCCAGATCGGCTCGAAGAGGCCGTTGGCGAAGCGGAAGGCCAGGATGTTCTGGGCCGCCTCCTTGCCCAGGAAGTGGTCGATGCGGAAGATCTGCTCCTCGTCGAAGACCTGGTGCAGCTCGGCGTTGAGCTTCCGGGCGGACTCCAGGTCCACGCCGAACGGCTTCTCCATGATGATCCGGCTGCGCTCGACCAGGCCGGCGTCCTCGAGCTCG
Source organism: Nocardioides korecus (assembly GCF_054778395.1). Taxonomy (NCBI): domain Bacteria; kingdom Bacillati; phylum Actinomycetota; class Actinomycetes; order Propionibacteriales; family Nocardioidaceae; genus Nocardioides; species Nocardioides korecus. The sequence goes on along the minus strand of NZ_BAAGZO010000001.1, from coordinate 36,461 downwards.
TGCACGACGGTCAGGGCGGCCTTCGGCGGCACGCTCAGGTAGTGGAGGCGCCGCAGCTCCTCGCCCTCGGGGAACTCCGCCTCCGCCTGGGCGACCGTCTCGCGCAGCGCCTCGGCGCCACCCTTGCCGGGGGCCCAGTGCAGCCGGCGGGAGAACTCCGCCCAGCCCTGGGGGTCGGGGCCCTCGCCGCCGTACTCCCCGATCGCCTTCTGGGTGAAGGCGACGAAGGAGTCGCGGTCGTGCTCGTCGAGCGACGTGCCGACGACCTGGACCTCGGTCAGCAGGCCGGACTGGAACAGGTGCAGCAGACCGGGGAGCAGCTTGCGCTGGGCCAGGTCACCGGTGGCACCGAACAGGACGACGGTCGTGGGGGTCGGCATGGGACCAGCCTGCCGCGCCCGGGGCCGATTGGAAACTTCCTCGCACATTTGTTCACGCGACGGGAACAACCCCGAACGTCACCCGGTTGGACCCACCGTGCAGACTTGAGCGAGATCGACTCAAGTTGTTTGACAGCCAGGTGGCACGGCCAGCACCCTGGACGCCGCCCGTCACGACGGGCCCACATCTCTCCTCAACTCATCACGACCCCTACTCACGGAGGTAGCACCAGCATGGCACGAGCAGTCGGTATCGACCTGGGCACGACGAACTCCGTCGTCTCCGTCCTCGAGGGCGGCGAGCCCACCGTCATCGCCAACGCCGAGGGCGCCCGCACGACCCCGTCGGTCGTCGCGTTCGCCAAGTCCGGCGAGGTCCTGGTCGGCGAGGTCGCCAAGCGCCAGGCCGTCACGAACGTCGACCGCACCATCCGCTCCGTCAAGCGCCACATGGGCACCGACTGGAAGCAGAAGATCGACGACAAGGACTTCACCCCCCAGCAGATCAGCGCGTTCGTGCTGCAGAAGCTGAAGCGTGACGCCGAGGCCTACCTCGGCGAGACGGTCACCGACGCGGTGATCACCGTCCCGGCGTACTTCTCCGACGCGCAGCGCCAGGCCACCAAGGAGGCCGGTGAGATCGCGGGCCTCAACGTCAGCCGCATCGTCAACGAGCCCACCGCGGCCGCGCTGGCCTACGGGCTGGACAAGGGCGACGCCGACCAGACCATCCTCGTCTTCGACCTCGGCGGCGGCACCTTCGACGTGTCCCTGCTCGAGATCGGCGAGGGCGTGGTCGAGGTCAAGGCCACCAGCGGTGACAACCACCTCGGTGGTGACGACTGGGACCAGGCGGTCGTGAACTGGATGGTGAAGAAGTTCCAGGGCGGCAACGGTGTCGACCTGAGCAAGGACAAGATCGCCCTCCAGCGCCTCCAGGAGGCCGCGGAGAAGGCGAAGATCGAGCTGTCCTCCTCCAGCGAGACCACCGTGCACCTGCCCTACATCACCCACGGCGAGTCCGGCCCCCTCCACTTCGAGGAGAAGCTGACCCGCAGCGAGTTCCAGAAGCTCACCGCCGATCTGCTCGAGCGCACCAAGAAGCCCTTCCAGCAGGTCCTCAAGGACGGCGGCGTCGACGTCTCCAAGATCGACCACGTCGTGCTCGTCGGCGGCTCCACCCGGATGCCGGCCGTCACCGACGTCGTCAAGAGCCTGCTCGGCGGCAAGGAGCCCAACAAGGGCGTCAACCCCGACGAGGTCGTGGCCATCGGCGCCGCGCTCCAGGCCGGTGTCCTCAAGGGCGAGGTCAAGGACGTGCTGCTCCTCGACGTCACCCCGCTGAGCCTGGGCATCGAGACCAAGGGCGGCGTGATGACCAACCTGATCGAGCGCAACACCACGATCCCGACCAAGCGCTCGGAGATCTTCACCACCGCCGACGACAACCAGCCCTCGGTCGAGATCAAGGTCGCCCAGGGCGAGCGCCAGATGTGGGCGCAGAACCAGCCGCTCGGCAACTTCGAGCTGACCGGCCTGCCCCCGGCCCCCCGCGGCGTCCCGAAGATCGAGGTCACCTTCGACATCGACGCCAACGGCATCGTGCACGTGTCCGCCAAGGACCAGGGCACCGGCAAGGAGCAGTCGATGACGATCTCCGGCGGCAGCGCGCTGTCGAAGGACGACATCAACCGGATGGTCCAGGACGCCGAGCAGTACGCCGAGGAGGACGCCAAGCGTCGCGAGTCCGTCGAGACCCGCAACCAGGCCGACTCGCTGGTGTACTCGACCGAGAAGTTCCTGGCCGAGAACGGCGAGAAGCTGCCCGAGGACGTCAAGACCGAGGTCCAGGGCGACGTCGACGAGCTCAAGAAGCTCCTCGAGGACCCCGAGGCCGACAACGCGGCCCTGACCGCCGCCATCAGCAAGGTCGGCGAGTCGAGCCAGAAGATGGGCGCCGCGATGTACGCCGCCTCGGCCGAGGAGTCCGCTGCCGAGGGCGCCACCGACGGGAGCACCGCCGGTGCCGCCGAGGGTGACGACGACGTCGTCGACGCCGAGATCGTGGACGAGGACGGGCCCGAGAAGGGCGAGTCCAAGTGACGGCTCCCGACGACGGCCCGGTCGACGGGCAGCAGCCCGAGCAGTCCGGCCAGCCCCGGGAGCCCCGCGACGCGGGTGCCCCCGGGGCCCCCGGGTCGGGCTCCTTCGGTGACGCCGCCGGCGCCACCACCGAGGACGGCGAGGTCGAGGCCGGCGCTGCCGGCGCCGACCCGTCGGTCCCGGACGCGGCGTCCGAGGGCGGCGACCCCGTCGACGCGGCCGCGCAGGCGGCCGCCGACGAGGTGGCCCTGGCCCGGACCGAGCTGGCCGAGCGCACGCTGGACCTCCAGCGGCTGCAGGCGGAGTTCCTGAACTACAAGCGCCGCGTGGACCGCGACCGCGACCTGGTCCGGGAGAACGCCACCTACAGCGTGCTCAGCAGCCTGCTGCCCGTGCTCGACGACATCGACCGGGCGCGCGAGCACGGCGAGGTGGAGGGCGGCTTCAAGGCCGTCGCCGACTCGCTGGACCGCGTGGTCGGCGGTCTCGGGCTCACGAAGTACGCCGCCTCGGGCGACCCGTTCGACCCCACGCTGCACGAGGCCCTCATGCACGGCCACAGCAGCGAGGTCACCACCACCACGGTCGACGTGGTCGCGCAGGCGGGCTACCGCATCGGCGACCGGGTCGTGCGGGCCGCCAAGGTGACCGTGCTCGACCCCGAGCAGTAGGACGGGCCGCAGGCCCGCTCCACGTCCGACCCGCCGTACCCCGAGAGGAGGGATGACCCGTGGCGACCAACGCCGACTGGGCGACCAAGGACTTCTACCAGGTCCTCGGTGTGCCCAAGGACGCCGACCAGGCGGCCATCAAGAAGGCCTACCGCAAGCTGGCGCGGGAGAACCATCCCGACAGCAAGCCGGGGGACCAGGCCGCGGAGAACCGCTTCAAGGCGGTCGCCGAGGCCTACGACGTGGTCGGGGACGCGACCAAGCGTGCCAAGTACGACGAGATCCGCTCGCTCCAGGCCTCGGGCGGACCCGGTGGCTTCGGGGGCGGCTTCGGCGGCCAGGGGCAGGGTGCGGGCGGGTTCGACGTCTCGGACCTGCTCGGCGACCTGTTCAACCGCGGCGGTGGCGGGGGCGGCTTCGGGGGCGGACGCACCCGGGCCCCCCGCCCCGCCAAGGGTGCCGACCTCGAGACCGAGACGACCCTGTCGTTCGAGGACGCCGTGGGCGGCACCACCATCAGCCTGCGGCTGAGCTCGGACGCCCCGTGCCCGACGTGCTCGGGCACCGGCGGCAAGCCCGGCACCCGCCCGCACGTCTGCCCCACCTGCGAGGGCGCCGGCGTGGTCGTGGGCTCGGTCGGCGGTGGCTTCTCGATGAACGAGACCTGCCCCGAGTGCGCCGGCCGACAGCTGGTGTACGACGACGCCTGCCCCACCTGCCACGGGTCGGGTCGCGGGCAGTCGCGGCGCACCCTGTCCGCGCGGATCCCGGCCGGGGTCAAGGACGGCCAGCGGATCCGGCTCAAGGGCAAGGGCGCCGCCGGCGAGAACGGCGGCCCCACCGGTGACCTCCTGATCACCGTGCACGTGCGCACGCACCACCTCTTCGGCCGCAACGGCGACCACCTCACCCTGGAGGCCCCCGTGGCCTTCGACGAGGCGACCCTCGGGGCGGAGATCCGGGTGCCGACGCTCGGCGGGTCCCCGGTGACCCTGCGGATCCCGGCCGGCACCCCCAACGGTCGCGTTCTGCGCGTGCGCGGTCGCGGCGCCACCCGCAAGGACGGCTCGCGGGGCGACCTGCTGGTCACCGTGGTCGTGCAGGTGCCGGCCGAGCTCGACGAGGCCTCGCGCGCCGCCGTCGAGTCCTACCGCGAGGCGCGGGGGTCGCAGGACCCGCGCGCCGCTCTCTTCGCGGCCGGGGCCTGACGTGGCCCCGGCGGCGGGCGGCCGGTCCGGCGGCGGCAGGGGCGACCGGGTCCCGGGCCCCACGGTGCCGGTCTACGTCATCAGCGTCGCGGCCGAGCTGACCGGGCTGCACCCTCAGACCCTGCGCCAGTACGACCGCGTCGGGCTGGTCTCGCCGGGTCGCACCGGCGGCGGCGGGCGACGCTACTCCCTGCGCGACATCGAGCTGCTTCGTGAGGTCGCCGAGCTGACCGCCTCGGGCATCGGCCTGGAGGGCGTGCGCCGGATCCTCGAGCTCGAGCACCAGGTCGCGGCCCTGCGTGCGCGCAACGCCGAGCTGCGCGGGCAGGTCGCCGAGCTCCGCGACGCCCTCGAGGTCACCGCCGCCACCCTGCGCGAGCGGCGTCCCAACCTGCCGGCGATCCGTCCGTCGGGCTCGCTGGCGCCGTTCCGCCCGCCGTACGACCCCTGGCGCTGACCTCGGGCCCAGGCACGCGCGTGGGCGTGGGCCGCGCCTCGCCCGATGGACGCGGAACCGTCCCGGGATCTCTCGTCCCGGTGTGCGGGCGTGCACCGAGCCGTTAGTGTCGGCGACGGCTCGGCGGGACCGGGCCGCGGCACGGGAAGGGCGGGGTGTGTCGATGACGGCGCTGGCGATCGACTGGTTCTTCCAGCGCGCCGACTGGTGGCACCTGCTCAGCGTGCCCGTCTTCACCGGCGTCGTCGGCTTCCTGATCAACTGGACCGGCCTGCTGATGCTGTTCTCGCCGGTCGCCTTCAAGGGCGTCACCGTGCCGGGCATGCGTCAGCTCTCCCGGGTGCTGCCGCGCAAGATCCAGGAGGTGCCCGGCATCCTCCAGGGCGGCATCGGCTGGCAGGGCATCGTGCCCGCCCGGGCCGCCAAGATGGGCAGCATCGCGGTGGACAAGGCCATCGCCAAGCTGGGGACGCCGCAGGAGTTCTACCAGGAGCTCGAGCCCGACCAGATCGCCGAGCACATCGTCAACGTGTTCCAGCCCGACATGCCCGCCATGATCGAGGAGATCATGATGCGCGAGCACCCCTCGCTCTGGCGCGACCTGCCGCCGCGGGCCCGCACCGCCGTCGTCCACCGCGTGCAGGCCCAGCTCCCCGGGATCGTGCGCACGGTCACCGACGAGATCGGGGAGCACATCGACCAGCTCCTCGACCCCAAGATCATGGTGATCAACCACTTCCAGCAGCACCCCGCGCTGGTGGTGCGGATCTTCCGCGACTTCGGGCAGCGCGAGCTGAACCTGATGGTGGCCTTCGGGTTCGTCTTCGGCTTCGGGCTCGGGGTGCCGGTCGCGATGGTCGACCACTGGTTCGGCCAGTGGTGGCTGCTGCCGGTGCTCGGCGTGGTCGTCGGCTGGGTCACCAACGCCCTGGGGATGTGGCTGATCTTCGAGCCCCCGGAGCCACGGCGGATCCTCGGGATCAAGGTCCACGGGCTGTTCCTGCGCCGCCAGGACCAGGCCGCCGAGGTCTACGCCCGGATCATCGCCGACGACGTCATCACCCTGGAGAACATCGGCAACTTCCTGATGGACGGCCCGCGCGGGGACCGCACCCGCCAGATGCTGGCCGACGCGATGCGCCCGGCCATCGACGGTGCCGCCGGCCCGGCTCGCGGGGCGGTCCGGATCGCGGTGGGCCCGCGCAAGTTCGACAGCATCCGCGAGGCGGTCGCCGTCGAGGCGGTGGGGCGCACGATCGAGCCGTTCCGCGACCCGGAGTTCAGCGCCGAGCAGGCCGACAAGATCAACGCCCTGATCGCCCGCCGCACCAAGGAGCTCCCGCCGCGCGACTTCGTGGAGATGATGCGCTCGGCGATCAAGGAGGACGAGTGGATGCTCTACGCCCACGGCGCGATCATGGGCTTCGGCGGCGGGATGCTCCACCTGGCACTCTTCGGGGTGGGAGGACCGACATGAGCGACGTGACAGGCGGCCCCGCGGGCCGCGAGCCGCACGACCGGCGGGTGCCGGTCATCCGCGAGAGCGCCGAGGCTCTGCCGGGCGTGGCCCGGATCGCGGCCACCGCCGCCGCCCGGTCCGCGGCGTGGACCATCGGCTCGGGCCTGCGCTCGACCCGGCTCTTCGCCCGGGCGCTGACCGACCGGGAGACCGCCGGCGAGCTGGTCCAGGGCGTGGCCCAGGACGTCGCCGAGGCGAGCCGCACCGTCAGCGACGTCGCCCGCGCGGTGTCCTCCGGCGTGCCGCTCCCGCAGGCGCTGCGCGACGCGACGGTGTCGCTGTCCCAGGTGGTGATGGCCGAGGCGACCAGCTCGCCGGCCCCCGAGCCCGAGCAGTCCCTGCGCGAGCGCGGCGAGCGGCTGCTCCAGCGCTCGCGCGACGTGTGGAGCGAGGAGGAGGAGCACCCGGCGTACGGGCGCATCCTGGAGGACCTGGCCCCCGACGAGGCCCGGATCCTGCTCCTGCTCCTGCGCGGCGGTCCGCAGCCGTCGGTCGACGTCCGCACCGGCGGTCCGGTGGGCATGGTCAGCTCCGCGCTGGTGGCGCCCGGGATGTCGATGATCGGCGCGCGCGCCGGGGTGAGGTACGTCGACGAGGTGCCGGCGTACCTGAACAACCTGTTCCGGCTGGGCCTGATCTGGTTCAGCCGCGAGCAGCTCGAGGACCCGATGGAGTACCAGGTCGTCGAGGCCCAGCCCGACGTCCTGGCCGCGATGCACTCCGTGCGCTTCGCCAAGGTGGTGCGTCGCAGCATCCACCTCACGCCCTTCGGCACCGGCTTCTGCCGCACCTGCCTGGCCGACCCGGAGGAGTCCGCGTCGCTGCCGGTGCACCAGATCCCCGAGGACTGAGCCGGCCCGAGCGGTCTCGGCTCAGCCGCCCGGCGTCATCGAGGACATCGCGACCTGGGCGTCGACCCACACCCAGACGTACCACAGCGCCACCGTGGTGGGCGCCGCGAGCAGGAGCCCTGCGCCGCGGCGGCGGGTGCCGGGACGCACCAGCCGGACCAGCCCGAGAACGGCGACCAGGGCGGGGCCGGCGTACAGGACCGTGAGCGCCAGCCGGTCCGGCACGTGCTCGTCGGCCCAGGGGAACCCGTAGAGCACGGCGAACACGACGACGTTCGGAACCAGGCCGGCGGCGAGGCCGCGCCAGAAGCCGTCCCCCGGCGCGCTGGTCGCCACCTGCTCGTGGCCCTGCGTGGGGGCGGGGGCCCCTGGTGGGTCCGGGGGCAATCTGGGAAGATCCCAGAGTTGAGGGGAACAGACTCAACTTTGAGTGCGTTCCACCCTCAGGGCCGCCGGTCGGTGGCCCGCTGACGAACCAGCCCCACCGTGCCCGCCAAGGAGAACCCCCGTGGACGCATCCAAGCTCACCTCGCGCAGCGTCGAGGTGGTCAACGCCGCCCAGACCGCCGCCGTGTCCGCCGGCCACGTGCAGACCGAGCCGCTGCACCTCGCCCACGCCCTGCTGCGCCAGGAGGGCGGTCTCACCCCGTCGCTGCTGACCAGGGCCGGCCTGGACGCCGGCGGCGTGGCCTCCCTCAAGGCGGCCGTCGACGCGGCCGTGGCCCGGCTGCCGAAGGCCTCCGGCGCCACGGTGCAGACCCCCGGCGCGTCCGGTGCGCTGACGCGCGTGCTGGCCAAGGCCCTGGAGCTGGCCGAGGGCATGCAGGACGACTACGTGGCCACCGAGCACCTGCTGCTCGCCCTGGCCGAGGTCGAGGGCCCGGTCCGCGACCTGCTGGCCGCCAACGGCGTGACCCCCGACGGGCTGCGCGCGGCGGTCACGGCCGTGCGGGGGAGCCGTCGGGTCACCAGCCCGGAGGCCGAGGCGACGTACGAGGCCCTGGACAAGTACGCCGTGGACCTCACCGCCCGCGCCGAGGAGGGCAAGCTCGACCCGGTGATCGGCCGCGACGCCGAGATCCGCCGCGTCGTGCAGGTGCTCTCGCGCCGCACCAAGAACAACCCGGTCCTGATCGGCGAGCCCGGCGTCGGCAAGACCGCCGTCGTGGAGGGTCTGGCCCAGCGCGTGGTCGCCGGCGACGTGCCCGACTCGCTCAAGGGGCGCCGGGTGCTCAGCCTGGACCTGGCCGCGATGGTGGCCGGGGCGAAGTTCCGCGGCGAGTTCGAGGAGCGCCTCAAGGCCGTGCTCGAGGAGATCAAGGCCGCCGAGGGTCAGGTCATCACCTTCATCGACGAGCTGCACACGGTCGTCGGCGCGGGTGCCGGCGGCGACTCCGCGATGGACGCCGGCAACATGCTCAAGCCGATGCTGGCCCGCGGCGAGCTGCACCTGATCGGCGCGACGACGCTCGACGAGTACCGCGAGCGCATCGAGAAGGACCCCGCCCTGGAGCGTCGCTTCCAGCAGGTCTTCGTCGGCGAGCCCAGCGTCGAGGACACCGTGGCGATCCTGCGCGGCCTCCAGGAGAAGTACGAGGCGCACCACGGCGTCAAGATCACCGACGCCGCCCTGGTCGCCGCGGCCATGCTGTCGGACCGCTACATCCCCGGTCGCCAGCTGCCCGACAAGGCGATCGACCTGGTCGACGAGTCGGCCTCGCGGCTGCGGATGGAGATCGAGAGCTCGCCGGTCGAGATCGACCAGCTGCGCCGTGCGGTGGACCGGATGCGGATGGAGGAGCTGGCCCTGGCTCGCGAGACCGATGCCGCCTCCGCCGACCGGCTCGAGCGCCTGCGTGCTGACCTGGCCGACCGCGAGGAGGAGCTGCGCGGGCTCGAGGCGCGCTGGGAGCACGAGAAGGCCAGCCTGGAGGGCGCGGGCGAGCTGCGCCGCCAGATCGACGAGCTGCGCGTGGAGGCCGAGCGCCTCCAGCGCTCCGGCGACCTGGGGGCCGCCTCGGAGATCCTCTACGGCCGGATCCCGGTGCTGGAGAAGCAGATCGAGTCCACCCAGGACGCCGAGGAGATCACCGACCGGATGGTCAACGAGGAGGTCGGACCCCAGGAGATCGCCGACGTGGTCGAGGCCTGGACGGGCATCCCGACCGGTCGGCTGCTCGAGGGCGAGACCGCCAAGCTGCTGCGGATGGAGGACATCATCGGCGAGCGGCTGGTCGGCCAGCGGGCCGCGGTCACGGCCGTGTCCGACGCCGTGCGCCGCTCGCGGGCCGGGATCGCCGACCCCGACCGCCCCACCGGGTCGTTCCTGTTCCTGGGCCCGACCGGCGTGGGCAAGACCGAGCTGGCCAAGTCGCTGGCCGACTTCCTCTTCGACGACGAGCGCGCCATCGTGCGCATCGACATGAGCGAGTACTCCGAGAAGCACTCGGTCTCGCGCCTGGTCGGTGCCCCGCCCGGCTACGTCGGCTACGACGAGGGTGGCCAGCTCACCGAGGCCGTGCGGCGCCGGCCCTACTCAGTCGTGCTGCTCGACGAGGTCGAGAAGGGCCACCCCGAGGTCTTCGACATCCTGCTCCAGGTGCTCGACGACGGCCGCCTGACCGACGGCCAGGGCCGCACGGTCGACTTCCGCAACACGCTGCTGATCCTGACCAGCAACCTGGGCTCGAGCTACCTGGTCGACCCGACGCTGGACACCGAGAAGAAGCACGAGTCGGTGATGGCCGTGGTGCGGGCCGCCTTCAAGCCGGAGTTCCTCAACCGGCTCGACGAGGTGGTCATGTTCGACGCGCTGGGCAAGGCCGAGCTGGCCCACATCGTGGACCTCCAGCTGGCCGCGTTCGACGCCCGGCTGGCGCCGCGCCGGATCACCGTGACCGTCGACGAGGCGGCGCGGGCCTGGCTGACCGACCACGGCTACGACCCGGCGTACGGCGCCCGGCCGCTGCGCCGGCTGGTGCAGAGCGCCATCGGCGACCCCCTGGCCCGGATGCTGATCAGCGGCCAGGTCGTCGACGGCCAGCACGTGCTGGTCGAGGTCGGGGCCGAGGTCACGCCCGGGTCCGGGACGGCCGGGGAGGGCCCGCTGCGCCTGCGGGTGGCCTGAGGCACGCACCGTGTTGGTTCAATGACCCCATGAGCAGCCCGACCGGCCCGACCCGTCCGAGCGGGCCGACCACGCCTTCCACGGCCGACCGCCCCCGCCAGCTGACCATGGCGGGCTGGTTCGTCGTGGTCGGCTCCGTGCTGGTCGTGGTCTCCTCCTGGACCGGGCTGACCCAGCTCTACTCCCTGGACAACCAGGAGCGGGTGCGCCGCGTCCTCTCCGACGGCGCCGGGCCCGGGCTGGGCCTGAGCCTCGACCAGGCCCTGTCGGCAATGCGTATCGGCCTGGTGCTCAGCGGCGCGATGGGGGCGGCGGCCGCGGTGGCCGGCTTCTTCGTGCTGCGGCGTCACCGTGGTGCGCGGATCCTGCTGGCCGTCCTGGCCCTGCCCCTGCTCGTGACCACGCTGTTCACGGGCGGGCTCACCGGCGCGCTGGTGGTGGCGGCGACGGCGACGATGTGGACCGGCCCGGCCCGGGACTGGTACGCCGGGCGACCCGTCCGGGAACCGGCCGTGCGCCAGGCCGGCGTACGCCGTCCCGACCCGCACCTGCCGGGCCAGCAGCCCCCGCTCCCGCCCCAGGTCCCGGACGCGGACCCGACCCCGCCGCCGGCGGGGCAGGGCCCGCCCGCCGGCCCGCCGACCGTGTCGGACCAGCCGCGCGCCACCCACGGCTTCGGCCAGCAGCCGCCGGCGCCGGACCCGGCGTTCCCCAGCCGACAGGCCTACCCGGGCCCGTGGCGGCCCGCGCAGGTCGCGGTGCACGACGAGGGCGTGCCCAGCGGCGTGCGGCTCGCCTGCCTGGCCACCTGGGTCTTCGCCGGGGTCGCGGCGCTGGCGCACGTCGCGTTCATGGTGTTCCTGGTCGCGAACCCGTCGGCGCCGGTCGACTACCTGGTCTCCCAGCCGTCCTGGCAGCGGTTCCAGGTGCCGCGCGAGACCGTCCTGCCCGCGATGTGGGTCTACGCCGTGGGCATGGTGGGCTGGAGCCTGGCCGCCTGCGGCCTGGCGTTCTTCACCTGGCGCCGCCACGACTGGGCCCGGTGGCTGCTGGCCACCAGCGCCTCGGTGGCCTTCCTGGTCGCGCTGACGGCCTTCCCGATCGGGATGCTGCACCAGCTGGCCTGCGCGTTCACCGTCGGCGGGCTGTTCAACGCCACCAGCCGTGCGTGGTTCGCGCGCCAGCCCCCGCGGCGCTGACGAGAGCTGCTCAGGCGCGGAGGTCGGCGCCGCGGAGCCGGCGCACGCCCTCGTCGAGGACCGCCTGGTCCTTGCAGAACGCCCAGCGCACCAGGTGGCGACCCTCGGCCGACCCGTCCTCGTAGAACACCATCGAGGGGATCGCGACGACGCGGGCCCGCTCCGCGATCCCGGTGCAGAAGGCGCGCCCGTCGGGCCAGCCCAGGGCGGACACGTCGGTGGTGACGAAGTAGGAACCCTGCGGCCGGTGGACCTCCAGCCCGAGGTCGGCGAGGGCGTCGGCGAGGCCGTCGCGACGGTCCTGCAGCGAGGCACGGAGCGCGGCGTGGAAGGCCTCCTCGTGGTCCAGGGCGTGCGCGATCGCCGGCTGGAGCGGGGCGCCGGTGGCGTAGGTGAGCCAGTTCTTGGCGCCCTCGACCGCGGCCACGAGGTCGGCGGGCCCGGTGGCCCAGCCGATCTTCCAACCGGTCAGGGAGAAGGTCTTGCCCGAGCTGGAGACGGTCAGCGTGCGCTCGCCCATGCCGGGCAGGGTGGTGATCGGGACGTGCTCGTGGTCGTCGAAGACCAGGTGCTCGTAGACCTCGTCGCTGACCACGACCAGGTCGTGCCGGCGCGCGACCTCGGCGACGCCCTCGAGCTCGCGCCGGTCGAGCACCCGTCCCGTCGGGTTGTGGGGGGTGTTGAGCAGGATCATCCGGGTGCGGTCGGTGACCGCGGCCTCGAGCTCGGCCACGTCGAGGCGGAAGTCCGGCGCGCGCAGGGTGATCGGTCGGCGTACGCCGCCGGCGAGCTGGATGGTGGCGCGGTAGCTGTCGTAGAACGGCTCGCACACCAGCACCTCGTCGCCCGGGTCGACCAGGCCCAGGACGGCCGCCGCGATCGCCTCCGTCGCCCCGGTCGTGACCACGACCTGCTCGGGGCCTAGGTCGATGCCGTAGTGGCGCCACTGGTGGTCGATGACGGCCCGCACGAGCTCGGGGGTGCCGTGGCCGGGCGGGTACTGGTTGCGGCCGGCCAGCATCGCGTCGTACGCCGCCCGCAGCACCGGCTCGGGAGGGCTGGCGTCCGGGAAGCCCTGACCGAGGTTGACCGAGCCGGTCCGGGTCGCCAGCGCCGACATCTCGGCGAAGATCGTGCTGCCGACACCGTCCAACCGCGCCGCGGCGCGCCTCCTGGGTTCGTTCACGTCGTCGAACCTAGTGCGTCACACTGGGCCCATGGCGGCCACGAGGGGTAAGCACAAGCTGGGCCGGCGGGCGGTCCACTGGGCCGGCATCACCATGATCGTGGCCGGGCTGGCGATGATCGGCTACGTCGGCTGGCAGTTCTACGGCACCAACTGGCAGTCCCACCGGGAGCAGAAGCAGGTGGCCTCCACCCTCCAGACGCAGTGGAAGAGGGGCGGGGAGCGGCTGCAGCCGCGCTACGTGCCCCAGGGCCGGGCCTCGGCGCTGATCCGGATCCCCAAGTTCGGCAAGTCCTACGTCGTCCCCGTGCTGGAGGGCGTCTCGACCGACGTCCTGGCCAAGGGCTTCGGCCACTTCCGCGGCACCGCCGACCCCGGCGACGTGGGCAACTACGCGCTGGCGGCCCACCGGGTCACCCACGGCGAGCCCCTGCGGCGGATGCCCGACCTGCGCCCGGGCGACAAGATCGTGGTGGAGACCGTGGCCGCGACCTACACCTACGTCCTGGACACCGACCCCAACCGGGTGGTCGTCCCCTTCACCGGTGTCTGGGTGCTGGCGCCGGTGCCGAAGAACCCGTCGGGCGGCCCGGAGCCGGCCCAGCGCAAGGGCCAGCGGCTGATCACGCTGACCACCTGCTCGGAGCTGTTCCACACCGACAACCGGATGATCGCCTTCGGCCACCTGCTCAAGGTGCAGGGCAAGAGCGCCTGAGCGCAGCCGGTGCGGGGCCGGTAGCCTGCGGCCCATGGCCGAGCCGACCAGCCCCGATCCCCGCCTTGCCGCCGACGTCGACGCGTGCTGCCGCCTGACGGGTGAGTTCACGCTCCGCTCGGGCCAGGTCGCCAGCGAGTACTTCGACAAGTACCTCTTCGAGTCCGACCCCGTCCTGCTGGCCCGCGTCGTGGACCAGATGGTGGGGCTGGTGCCCGAGGGCACCGACCTGCTCGGCGGGCTCGAGCTGGGCGGCGTCCCGATCGCCACGGTGCTCAGCGCCCGCACCGGCCTGCCGGCGCTGTTCGTGCGCAAGCAGGCCAAGGAGTACGGCACCTGCAAGCTGGCCGAGGGCGCTGATGTCGCCGGTCGCCGGGTCACCCTGGTCGAGGACGTGATCACCACCGGCGGCGCCGTGCGTGACGCCACCCGCGCGCTGCGCGAGGCCGGCGCGATCGTGACCGTCGTCGTGTGCGCCATCGACCGCAGCCCGGAGGGTCAGAACCCCCTGGCCGACGTCGACCTCGAGGTCCGCCCGGTCCTCACCAAGGCCCAGCTCGACGCCGCCACCGCCTGAGGGGCCCTGCTCGCGTCGCCGAGCGGGCGAGGGGCCTCGAGTGCCACGGGTGGGCGCTCGGGCGGTCGTTTCCACGACTCTGGTGTGGCACTCGTCCGGCGGACGAGGACACTGCCGTGGGGCGGGAAGGTCGACCGTCAGGCGCGGGGGGCCACGTCGGAGCCGCTGATGTCGCGGTCGGGGCGGCCGTCGTGGTCGTTGTCGTCTGCCTCGGGGCCGGAGGTGCGCTTGTGGCGCCACCACTCCCAGGCGATCGGGATGACCGACAGGGCCAGGATGACCAGGATCGCGGCGTCGATGTTGGTCTTGAGCCACGGGAAGGTCTGGCCCAGGAAGTAGCCGAGCAGGGTGATCAGCAGCACCCACAGGCTGGCGCCGACCGCGCTCCACAGGAAGAACTTCCGGCGCTTCATCTGGGTGACGCCGGCGACGACGGTGATGTAGGTGCGCACGAACGGCACGAAGCGGCCGATGACCAGCGCCTTGCTGCCGTGGCGGTCGAAGAACGCGGTGGTCTGGTCGAAGTACTTGCGCTTGAGGATCTTGCCGTCGCGCTCGTACAGCGGCGGGCCGATCGCCCGGCCGATCTCGTAGCCCAGGACGTTGCCGCCGAAGGCGCCAAGCGTCAGGACCACCAGGGCGCAGACCAGGTTGACGACGTGGTTGCCGGGGAAGACCTCGATCTGGCCGCCGGCGATGAACAGGCCCATCGCGAACAGCAGGCTGTCACCGGGCAGGAACGGGAAGAACAGCCCGCACTCGACGACGATGATCGCGAGGCTGACCCAGAAGAACCCGGTGCCGAACTGCGAGAGCAGCCACTGGGGGTCCATCCACTTCAGACCGAGGAGCAGGGGCAGGAGCAGACTGTTCACCGGAGAAGCGTAACGGCCCGCACGTGACGAGAACCTGTCCCTCACCTGTGCCCCTAGGGTGGCGCCGTGCAGGAGCCCGAGCAGCCCGAGCAGCCCGGGGACCGCCGGGCGCCGTACGACCCGGTGCAGCACGGGCCGGCGGAGGTCGGCGTGGGGCCGTGGGAGGGTCCGCGACCGCCGGGGGAGCAGTACGACGACCGGCTGCTCACCGAGGGCGACCGGCGCAACGTCGTGGACCGCTACCGCTACTGGACCCTCGAGGCGATCCGGGCCGACCTCGACACCCGGCGCCACGACTTCCACGTCGCGATCGAGAACTGGCAGCACGACCCCAACATCGGGGCCGTGGTGCGCTCGGCCAACGCGTTCCTGGCCGCCGAGGTGCACATCGTGGGCAAGCGTCGCTGGAACCGTCGCGGGGCGATGGTCACCGACCGCTACCAGCACGTGCGCCACCACCCGGGCGTGGCCGAGCTCGCCGCGGACCTGCACGCCCGCGGGATCGCGCTGGTGGGGGTCGACAACCTGCCCGGCTCGGCCCACCTGGAGACCTGGGAGATGCCGCGCTCGGTCTGCTTCCTCTTCGGGCAGGAGGGCCCGGGGCTCTCCGCCGAGGCGCGGGAGGTCTGCGACGGGACCTTCGCGATCGCCCAGTTCGGCTCCACGCGCTCGATCAACGCCTCCGCGGCCGCCGCGATCGCGATGCACGCCTGGGTCGCCCGCCACGCCGACCTGGGGCGGGCCTGGCGGGGCTGAGCCTCCTGCGCAGGAGGCGTGAGCAGGCCCCGGCGGGACGTGCGCAGCGTCCACTAGGGTGGCGAGAGAACCGCTCGCCAGGCACGTCAAGGGAGACCGCCCCATGCCCATCGCCACCCCCGAGAAGTACGCCGAGATGCTGGACACCGCGCAGCAGAAGTCCTTCGCCTACCCGGCCATCAACGTGTCCTCGTCCCAGACCCTCAACGCGGCCCTGGCCGGGTTCGCCGAGGCGGGCAGCGACGGGATCATCCAGATCTCCACCGGCGGCGCGGAGTACCTCTCCGGCCCCACGGTCAAGGACATGGTGACCGGGTCGGTGGCCTTCGCCGCCTACGCCCACGAGGTCGCCAAGAAGTACCCCGTCAACATCGCGCTGCACACCGACCACTGCCCCAAGGACAAGCTGGACGGCTTCGTGCGCCCGCTCCTGGCGATCTCGGTCGAGCGGGTCAAGAACGGCGAGCACCCGCTCTTCCAGTCCCACATGTGGGACGGCTCGGCCGTGCCGCTGGACGAGAACCTCCAGATCGCCCAGGAGCTCCTGGCGCAGGCCGCCGCGGCCCACATCGTGCTCGAGGTCGAGATCGGCGTGGTCGGCGGCGAGGAGGACGGCGTCGAGGGCGGCGCCGGCGACAAGCTCTACAGCACCCCCGAGGACGCCCTGGCCACGATCGAGGCACTCGGCACCGGCGAGAAGGGGCGCTACCTGACCGCGCTGACCTTCGGCAACGTCCACGGCGTCTACAAGCCCGGCAACGTCAAGCTGCGTCCCGAGATCCTGGAGAAGGCCCAGAAGACCGTGGCGGAGAAGCTCGGCCTCGGCGCCGACGCCCGCCCCTTCGACCTGGTCTTCCACGGCGGCTCGGGCTCGACCGCGGAGGAGATCAAGGCCGCGGTGGAGTTCGGCGTGGTCAAGATGAACGTCGACACCGACACGCAGTACGCCTTCACCCGCCCGGTGGCCGGCCACATGCTCGCCAACTACGACGGCGTGCTGAAGATCGACGGCGAGGTCGGCAGCAAGAAGCTCTACGACCCGCGCGCCTGGGGCAAGGCGGGAGAGGCCGGCATGGCCGCCCGCGTGGTCGAGGCCTGCGAGAACCTCTCCAGCAGCGGGACGTCGGTGGGCCGATGAGCTCGCACCTGGGTCGCGACCTGATGGCCGGTCCCCCCGAGACGCTCCTGCCCGAGGACCCCGCCGCTGGCGAGCTGGCCGCGGGCGACCCCGCCGCCGAGGTCGTGCGCCGCCACCCCGAGTCGCCGCTGGCCTGGGCGACGCTGGCCGAGGCGGCGCTGGGTGACGATGCCGTCGACGACGTGACCGCCTACGCCTACGCCCGGGTGGGCTACCACCGCAGCCTGGACTCGCTGCGCCGCAACGGCTGGAAGGGTCACGGCCCGGTGCCGTGGGGGCACGTCCCCAACCGCGGGTTCCTGCGGGCGCTGGCCGCCCTCACGATCGCGGCCGGGAGGATCGGCGAGGCTCCCGAGGAGCAGCGCTGCCGCGACTTCCTGCGCGACTCCAGCCCCGAGGCGGCCGACGCGCTGCTCTGAGGCGACGGCCAGAGGGATGGCGGCGGTGCTGCCCTCAGGCATCTCTCAGGTCTAGGGTGCGGGCCATGGCTCGCCAACGCTCGGGCGCGGACGTCGCCCCACCCACCAACCGGACCCTGGTCGCGATCGCCGCGGTGCTCCTCGCGATCCCGGTCGTCGCGCTGCTGTGGGTCAGCAGCTACGCCCACGACACCCCCGAGCTCGGCGGGGTGCCGTTCTTCTTCTGGTACCAGTTCCTCTGGGTCTTCCTCTGCGCCGCCTGCACGTACGCCGCCCACCGGCTGGTCCTGGCCGCCCGGAAGCCGGGCGTCGGCACCACCGGCAACCCCGGCCGGATCACCCCGCAGGACCCCGCCGCGCGTGAGGAGGGGGACCGGTGATCCCGCTCGTCTCGGGCAAGGACGGCGTCGACTGGGTCGCGCTGGCCGTCCTGGTGGTGCTCTTCGCCGTCGTCACGGTGCTCGGCTTCATGGCCACCCGCTTCCGCAAGGGCGACTCGCTGGACTCCCTCGACGAGTGGGGTCTGGGCGGTCGCAGCTTCGGCACCTGGGTCACCTGGTTCCTGCTCGGCGGTGACATCTACACGGCGTACACCTTCGTCGCGGTGCCGGCGGCGATGTTCGCCACCGGTGCCGTCGCGGGCTTCTTCGCGGTGCCCTACACGATCGTGCTCTACCCGATCATCTTCGTCTTCATGGCGCGGCTGTGGTCGGTCAGCCACCGGCACGGCTACGTCACGACCGCCGACTTCGTGCGCGGTCGCTACGACTCCCGCGGGCTGTCGCTGGCCGTGGCCGTCACCGGCTTCCTGGCCACGATGCCCTACATCGCGCTCCAGCTCGTCGGCATCCAGGCGGTCCTCGACGTGGTCGGTCTCGGTGGCGGCGGCAACCTGCTGGCCAAGGACGCCCCGCTGCTGATCGCGTTCGCGCTGCTGGCGGCGTACACCTACACCGCGGGCCTGCGCGCCCCGGCCGTGATCGCGTTCGTCAAGGACGGGCTGATCTACGTCGTCATCATCGTGGCGATCATCTACCTGCCCACGAAGGTGGGCGGCTGGGACACGATCTTCCACGCGGCCAAGGAGAAGATGGCCACGACCAACCCCGCCACCGGCAAGCCCACCGGCTCCTTCATCCCCGGCAGCGGCCAGATGTGGTCCTACGCGACGCTGGCCCTCGGCTCGGCGATGGCCCTGTTCATGTACCCCCACTCGGTGACGGCCAGCCTGTCCTCCAACAGCCGGACCACGATCCGGCGCAACGCGGCGATCCTGCCGGCGTACTCCTTCGTGCTGGGGCTGCTGGCCCTGCTCGGCTGGGTCGCGATCGCGGCCGGCACCAAGCCGGTCGGCGTCGACGGCAAGCCCAACCCGCAGCTGGTGATCCCGCAGCTCTTCGAGGACATGTTCCCCAGCTGGTTCGCCGGGGTCGCCTTCGCGGCCGTGGCCATCGGCGCGCTGGTGCCGGCCGCGATCATGTCGATCGCCGCGGCCAACACCTTCACGCGCAACATCTACAAGGAGTGGCTGAAGAAGGACGCCACCCCGGCGCAGGAGGCCAAGGTCTCCAAGCTGGTCTCGCTGCTGGTCAAGGCGTTCGCGCTCGTGTTCGTGCTCACGATGGACAAGCAGAACGCGATCAACTTCCAGCTGCTGGGCGGCATCTGGATCCTGCAGACCTTCCCCTCGGTGGTGTTCAGCCTCTACACCCGCTGGTTCCACAAGTGGGCGCTGCTGGCGGGCTGGGCGGTCGGGATGCTCTACGGCACCTGGACGGCGTACGGCGTCGCTAGCGCGGCCACGCAGCACTTCGGCGGCTCGCTCGCCGAGATCCCCGGCTTCGGCCAGATGGGCTACATCGCCATGACTGCCTTCGGGCTCAACGTGCTGGTCGCGGTGGTCGGCTCGGCCGTGCTCAACGCCACCAAAGTGGCCAACGGCAGCGACGAGACCACGCCGGGCGACTACTACGCCGACGCGGGCGACCCGCGGGTGGAGAAGGACAAGGTCGCCCGCGAGCACGCGGTCGCCGAGGGCGAGATCGCCTGAGGGACCGGCGCGCCGGTCAGGCGCCGGGAGCGGGGGGCACGACGAGGGAGTAGGCCCCCTGCTCCAGGTGCCAGGACCGGCGACGCTCGGGGCCACTGATCTCGCCGTCGGCCGAGAGCCAGAAGTCCTCACCGGTGATCGTCACCTGCTTGGCCCGGATGCTGAGCACGTCCTCGCGGCGCTCGTGCTCGCCCTGGCGCAGCTGCCAGGCGTAGGCCACGCGCTCCAGGGGGCCGGTGGCGAAGGAGACCATCACGTCGAGCATGCCGTCCTCGGGGTCGGCCTCGGGGGTCAGCTCGGTGCCACCCCCGACGCTGGCGCCGTTGGCGACCGCGACCATCAAGACGTGCTGGTCCATGTCGGAGACGACCTCGCCGTCGGCCTCGATCCGCAGTCGCACGAAGGGCGGGCGCACGGCGGCCATCGCGGCCCCGATCGGGTAGCCCAGGATGCCGATGCCGTAGGGGCCCAGCCGCTTCTTCCAGCGGGCGCCGCGCCGGCTGGCCTGGGCGCTGGCGCCGGCGTGCACGCTGTTGACCACGATGCCGCCGAGCTCGTCGACGATCAGGTCCATCGCGCGGGGCTCGCCGGCGACCAGGGCCGCCGCCGCCTCGCCCGGGTCGAGCGGGATGTCGAGGGTGCGGGCGAAGTCGTTGCCGGTGCCCAGCGGGATCAGGCCCAGGGTGCGCTCGGAGAGCTCGTGGCGCCGGTGCAGCGCGGCCACCACGGCGTGCAGGCTCCCGTCGCCGCCGGCCACGACGATGCGACGGCACCCGGCCCGGTGCAGGACGCCGTCGAGCTCACCGGGGTTGCCGGTGCGCGCGACCTCGACGTCGGTCTCCTCGCGGAGCACGCCCAGCGCGATCTCCAGCGCGTCGCGCTCGCCACCGCCGGCCTCGGCGTTGGCGATCAAGAGCAGCGGGTCCATCCGGTCACTCTAGAGGTGGGCCGGGCGGGGTGCAGGTGTCCGGCCCAGTTGGTAACGTGACGCCGCAAGAGCCCGGTGCTGTTGCACGGGGCTCGCTGCATCTCCCGGGCGAGCTCCGGACCGTGATCCACCGACACCCGCCGATGGAGGGGTGCAGATGCCTGCGATCGTCGTGCTCGGAGCCCAGTGGGGCGACGAGGGCAAGGGCAAGGCCACCGACCAGCTCACCACCACGGACTCGATCGACTTCTGCGTCCGCACCAGCGGTGGGCACAACGCCGGTCACACCATCGTGGTGGACGGGCAGAAGTTCGCCACGCACCTGCTGCCGAGCAGCATCCTGTCGCCCGAGTGCGTCTCGGTGATCGCCAACGGCGTGGTGGTCTCCCCCGAGGCGCTGTTCCGCGAGCTCGACGCCCTGGTCGAGCGCGACGTCGAGCTCGGCCAGCTGGTGCTCAGCGGCAACGCCCACGTGATCGCCTCCTACCACTCCACGGTCGACAAGGTCACCGAGCGGTTCCTGGGCAAGAACAAGATCGGCACGACCGGGCGCGGCATCGGACCGGCGTACGCCGACAAGATCAACCGCGTCGGCATCCGGGTCGCCGACCTCTTCGACGAGGCCATCCTGACCGAGAAGGTCGAGGCCGCGCTCGAGGTCAAGAACCACCTGCTGACCAAGGTCTACAACCGTCGCGCGATCACGGTCGAGGAGGTCACCGAGGACCTGCTGTCCTACGCCGACCGGATGCGCCCGATGGTGCAGGACACCTCGCTGCTGCTCAACCGCGCGCTCGACGAGGGGCGGACGGTGCTCTTCGAGGGCGCCCAGGCCACGATGCTCGACGTCGACCATGGCACCTACCCGTTCGTGACCAGCAGCAGCCCGGTCGCCGGCGGCGTGTGCACCGGCTCCGGTGTCGGACCGACCCGGATCGACCGCGTCATCGGCGTGATCAAGGCCTACACCACCCGCGTCGGGGCCGGTCCGTTCCCGACCGAGCTCTTCGACGACGACGGCGAGAAGCTGTGGCGCATCGGCGGCGAGGTCGGGGTCTCGACCGGTCGCGACCGTCGCTGCGGGTGGTACGACGCCGTCGTCGCCCGCTACGCCGCCCGCGTCAACGGGCTCACGGAGTTCTTCCTGACCAAGCTCGACGTGCTGTCGACCTGGGAGCGGGTCCCGGTCTGCGTGGCGTACGACGTCGACGGGGTCCGCCACGACGAGATGCCGCTGACCCAGACCGAGTTCCACCGCGCCACCCCGATCTACGACTACGTCGACGGGTGGGCCGACGACATCTCCGGGTGCCGCACGTTCGAGGACCTCCCGGTCAACGCCCAGCGCTACGTCCGCGCGCTCGAGGAGATGTCCGGCGCGCCGTTCTGGGCCGTCGGCGTGGGCCCGGGCCGCGAGCAGACGCTGGTCGTGCCGCCGCGCTGACCGGCCCCCACGGTCCCCGGGACTGGGCAGACCGGCAGACAACCCGGTCGTCCGTGGCCTAGGGTCCGGCGCAGGGTGCGACCGGACGGGGGACCTGATGCAGGCTCGGGCCCGCGCGACCAGCAGCACCACGAGCACGACCGGCAGGCGCTCCGGCGCGCCCCGGGCACGACGTCTGGTCCCGGCCCTCGTGGCCGGGCTGGTCCTCGGCCTGCTGCCCGTGCTGCTCGCGGCCGCGGCCCCGACGGGCCTGGCCCCGACCGCCCGCGCGGCGACCGGGGCGACGTACGTCAACCCGGTGCTGCCGACCAACGGCGCCCGGCGCGTGGAGAACTGCCCGGACCCCACCGTCTTCCGCGGCGCCGGCAGCTACGCCCGCTCGTGGTTCATGATCTGCACCTCCGACCCCCTCGACGACGCCGACTCCACGGCGTCACCGCGTCGCTCCACCACGCTGCCGACGATGCGCAGCGAGGACCTGGTGCACTGGCGCCTGGTCGGCTCGGCCGCCTCCGCGCGCCCGTCCTGGGCCGCCCCCGGGGCCTCCCTGTGGGCGCCTGACGTCACGTGGTCGGCGACGCTGCGGCGCTACGTCCTCACCTTCGCGGTCACCGACGTCGCCGACCGGATCAGCCACCAGCCCGGGTGCCGCACCGACCGCGCGATCGGGGCGGCGGTGAGCACCCGTCCGACCGGTCCCTGGACCCCCAGCCCCACCCCGGTCGTGGCGCCGGTCCGCACGGGGGCGGGCTGCTCCTTCGCCGACACCATCGACCCCGACCTCCTCGAGGCTTCCGGGAGCACCGGCCCGGTGCTCTACTTCGGCAGCTTCGGCGGCGGGGTCAAGGCCGTCCCGGTCGCGCTGACCCGCACCGGGATGCGCACCACCGGGCGGGTCCGCGTCGTCACCGCGGGGCGCCGCTACGAGGCCCCCGACGTCGTGCGCCACGACGGCTACTACGTCCTCACCGTCTCGGCCGGAGACTGCTGCAACGGCGCCCGCTCGGGCTACTCGGTCTTCGCGGGTCGCTCGCGCAGCCCCTACGGTCCCTTCCTGGACCGCACCGGCGTGGCCCTGACCGCCAGCCGCACGGGCGGGACGCCGGTGGTCTCCGCGACCGGCAACCGCTGGGTCGGGCCCGGCCACACCTCGATGTTCGTCGACCGCGGCGGGCAGTGGTGGGTGATGTACCACGCCGTCGACCTGCGCCGGCCCTACCTGGCCGGCGGCACCACGACGCGACGCCCGGCGATGCTGGACCCGGTCGACTGGAGCGGCGGATGGCCCTCGGTGCGCGCGGGCCGCGGCCCCTCCGACGGGCCGGTGCCGGTCCCCGCGGCCCAGGCGGGCCAGCGGTCGGCGTACCGCCCCTCGCCGGTGGCGCCCGACTTCCCCGCCGACCTGGGTCGCCCCGACCCGGCGCGCTCCGACGAGTTCGACGGCACCCCGACGACGCCCGCCCCCACCCCGACCCCGACTCCCACCCCGACCCCGACGTCCACCCCGACCCCGACGGACCCGGCGTCACCCACGGACCCGGCGTCGCCGACGGACACCGCGTCGCCGACGGACACCGCGTCGCCCACCACCGCCGCCGGCGCGGTGGCCGCGACCGGGCTCGACCCGCGCTGGTCGTGGATCCGGGAGCCGGCACCCGGCGACGCCGTGGTGTCGGGCGGCGCGCTGCGGTGGCGCACCCACGCCGACAGCCTGTACGCCGACACCAACACCGCCCCGGTCCTCCTCGAGGACGCACCGGCCGGCGACTTCGTGGTGGAGACGAAGGTCGACCTCGACCTGCCCGCGACCGGGTGCTGCTTCGGGGCCACCCAGGCCGGCCTGGTCGTCCTCGGCGACGACGACCACTTCCTCAAGCTGGTGCACAACACCTCGGCCGACACCCGGCAGGTCTCCTTCGTGCGCGAGGTGGCCTCCGCGCCGGGCCGCGTGGGCGTCACCTACGTCGGACCGGCCGGGCGTGTCACCTGGCTGCGGCTGGTGCGGACCACGGTGGGGTCCACCACGGTGTTCCGGGCCTGGAGCAGCCGCGACGGCGTCACCTGGGTGCGCGGCTCGACGTGGCAGGCCGACGACCTGAGGAACGCCCGGATCGGTCTGTCGGCCGGGGGCGGCGAGGGGTTCACCGCGACCTTCGACCACGTCCGCGTCTGGTCCCTGCCGCGCTGAGGCGTCCGCCGGGCCCCACGGGCCCGGGGCCCGGAGCGGCCCCGGTCGGGGAGCGCCGGGCCGGATAGGATCCGCGTCCGTGAAGACCCTCGTCATCGGCACCGGCGGCCGTGAGCACGCCCTCGCGCTCGCCCTCACCCGCGACCCGGAGGTCACCGAGGTGCACGTCGCGCCCGGCAACCCCGGCATGGTCGAGGTGCCCGGCGTGGTCGGGCGCCACGCCGTCGACCCGGTCGACGGGGCGGCCGTCGCCGACCTGGCCGTCTCGCTCGGGGTCGACCTCGTCGTGGTCGGTCCCGAGGCGCCGCTGGTCGCAGGGGTCGCCGACGCCGTGCGGGACCGGGGCATCAGCTGCTTCGGGCCGTCGCGGGCCGCGGCCGAGCTCGAGGGCTCCAAGGCCTTCGCCAAGGACGTGATGGCCGCCGCCGGCGTGCCGACCGCGATGGCGCACGTCTGCACGACCGCCGAGGAGGTGGAGGCCGCCCTCGACGCGTTCGGCCCGCCGTACGTCGTCAAGGCCGACGGTCTCGCCGCGGGCAAGGGCGTCGTCGTCACCGAGGACCGCGAGACCGCCGCCGCCCACGCGGCCCGCTGCGACCGGGTGGTGGTCGAGGAGTTCCTCGACGGCCCCGAGGTGTCGCTGTTCGCGATCACCGACGGCCGCACGGTCTACCCGCTCCAGCCGGCGCAGGACTTCAAGCGCATCGGCGACGACGACCAGGGCCCCAACACCGGCGGGATGGGGGCCTACACCCCGCTGCCGTGGGCCCCGCCCGAGCTGGTCGCCCAGGTGCAGGAGCGCGTCCTGGAGCCGACCGTGGCGGAGATGGAGCGCCGCGGCGCGACCTTCTCCGGGCTGCTGTACGCCGGCCTCGCGCTGACCTCGCGCGGCCTGCGGGTCGTGGAGTTCAACGCCCGGTTCGGCGACCCCGAGACCCAGGCCCTGGTGGCCCTGCTCGACTCGCCCCTGGGGGTCCTGCTCAAGGCCGCCGCCGACGGCACGCTGGACCGGGTGGACCCGCCGCGGTGGAAGAGCGGCGCCGCGGTGGCCGTGGTGATGGCCAGCGCGGGCTACCCCGAGAGCTCGCGCTCCGGTGACGTGATCACCGGCACCGGCGACGTGCCCGAGGGCGTCGACGTGATCCACGCCGGCACCGACCTCGTCGACGGCGACCTGGTCACCGCCGGCGGTCGGGTCCTCGCGGTCACCGCCGTGGGCGGGGACCTCGCCGCCGCCCGCGCCCAGGCCTACGCCGGGGTCGCCGCCATCTCGTTCCCCGGGGCCCAGTGGCGCACCGACATCGCCGCCCGGGGTGACGTGGGGGCCTGAGCGGCCTGAGCGGCGCCGAGGTCGCCCCCACCCGCGGCGTGGGAGGATCCACCCCGTGAGCGACCCCACCACCGGCCCCACCCGTCCCGCTGTCCCGAACGTGCTGGCCACCCGGTACGCCGCCGCCGACCTGGCGCAGATCTGGTCCCCCGAGCACAAGATCGTGCTCGAGCGGCAGCTGTGGATCGCGGTGCTGCGGGCGCAGAAGGACCTGGGCGTCGACGTGCCGGACGGCGTGGTCGAGGACTACGAGGCGGTCGTGGACCAGGTCGACCTGGCCAGCATCGCGGCGCGCGAGCGAGTCACCCGGCACGACGTCAAGGCGCGGATCGAGGAGTTCTGCGCGCTCGCCGGCCACGAGCACGTCCACAAGGGCATGACCTCGCGCGACCTGACCGAGAACGTCGAGCAGCTCCAGGTGCGGGCCTCGCTGGTGCTGGTGCGTCAGCGGATGGTGGCCGCGCTGGCCCGCCTGGGGCGGCTGGCCTCGGAGCACGCCGAGCTGGTGATGGCCGGTCGGTCCCACAACGTCGCGGCCCAGGCCACCACGATGGGCAAGCGCTTCGCCACGGTCGCCGACGAGATGCTGGTCGCGCTGGAGCGGGTCGACGACCTGCTGGTGCGCTACCCGCTGCGCGGCATCAAGGGCCCGATGGGCACCTCCCAGGACATGCTCGACCTGCTCGAGGGGTCCACCGCCGACCTCGCCGACCTCGAGGAGCGGGTGGCCTCGCACCTGGGGTTCGCCCGGGTGCTGACCAGCGTCGGTCAGGTCTACCCGCGCTCGCTGGACTTCGACGTCGTCTCCGCGCTGGTGCAGGCGGTCGCCGGGCCCTCCAACCTGGCCACGACGATCCGGCTGATGGCCGGCATCGAGCTGGTCACCGAGGGCTTCAAGGCGGGGCAGGTCGGCTCCTCGGCGATGCCCCACAAGATGAACACCCGCTCCTGCGAGCGGGTCAACGGTCTCGCGGTCGTGCTGCGCGGCCAGCTCTCCATGGTCGGCGAGCTCGCCGGCGACCAGTGGAACGAGGGCGACGTCTCCTGCTCCGTCGTACGCCGTGTGGCCCTGCCGGACGCGTTCTTCGCCACCGACGGGCTGTTCCAGACCTTCCTGACCGTGCTCGACGAGTTCGGGGTGTTCCCGGCGGTGGTGCAGCGCGAGCTGGACCGCTACCTGCCCTTCCTGACCACGACCAAGGTCCTGATGACGGCCGTGCGCAACGGCGTGGGGCGCGAGGCGGCGCACGAGGCGATCAAGGAGCACGCCGTCGCGGTCGCGCTGGAGATGCGCCAGGGACGCACCGAGAACGACCTGTTCGCCCGCCTGGCGGCCGACGCGCGCCTGGGGCTGACCCGCCCCCAGATCGAGGCCCTGGTCGCCGACCCGGTGGAGTTCACCGGAGCCGCGCGCGACCAGGTCGCTGCCGTCGTGCGCCGGGTGGAGCGGGTGCTCGAGTCCGATCCCGTCGGCGCGGCGTACGCCCCGGGCGAGATCCTCTGACAAGATTCAAGAATCTGTCCGTTTTGCCCCCAAACAGGATTCTGCGTCCTAGGGTGAGATCCACGAGCCGGACCACCGGGGTCCGGACCTGGGGGAGGGAAACCCTGATGAACGCCAAGAACCGTATCGGCCGCGCTGCACTTCTCGTCGTGACCGTCGGACTCGCCGTCTCCGCGCCCATGGCGGGGAGCCTCGCCCAGGCCGGCGGCCACAACACCAAGGACGGCAAGGCCATCCTGAAGAACGCCGCCATCCTGAAGACCAGCCCGAACAAGGCGATCCTGGTCTCGAACAAGGCGATCCTCTGAGGGTGCCTTCCCTGGTCTGACGTCCGTGGGGTGCACCGGTGGCGACACCGGTGCACCCCACGGTCGCGTCCGGCCCCGTCCGGCCCCGACTAGGCTCTGGGCCGTGGACAACATCCCCGACGCCCCGCCCGTCGAGGGCGCCACGCACCTGCACTCCGGCAAGGTGCGCGACCTCTACCGGCTCGCCGACGGCCCCCTGCTGATGGTGGCCAGCGACCGGATCTCGGCGTACGACTTCGTGCTCGCCTCGACCATCCCCGACAAGGGCGAGATCCTCACCCGGATGTCCCTGTGGTGGTTCGACCGGCTCGCCGACCTCGTGCCGCACCACGTCGTGTCCACCGACGTGCCCGACTCGGTGCGCGGCCGCGCGGTGGTCTGCGAGGAGCTCGCGATGTACCCCGTGGAGTGCGTCGCCCGCGGCTACCTGACCGGCTCCGGGCTCCTGGACTACCAGGCCACCGGCGAGGTGTGCGGGGTGCCGCTGCCCCGCGGCCTGGTCGACGGCAGCCGCCTGCCCGAGCCGGTCTTCACCCCGGCCACCAAGGCCGCGCTGGGCGACCACGACGAGAACGTCTCCTACGAGGCGGTCGCCGGCGACATCGGCGACGACGCCGCGGCCGAGCTGCGCGACCTGACCCTGCGGGTCTACGCCCGCGCCGACGAGGTGGCGCGCGAGGCGGGCCTGATCCTGGCCGACACCAAGCTGGAGTTCGGGTCGCGCGCGGGGTCGGGCGTCACCGTGCTGGGCGACGAGGTGCTCACCCCGGACTCGAGCCGCTACTGGTCCGCGGCGGAGTGGGAGCCGGGCCGCACCCAGCCGTCGTACGACAAGCAGATCGTGCGCAACTGGCTGACCTCGGCCGAGAGCGGGTGGGACCGCACCTCCGGCCAGGCGCCGCCGCCGCTGCCGCCCGAGGTCGTCGAGCGCACCCGCGCCCGCTACGTCGAGGCCTACGAGCTGCTGACGGGGGAGCGGTTCTGATGCTGCGCACCTCCCTGACCTACGACGTGACCCCCGAGGTGGCCTTCGCCTACCTCTCCGACCCGGTCAACCGGCCGGAGTGGCAGTCCTCGCTCAAGGCCGTCGACGTGCTCGACGCCGGGGCGCCCCACGTCGGCCAGCGGTGGCTGGACCGCACGGCCGCCGGCATCGTCCCGCAGATGGAGACGACCGCCCTCGAGGCCCCCACCCGGTGGGCGGAGACCGGTCGGTGGCGCGGGGTGTCCGCCGACCTCACGCTGACCTTCGCGCCGCACGGTCCCGACGGGCGCAGCACCCGCCTCGACGTGGCCTTCGAGGTGCGCGGACGGGGCCTGCTGCGGCCGATCGGCTGGCTCTCGACCGGCGCGGGGCTGTTCGCCGTGCGCTCGGACCTCGCGCGCGCCGGCCGGCTGCTCGCCGACCGGGCGGCCGGCACCGCCTGACCTCACAGGCGCTCCCAGCCTCCTGACAGGTGCGCCACACGGCCCCGCCAGGGGCCGGCAGCACCGTGGGACGGGTGTCCGACGACGACGTCGGGCGAACCCACCCCAGAGGAGAGACCAGTGAACGAGCACGACCCGACCCCGGCCGACCAGTCCCCGACCTCCCCCTCGCTGCCCCACCAGCCCGTCGCCCCCCAGCCGGCCACCGCCGACTCCCGGCCCGGGGGCAACCGCACCCGTCGGGTGGTGACCGCCGTCGGCGTCGGTGCCGTCGGCCTCGCCGCGGGTGGGATCCTGGCGGGCACGCTCGCCTCCTCCGCCTCGGCCGAGGACAAGACCGCGTCGGGGTCCTACGGCGCCGGCGGCTATTCCGGCGAGGGCCCCGGCGGGCACCGCGGCGACCGGGCGGGCGGCCCCCACGGCACCGAGAAGGCCCTCACCGGGACGACGAGGGCCAAGGTGCTGGCGGCCGTGAAGGCGAAGTACCCCTCCGCCACGATCCAGCGCCTCGAGACCGACTCCGACGGCGTCTACGAGGCCCACGTGCTGCTCTCGGGGAAGCCCACGATCGTCCAGGTCGGCAAGGACTTCACCGTGACCGGCACCCAGACCATGCCGACCGGCCCCACCGGCGGCCGCGGTGGTCACGGTGACCACGACGGTGACGGTCCCGGCGCCGCGCCGACGACCCCCGCCGCCTGACCCGGACGCCCTCCCCGGGTCCGTGGGGCCTCGAGCGTCTCCCCCCGCGCTCGGGGCCCCGCTCCGGTGCGGCTCCCCACGCCGTACGCCGATAGGCTGGCCCCTCCGTCGTGAGCCCAGCAATGAGAGGGGCACCCCGTGGCCCGAGTCGTCGTCGACGTCATGCCCAAGCCCGAGATCCTCGACCCCCAGGGCAAGGCCGTCCAGGGCGCCCTCCCGCGCCTGGGCTTCACCGGGGTCAGCGAGGTCCGTCAGGGCAAGCGCTTCGAGCTCGAGATCGAGGGCGAGGCCACCGACGAGCGGCTCGCCCAGGTGCACGAGATGGCCGCCACGCTGCTGTCCAACCCCGTGATCGAGGACTACGCCGTGCGGGTGCTGTCGTGAAGGTCGGTGTCGTCACCTTCCCCGGCTCCCTCGACGACGTCGACGCCCGGCGCGCGGTGCGGCTCGGCGGGGCCGAGGCGGTCGCGCTGTGGCACGGCGACCACGACCTCAAGGGCGTGGACGCGGTCGTGCTGCCCGGCGGCTTCTCCTACGGCGACTACCTGCGCTGCGGGGCGATTGCCCGGTTCGCGCCTGTGATGACCGAGGTGATCGCGGCGGCCCAGGGCGGCATGCCGGTGCTCGGCATCTGCAACGGCTTCCAGATCCTGTGCGAGTCCCACCTGCTGCCGGGCGCGCTGATCCGCAACGACCACCGCAAGTTCGGCTGCCTGGACCAGGTGGTCCGCATCGAGAGCACGACGACCGCCTGGACCTCGGCGTACTCCGAGGGCGAGGAGGTGACCATCGTGCTCAAGAACGGCGAGGGCTCCTACGTCGCCGACCTCGACACCCTGGACCGCCTCGAGGGCGAGGGGCAGGTCGTGGCCCGCTACGTCGGCAACCCCAACGGCTCCCAGCGCGCCATCGCCGGCGTGCGCAACGCGGCCGGCAACGTGGTCGGCCTGATGCCGCACCCCGAGCACGCGGTCGAGGACCTGTGCGGGCCCGGCACCGACGGCCTCGGCTTCTTCACCTCGGTCGTGGCCTCGCTCCAGTCCGCCTGACCCGACCGGGGACGTCGTCCCCGGTCGAGGGCCGGACGCTCAGCGGCGACCGGCGAGCAGCGCGGTCCAGGTCGTCGAGCCGACCACGCGGGTGGCCGAGAGCCCCACGCGGCCCTGGTAGGCGCCCACGGCGAGCGCCGTCGCCCTGTTGTAGGTGCCGGTCACGGTCAGGTGCGGCGTGCCGGCGGCGTTGAGCGCCCGCTGGACACGGGTCACGTCGGCGGAGTGCACCCCGCGGCGCAGCACGGACCGGCTGGTCCCGGCCGTGAACAGGCTGACCAGGTCACGCGCCGTCGCCCGGGCCTGCTGCCGGTGCCCCACGCGCTTCTGCCACGCCTTGATCGCGGTGGTGGTCTGCGCGTTCCAGGTGCCGGTGACGGCGTAGGGGTAGAGGTGCTGCTGCTTGAGCAGGCACTGGAGCGGCACCGTGGTCGGCCCGCCGGCGGTGCCGGTCGCGGCGTACGCCGTCCGGTTGATCGTGCTCGGGCTGCACCGGGGGTCGCTCATGCTCGACCCCGTGTAGGCCGGCCCGCTCGCCGGGGCCGTCGGCGTCGACTGGACCGGGCTGGGCGTCGGGGTGGGGGTCGGGGTGGGCGTGGGAGCCGGCGCGCCAGGGATCGTCGGGGTGCTCAGCTGGAGGTAGTTGCTGTCGATGTTGATCCGCACCCCGCCCCAGGTCTCGTCGTGGCCCCCGCGGAACTGGTGCAGGCGCCTGGACGGCATCCACCCGTCGCTGCGCAGGTACGCCGACCGCACGCTCGCCGTGCCGTTCCACTCCGCGGTCCACAGCTGGTCGGGCTGCACGACGCCGCTGCCGGGGGTGACCCGGGCGTCGTCGAGGAACCGGATGCCCGAGGAGCCGCTGGAGTAGACGCCGGAGGCGTAGCCCGAGCGGTGCAGCGAGGTCGTCCAGCCGGAGAGGAACTGCAGGGCCGAGCGGGTGCAGGCGCTGGTCGAGGTCGAGCTCCAGCCCTCGAGGTCGTAGAAGAGGGTGCTGCCGCGGACGATCCCGAGGCCCGAGGCCGCGGAGACGGCCTTGGTCGCCTCGGCTGCGCCCTGGGCGCGGGCGTTCGCGTAGCCACCGGTGCTGGTCGCGTCGATGGTCGGGTCGACGGTGCGGCCGTAGCGCGGGAAGCGCGCCGAGCACGACACCTGGGGTCCCAGGGTGATCGGCAGGAGGTGCCACCCGGCGGCCAGCTGGGTGCCGACCCACGTGGGGGTGAGGTTGGGTTGCGCGCGGCAGGCCCGGGAGTTGCCCGAGATGTAGATCCCGACCGCCCGGAAGGGCGAGGCCTTGCGCCACGCGGTCATCGCGGACTGGCTGGGCGCGTTGCACTGGTCGAAGCCGAGCCCGGTGAAGGCGCCGGGGGTGACCGGGTTCCCCGCGGCGTACGCCGGGGAGCCGGCCAGCAGCCCGACGGTGCCGGACAGGGCCAGCGAGGCGACGGTGACGGCCACGCCGGCCAGCCGCGTCCGGGTCGTCGCGGGGCGCAGGGGGCTGCCGGTCGACGTGGTCAGGCGGGCGAGCAGGCGGGGCATCGATGACTCCAGGGGTCCGAGGGCTGCGTCACCCTAACCTCAGGAATCACACCAGCATCAGCATAAAGTCCGAATTACAAATGTGTAATTCGGACTTTACGGGCCAAGGTGGGCCCGCCCGACGTCACAGGGCGGGTTCGCTCCAGGCCAGCTGGACGACCTCGAGGCCGCCGTTGCGGGTGCTCAGCTGGGTGCGTCCCGGCACGTCCTTCTTGGGCCGGATGCGGCCCACGACCGGGCCCTCGTCGGGGCTGCCCGGCAGCACCATCACCGGCATCGCCAGGTCGCCGAGGGCCT
This sequence comes from Nocardioides korecus, assembly GCF_054778395.1. NCBI lineage: Bacteria > Bacillati > Actinomycetota > Actinomycetes > Propionibacteriales > Nocardioidaceae > Nocardioides > Nocardioides korecus. The sequence continues at coordinate 4,513 of NZ_BAAGZO010000001.1, read as the reverse complement.
GGAGGACCTGGTCGAAGGACCGCGAGGCGCCACCGGCACGGCGGGCCACCACGAGGTGGAGGCCCACGTCGGAGGCCTGGGCCAGCAGCGGGATCAGCGGGGCCAGCGGGTTGCCCTGGCTGGAGGCGACCAGGTCGTAGTCGTCGACCACGACGTACAGGTCCGAGCCGGTCCACCACGAGCGGTGCCGCAGCTGCTCGGCGGTGACGTCGGGACCGGGCAGCCGGTTGGTGAGGTACTGCCGCACCTGCTCGAACATCGGGGCGGCCTGGCCGGCGTTGGTGACGTACTCCAGCAGGTAGTCCTCGGGCACCTCGCCCAGCAGGCCGCGGCGGTAGTCCACGACCAGGAACTGCGCCTCCTTGGAGGTGCGCGTGCGCATCACCTCGCGGACGTAGGTGCGCAGCAGGGTGCTCTTGCCCGAGCCCGAGTCGCCGTACGCCGTGAGGTGGGGCTCGGTGTCGACGTCGAACCCGACCGGGGCCAGCGCGCGCTCGTCGATGCCCAGGAGCACCCGACGGTCCTCCGGCGTCGGCGCGGCCTGGGCAAGCACGTCCTCGATCGCGATCCGCTCGGGCAGCAGTCGCAGCTTGGGGCCGGACGGGCCGCCCCACGCCTTCTGCGAGCGCTCGATCAGGTCGGTCACGCCCTCGCTCAGGACGACGGCGTCGTGCACGCCGTCGATGCGCGGGACGGCGGCCAGGAAGTGCAGCTTGGAGGTGGTCAGACCACGGCCCGGGCGGCCGGTCGGGACCAGGGCGGCCACGCGGCGGTCCACCTCGGAGTCGCTGGGCTCGCCCAGGCGGAGCTCGAGCCGGGTGCCGAGGACGTCGCGGATCGCGGCGCGGAAGTCGGCCCAGCGCGGGGCGGCGGCGACGATGTGGAGGCCGAAGGTCAGCCCGCGCTGCGCGAGGGCCTGGAGCGAGATCTCGAGCTCGTCGAAGTCCGAGCGCAGCGTGCCCCAGCCGTCGACGAAGAGGAACAGGTCGCCGTACCCGTCGTCGGCCAGGCCCTGGGCCCGGCGGTGGCGGTAGGTCTCGATCGAGTCGATGCCGTGGGCGCGGAAGTAGGCCTCGCGTGTGTCCACGACCGAGGTGACCTCGGCCGCGATCCGGCGGACGACGTCGGGCTCCGAGCGGGTCGCCACGCCGCTGCAGTGCGGCAGGTCGAGGAAGGGCGTGAAGGTGCCGCCGCCGAAGTCCAGGACGTAGCACTGCACCTCCTGCGGCGAGCGCGTGGTGGCGAGGCTGGCCATGATCGTGCGCATCAGCGTGCTCTTGCCGCTGCGGGGACCACCGACCACGGCGACGTGGCCGCCCGAGCCGGCGAGGTCCACGGTCAGGGTGTCGCGGCGCTGCTCGCGCGGGCGGTCGACGGTGCCCAGCGGGATCTGCAGGCCGGGCCGGTCGTGCCAGGAGCGCGAGACCAGGCCGAGGGCCTCGTCGACCGCGAGGTCGCCGGTGAGCGCGTCGAGGGTGTCGGGGGCGTCCAGCGGGGGCAGCCAGACCTTGTGGGCCTCGGGGCCCTGGCCGACCATCTGAGCCACCGCCACGTCCAGGGTCGAGTCCTCGGCGTCGGAGCTCCAGGGCGCGGGCGTCGTGGGTGCCGTCACCTCGGGCTCGTCCTCGGCCGGCGCGAGCACGTGGCCCAGGGTGAAGGGCAGGATCGACCGGGCGCGCAGGCCGCCGGCGCCGGCCCCGCGGCGGCGCGGCGGGGGACCCGAGACGTACGCCGCCTTGAACCGCAGCAGCGTGGACTGGTCGGGCTTGAGGTAGCCCAGCCCCGGGACCGAGGGCAGCTCGTAGGCGTCGGGCACGCCGAGCACCGTGCGCGACTCGGCGGCGCTGAAGGTGCGCAGGCCGACCCGGTAGGACAGGTGGCTCTCGAGCCCGCGCAGGCGGCCCTCCTCGAGCCGCTGGGAGGCGAGCAGCAGGTGCAGGCCCAGCGAGCGACCCAGGCGGCCGATGGCCACGAACAGGTCGATGAACTCGGGCTTGGCGGTGAGCATCTCGGAGAACTCGTCGACCACGATGAACAGGCTGGGCAGCGGGTCCAGGGGCGCGCCGGACTGCCGGGCCTTCTCGTAGTCGCGGACGCTGGCGTAGTTGCCGGCCGTGCGCAGCAGCTCCTGGCGGCGCACCATCTCACCGGACAGGGCGTCCTGCATGCGGTCGACCAGGGTGAGCTCGTTCTCCAGGTTGGTGATCACCGCGGAGACGTGGGGCATCTCGGAGAGCCCGGCGAAGGTCGCGCCGCCCTTGAAGTCGACCAGCACCATGTTGAGCGTCTCGGGGGAGTGCGTCATCGCCAGGCCGAGCACGAGCGTGCGGAGGAACTCCGACTTGCCCGAGCCGGTGGCGCCGATCACCAGACCGTGCGGGCCCATGCCCTGCTGGGCGGCCTCCTTGATGTCGAGGTGGATCGGGGCGCCGTTCTCGCCCACCCCGATCGGGACGCGCAGGCGGTCGCGCTCGGGCCGTCGCTCCCACGCGCGGCCGAGGTCGAGCTCGGTGACGTCGCCGAGCGCCAGCAGGTCGCCGATCTCGGGGACCTTGGCGGTGAGCTCGTCGCGCACGGGACCGTCCACGACGTGGAGCGGGGCGAGCCGGCGGGCGAAGGCCTCGGCGGTGGCCAGGTCCATCTGGTCCCCGACGCAGCGGAAGCCGCCCTCGCGGGCCCGCTCGGCGACCACGGGGACGCCGCGGCCCATCGCGGCGTCGGCGATGCTGAGCCGCAGGGTGGCCGGGTCGGTGAGCTCGGCCGGGTGCCGGGGCAGGTCGATGACGGTCATGCCGTGCACGCCCTCGGCGGGCACCAGGTGGTTGCCCGGCGGCAGGGTGCCGCCGTCGAGCACGAGCAGCACGTGGGGCAGCACGCCGTTCTGGTCGCTGCCGAAGCGCGGGCGGTCCTTGAGGTCCGAGGGCAGCAGCGCGATCGCGTCCTCGACCGAGGTGCAGACCATCCGCTCGGGGCCGATCGCGTCGCTCTCGGTGGGCGACTGGGCGTGGGGGAGCCACTTGAGCCACTCCCACTGGGCGAGGTCGTCCTCGGAGGTCAGCACCGCGACGAGCAGCTGCTCGGGGGACTGGAACGCGGCGGCCGAGCAGACCAGCGCCCGGGCCAGGGCACGGGCCCGGTCGCGCGGCCCGCAGACCTCGACGGTCGCGAACGCGCGCAGGTCCAGGGCGGCGGGCAGGTCGGGCTGCACCCGGTGCACCGCGAGCAGGCGGTGCAGCGCGGAGGCCGAGACCGGGTCGAGCTGGTCGACCGGTGCCGCCTCCGGGGCCACGAGGTCCAGCGCGAGCGGCTGGGCGGTGCGGCCGTAGCGGACGTGCATCAGGTCGTCGCTCTCGCCGGTGCGGTCCCACAGGCGGGTGCCGTCCTCGGCCAGGGTCGGCAGGGCGTCGGGCTCGGGGTGGTTCCAGGTGAGGTAGTCGCGCTGCTGGTCCGCGGCCGCGCGGACCTGGCGGCGCACGGTGGAGAGGTACTGGAGGTACTCCCGGCGCTGGCCGGCCACCTGGGTGCCGCGCTGCTTGCGCTGGCGGTCGATGTTGACGAAGACGAAGCCGAGCGTGGCGACCAGGAACATGCCGGCAGCGATGAAGTTCTGGGGCCCCTGGCCGCTCCCCGACGCGGCCACGAACACGATCGACCCGACGCTGCCGAGCATCGGCAGCGCCATCATCAGAGCACCGGAGAGACCTTCGTGGGGCGCCAGCTCGGGCGGCGGCTGGAGCACGATCTCGCCCTCGGGGAGCCGCGGCTCCTCGAGCTTCGGACCGCGGCGCAACGTCGTGGACACCCGGATGCCTCCCCCTGTGCGGACCCCTGGTCGAGCCCCTGATCGAGCCCGTGGACGGACTTGCGCCTTCGAGCACGTGACCCGTGGGCGCAGTGCATGATATTCGGTACACAGCGCCCATGAGGGACACTCAGCGATTCGTCCCACGCGCACCTTGTCCAGCCGAGTCGGGGGGAACGACATGGCCACGACCGACGCCCTCGGGGGTTCGGGAGCGCCCGCCGGTCACGCGGGCATCATCGGCGCCACCATGCGCCTGAGCGTGCTCGCCGACGGCGGTCCCCGGGTCGACCTGGTCGTGCCGGTGTGGGCCGAGGTGGCCGACGTGGCCAGCTCGGCGGCCGAGTCCCTGGGCGCCCCCACGGCGCCGACCCTGCGGCGTACGACGGGGGCGGTGCTGGACCCCCAGGCGCCCCTGGAGCGCGCCGGCCTGCGCCACGGCACCGTCCTGCTGGCGTCGTGGCCCACCGCCGAGGCGCCCGGCCCGACCGGCTCCGACCCGGCGGGGGAGACCGTCGCGCACGCCGCCGGGACCACGGGGGCCGCGGGCTGGAGACGGTGGTCGGTGACCGCCGCGGCCCTGGCCGTGGTGGCCGCGGCCGGCGCCGGTCTGGCCTCGCGCACCCCGGAGGCCGACGGGCTGGTGCCGACCGTCGCGGCCGCGCTGCTGGCGCTGGCCGCGCTGCCCGCCCTGGCGCCGGTGGCCCCGGG